>NZ_JAJNDM010000001.1:0-1069923 GCF_021043345.1 Bacillus sp. BS3(2021)
GGCACGCCGCCAGCGTTCGTCCTGAGCCAGGATCAAACTCTCCATGAAGTTTGATAATGACTACGCACATTCGCATGTGCGATTTATTTAATGAATTAACAGGTGCGTTTGTCTTGTTTAGTTTTCAAAGAACTTCGTTGCCGCTCTCAAAGCGACCACTTAAATATAACATTTATGAGACAAGCGGTCAATACTTTTTTTCGGAAAAGTTTTTGTTGTTGCTTTTATAAGCGACCAAAAGAAATTATAGCACATGATCTTTCTGATGAAAAGATCTTATTTGAAAGATTGAATAGAAAAACATGCAGCCATTTGGCTGCATGTTTTTATGATTCGTCTGCTTCCTGTTCTTCTGTATCGTTCTCTTCATCTTTTTCAACTAAAGCGACAGTCGCGACATGCTCTTGTTCACCTAAGCGGATGAGACGCACGCCCTGAGTGACGCGGCCGGTTGTGGAAATATCTTTAATATCCATCCGAATGATCACGCCGCTGGCTGTGATGATCATTAAATCTTCTTCTCCTGTTGTTGCTTTCACTGTCACAAGAGAGCCGTTATTTTCTGTGATTTTGCAGGTTTTCAGCCCTTTTCCTCCACGGCTTTGAACCCTGTATTCTGAAGCCGGCGTCAGTTTTCCGTAGCCTTTTTCAGTTACGATTAGCACATGATAATCCTCTTCCAAAATCTCCATGCCGACGACAACATCGTCATCTGTCAGAGTGATGCCTTTAACACCGGCTGCTGTTCTTCCCATTTGCCTTACATCTGTTTCAGGGAAACGGATCAGCAGACCGTTTTTCGTGCCGATAATAATTTGTTTATTTCCGTCTGTCAGGCGGACGGCCATCAATTCATCCTCATCGCGGAGGCTTAAGGCGATCAATCCGTTATTGCGGATATTCGCGAATTGGGAAAGCGGCGTGCGTTTTGATATTCCGTGTCTTGTCGTGAAGAACAAATAAGACTCGTCATCAAATTCGCTTACCGGGATAATCGCGTTGATCCATTCTCCTTTTTCCACTTCAAGCAGGTTAATAATCGGTATTCCCTTTGCTGTCCGTCCGAATTCAGGGATCTCATATCCTTTCGAACGGTACACCTTCCCTTTATTTGAGAAGAAGAGAATGGTGTCATGGGTGGATGTTGAAATCAGGTGTTCAACGAAGTCGTCTTCATTTGTCCCCATGCCCTGAATGCCTTTCCCGCCCCGTTTTTGGCTGCGGTAAGTGGAAGAAGGCAGACGTTTGATATATCCGTTATGGGTTAAAGTCACAACGATATTCTCGCGCGTGATGAGATCTTCGTCCTCAATCGTTTCAAGGCCTGATGTCACGATTTCTGTACGGCGCTCATCATTAAAGCGCTCTTTAACTTCTGTGAGCTCTTCCCGAATGATTTCAAGAACCTTTTCTTCGTCTGCTAAGATGGCTTTTAACTCGGCAATCAACTCAACAAGACCTTGATATTCCTCTTCGATTTTTTCGCGTTCCAATCCTGTTAAACGCTGAAGACGCATGTCCAAAATCGCTTGGGCCTGTTTTTCGGTCAAAGAAAACTTCTCAATCAATCCGTTTTTTGCGATTTCAGCTGTTTGCGAATTTCTAATTAGGGAAATAACTTCATCAAGATGATCAAGCGCCACTCTCAAGCCCTCAAGAATGTGGGCCCGCGCTTCCGCTTTGCGAAGCTCGAATGCCGTGCGCCTTCTGATCACGACTTTTTGATGGTCAAGATAATGCTCCAGACACTGCTTCAAGCTCAATACTTTCGGCTGTCCGTCAACAAGCGCCAAAAGATTAATGCCGAATGATGTTTGAAGAGCGGTCTGCTTGTACAAGTTATTTAACAGTACATTAGCGTTTGCGTCCCTTCTCAGTTCAATGACGATGCGCATGCCGTTTCGGTCTGATTCATCGCGGAGATCCGTAATGCCGTCGATTTTCTTATCGCGCACTAGATCGGCGATTTTTTCGATCAGCCTAGCTTTATTCACCTGATACGGTATTTCCGTAATTATGATTACCGGTTTACCGGAAGATGTTTCTTCGATTTGAGCTTTGGCTCGAAGCGTAATGGATCCCCGGCCTGTTTCATAGGCTTTCCGGATGCCGCTTCTCCCCAAGATCAGCCCTGCTGTTGGGAAATCAGGTCCAGGAATGATTTCCATCAATTCCGGAAGCGTGATTTCAGGGTTCTTGCTGACCGCCAAGACCCCGTCAATGACTTCACCGAGCTGATGCGGCGGAATGTTTGTGGCCATACCTACAGCAATACCGGCCGCTCCGTTGACAAGCAGGTTTGGAAATCTCGCGGGCATGACAACCGGCTCTTTTTCCGATCCGTCATAGTTGTCCTGGTAATCGATTGTGTCTTTATTGATGTCGCGCAGAATTTCCATTGATATTTTAGACATTCTCGCTTCTGTGTAACGCATGGCCGCAGCCGAGTCGCCGTCGACAGAACCGAAGTTTCCGTGGCCTTGAACGAGCATGTACCGATAGTTAAAATCCTGCGCCATTCTGACCATGGCTTCGTAAACAGCAGAATCACCATGCGGGTGGTACTTACCGATAACTTCGCCGACAATACGCGCGGATTTTTTATACGGCTTATCACTTGTCATCCCAAGGTCGTTCATCGCATACAATATTCTTCTGTGCACCGGCTTCAGACCGTCTCTTACGTCCGGAAGAGCGCGGGAAACAATAACACTCATTGCGTAGTCTAAAAAAGATGTGCGCATTTCCTGACTGATATTGACTTCCTGAACTTGGGGCTTATGTTGTTCACTCATTAAAAAACCTCCCTGGAGAATCTACATGAGTTGTGTGGGAGTAGATTTGTAATTTATACTCTTCAACGAATTAGGCTATTCTCCATTATATCAATAATCTTGATTTTATACACATCAAATGACTAGAGCGCCAAAGGCTCATTCTAGAAAAGACCTTATTTCAATTAAGCGAAAATAAGGTCTTACAATCATTAAATATCCAAATTCTTTACATATCGGGCATTCTCTTCGATAAAGTTGCGGCGCGGCTCAACCTTGTCGCCCATCAGCATTTCAAAGGTTTCATCCGCATCGATCGCATCTTTGAGCGTTACTTGAAGCAATGTCCGCGTTTCAGGATCCATCGTCGTTTCCCAAAGCTGTGTCGCGTTCATCTCGCCCAAACCTTTATAGCGCTGCAGGCCTGGCTTCGGATTTTGCGGAAGCTCTTTTAAAATTTCTTCGAGCTGCTGGTCATTGTACGCATACTCAACGCGTTTCCCCTGCTGTATTTTGTAAAGCGGCGGCTGAGCGATGTAGACATATCCTTGTTCGATGATCTGTCTCATGTAGCGGTAGAAAAAGGTCAGCAGCAACGTTCGGATGTGGGCACCGTCGACGTCGGCATCCGTCATAATCACGACTTTGTGGTAGCGGGCTTTTTCAAGATTGAAATCTTCCCCGATCCCGGTGCCAAGCGCGGTGATCATAGAACGAACCTCATTGTTGGACAAAATTTTGTCCAGGCGTGCTTTTTCGACGTTCAAGATTTTCCCTCTCAAAGGCAAAATGGCTTGGAAATGACGATCGCGGCCCTGTTTTGCCGATCCGCCCGCAGAGTCACCCTCAACGATGTAAAGTTCGGAAATCGTCGGGTCTTTAGAAGAACAGTCAGCCAGTTTCCCCGGCAGATTCGACACTTCAAGGGCGCTTTTTCTGCGCGTCAGTTCGCGTGCTTTCTTTGCAGCCATTCGTGCTCTGGCGGCCATAACCCCTTTTTCAACGATTTTTTTCGCCGAATCCGGGTTTTCAAGCAGAAACTTTTCGAGCGCTTCTGAAAATAGCGCATCTGTTATCGTCCGCGCTTCTGAGTTGCCAAGCTTTGTTTTCGTCTGCCCTTCAAATTGAGGATCCGGATGCTTGATTGAAATGATCGCTGTCAAACCTTCACGGACGTCTTCCCCGCTTAAGTTCGGATCGCTTTCTTTGAAGACACCGTTCCTTCTCGCGTAATCATTGATGACTCTCGTCAAACCGGTCTTAAAGCCGGCTTCATGCGTTCCGCCTTCATACGTATGAATGTTATTGGCAAACGAATAAATGTTGCTGGTATAGCTGTCGTTGTATTGAAGAGCCACCTCGACCGTAATGCCGTCTTTGGATCCTTCAATATAGACTGGCTCTTCATGAACCACTTCCCGTGAACGGTTCAAGTGTTCAACATAGCTTTTAATACCGCCTTCATAGCAGTATTCATTCTTGCGTTCTTTTCCTTCTCGCTTGTCTTCAATCGTGATTTTGACGCCTTTTGTCAAGAAAGCGAGCTCCCGGACACGAGTGGCAAGCGTATCATAGTCGTATTCCGTCGTTTCCGTGAATATTTCCGGATCAGGCTTGAAGTGAGTGGTCGTTCCCGTCACTTCCGTATCTCCGATGACTTTCAAATCAGCTTTCGGAACGCCCCGTTCAAATTCCTGGTAATGGACTTTTCCATCTCTGTAAACCGTTACATCGAGCTCGGTTGAAAGGGCGTTAACAACAGATGCACCGACGCCGTGCAAACCGCCTGAAACTTTATATCCGCTTCCGTCAAACTTTCCTCCGGCGTGCAGGACTGTCATGATGACTTCTACAGCGGGACGGCCCATCTTCTCATGAATACCGACCGGAATCCCCCGTCCGTTGTCTTTTACAGTGATGCTGTTGTCTTTTTCAATTTCGACATTGATTTCAGTGCAGTAACCGGCCAATGCTTCATCGATGCTGTTATCGACAATTTCCCATACTAAATGGTGCAGACCTTTGCCGCTTGTCGACCCGATGTACATTCCGGGTCTTTTCCGCACGGCTTCCAATCCCTCTAGAACCTGTATCTGATTTTCATCGTAATTATTTTGCTGTTCCATTGCCACGCACATTCACCTACACTTTTCTTCAAACATAATAAATTTATAGTTAAGATTCTTTTATGAATCGATTTCCGGCTTGGATTGCGCCCGTTTTTTCAACGTGCCTGAGGCTAAAGGAGAAAAATAAATCGATTGTAATGTGACAACAATTGACTTCGGCGTGCTGTTAGAAGAGACAATCTGCTGTTTTTGCTTGTTTAAAAACTCTTCAACAATCGGCGACGTCTTTGCCTTGTAATCAAAAATAGCCACAATTTCACGCGTTGAGACGACAAAATCGTCACCTAAGTGGATATACAATCCCTCACCCCATTTTCTCAGTCCGATAGCGTGCCATTTTCAACTCGAAAGATTTCCGCTTCGTTTAAGGTTTTATGATCAATTCCATCAACGCTTGTCGTTGTTACGAATGTTTGAACACGGCCTTGAATGGTGTGGAGCAAGTGAGACTGCCGATAGTCGTCCAGCTCTGATAAAACATCATCCAAAAGCAGAATCGGATATTCTCCTATCTCTTCCTGAATCAAATCGATTTCAGCCAATTTAAGCGACAAAGCAGTCGTTCGCTGCTGGCCCTGCGATCCGTAAGTCTGCACATCACGGCCATTGACGTAGAAGAGAACATCATCCCTGTGGGGACCTGACAGAGATACCCCCCGTTCTATTTCTTTATCTCTTAATTTAGAAAACGTTTCTTGATAACTATTGATCATTTTCGACAAATCGGGCGAATCTGATACGTGAAGAGACGTATGATACTTTAACGTCAGCTCTTCCAGACCTCTTGAAATTCCGGAATGAATGGGCTGAGCCCATTTTTCAAGCTGATCGACAAACTGAAGCCGTTTCATCACAACCTTTGCCGCGAATTCCGTAAGCTGTTCCGTCAGCACGTCAAGCATCGTTTGGTCGGTTTGCTTTCTCGTTTGAAGCTGTTTCAGGAAATGATTCCGTTGTGAAAGGATTTTTTGGTAAAGAGAAAGGTCATGAAGATAGACAGGTGATACTTGGCCGATTTCCATATCGAGAAACCTTCTTCTGACCTGAGGACTTCCTTTTACAAGATTTAAATCCTCCGGCGCGAACATAATCGTGTTGACAGCCCCGACATACTGGCTCAGCTTCTGCTGTTCAATATGATTGACTTTACCTTTTTTTCCTTTTTTGGAAATCACAAGCTGAATGGGAACAGAACCGTTTTTTTTAATGACCCTGCCTTCTATTTTAGCATAGTCTTCATCCCATCGTATGAGTTCTTTATCATTTGACGTCCGATGGGATTTCGCCATCGCAAGCACATAGATCGCTTCCATCAAATTCGTTTTTCCTTGAGCGTTCTCTCCGATAATCACATTCACTTTGTTCTCAAATTGAAGGTCAAGGCGCTCATAATTACGGTAAGATGATAATGTAAGATTTTGGATATACAATCAATACCACCTGCTTTTAGCCGACGACTTGAAATGAACCGAATCCTTCAATCGTCACCACATCTCCGACATACAGTTTTCGTCCGCGGCGGTTATCCGGCTCGTCATTGACGAGTACTTCATATTCCGATAAAAACCATTTTGCCATTCCTCCGGACTGAATGACATCCGCCAATTTCAAAAACTGGCCGAGGGTAATCATCTCTGTATCAATAGCCACCGTCTTTGTCATTATATCGACCTCTTTCAATATCACTAATATCTAATTGTACTAAAAAACAGGGAAAGAAGGAAAGGGGAAACTTGCGGTATGAACAACCAAGGCAGGGCGAGAGCGCTTTTCTCCCGAAAAATAAGAGAAGCTGCCGGACCAGCCGGCAACTTTCTATTCCAACAAATTAATACGTCCGGACAGGAAGAATTAATTGGACGATTGAATCGTCATTCGGCGTACGGATCAGAAAAGGCCTCATAGCGCCCGTGAAGCTCACGTGAATATCCTCTCCTTCAAGAACTTTAAGGGCATCCAGCATATATTTCGGACTAAAGGATATCTTTAAGTCTTCCCCTTCAATCTGCTCGGCATTCACCGTTTCGACAACCTTTCCGATTTCCGGAGAGTTTGAAGAAATTTCGATCGACTCATTGGCGGCTGCGGAAAGTTTCACCACGTTGTTTCGTCCTTCTCTCGCCAAGAGCGAAGCCCTGTCGATCGCCTGAAGAAATTCCTTTGTATTGACGATCAGGTTCGTTTTGCTTTCCTGAGGAATCAGGCGGTTTGTATCCGGATAGTTTCCGTCAAGCAGCCTGGAGAAAAACAGCACGTTTTTTGTTTTAAATAACACTTGTGTTTCGGTAATCACAATATCGACTAGCTCCTGATGGTCATCAAGGATCTTGCTCAGCTCGGTTAAGCTTTTTCCTGGGATGACGACATTGTAAGAATTGTCTTCGTTAATGTCGAGCTTAGCTTTTCTTAGCGCCAGACGGTGACTATCCGTCGCAGTGCATATTAATTCACCGTCCGCGACATTCCAGTTTACACCTGTCAAGATTGGGCGTGTTTCTGAGGTGGACACTGCAAAAACGGTTTGGCGGATCAGGTTTTTCAGCAGATCGGTCGGAATTTGAAAAGCGTGATGCTCTTCAATTTGCGGCAAAAGCGGATATTCGCTTGCATCCAAACCGTTTAAGTTAAACTCTGCTTTGCCGGAGCGGATGATCGTTAAGTATTGATTTTGAACCTCGATTTCCACCGTTGACATCGGCAGCTTTTTGACAATTTCACTGAAAAAACGCGCTTGAAGCACAATGCTGCCGGGCTGTTCAATTGTCACGATCTCTAAATCGCCGTCTTCTTTTGGGATAAACGATTCAATCGAAATATCGGAATCGCTGCCTGTCAGAGAGACACCTTCATCAGAGGCCACGATTTTAATACCGGTTAAGATCGGAATCGTCGTTCTTGAAGAAACGGCTTTTAACACATCTTGGACACCTTCGACTAGGCGGTCTTTTTGAATTGTAAACTTCATAATCATCCTCCTTGCGGAAATCTATTAATTATTATGTTTTATAAAAATAGCAGAAGTACTAGTAGGGGCTGTGGATTTGTGGATAAGTGATAAAAACGAACGGAAACACAGCCTATCCACATGTGGACAGACTGTGTAAGGCTATGTTCAAGTTATTCACACTTTCCCGCTCACCATTTATCTCAGCTGCTCTTTAATTTCTTTAATATGCTGCTGGAGCTGTTCATCATCGCTCAGCAGTTTTGATATTTTTTCGTGGGCATGGATGACCGTCGTGTGGTCGCGTCCGCCAAACTCCTCGCCGATCTTTGGAAGAGAAGAATCTGTCATTTCTCTTGATAGATACATAGCGATTTGCCGCGGAAAAGCCACCGATTTTGTCCGTTTCTTCGCCTTGAAATCCTCCAGCTTGATATTGAACTGCTGGCCGACGATTCTTTGGATGTCTTTGATCGTAATGACTTTCGGCTTTGAAGACGGAATGATATCTTTCAAAGCTTCAGCAGCCAAATCGGCGTTGATGTCTTTATTGATCAGGGAAGAATATGCGACAACCCTGATTAATGCCCCTTCCAGCTCCCTGATATTGCTGTCGATCTGATTGGCAATATAAAGCATGACTTCATTCGGGATATCAAGTCCTTCTGCTTTTGCTTTCTTCCTTAAAATCGCAATTCTTGTTTCTAGATCAGGAGGCGTGATGTCTGTGATCAATCCCCATTCAAAACGGGAGCGCAAACGGTCTTCAAGCGTTGGGATCTCTTTTGGAGGCCGGTCGCTGGAAATGACGATCTGCTTTGTTTCTTCATGCAGCGTATTAAACGTATGGAAAAATTCCTCTTGCGTCTGTTCTTTTCCGGCTAAAAATTGAATATCATCTATCAAAAGAACGTCAACATTTCGATAGCGGTTGCGAAAATCGACAGCTTTATTGTCACGGATCGAGTTAATGAATTCATTTGTAAATTTCTCAGATGACAAATAAACCACTTTTGCAGATGGATTGTGATCGATGACATAGTGCCCGATCGCATGCATTAAGTGAGTCTTTCCAAGTCCGACTCCCCCATAAATAAACAGCGGATTGTAAGCTTTCGCCGGGGCTTCGGCCACTGCCAAAGACGCCGCATGGGCGAATCGGTTTCCTGAACCGATAACGAACGTATCGAATGTATATTTGGGGTTCAGCATGTTTTGCGGAAAATCAGCCGGTTCTTCTTTCGACATTTTTTTGATTGGAGACTTAGGCATAAAATCTTCTTCATTTTGATTCTGAGGAATGACAAATTTAATGCTCAATTCTTCTCCTGTCAGATCGTAGATCGTATCGGCGATCAGGTGCAGGTATCTTGATTCAAGCCAGTCTCTGGCGAACTCGTTCGGTGCGGTGATGATCAGCGTATCGCCCTGCAATGAATGGGCCTTTGTCGATTTCATCCATGTTTCAAAGCTGGGCTTGCTCAATTTTTTTTCGATCTGCCCCAAAGCTTGATTCCAAAGATCCGATATGTTTTTCATAATGGCGGTTCGTCCCTCCTTTACCAGCAATATTTGCTCGTCCAACCTGTTATAGAACACAAAAAAAGAGCAAATGGATGAGTCCATTCGTTAATGAAATGTTGAAAACATATAATATAGTAGAAAAACGTCTTTTCGACATTCTTCACAAGATGTGGACAAATTCCTGCACACCCTGTGAAAAAACTTTCCACAACTTATCCACAGTTTGTGGATAATGGATTGGCAGCCAATTTGTTATCAAGAGTTAAAACACAAATATAATATCAGAATAAGCGAGTGGTTGCAATGGTTGCGAGGAACTTATCCACACACTATACAAACTGTTGAAGAAATATTGTCCACAACGGTTAGTTTTGTGAAAATGTTGTCGATAATGACTGTGGATAGAAAAAACGAGGCGAAAGATATCCACATTGGCTTTTTTTTTCGCTTCGTTCATCCCATTTTCCCGCTTCCAAAAAAATCTTTTAAGCTAAAATTGAGGAAAAGTGAAATTAGGCTTTCGAAGAAAATTGATATGTGTTATCCTATTATGGTGCAAAAAAGAAATGTGTGAGCGAAGTTGACAATGAACTGCTCATCCCAATATAATAAATTAGACTGTCTTTAACAGCTATTCCTCGAGGGAGGTGTCATACATGAAAAGAACATTTCAACCAAATAACCGTAAGCGCAGCAAAGTTCATGGCTTTCGCAGCCGTATGAGTTCTAAAAATGGACGTCTTGTATTAGCACGTCGTCGCCGCAAAGGAAGAAAAGTATTATCAGCTTAGGCCACTGAATAATGTCAGTGGTCTTTTTTACATAGAGGAATGACCAGGCCCATTTGCCAGCTTGTTATCGGAGTGAAAGAAGATATGAAAAAGCGAAATCGATTAAAGAAAAATGAAGATTTTCAAAAAGTATTTAAAAAAGGCAAATCGATGGCAAACCGGCAATATGTTTTATATGTGCTTCACCAGCCTGAGGCGAAAGAGTTTCGGGTGGGACTGTCGGTCAGCAAGAAAATCGGAAACGCAGTCGTGCGCAACCGGGTAAAGCGGCTGATTCGCCAGGTCATCCAGGAAGAGCGGGATCTATTAAAACAAGAAAATGACTACATTATCATCGCAAGAAAGCCTGCAGCTGAATTGTCATATGAAGAGACGAAAAAAAGTTTGCAGCACCTTTTCAGAAAGTCGTTTGTCTACCGGAAAAAACCGAATCAGCCATCATAGTCCGGGTTAAAAAGATGTTATGGCCCTCATTTTTAAGCGCTTCCTTTAGCTCCTGAAAAATGTCGTCGCCCATTCGGGGAGAAAGATGATAAAATACGAGAAAGTATGTCTTTTTAATGGTCATAACCGAATAACACCGGTTGAAGAATGAAGATTTAGGAGGAAATATTGTTGAAGAGGCGAATTTTATTATTGTTCAGTATGATCGGCGTTATCGTGCTGTTAGCTGGATGTACGGAAATCAACCAGCCGATCACTGCAGAAAGCGAAGGGTTTTGGAACACGTATATCGTATACCCGCTGTCACAGCTGATCACGTATGTAGCAAATTTAACGAATGAAAACTTCGGACTCGCGATTATCATCGTCACGATCTTAATCAGACTTTTAATTTTGCCGCTGATGATCAAGCAGACGAAGAGTTCGAAAGCGATGCAGGCTCTCCAGCCTGAAATGCAAAAACTTCGCGAAAAATACAGTTCTAAAGATCAAAAAACGCAGCAGAAGCTTCAACAGGAAACGATGGCTCTCATGCAGAAGCACGGGGTTAACCCGCTTGCCGGATGTTTCCCGATCTTAATTCAAATGCCGATTTTAATCGGATTCTATCATGCCATTATGAGAACGCGGGAAATCGCAGAACACAGCTTTTTATGGTTTGACCTTGGGGAGCGTGATCCGTATTTCATTTTGCCGATTCTCGCCGGTGTGTTCACATTCATTCAGCAAAAGCTGATGATGGCGGGAACAGCGCAACAAAATCCGCAGATGGCGATGATGCTTTGGCTGATGCCGATCATGATCGTTGTATTTGCGGTCAGTTTCCCGGCGGCTCTTTCCCTGTACTGGGTAGTCGGTAACTTATTCATGATTGCTCAAACCTTCTTTATCAAAGGGCCTGATTTAAAGGCAGAGAGGCAGGAAGCGGCAGCCGGAGGAAAAAAATCCGGAGGTAAGAAAAAGTGAAGGAACTGACTGCTACTGGACGTACCGTCGATGAAGCAGTGCAATCCGGGCTTGAACAGCTGGGCCTTCATGCAGATGATGTCGAAGTCGACGTAGTTGATGAAGGAAAAAAGGGATTATTCGGCATTTTCGGTCATCGGTCTGCAGTCGTGAACATTCGAGAAAAAATAGACCCGGTTAAAGAAGCAAAACAGTATTTGGAAAATGTGATTTCGAATATGGGAATACAAGCCCAGGTGACGGCAGAAGAGGAGTCAAAACGAGTGATTTTTCAGTTAAAAGGCGATAAAACAGCCCTTTTAATTGGAAAAAGAGGACAAACTTTAAATGCCCTTGAAACGCTGACGCAGCTCGTGCTCAATCGTCATTCAGACAGATATATCCAAGCGGTGGTTGATGCCGAGGGATACCGCGCAAAGCGGAAGGAAACACTCGCTCAGCTTGCATTGAAGCTTGCTGACCAGGCGGCCAGGCAGAAAAAAGACATTCATCTGGAGCCGATGCCTTCCAGTGAGCGCAAAGTCATCCATGATACGCTTGCGGGCTACTCGCAGCATATCGAAACCTATTCTACCGGAGAAGACCATAACCGGCACCTTGTCATCTCATATAAAAAATAACATGAAAACCGAAGTTCCCAAAATTGGGGCTTCGGTTTTTTGCCGTTGCAAAATCGATAAATGCAGACCAAATCGGTTTAAGCTTTAGTTTTTTCGGTGTAAGCTGTTGATGAAAATGAAATTTAATTGTTATTCACATGTGGATAAGTTAAAGTAAGTAATGATGGCTTAGAACGGTTGTGGATAACGGTTCAAGTCACTTCCACTTCAATTGAAACTATGATATCTTTAAATTTTGATTACAATAAAAGTTTTTCATCCATATACGATGTTTGGAAGATGACCCGGACAAATGGGGATAATAGATAGAGGAATGAAAAAGAGAGGTGAAAGCCATGGATACCATCGCTGCGATTTCAACGCCGATGGGAGAAGGGGCGATTGCGATCGTCCGGATGAGCGGCCCTGAGGCTCTTGCGATCGCCGATAAAGTATATAAAGGACCTCGCGGGAAAAGGCTGAGTTCCGTCGATTCACATACGATTAACTACGGTCATATCGTTGATCCTGAAACGGAAAAAGTCGTGGAAGAAGTCATGGTTTCGGTACTGAAAGCGCCGAAAACTTTTACGCGGGAAGATATTGTAGAAATCAACTGCCACGGCGGAATTGTAACCGTCAACCAGGTGCTTCAGCTCGTTTTGAGAGAGGGAGCGCGCCTTGCGGAACCGGGGGAATTTACGAAAAGAGCCTTTTTGAACGGAAGAATCGATCTTTCCCAGGCTGAAGCTGTCATGGATCTCATCAGGGCCAAAACAGACCGCGCTATGAATGTGGCCATGAATCAGATGGAAGGAAGGCTGTCTTCACTGATCAAACGGTTGAGAGCCGAGATTCTTGAAACGTTGGCCCATGTTGAAGTGAATATAGACTATCCGGAATACGATGATGTCGAAGAAATGACCCATAAGATGCTGATTGAAAAGGCGACAAAGGTCAAAAAGGAAATCGAGGCGCTGCTGACGACTTCAGAGCAGGGTAAAATATTAAGAGAAGGCATCTCGACGGTTATCATCGGGCGGCCAAATGTCGGCAAGTCCTCGCTTTTAAACAGTCTCGTCCATGAGACAAAAGCGATTGTAACGGACATTCCGGGTACGACGCGGGATGTCATTGAAGAATATGTGAATGTCAGAGGCGTGCCGCTGCGTCTTGTCGATACAGCCGGGATCCGCGAGACCGAAGACATCGTCGAGCGAATCGGCGTTGAACGTTCAAGACAGGTATTAAAAGAAGCTGACTTGATTTTGCTTGTCCTCAATTACAGTGAGACCCTTTCGGAAGAAGACATCAAGCTCTTTGAAGCAACGAAGGGCATGGACATCATCGTCATCGTCAATAAGACCGATCTTGAGCAAAGACTTGATCTTGATCGCGTTCGGGAATTGGCGGGGAACCAGCCTGTCGTCACGACATCCTTATTGAAAGAGGAAGGGATTGATGAGCTGGAGGAAGCCATTCAATCGCTATTTTTCACAGGAACGATCGAGAGCGGCGACTTGACATATGTCAGCAATACAAGGCACATCTCACTGCTGCATGAGGCGAAGCGCGCCATTACTGACGCATTGGAGGGCATCGAAAACGATGTCCCGATCGATATGGTTCAAATTGATTTAACAAGATGCTGGGAAGTTCTCGGAGAGATCATTGGCGATGCTGTACACGAAAGCCTGATCGACCAGCTCTTCTCTCAATTTTGCTTAGGAAAATAAAGGAGGAACAAAGCATATGGGCTATGAAGCAGGCCAATATGACGTCGTTGTCGTCGGCGCCGGACACGCCGGTGTTGAAGCGGCGCTGGCGTCAGCCAGACAAGGCGCAAAAACGCTTGTCTTAACGATTAACCTTGATATGGTTGCTTTCATGCCATGTAACCCGTCTGTCGGCGGACCTGCAAAAGGAATCGTCGTCCGCGAAATCGATGCGCTCGGCGGGGAAATGGCTAAAAATATCGATAAAACTCATATCCAAATGAGGCTTTTAAATACTGGAAAAGGACCTGCCGTCCGGGCGCTGCGGGCTCAGGCTGACAAATTCCAATATCAGCACGAGATGAAAAAGACACTTGAGAATGAACCGAATTTGACCATGCTGCAAGGAATGGTCGAACGCCTTCTTATTGAAGACGGGGAATGCCGGGGCGTTGTAACCCAAACAGGGGCGGAGTACCGTTCTAAGACTGTGGTTCTGACGACGGGGACATTTTTGAGAGGAAAAATTATTCTTGGCGATCTATCATACTCCAGCGGGCCGAACAATCAGCAGCCGTCCATCAAGCTGTCTGAGCATCTTGATGAGCTCGGCTTTGATCTCGTCCGTTTTAAAACAGGGACGCCGCCGCGGGTCAACAGCCACTCAATTGACTACAGCAAAACGGAAATTCAGCCCGGCGATGAAGTGCCGCGGGCCTTTTCGTATGAGACAGTGGAATATATTACAGATCAGCTTCCGTGCTGGCTCACATATACAAGCCCGGAAACGCATGAAATCATTGACAACAATCTGCATCGCTCACCGATGTATTCCGGTATGATTAAAGGAACGGGGCCAAGATATTGTCCTTCAATTGAAGACAAGGTTGTCCGCTTTAACGACAAACCGAGACACCAGATCTTTCTTGAACCTGAAGGGCGCAACACCCAGGAAGTCTATGTCCAGGGATTGTCGACAAGCCTTCCTGAAGATGTGCAGCGAAAAATGCTTTCAACTATTCCCGGTCTTGAAAATGTGCAAATGATGCGGGCAGGATACGCGATTGAATATGATGCGATCGTACCGACACAGCTGTGGCCGACACTGGAAACGAAAAAAATTCCGGGACTCTTCACAGCCGGACAGATTAACGGAACATCAGGCTATGAAGAAGCGGCCGGACAGGGAATTATGGCCGGCATCAATGCGGGCCGGAAAGCGCTTGGCAAAGAAGAGGTCATTCTCAGCCGTTCTGACGCTTATATCGGCGTATTGATCGACGACCTTGTAACGAAAGGAACAAACGAACCGTACCGCCTGCTGACTTCACGTGCGGAGTACAGGCTCCTTCTGCGTCACGACAATGCAGACTTGCGCCTGACCGAGATCGGCTATCAGATCGGTTTGATTTCTGAAGAACGATATCAAAAGTTCCAAGAGAAAAAAGCGGCCATTGAAGCAGAGAAAAAACGCCTTCATTCTGTTATTATCAAACCGACAAAGGAAAATCAGGAATATATCCGTTCATTGGGCGGCAGTGAGCTCAAAGACGGCATACGCGCGACCGACCTGATGAAGCGGCCTGAAATGAATTATGAAACCGTTACTGCTCTTGCGCCGCCTGAACAAAAAGTCGCCGGCGACGTTGCTGAACAAGTTGAAATTCAAATTAAATATGAAGGATATATTGAAAAGTCCTTGCAGCAGGTCGAAAAACTAAAGAAAATGGAAAACAAAAAGATTCCTGACAGAATCGACTATGACGCGATCAAAGGCATTGCAACGGAAGCGCGCCAAAAATTGAAAGAGGTCAGACCGCTGTCGGTCGCACAGGCCTCACGGATTTCCGGCGTCAATCCTGCTGATATTTCCATTCTACTCGTTTACTTAGAGCAGGGACGGATTGCCAAGGTTGCGGAATAGAAAGGGTGACGGCATGAACATTGAGCAATTTACAGCCGGTTTGGAGGAGAAAGGCATCTCCCTCTCTTCCTTCCAGCTGGAGCAATTTGAGACCTATTACGAATGGCTTGTTGAATGGAACGAAAAAATGAATTTAACCTCGATTACCGAGAAAAAAGAAGTGTATTTAAAACATTTTTACGACTCCATTGCCGCTTCTTTTTATGTTGATTTCAAAAAGATGAACAGTCTCTGTGATGTTGGAGCGGGCGCCGGATTTCCAAGCCTTCCGATAAAAATCTGTTTTCCTCACCTTCACGTCACAATCGTTGACTCGCTGAACAAACGGATTCACTTTTTGAATCAGCTGTCAGATGCTTTGAAGCTGGAAAACACAGCTTTTTACCATGATCGCGCGGAAACATTCGGAAGATCGAAAGACCACAGGGAAAGCTATGACGTCGTGACGGCACGCGCTGTCGCCCGCCTTTCGGTTCTCAGCGAGCTCTGCCTTCCGCTTGTGAAAAAAGACGGTTTATTCGTAGCATTAAAAGCAGCCTCGGCTGATGAAGAAATTGAAACGGGCAAAAAAGCCATCAAAATGCTTGGAGGCAAAATTGAAACCGTACATTCTTTTCAGCTGCCAATTGAAGAAAGCGACAGAAACATCATTGTCATCAAAAAACAATCGCAGACACCGAAGAAATTTCCAAGAAAGCCTGGAACACCTAATAAATCTCCTATAGAAGGTTAAATTATTCGTTTTCTTCAAATTTCGTGATGTCACAGAAGGAAAATTCATGAGAAAATAGAATTATAAAAATGGCAGTGTTTAAAGGTGGTGTAGGTACATGAAGCATTCATTCTCTCGTCTCTTCGGACTTGGCGACAAGGAAGAAGAAGCAGAGATTGCTGAACATGATACGAATAAAGAAGAAATTCAAGAGATTCCAGTAGGCGATATAATTCCTAACCGTTTTCAACCGCGCACCATTTTCTCAGAAGAAAAAATTAAAGAATTAGCTGCAACCATTCATACACACGGCATTATCCAGCCGATTGTCGTCAGAAAAACAGAGCGGGAAGGCCAATATGAACTCATAGCCGGAGAGCGGCGCTGGCGGGCGGTTCAAACGCTCGATTGGGAGAAGGTTCCCGCTATTATTAAGGATTTTTCAGATACGGAGACCGCTTCCGTCGCTCTTATCGAAAACCTTCAGAGGGAAGAATTATCTTCGATTGAAGAAGCGCATGCTTATGCAAGGCTTTTAGAGCTTCACGATTTGACGCAGGAAGCCCTTGCACAAAGGCTTGGAAAGGGCCAGTCAACAATCGCCAATAAGCTCAGACTGTTGAAGCTTCCGGAAGAGGTGCAGGAAGCGATCTTGAAAAAAGAAATTTCAGAGCGCCACGCAAGAGCGCTCATACCGTTGAAACAGCCCGACCTTCAGGTCAAGCTGTTACATGAAGTCATTGAAAAGAATTTAAATGTAAAGCAAACCGAAGACCGTGTCGTCAAAATGCTTGAGCAGGATAAACGCAAGCCGAAACCAAAGAGAAAAGCGTACAGCAGAGACGCAAGAATCGCGATGAATACGATTCGCCAGTCCTTATCAATGGTGGAAGACAGCGGCGTCAAACTGAATACGGAAGAAGAGGAATTTGAAGAATATATTCAGTTTACGATCAAGATACCGAAATAAAAGCTCCCTATAGAGCTTTTATTTTTTTAGGCAAAATATCTATGGGGGAGCATCTATGGAATATTATCGACAATATCATTCATTGCTTTTTTCAATTGCTTACCGTATGCTCGGTTCTTTGCAAGATGCAGAGGACATCGTCCAGGAATTGTTCGCAGACCTTCAGGAAAAAGATATCAGTCAAATTGACCATGTTCAAGCATATTTGACGAAATCTATCACAAACCGCTGCATAAATGAACTGCAGTCTGCCCGCAAGAAGCGAGAGGTATATATCGGGGAATGGCTTCCGGAACCACAGGTGGCACTTTCAGCTCAAAGTCCGGCGGAATACGTTGAAGAAAAAGAAAAGGTTTCCTACGCTTTTCTGGTAGTTATGAGCCGATTAAATCCTGTGGAAAGAGCCATTTTGTTGTTTAGAGAAGTATTTGGATATCACTATAAGGAAATATCGTCCATAATCGGGAAGTCTGAAGCGAACTGCCGTAAAATCCACAGCCGGCTGAAACAGAAGCTAAATGGGGATATTTCGGTATTATCACAGCCGGTCGAAGAACAGCAACTGGCCCGGCTTTTTATCGAATCAGCGAAAACCGGTGACTTTGAGGAGTTTTCCAAAACATTGATTGAAGATGCCGTATTGTATACAGATGGCGGCGGAAAAGTACGCAGCGCGTTGAGACCGATCTATGGAAAGAGCCGCATTTATGCTTTTTTTACGGGAGTTGTTTCAAAGGGAAGCTTTTCCGGTCGCTTTATGCCTGTCGATATCAATGGCCAAAAGGGCGTTTTGATCATGAAAAACAACCGTCCGGCTTACGCTGTTTGCTTTGCTTGGAACCCGGAAGGCGATTCCGTCAAAAATGTGTTTATCGTGTCAAACCCCGATAAACTGAAGAACATTAAAATATAACGTTTTCTGTCACAAACGTCGTTCCTCACTTGTTATATAAGTGAAACACTTAAAGGAGGAATAGACATGGAAACGAGATTTCTAATGGAAAAAGTAAACCCTAAGGGCTACAGAGGAATGCTGGAGCTTGAAAAAGCGCAGGCTTCCTCAAACATTGATCCCATTTTAAAGGAACTGATCAAAATCCGGGCTTCACAGCTGAATGGATGTGCTTTCTGCTTAAATATGCATACGAAAGATGCAAGGCAGAACGGTGAGACGGAACAGCGGATATATGCGCTCAATGCATGGCGGGAAGCGCCTTTTTTCACGGAAAAAGAGCGGGCGGTATTGGCGCTGACTGAAGCCGTTACGCGAATCGGCGAGCACGGGCTGCCGGATGAAGTATACAACGAAGTCAGGACCCATTTTACAGAAGCTGAAACAGCCGAACTGATCATGGCAGCCATCACAATAAATGCCTGGAACAGAATTGCCATCGCTACCCGGAAAATGCCCGCAGCAGATTGATTGAAATCCCCCTAAGACAGGGGGATTTTTTTATATTAATATAATAATAAAACTATCTTTCATTTCACTTGAATATCTCTTCTCTTTTTTCTGAGATAAAAAAATGGTTTCTTTATGTCGAAAAATAGAAAAAACGGATCTCTTTGAAAAAACAAAAATTCAAAAAAAGCAAACGGCCGATTCTTTTTTTGTTAAAATAGAGAAATGAGAGAAACTTGTTCAATGTGAAAGTAGGTGACATTGTGGGGAAAATTATTGCGATCACAAACCAAAAAGGTGGCGTTGGTAAAACGACAACCTCTGTTAACCTGGGAGCTTGTTTAGCTTACATCGGGAAAAGGGTTTTGTTAGTCGACATAGACCCGCAAGGAAACGCAACAAGCGGTATCGGCGTTGAAAAGGCTGATGTTGATCAATGTGTGTACGATATATTAGTAGATGATGCAGATGTAAAAGATGTCATCAAAACAACATCCGTAGAAAACTTGGATGTCATTCCTGCAACGATTCAGCTTGCGGGGGCGGAAATTGAACTCGTTCCGACCATTTCCCGTGAAGTCCGGCTGAAAAGGGCTTTGGAATCTGTTAAACAAAACTATGATTTCATGATTATTGACTGCCCGCCGTCATTAGGGCTGCTTACAATCAATGCGCTTACGGCGTCCGATTCCGTCGTGATTCCGGTCCAGTGCGAATATTATGCGCTGGAAGGGCTGAGCCAGCTGCTCAACTCTGTCCGGCTCGTACAAAAACATTTAAATACGGATCTGATGATAGACGGTGTATTGCTGACAATGCTTGATGCAAGAACGAATTTAGGCATACAGGTCATCGAAGAAGTGAAAAAGTACTTCCGCGATAAAGTATACCAAACCGTTATCCCACGGAATGTCCGGCTCAGTGAAGCGCCGAGCCATGGAAAGCCGATCATTTTATATGATCCGCGTTCCAGAGGAGCGGAAGTCTATTTAGAATTAGCAAAGGAAGTGGCTGCGAATGCCTAAAGGTCTCGGAAAAGGGATTAATGCATTGTTTTCAAATGTTGATTTATCCGAAGAAACGGTTGAGGAAATTAAGCTGCAAGACTTGCGGCCCAACCCTTATCAGCCAAGAAAAACGTTTGATGACCAATCGTTAAAAGATTTGAAGGAGTCCATTTTGCAACACGGTGTTTTGCAGCCCATCATCGTCAGAAAGTCAATTAAAGGCTATGATATTGTAGCCGGAGAACGCCGCTACCGGGCTGCTGAAAAAGCCGGATTGGAAACCATTCCTGCGATTGTGCGCGAGCTGTCGGAATCCCTGATGATGGAGATTGCCCTATTGGAAAATCTTCAACGAGAAGACCTGTCTCCGCTTGAAGAAGCAAAAGCCTATGAATCTTTGCTCAAACATCTCGATATGACCCAGGAACAGCTGGCAAAAAGGCTTGGAAAAAGCAGGCCTCACATCGCCAACCACTTACGGCTGCTGACACTACCTGAAGACGTTCAAAAGTTAATCGACAACGGCACGTTATCGATGGGCCATGGCCGAACATTGCTTGGATTGAAAAACAAGAAAAAGCTTGAGCCGCTTGTTCAAAAGGTCGTGTCCGAACAGCTGAACGTTCGCCAGCTTGAAAAGTTAATTCAACAGTTGAATGCTGATGTTCCACGTGAAACAAAGAAGCCGAAACAAGTAAAAGATGCAGTAATCAAAGAACGAGAGTCGTACTTGCGAAACTATTTTGGAACACCGGTGACCATTAAAAAGCAAAAGAAAAAAGGCAGAATCGAAATCGAATTTTACTCAAATGAAGACTTGGAGCGTATTCTCGAATTGTTGGCCCAAGAAGACGCATAAGCTTAAAAACCATCTGATCATGTACAGATGGTTTTTTTATGACATCCTTCCGGTCATTTTTTGAATTGGTGACACATGGCGTCGCTGCCACCCGGCTTTCTCCAGATGCGACAACCCGTCAGCAAGCACATTTGCCATGCTCATGACAAGGTTGAGCCTTGTATTTTGCAGGACAAAATACTCCATAAAGCCGCTGACATTGACAATTCCGTTAATATGCACGTGGCCGACTTCAGGCAAGCTTTTCTGAACGCCTGCTCCCGGCTTCAAAGGTCCTTTGCCGATTTGAAAAGATCCCACGCTTTTGGTTCGTCCAAGACAGGCATCGATCGCGATTATAAATGGATTTTGATGCTGCTGATGAATATGATCAATCTTTTCATTTAAGTTTACGGCGTGAACCGGGTCGGCAAGTGTTCCATAGACATGAAAACGTGACAGCTGTTTTGCGGAGAGTTTCATTCCTACGAGGGGACCGAGCGAATCTCCGGTGGAGCGGTCTGTACCGATGCAAACGATCACGATGGGCCGGTCTTCGGCTTCCTTTAAATAGACGGAAAGAACTTTCTCTATTTGTTTCACAGCTAGCGGATCCGAATGAGAAATATATTCATTTATTGGTTCTTGAGAAAAAATTCCGCCTTTTCGATTCATAGGCTTCACATCCTTGTCATCATGGTAACAGCAGTGCCTTGGTGTATTTTTCGAGTATGAATGGTTGTTTACAGTATATCCAGCTGTCTCTTTTTTTATGCTTTGGATGAAACGATTTGGTCAGCCGAAAAAAATACTTTACTAAAAGAAGATATGATAATTTACTTTATTATATTGATATAATTTATTCATTTGAATGAGAAAAGTCGAAAGGAGTTTCATGAATTTTTATAGAGGACCGGCAATATAGTGTCATGAGCGGAGAAACAAGCTTAAAAACTATATTGCTGGGGTGAGCAAATCGTGTGGAGAGCCGGGATGAAGTGGATGCTTCTTATTTTAGGAAGCTTAATAGGTGCGGGATATGCGTCCGGCCAGGAAATATGGCAGTTTTTTGGTGATGAAAGCGGACTGGCTATCCTGTTGTTTACGATCATGTTCAGCCTGTCAACCTATATTGTGATGAAGATCAGCTACGAACAAAAATCAGAGCATTTTCTGCCTGTGCTCGAAACATTAATCGGTCCGCTGCTGGCTAAAGTATACGATGTGTTGATTATCCTGTATTTGTTTACGACGACGATTGTGATGATTGCAGGAGGCGGGGTAACGCTGCAAATCTTCCATATCCCGTTTTGGACGGGCGTCATCTTATTTTGTTTATGCACAGGGTTGTTGTTTTTCTGGGGGCTTAATGGCATATTGTCCGTTAACAGCTACTTAATCCCGATTTTGGTGGCTGGGCTGTTGTATGCGCTGATTTCTTTTCAAACCGCTCATCATCAGCCGTGGCTGCTCAATTTGACTCATCAATACAACTGGCCTGCCGGGATCGCATTCACTTCGCTGAACATATTATCTGTTGTCGCTGTATTGTCTGCGGTCGGCAAAGAGATGAAGGGAGTCGGAGAAGCGAAGATTGCCAGCATATTAAGCGGCCTGGTGTTTGGCGCTATTTCATACATGTACAATGAGACCCTTGTAGAGCTTGCCGGTGAACTGGCCCATTATGAAATTCCTTTATTCGCGGTTTTGGAGGGCGCGCCTTTTCCGATTTTTATTTTTATGACGGCTGTTCTTTGCGTCGCGATCTACACAACGACGATCTCAAGCATTCTCGGGCTGTCCAGCCGCTTTCTGTCACTTGTGAACTGGCCGAGATGGGTAATCGTCCTCCTGCTCCTGTCGATCATGGTGCCTTTTACATCAATCGGCTTTTCAAATTTAATCGCTTTTTTATATCCAATTTACGGGTTATTAAATTTGTATTTATTGGTAAATATTTTACTTTATCCAATTTTAAGTAAATGGAAATAAATATATTTATGGTTATGAAGAATTGCTCTTTCGCTGTGGTTTTTTGTACAATAAGATCACAACAAGGAAGCAAAGAGGTGAAAGATGTTGGCCGATAAAGAATTTGGCCTGAATGACGTGGTCGAAATGAAAAAGCCGCATCCTTGCGGGACGAACCGCTGGAAGATCATTCGGATGGGAATGGATATCCGGATTAAGTGCGAAGGCTGTTCACACAGTGTCATGATCCCGCGTAAAGAGTTTCAAAGAAAGCTGAAAAAGATATTAGTTAAGCATGAGGAGTCCGAATCTTAATCTTAGCGGACCCCCCTCATGCTTTTTTTTTCGATCTCAACGAAAAATGAATTTTCACCTAGTTTGTATGAGTGAAAAGCAAGTTTTGTCAGCTTGTCTTTTACTGTAATCATCCTTATAATTGTTGCAGGTTTAACATTTACGACTACACATGGATGTTCATTATAGAGGAGATGAAACAATGGCTTTAACAGCTGGGATTGTTGGTTTGCCTAACGTTGGGAAATCAACTTTATTTAATGCAATTACTCAGGCCGGGGCAGAATCGGCCAACTACCCGTTTTGTACGATTGATCCAAACGTCGGAATCGTAGAGGTTCCTGATGAGCGTCTGCAAAAGCTGACAGAACTCGTCAATCCGAAGAAGACGGTCCCTACCGCATTTGAATTCACCGATATCGCCGGCATTGTAAAAGGAGCATCAAAAGGAGAAGGGCTCGGAAACAAGTTCCTGTCCCACATCCGCCAAGTGGACGCAATCTGCCATGTTGTCCGCTGTTTTGCCGACGACAATATCACGCACGTGTCCGGGAAAGTAGACCCGATTTCGGATATCGAGACGATCAACCTTGAGCTGATACTGGCTGACCTTGAAACCGTTGAGAAGCGGATCGGCCGGGTCGGAAAGATGGCCAAGCAAAAAGACAAAGAAGCCGTGTTTGAATTTGAGATTTTGACAAAGTTAAAAGAGGCATTTGAACAGGAAAAGCCGGCCCGTTCTGTCGAGTTCTCGGAAGAGCAGCAAAAGGTGTTGAAGCAGCTTCATCTGCTGACGACAAAACCTGTCTTATATGTAGCGAATGTCAGCGAGGATGAAGTGGCTGATCCTTCAGGAAACGAGTACGTCCAGAAGGTCCGGGAATTTGCTGCTGCTGAAAACGCGGAAGTCATCGTCGTCTGCGCCAAAATTGAGTCCGAAATCGCAGAGCTTGAAGGCGAAGAGAAGGCGATGTTCCTTGAAGAACTCGGCATCGAAGAATCCGGTCTGGATCAGCTGATTAAAGCGTCTTACTCCCTCCTTGGACTAGCCACTTATTTTACAGCGGGAGAACAGGAAGTCAGAGCCTGGACATTTAAAAAAGGAATGAAAGCCCCTGAATGTGCGGGCATCATCCATACAGACTTTGAACGCGGATTTATCCGTGCGGAAACGGTCGCTTACGACGATCTGCTGGAGGCGAAAAGCATGGCCTCAGCAAAAGAGGCCGGAAAAGTCCGCCTTGAAGGGAAAGAATACATTGTGAAAGACGGCGATGTCATTCATTTCCGTTTTAATGTATAACGCGGTTGAAATAGGACAAGAGCTTTGATATAATATAAAATTGTGAGTAATAGGATTATTGCTCCTTGCCCAATATAATGGGCCGCTTAGTCCAAAAGGAGGTGCAAATACAAATGAGAAAGTACGAAATCATGTACATCATCCGCCCAGACGTTGATGAAGAGTCTAAAAAGGCTGTTGTTGAGCGTTTTAACAACATTTTAACAACTAACGGTGCGGAGGTCACTGAAACAAAAGATTGGGGAAAACGCCGTCTTGCGTACGAAATCAACGATTTCCGCGACGGATTCTACCAAATCTTAAACGTTCAAGCTGGAGCTGAAGCAGTTCAAGAATTTGACCGTTTAGCTAAAATCAGTGATGACATCATTCGCCACATCGTGGTTAAAGAAGAAGAATAAACAGAATTGAATTATATATTCTAAAGCAAAAGGATGGTCTCTCAATATGCTTAACCGAGTTGTTTTAGTCGGCAGACTGACAAAGGACCCAGAGCTTCGTTATACTCCAAGCGGTGCAGCTGTTGCCACCTTTACGCTTGCTGTCAATCGTACGTTTACGAATCAGCAGGGTGAACGTGAAGCTGATTTCATCAACTGTGTTGTCTGGAGAAGACAAGCCGAAAACGTTGCGAATTTCCTTAAAAAGGGAAGTCTTGCGGGTGTAGATGGACGTTTGCAAACGCGCAGCTATGAAAATCAGCAAGGACAGCGTGTATACGTTACGGAAGTTCAAGCTGAAAGTGTTCAATTTCTGGAGCCTAAAGGCGGCGGTTCTGGTTCAGGCGGTTACAGCGGAGGCCAGGGAGGCCAACACTTTGGCGGCGGACAGAATGAACCGGCTCCATTCGGCGGCAGTCAAAACAATCAGAATCGCAATCAAGGCAACAGCTTCAATGACGATCCATTCGCAAACGATGGAAAGCCGATTGACATCTCTGATGACGACTTGCCATTTTAATGGATGACGGACGAATAAAACAAAACCAGAATAGAAAGGAGGGAAATAACGATGGCAGGAGGACGCAGAGGCGGTCGTGCGAAACGCCGTAAAGTGTGTTATTTCACTTCTAACGGCATTACGCACATCGACTACAAAGATGTAGATCTTCTTAGAAAATTTATCTCTGAGCGCGGTAAAATCTTACCACGCCGTGTAACAGGAACAAGCGCGAAATACCAACGTAAATTGACTGTTGCAATCAAACGCGCTCGTCAAATGGCTTTACTTCCATACGTAGCAGGCGAGTAAGCCGATAAAAGGAACAAGACCCAATACGGTCTTGTTCTTTTTTTATTCATCAAAAACCGGGTCGTTTCCTGCAGCATTCAGGTTTCCTGCTTGTCAATCTGTATCCGTTTGATGTCGCCGAGGACTGCAAGGTAGAACACGAGTCCAAGCAGTAAAACAAACCCGGCTACTAGAAAGCTGAGCGTAAATGAACCGGTCACATCGACCAGATAACCCGTTAAAGAAACCGCGATAATCCCTCCGAATAAGTTATTTGCCAAATTGACCATTGAGCTAAGCAGAGAGATGGAACCAGCCGGTGCAATATCAGCTGATATCGACCAGCCAACGGGCGCAGTCGCAGATATTCCGGCTAAGCCGACGGAAATGCAGATGATCGCGATCGTGATGTTGTGCGTGAAGACAGCTCCCAAAAAGGCAAATCCAAGGCTCATGCCGATTGCGATGATGGTCTGGTATACTTTTGTATTCGAATGCCCCTTTTGAATTAAAAAATCGACGAGCCATCCGCCCACAACGATTCCGGAAATCGTCGATATCAGCCAGGGAACCGCAGTAAACAGCCCCGATGACATAATATCCATTCCGTATGTTTCTTTAAAGAAAGTCGGGAGCCAGGTTAAGAGCAGGTTGAATGTATAGCCATAACCCGTGAATCCGATCATCAGCCCCCATGCTTTGCGGTTTGCAAGCATTGCTTTTAAAGCAATGAGCGTCCGTTCCGAGATGTCTTCCTCTGATACGGCATTATGCTTTTGAATGTAATGGAGCTCCTCTTTTGAGATTCGTTTGTGCCGATCGGGTTGTTCATAGTACATCCAGAAAAATACGGTAAATAGTACATTGATGATTCCAATCGTTAAAAAAGCGGCTCGCCAGTCAAATGTCGTGACTAAAAAGGCAACGAGAGGCGCACCGATGACATTTGCGAACTTGGCCGCTGAGTCGAACAGGGAATTGGCAAGACCGCGCTCATTTTGCGGAAACCATAAGGCCGTGGCTTTGGAAGCGGCAGGAAATGCTGAAGCACTCGTCAGCCCGATTAAAAATCTGACAATATAAAGAAGCAATTTCCCCTGTAAAAAAGCCAATATAATGGTTAGAAAACTCCATACGGTCATTCCGACCCTTGTTACCCAGGCAACGCCGTACTTGTCCAAGAGACTCCCGACCGGAATCTGCATCAGCGTGTATGAATAGGTATAGATGGAAAAGACAATGCCTAATTGGGTTGCCGTCAATTGAAAGGAATCCTGTATCGCAGGAGCCGCGACTGAAATAGCAACACGGTCAAAGTAATTTAAAATGATCATGCTGCTTAATAAAGAAGAAATATACCATCTTGTATGCCCCGGTCGTTTTTCCAGCTCTTGCGCCATATTGAAACCTCCTCTAATGATTAGATTGGACTCTTTTCAAAATTACATTCTTAATTTCTTCGTGTTCATTTCCACGGGATTGCGGGGAGTAAACGGCCGCGGAAAAAAAACCATATAGACATTTTGATACAGGTCTGCTAAAGTGAAACATGTTAAAAACAGATGGCTTCTATGAGAGTTAGAAGCAAATGATTACGAACGAGGTGTTGAATCTTTGAATGTTAAACAATTAAATAGCGAATGGTTTTCTAATGTACGGGGGGATATCCTTTCGGGTATCGTCGTAGCGCTTGCTCTCATTCCTGAAGCCATAGCGTTTTCCATCATTGCGGGTGTAGACCCGATGGTCGGTTTGTACGCATCTTTTTGTATTGCTGTTGTCATTTCCTTTACGGGCGGCCGTCCGGCGATGATATCAGCCGCGACCGGGGCGATGGCTCTTTTGATGGGATCTTTGGTCAGGGATCACGGGCTTGATTATTTATTTGCTGCTACGATTTTAACGGGAATCATCCAATTGATATTTGGGGTGCTGAAGATTGCGCGCTTTATGAAATTTATTCCGCGGTCGGTTATGGTAGGTTTCGTAAATGCGCTCGCCATTTTAATCTTTATGGCGCAGGTTCCTCATTTTGTTGGAGTTTCGAATATGACGTATGTTGTGGTCGGGATTACGTTGTTGATTATCTATGTTCTTCCCCGCTTTACAAAAGCCGTTCCATCTGCACTTGTTGCTATTATTGCGATGACTGCATTTGCTATTTTTGGCCATTTTGATTTGCGCACTGTCGGTGATTTGGGAGAAATAAAGCAATCATTGCCTGCTTTTATGATCCCCAATATTCCTTTCAATTTTGAGACGTTGGCCATTATTTTTCCAACAGCCTTTGCGCTTTCCATCGTCGGCTTGCTTGAGTCATTATTAACCTCTTCTATTGTTGATGATATGACGGATACGGAAAGCGATAAAAACAAGGAAAGCCGCGGACAGGGCATCGCCAACATTGTCGCCGGGTTTTTCGGAGGCATGGCGGGATGCGCGATGATCGGCCAGTCTGTGATCAATGTGAAATCAGGAGGAAGAGGCCGCTTGTCCACTTTGGTTGCCGGCGTTTTCTTAATGTTTTTGATCATGGTGCTGGGCGACTGGGTCGTACAGATTCCGATGGCGGCCTTAGCCGGTGTGATGATTATGGTATCGATCGGTACGTTTGACTGGTCTTCGTTCAGCATGTTAAGAAAGGTGCCGCTAACGGATTCCATTGTCATGCTTGTGACCGTTATTACCGTTGTGGCGACCCACGATTTATCAAAAGGGGTTTTCGCCGGTGTTATTTTGAGCGCGATCTTCTTCGTGGCGAAAATTTCTAAATTGAAGATTGAAGAAACGTCAGAAGAACATGCGATCAAGTACATCATCAAAGGACAAGTTTTCTTTGCATCTGTTCAAGATTTCGTAAAGTCTTTTAAAACGGATGAGCAAACGAAAAAGGTTATTCTTGATTTTTCAGAGGCCCATATATGGGATGATTCCGCTGTGGCGGCTATCGATAAAGTCGTTTTGAAAATGAAAGATCAGGGAATAGACGTTGACTTAATTGGTTTAAATGAGTCCAGCTGGAAGCTGGTCGAAAAACTGGCAACTTATGATCAGCCTCATCGTTCAGTGTCAAATCACTAAGAAACGGGTGATGAAGGGTGTATAGAAATATATTGCTGGCTGCTGACGGCTCAAAGCATTCTGAAAGAGCGGCCGATCATGCGATTCATTTGGCTTCCATGTCAAAGCAGGCGGTCGTTGACGTTATTTATGTATTGGATTATGCGAAAGCAAAACATGAAGTTCTGCATAGCGAAAACCGTGCAGAACTCGAACGTGAACGGCGCAGCAGGCTGCTGTCGATAGAAAATAAATTAAAACAATCGGCCGTTCCCTATCAAATGACGATGCAGCACGGGGAGCCGGGCCCGACGATAGTATCGTACGCCAACCATCATGATGTTGATATCGTGATTATCGGAAGCAGGGGGCTGAACACTTTGCAGGAAATGGTGCTGGGAAGTGTCAGCCATAAAGTGGCGAAAAGAGTGAAGTGTCCGGTTTTAATTGTAAAATAGCCTAAAACAGAGCCAGTAAGGATCCTATCCTTGCTGGCTTTTTTATCTCATCGATATCGCTTTTTGCGCGTGCATGGCGTCGCCTTTTAGCAGGTCAACGAGATTATAGGCGGGATATAAGCCTTTTTGGTACATAAAATAAAAAATTTGCTCATGCAATTTAATAGCCGCATTGATTTGTTTAACAAACACTCTCCTGAGTTCAGGCGTCGCCGTTTCCGTGATCGCAATCGCATAGTTTCGAACGGTCGTTTTCGCCAATACCAACAGATCACCCGCATCAAAATACAGGTCGGCCCGTTCTTCCTCCCGATGAAATGCCGGGGTTTTTGGCAAAAAGGGAAGAAGCTCCCTTAAATTTTGCTCCAATGCCTTCGCTGAAACACTGTAAAGCTGTCTTAACTGAGGATCGCTGATTTTTTTTATGCTTTTTTTGATCTTGACCAATCCGACAGACTGGGCCGCGATCAGTTCATGCAACTCCATCGTTTCATGCCAAGCCAATGTTTTTGTTGTCATGCAGATTCTCCTTTATTGCTTTTTCTTAGTCAGCATATGCCCATTGCCGTCAAAAGGTTAATAGAAGAATCGGAGGGACGTTTTAGACCGTTTTGGAAAGGGGAAATCAAATAATACGGGATTTTTGCATCTAAGTGACAACAATGAGAGGTGATCAATGTGTTGGATGTGTTGAAGGACTTTTTTCTATTCTTGAGTGGCGGGCTTCGCGTGACGCTTCTGATCGCAATTTTGATTATATTGTTGTTGATCAGAAAAGCGAGAAAGAAAAATAAAGAGAAGTCGGGGTTTCTCGACTGACAGTGTTTCACATGGAACATTTACTCGTTTTCTCAAGCCTTATGATCGTTTTACTTGCGATTTGACCTTATGTTAGAATAAAGAAACAATGAGAGAAGGCCGAGACCTGCTCATCTTATCGTCTTTATTTGAAAATGAAATTTTCGGCGTTAGAAAAGAGCAGTCGTCTATGCTGCTCTTTTTGATTCATGACATTTAAACATACGAGGTGAACAAGTGAAACAAACAAGAGCTTTAGTAGAAGGCGCTATCATGGTCAGTATTTTTGCCGTTTTGCTGATGATCAGCCTCTATATGCCTTTTATCGGAACCATTCTTTTATTGACGCTGCCGCTGCCTGCCATGGTTCAAACAATCAGGCACGGTCCAAAGCCCGGGATTTCGGTAGGGTTGGTCAGTTTACCCGTTTCGTTGATTGCCGGTTCCTTAGGCGGGCTGATGTTTGCTATTCCAGTAAGTGCTGCGGGTGTGATCATGGGCTTTTTCTACAGAAGAAAAGAGCCAGCCCAAGCGATTGCTGCATCAGCTGTTACATACATGATTTCGATCGTGCTGCTGCTTTTCATCAGCATTCAGTTTCTCGGGTTAAACTTAATAGAGACGGCCAATCAAGCATATAATGAAACAATCAAAACCTTTGAATCAAGTATCAAACAGTTTGGAAATGATAAAGAAGCGGCTAAACAGATCGAATTGCTGAATGAACAATTCAAACAGGCGCAATATTTATATCCGACAGCCATTGTGATATTTTCCGGAATCACCGCGTTTTTGAATCACCTGCTCGCCAAGCCGGTGCTTCGGCGCATCATCCAAATACCGTCTTTGAAACCGTTCAGGGATATGAGGCTTCCGCAAAGCATGATTTGGATCTATTTATTGACGATTCTTCTGTCGCTGGCTCCCGTTGAAGAGGGCAGCATATATTACTCCATTCTGCTAAATGCGAGTCTCATCATGGGCTTTGTCTTGATCATTCAAGGGTTTTCATTTGTGTTTTACTTTTGCCATGCCAAGAAACTGCCAACTGTCCTGCCGGTTCTTTTTTTAATTATCGGGTTGTTTTCGCCCCTGATGTACCTTGTTCGCATCTTAGGTATAATTGACATAGGCTTTAACTTGAGAGAAAGAGTAAAAAAATCGTAGCCACGATGTTCTCCAATGGTGAGGAGTTGATTTGAGTGCCAAGTTTTTATGAAAAACCGTTATTTCGATACCCCATATATTCTTTAATCGTCGTCACAATCATTTCTGTCCTCATCAACATTTATTTTAATTGGGTGGCAGGAGCGGCCGGCGTTCTGATTCTGGGTGTCATATTGTACTTTTTGAGACGGGCGGACTCCCAAATCAGAAAAGAGCTGGACGATTATATATCGACGCTGTCTTACCGTCTGAAAAAAGTCGGGGAAGAGGCGCTGCTCGAAATGCCGATCGGGATCATGCTGTTTAACGATCAGTACTATATCGAGTGGGCCAATCCTTTTATGGCGTCATGCTTTAATGAAAATACGCTCGTCGGCCGGTCGCTTTATGATACTTGTGAATCTGTCGTCCCTTTGATTAAGCAGGAAGTGGACACAGAAACGATTACGCTGAATGAGCGGAAATTTAATGTGGTTATCAAACGGGAAGAAAAGCTGCTTTATTTCTTCGATGTCACAGAGCAGACGCAGATTGAGAGACAATACGAAAATGAAAGAACGGTCCTTGCCTACATCTTTCTCGATAATTACGACGATGTGACACAAGGGCTTGATGACCAGACAAGAAGCTCGATAAACAGTGAAGTGACATCGCTTTTGAACCAGTGGGCCCAAGAGTACGGCATTTTCTTAAAACGTGTTTCCTCTGAGCGGTTTATCGGTGTATTAAACGAACACATATTAAGCGAGCTTGAAGCATCGAAGTTTTCGATCCTTGATGAAGTTCGGGAGAAGACATCCGTTCATACGATCTCCTTGACGTTAAGCATCGGAATCGGTGCATCTGTTGCATCATTGAAAGAGCTTGGCGACTTGGCGCAATCCAGCCTTGACCTGGCGCTGGGACGCGGAGGAGATCAGGTGGCAATCAAGCAGCCGAACGGGAAAGTGAAGTTTTACGGCGGCAAGACGAATCCGATGGAAAAACGGACGCGCGTCAGGGCCCGGGTCATTTCACACGCTCTCAAGGAGATTGTCTCTGAAAGCAGCAATGTGATTATCATGGGTCATAAGTTTCCCGATATGGATTCGATTGGATCAGCCATCGGGATTTTGAAGGTCGCACAAGCAAACGGCAAAGACGGTTTTGTCGTGATCGACTCCAATCAGATCGGTTCAAGCGTTCAAAGACTGATCGGGGAAATTAAAAAATACGAAGAACTGTGGTCCAGGTTTATTACGCCGGAAGAGGCGCTTGAGATTGCGAAAGACGACACGCTGCTCGTGATCGTTGATACACATAAGCCTTCCTTTGTCATTGAAGAAAGGCTGGTCAATAAAATTGAAAATATCGTCGTTATCGATCATCATAGAAGAGGGGAAGAGTTTATTAAAGACCCGCTGCTCGTCTATATGGAGCCGTACGCTTCATCTACAGCGGAGCTTGTGACAGAGCTGCTCGAGTACCAGCCGAAGCGCTTAAAAATTAACATGATCGAAGCAACAGCCCTTTTGGCCGGGATTATTGTCGATACGAAGAGCTTCTCGCTGCGCACCGGTTCCCGTACGTTCGATGCGGCGTCATATTTGCGCGCAAAAGGCGCTGACACCGTATTGGTGCAAAAGTTTTTAAAAGAAACAGCCGATCATTATATTAAAAGGGCGAAGCTGATTCAGCATACCGTTTTCTATCAAAACGGCATCGCCATCGCATCGCTGCCGGACGATGAGGCGGACGAATATTTTGACCAGGTTATCATTGCGCAAGCCGCGGATTCTCTTCTGTCCATGAGTGATGTCGAAGCGTCATTTGCTGTGGCGAGAAGAGACGAGAATACGGTATGCATCAGTGCGAGGTCGCTCGGCGAAGTGAATGTTCAAATCATCATGGAAGCGCTCGAGGGCGGCGGTCATTTAACCAATGCCGCGACACAGCTGACCGATATCACGGTTGAAGAAACGCTCCGCCGACTGAAAGAAGCGATTGACGAGTATTTCGAAGGAGGCATTCAGAAATGAAGGTAATTTTCTTACAGGATGTTAAAGGCAAAGGGAAAAAAGGCGAAGTAAAAAATGTAGCGGATGGATACGCGCACAACTTTTTGATCAAAAAAGGGCTGGCTGTTGAAGCGACATCATCCAATATCAGCGCGCTTGAAGGCCAGAAGAAAAAAGAGAAGAAAGAAGCGGCTGAAGAACTGAAACATGCGAAAGAGCTGAAAAAACAACTTGAGGACATCACGGTGGAACTTTCAGCCAAGTCCGGAGAAGGCGGCCGTCTATTCGGCTCCGTGACAAGCAAACAAATCGCGGACGCGCTGCAAAAAAGCCACCAGTTAAAAATCGACAAACGTAAAATCGAATTAAACGATGCGATTCGCTCATTGGGATATACAAATGTTCCCGTGAAACTCCATCCAGAAGTACAAGCAACACTGAAAGTTCACGTGAAAGAGCAATCATAAAATAACAAAGCCCCTTCATGCAAAGTGCAGAAGGGGCTTATCTTTTATTCAGTGCGTTTTCTCATTTCATTGGCCAAGAATTCAACGTCTGTACCGATGATCACCTGTACATCGTGCTGATTAAGCTTCACGAATCCTTTTGCTCCCATGGCTTTCATCGTGCTTTCATCCAGTTTGGAAGCATCGCGGACCTTGAGACGGAGGCGGGTTACACAATTGTTCAGCGTCTCGATGTTTTCTTTTCCGCCAAGCGCTTCGATGTATTTGTCCGCAAGGGTATCGTATTTGGACGATCCTGTGTCAGGGCTGACAGGTGTGTTTTCCTGGTCATCGTCCTCCTCTCGTCCAGGCGTTTTCAAATTGAGCTTCGTAATCAGGAAATAAAAGATGATGAAATAAATAATGCCGTATACAAGACCGAGCGGCAGCAAAAGCAGCGGCTTTGTGGCGATTCCAAAGTTTAAAAGGTAGTCGATCGTCCCGGCTGAAAAGGTAAAGCCGTGGTGGATACCGAGCATATTGGTCACGGTCATGGCGCTTGCGGTTAACAAGGCGTGAATACCGAAGAGAAGCGGCGATAAAAACATGAATGTGAACTCAATCGGCTCCGTGATACCTGTTAAAAATGATGTGAACGCCAATCCGATCAGCAATCCGGCCGTTGCTTTGCGGCGATGCTTTTTTGCGGCCGCGATCATTGCCAGACATGCCGCAGGAAGACCGAACATCATGATCGGGAAGAACCCTGTCATAAAGGCGCCGGCGCTTGGATCTCCGGCAAAGAACCGGTTCATGTCACCCGTTTTGCCTGCAAATTCTCCAAAGACCATCCAAACCATATTGTTTAAAATGTGATGAAGGCCGAGCGGCAGGAGCAGTCTGTTTAAAAGACCGAATATGCCGACTCCCAATGCCCCAGCATGGATAATCCAGCCGCCAATGGCGTCAATGGCCTGCTGTGCGTAAATCCAGACGAAGCCGAAAATCCCTGCAAGAATAATGGAACAGAAGGCTGTCATAATCGGAACGCTTCGTTTTCCGCCGAAAAACCCGAGCCAGTCAGGCAGTTTTGCATCTTTAAAGCGGTTATACATGACGGCGGCGACTACACCTGAAATAATTCCGCCGAGAACGCCCATGTTCAGGTTCTCATTGATGGCTGCTAAGCCGCCTGTCAGGACAAAATAACCGATGGCTCCGGATAGTGCGGCGGCCCCGTGGCCATCCTTTGACAAACCGATTGCAACGCCTATCGCAAAGATGATCGGCAGTTGGTCAAGAATCGATTGTCCTGAAGCGGCGATAAACGGAATGTTTAACAGGTCTTCTCTTCCCAAGGCGAGCAGGAGGCCTGCAGCAGGAAGAACGGCAATCGGCAGCATGAGCGCGCGGCCGATATTTTGAAGAAATCCCAACATAGTTAAAACCCCTTTCGGTAATATTGAATCGCTTTTTTCAAATGTCCATTTTCATGGGATAAACAGCGGCGGGCATCTTCAAGTGTTCCGTTTGTCAACACCATAAAGATCGCTGCCTTGATGTCATTGCCGCTTTCTTTTAAAGCTTGCTTGGCCTCATTCTGTGATAATCCGGTGGTATTCATCAGAATGGTGACAGCTCGCCCGGCCAATTTTTGATTGAGCAGTCTCATATTCACCATCTCGTTTTGGTAGACGCGGCCAAGCCTCGCCATTGCAGCTGTTGACAGCATGTTCAAGATCATTTTCTGAGCGGTTCCTGCTTTCAGCCGCGTTGAACCGCGGATAATTTCCGGTCCTGTTTGCACCTCAATTGCGATATCGCTTAATTTGCCCGCTTCTGTATCCGCGTTGCAGCTAATCGAAACAGACGCGGCTCCGAGCTGTTTGGCATAGGATAATGCGCCAAGGACATAAGGTGTCGAGCCGCTAGCTGTGACGCCGATTAAGACGTCATCTTCCGAGAATGATTGCGCTTTCAGTTCGGCGACGATTTTTTCATGGTCATCTTCATTTTCTTCAAGAGGCGTCCACATCGCGTCATATCCGCCTGCGATCAGGCCGGTCCAACGGCTTTCGTCAATAGAGAATGTCGGCGAGAGTTCTGCGGCATCAAGGACTGCGATTCTGCCGCTTGTGCCGGCGCCAGCTGTAAACACTCTTCCGCCTTGCTTAAAACGGCTGACAATCGTATCCGCCGCCTCAGCGATCAGGGGAAGGCAGGGCGTAATGGCGCGAGGGACTGTATAGTCTTCCTCATTCATCAAGGTGACGATATCTAAAGCATTCATTTCATCAAGTGCTTTGCTTTTGTCGTTCGTGTCCTCTGTCTTCTTCATTGTTCTTCCCTCTTCATATCGATGACGAATTTATAGCGGTCGCCTCTGTAAACGGATTTGACTACTTCAAACGGTCTGCCGTCGTCCAAATAGCTCAAACGTTCGATGAGCAGGACGGGTGCGCCTTCCTCGATGTCGAGGGGCTCGCTCTCTGCCGGAGAGGCAATCGCCGGCTCGAGTGTTTGTGCGGCTCGGTCAATCGTAAGGGAGAGCGTATTTTCGACATAGTCATACAAAGATGCGCTCATAATGTCTTCTGTCAGGCCGTTGATAAGGTCGGCGGGCAAATAGGAGATTTCATAAGCCATCGGGATGTCATCGGCGAGACGGATTCGTTTGACTTCATAGACGGAAGCCCCTTCATGTATCTCCAGTTTGCGCGCTGTGCTCTGGTCACACGGGATGACGCCGAAGCCGAGCATTTTTGTGCCGGGTCTCATGCCTCTTGATTTCATGTCCTCGGAAAAGCTTGTCAATCCTTTGAGAGGCTGCTCAATTTTAGGCTCGGCAATAAATGTTCCTTTTCCCCGCTGTCGGACGAGGATGCCTTCATTGACGAGATTGTTGACTGCCTGCCGGACGGTCATCCTGCTTACCTCATATTTTTCTGCAAACTCTCTTTCAGAAGGAATGAGGTCGCCGGGCTTCAAATCTTTTGTTTCGGCAAGCTTTTTAATCTCGGTCTCAATCTGATAGTAAATCGGAATGTGGGAATCTTTTTTGATCAAAAGGCCATACCCCTTTCTTTCACGATTGATAAAGCATCGCTGTCCGCTATGATGACGACGTTCTGGTGTGTTTTTAAGACAGAAGCGGGCGTGTCTTCATTTGGTTCTTCACTGAGAAGCTTCGCCAGGATGCCCGCTTTTTTCTCTCCTGAAACGAGCAGCAGAATCTGCTTGCTTTTCATGATCGTGGAAATGCCCATCGTTATGGCTTGCGACGGGACGGCGTCATAAGAATCAAAATAACGGGCATTGGCTTCTTTCGTTGATTGTGTCAGTTCGACTGTATGCGTTTTCGATGAAAATGGGGTGCCCGGTTCGTTAAATCCGATGTGGCCGTTCAAGCCGAGGCCGAGCACTTGGAGATCAATGCCTCCAAGCCGCTCGATCAGCGCTTCATAGCGGCTGCATTCAGCGTCCAGGTCACAAGCCATTCCGTCCGGAAGATGGGTATGGCTGAGCGGAATGTCAATGTGATCGAAAAGCTGTTTTTTCATATAGAATGTATAGCTGTTTTCATGATCCGGAGAAACGCCGACATACTCGTCTAAGTTAACGGTATAGACGTGCTTGTAAGTCGTTTTGTTATGCGCATGATCTTCCCTTAAAACCTGATATGTGCCGAGAGGCGTTCCTCCGGTTGCAAGGCCGAGAACAGGCGCAGATAAGCGGTTTACTTTCTCGATGATGAGTCGGGCGGCCGTTTGGCTCATGTCCTGATAATCTTTAGCTTCAATGATTTTCATGGTGAAACCTCCCTTTTGCTGAAAGCAATCACGCCTTTGCAAAGCGTCATCACAACTTCATTTTTTTCATTTAAAATGATCAAATCGGCATCTTTCCCGCTTCGTATGCTGCCTTTTCGGTCAAACACATGAAGCTGCTTGGCGGGATTGACCGCTGTCATGTACACGATATCTTCGAGTGAACAACCTGTAAAATCCATCATGTTCAGAGCAGCCTGGTTCATCTTCAAGATGCTGCCGGCAAGCGTACCATCCTCTAAGACGGCTTTTTCGCCTTTCACGAACACCTCCTGTCCGCCTAATGTATAGGTTCCATTTTTTAAGCATTTTGCGCGCATCGCATCCGTAATTAAAATGATGCCTTCTTTCTGTTTTTGCTGAAATGCCAGCTTGACGACCGCAGGGTGAACATGAATGCCGTCGGCTATGACTTCGGCCTTCAGTTCATCATGCAGAAGGGCACTTCCGGCCGTCCCCGGCTCCCGATGGTGCAGCCCCCGCATGCCGTTGAACAAATGGGTGACATGGGAGATGCCGGCCTTAATCCCGTCTGCCATTTCTTTGAGTCCGGCGTCGGAGTGGCCGGCGGAAGCCGTGACACCTGTTTCTTTCAAAAAGGAAATTAGTTCCAAAGACCCTTCCAGCTCTGGCGCAAGTGTGACTAATTTAATGTTATTCCCGGAGATGCGCTGCCATTCTTTAAATAACGAAAGATCCGGCGGGATAATATCATCCGGCGGCTGGGCGCCGCACCGCTTTTCTGAAATAAAAGGGCCTTCTAAGTGAACGCCTAATACTTCGGCTGTCCCGGGCTGTCCGCCGGCTTCCTTATAGCGGTGAACGTTTGCCAGCGCATGCTCGATCGTGGCCTTATCCTGGGTCATCGTCGTCGCCAGGAAGCTTGTCGTTCCTTCTTTCGGCAGGGCTTCGGCCATTGTTTCCAAAGCCTCGGCTGTTCCGTCCATGACATCTGCTCCGTTTGCTCCGTGAATATGAACATCAATCATGCCCGGCAGCACTTTGAAGTTCTCCGGAAATGTCAGTTGTTCTGCTGTTGCGGCGGAAGCGGGAATATCAGTCATTGGTCCGTAAGCCTCGATTTTTCCCCCGTTCGTCAGAAGAAATCCGTCTTCTATCATTCCATTTTCACTGTAAATATGAAGATGTTTAAACATATAGCGTTGGGATGGGTTGGTTTTCACAGTCAAAAGTCCTTTCTTGAAAACGTTATCATCAGTATAGAACATTACAACTCTAGTTGTCTAGACCATTAAGAGAATTATTTTTGTCAAATCTGATCATACAGCATCACACTTCATTTAGCCGCTGTGTTGTCAGGTTATGTCCAAAAAAAAAGCCGGCTTATCTGCCGGCTTCGTTATGCTGCTTTAGCATAAATATATTGATTTCTTCCCGCACCGAGTCCTGCACCGATTAAAGCGACCAGCGCACCGATGAACAGTAAAATCGGTCCGTTCCATGAGTGCATGTGATCGTAAAGAAAACCGACAAAGCTTGGACCAATCGCTGCCAGCAAATATCCGGCTGATTGCGACATTCCTGATAATGCCGCTGCTTGATCGGCATTTTCGCTTCTCAGCCCGATTAAAGTCAAGGCTAAACTGATGCTGGATCCTTGTCCGATTCCGATTAAAATGACCCACAGCGTCAGCATCGCTGTATTGCCTCCGTACAATAGCCCTGACATCCCCGCCAAGTATAGGATGCCAAGGGCCAGCACGATGCTTTTTTGGTTTCGGAACCGTCCGGCAAGAACCGGAGTCAAAAATGTCGACGGGAGGCTGGCAAACTGCATCAGCGACAGCATCCAGCCGGCAAGCGACATGCTCATCCCATGCGAACGGAGAATTTCAGGCAGCCAGGCGATCGTGCAGTAAAACAAGAACGACTGTATGCCCATAAAGAATGTGACCTGCCAGGCGATTTTCGAGCGCCAGACCGTTTGGCCGTCCGTCTTTAAGCTGACCGTACGGTTTCCCGTATCATGATAGCGGAGCTGGGGAACCCAGATCAAAATCGCAACAAACGCGAGACCGGCCCAGACCATAAGCGATGCGCTCCATCCCCACGCTAAACCGTGTGACAGCGGAATGCTGATCCCTGAGGCGAGCGCCGCAAAAATCGACATGGCTGTCGTATAGTAACTTGTCATAATTCCCGCTTTGTCAGGAAATTTATGTTTGATCAGGCTGGGCAAGAGCACATTGGAGATGGCGATGCCGACTCCGATCAATGCGGTTCCCGCAAATAGTGTGAAAGCTTCTCCGTAAGAGCGCAGCAAAATCCCGATCAATAAGATGACCAATCCGACCCAGAGGGTTCTCTCATTGCCCAGCTTCTGTCCGAGCTTAGGGGCGATGGGGGACAGGACGGCGAAAGATAACAGCGGCAGCGTCGTCAAGAAGCCGGCCATGCCGTTCGTCAAATCCATATCCGAGCGGATCGAACTGATCAATGGCCCGACAGATGTAATAGCCGGTCTTAAATTAAAAGCGATAAATATGATTCCTGCAATCAATAAGATATTGTTCAAACGGGGGCGTCGAGCGTCAATGTAATGCATGCTGTATTCTCCTTTGCTTTCAGGTGGAAAAGTGACATGAAAAAGAAACCCGGAACATCATCCAAGGTTACTTTTTTGATCTTGCTTCTGAATTTCGGCAATTTTCGCAAGCAGGATATGCTGCGGCATATGCATGATTTGTTCAAGAGGAAGATTTAAGCTTTCCGAAAGTTTTTGCGCCGTTTCGGCAGATATTTGTAAAGGTTTCATAAAGTCCTCCATTTTATATTGTACCCCAGCGTACAGAGTACGCAACAGTGAATATTGACTCCGATATATATTGTAACATCATATGACAAGTGAGTTGGAAGAAAAAGAAAAAAGCGATATAAATAAAGAGGAGGTGATCGTCTTGAATTCGACATTATCTGTGCTGAAAAAGAAATTGTATGAACAGCAGATCAGAGCGAAAGGGCTTTACACATTTGAAGAATACAAAGATATGCGCAATGTGCTGCAAACGCTGCGGATGAAATTTGCGGCCTATGAAGAATGGGATTTGTACCAACATGCGACCGATTTGATGGTCAGCATGCTTTTGAAAAACAATTGGAACAGCCGGCTGGATTAATAGTGGAATAAAAAAACACCTCGGCCGAGGTGTTTAATAAGACCGTTCGTCTTCTTTGTTGTCCTGCCGGTCATAGATGACAAGCTTCGCAGGACGATTCTCTTTCGCCATCTCTTCTCCTTTTTCTACGGCCTCTGTCCTTGTGTCATAAAGCTCAACAGGCGCCATATCTTCCAGTTTCAAAAACCATCCGTCCGTCTCGGCATTTGGTGTCACCATATAGACCTTCATGAAAAACAACCTCCCCAAACATGTTATTGATTTGTTTTCCCGGATAAATCAGGGGAGCAAACATCCTCATTGCCGTTCTCCCTTTCTATGAAAATATTTCTACAAAAAGCGAGTCTACTTTTTTTCTGTAAAAATGGTAAAATAGACGTTGGATTATTTTTAAATGGGAGGACGGTGCTTAACATGACAGATCTTCTGAATGACAGGCTGCCGCCGCAAAATATCGAAGCCGAACAGGCCGTGTTAGGTGCTGTTTTTTTAGAACCATCAGCTTTAACTTTGGCGTCAGAAGTCTTGATTCCAGATGATTTTTACAGAATGTCGCACCAAAAAATATATAACGCCATGCTTGTTCTTGGAGACCGCGGCGAGCCTGTAGACCTGGTGACGGTGACATCAGAGCTTGCGAACACGGACCTTTTGGAAGAGGTTGGCGGTATTTCTTATTTGACGGATATTGCAAATTCTGTGCCGACTGCGGCTAATATAGAGTATTATGCGAAAATCGTGGAAGAAAAATCGATTCTCCGCCGCTTGATCCGTACGGCAACGACGATTGCTCAAGACGGATATACAAGGGAGGATGAAGTCGAAGACCTCTTAAGCGAAGCAGAAAAAACGATTATGGAAGTCGCCCAGCGCAAAAACTCCGGGGCCTTTCAAAATATTAAAGATGTGCTCGTTCAAACTTACGATAATATCGAACAGCTCCACAACAGAAAAGGGGACATCACCGGGATCCCGACAGGTTTTACCGAGCTTGACCGAATGACGGCGGGCTTTCAAAGAAACGATTTGATCATCGTAGCCGCCCGTCCGTCAGTCGGTAAAACTGCTTTTGCCTTAAACATCGCCCAAAACGTGGCGACTAAAACCGATGAAAGCGTCGCGATCTTCAGCCTTGAGATGGGCGCCGAACAGCTGGTCATGCGGATGCTCTGTGCGGAGGGCAACATCAACGCCCAGAATCTCCGGACCGGAAACCTGACGGAAGAAGATTGGGGCAAGCTGACAATGGCGATGGGAAGCTTATCAAACAGCGGTATTTTCATCGATGATACACCGGGGATCCGCGTCAGCGAAATCCGTTCCAAGTGCAGACGGTTAAAGCAGGAGAACGGCCTCGGCATGATTTTAATCGACTACCTGCAGCTCATCCAAGGAAGCGGCAGATCAAGTGACAACCGTCAGCAGGAAGTGTCGGAAATATCCCGTGCGCTGAAAGCGCTGGCGAGGGAGCTTGAAGTTCCAGTCATCGCCCTTTCACAGCTTTCCCGGGGCGTCGAGCAGCGCCAGGACAAGCGTCCGATGATGTCGGACATCCGGGAATCGGGAAGTATCGAGCAGGACGCCGATATCGTTGCGTTCCTGTACCGCGATGATTACTATGACAAAGAATCTGAGAATAAAAACATCATTGAAATCATTATTGCAAAACAAAGGAACGGCCCGGTCGGGACCGTCTCACTCGCTTTTGTAAAAGAATATAATAAGTTCGTCAACCTGGAACGCCGGTTTGATGACGCGGGTGTTGCGCCTGGTGCTTAAATCCCTGAGACATGCTCTCAGGGATTTTTCTTTTTTCTTGCATTGCGGTTTTTACCGATTTCAAATAACCCCGTTGCGGTTAATCCGGCAAGTCCTCCGGACCATAAACGGAGCACGAGTTCAAGGTCTGTAAAAGGATATGCTGCGGCCCCGATCAGCAAACCTATCAAGAGTGAAACGAGCGGAATCAAGTTTTTCGGCACCTTGAACGTCTTCTTCACCAATTCGACCAGCGCCAAAATAATCGGCGATAAAACAGATGCAAAAATTAATACCGTCTCCATCGGCATCTCCCTCCTTACTTATTGAATATTTGTGTTGCCGGTTTTTTATGTGTCTTTGTCCAAGAAAAACGCTTATTTTTAAGATTTGACTTACAGACTGTCTATTAAAAAGAAAATATATGAAATTTGCTTTATAATAACGAACAAATGTGTTTGGTGTTAAAATTAATGTTCGGATTTCCGATTGACTTTGCGGGATGACACTGATAAACTGAATGTGTTTGATATTGATATCGTTTGAAAAGGTTAACGGAGGTGCACGGATATGTCTTCAGTAGTTGTTGTAGGTACGCAGTGGGGTGACGAAGGAAAAGGCAAAATCACCGATTTTCTTTCCGAAAACGCAGAGGTAATCGCACGGTACCAAGGCGGAAATAACGCAGGACATACAATTAAATTCAACGGGGTAACGTACAAACTGCATTTGATTCCATCCGGTATTTTTTATAAGGATAAAACGTGTGTGATCGGCAACGGAATGGTTGTTGATCCGAAAGCATTGGTGACGGAGCTGGCTTATCTTCATGAGCGGAACGTCAGCACGGACAACTTGAGAATCTCCAACAGGGCCCATGTCATTCTGCCGTATCATTTAAAGCTTGATGCGGTCGAAGAAGAGCGGAAAGGGGCCAATAAAATCGGCACGACGAAAAAAGGAATCGGCCCGGCTTATATGGACAAAGCCGCTCGCGTCGGAATCCGCATCGCCGATCTGCTGGATAGAGAAGTCTTTGAAGAAAAGCTCGCCCGCAATTTAGAAGAAAAAAACCGTCTGCTGGAAAAAATGTACGATGCGGAAGGATTTAAAATAGAAGACATTTTAGACGAATACTATGAGTACGGCCAGCAGATCAAACAATATGTCTGCGACACGTCCGTCGTCTTAAACGACGCGCTTGATGACGGCCGCCGCGTCTTATTCGAAGGGGCGCAAGGGGTTATGCTTGATATCGACCAAGGAACATATCCGTTTGTTACATCTTCAAACCCTGTCGCCGGCGGCGTAACGATCGGCTCAGGTGTGGGACCGACAAAAATCCAGCATGTCGTTGGTGTATCGAAAGCTTACACAACGCGTGTCGGAGACGGGCCGTTCCCGACAGAGCTGAACAATGAGATCGGAGACCAAATCCGTGAGGTCGGCCGCGAATACGGAACAACTACAGGGCGCCCGCGCCGCGTCGGCTGGTTTGACAGCGTGGTTGTCCGCCATGCCCGCCGCGTCAGCGGAATTACCGACCTTTCATTAAATTCAATTGACGTATTGACCGGTATTGAAACATTGAAAATCTGTGTCGCTTACAAATACCGCGGCGAGATCCTCGAAGAGTTCCCGGCAAGCTTAAAAGCGCTCGCTGAATGTGAGCCTGTCTATGAAGAAATGCCGGGCTGGACAGAAGATATCACAGGAGCCAAAAGCCTGAGCGATCTGCCTGAAAATGCCCGCCATTATCTAGAGCGAGTTTCTCAGCTGACAGGCATTCCGCTTTCTATTTTCTCAGTCGGTCCTGACCGCTCTCAAACAAATGTGGTGAGAAGCGTTTATCGTCCGAACTAAATTCCAGAAGAGCCTCTGCAGTTCGCAGGGGCTTTGTTTTTCAAGGACAAGGAGGGCAAACGGGTGGAACGTGTCGATGTTGTATATTCATTCGTGGAAGAGAACGGAAACATCCTGATGGTGAAAAATAAGAAAAATCAATCGTGGACGCTGCCGGGCGGCAAGGTGGAAGCTGGAGAATCGCTAACAGAAGCCGCGGCGAGAGAAATGAAGGAAGAAACAGGCTATGGAATTCAGCCTCTTGATATATTAGCTATAAATGAAGCGATTATCGGCGGCGAGCATGTATATTTCATCGTCTTTAGAGCCCGGATCACCGATCGTCCGGATGCCATCACGTTTGACGAGAACATTGTTGAAGCCAAGTGGATGCCGCTTCATGAAGCTGACCGGCTGCTGTCTGTATTCCATCCGAACGGAATCATGCACTGGCTGAACCGCGAAGGGGCGGAGTATCATCACGAAGGGAAAAAATAATAGAAAAAAATAAAAAAATATATTGCCACTTCTGTTCGTTCTATGATAATATAAATCTCGTTGTTGCGAAAACAACGAAACGAGCCATTAGCTCAGTTGGTAGAGCACGTCCGAATAAGCTTCGGAGAATTCGCTTCAGCGTACACATCGAGAGACATCTCGAAAAAGCTTCCTGAGATGTGGACGTCGTTATTTCAGATTAAATCTAAGGGTGTAATTTAATCTTGAGCCATTAGCTCAGTTGGTAGAGCATCTGACTTTTAATCAGAGGGTCGAAGGTTCGAGTCCTTCATGGCTCACCATTTCCCTGGCCCGTTGGTCAAGCGGTTAAGACACCGCCCTTTCACGGCGGTAACACGGGTTCGAATCCCGTACGGGTCATTGATTTACTTTAGCGTAATTGCTAAATCCCCGCTTGCTCCGGAGGAGACCACGATTCTTCTCCGAAGCAGGTACTGTAAATATGCAAGGTCCGGTAGTTCAGTTGGTTAGAATGCCTGCCTGTCACGCAGGAGGTCGCGGGTTCGAGTCCCGTCCGGACCGCCATTTTAAAAAAGTTACATACCTGGCTCGGTAGCTCAGTTGGTAGAGCAACGGACTGAAAATCCGTGTGTCGGCGGTTCGATTCCGTCCCGAGCCACTCTAAAAAGCGCGTCTGTTTTTAAGCAGATGCGTTTTCTTTTAGCTGAAAACAAAGAAATAAAATGCTGAAGGAATAAAAAGGAGAAAAAAAGGGAGGCCGGTAACCCGGCCGAAGAAGAAGACGTTACTATATAGACGGTCTTGAAGGGGAAGATGTTTCATTTTTCAGTAAAAAAAGTCACAAAAATTTAATTGTTGTGATAAAAGCGGAAAAATAGCAGGTGGATTTAATTTCCAAACGTTTTCCTTTGAACTATTTTTTTAACTTTTGCTTCATAAACGTTATAATGTATAAGAAATCTATTTTCTAGAAAGTGTTTTTTAATGACGACATGCAGTGTACTTGATATAAAACTTAGGCAGCCATCCGCTGGCTGTATTGTAACCAAACTCTGAACCAGGGGGAACGAACAATGGAAAAAAAGATACTAGTTGTAGATGATGAAAAGCCGATTGCTGATATTTTAGAGTTTAATCTAAAAAAAGAGGGCTATGAAGTCCATTGCGCATACGACGGCAATGAAGCGCTTCAGATGGTTGAGGATCTCAACCCTGATATGATTCTGCTCGACATCATGCTTCCGAACAAGGACGGTGTGGAAGTGTGCCGTGAAGTCCGCAAAAAATATGATATGCCCATCATTATGCTGACAGCAAAGGATTCGGAAATCGATAAAGTCATCGGTCTTGAACTGGGAGCTGACGACTATGTGACAAAACCGTTCAGCACTCGCGAACTGCTCGCGCGTGTCAAAGCGAACTTGAGAAGACAGAACACAGCGGCTCCTGCCGAAGAAGAATCGTCTTCAAACGAAATTCAAATTGGATCGCTCGTCATTTTTCCGGATGCCTACGTCGTTTCAAAACGAGACGAGACAATCGAACTGACGCATCGGGAATTCGAACTGCTGCATTACCTTGCTAAACATATCGGGCAAGTCATGACGCGTGAGCATCTGCTGCAAACCGTGTGGGGATACGACTACTTTGGAGATGTCCGGACAGTTGACGTTACGGTCAGACGCCTTCGCGAAAAAATCGAGGATAATCCGAGTCACCCAAGCTGGATCGTCACAAGGCGCGGTGTCGGCTACTATTTGAGAAATCCGGAACAGGACTAAAACCGAAATGAATAAAGTCAGTTTTTTCCGCTCGATTCATTTTAAGTTTACCTTAATATACGTTCTGCTGATTATCGTTGCCATGCAGATTATCGGCGTCTACTTTGTCAATGAGATGGAGAAGTCACTTCTTAAATCATATAATGACTCTCTTGACCAGCGGGTGAACAACCTCTCGTATTATCTGGAACAGGAAATGACGAAGGATAGAAGCACGTCTTCCTCGACTACCTTGAAAGAAGACGCAGAGCGGATTCTAAATGATTTCAGCAAGGAAGGCGAAATTCTCGAAGTCAGTCTGATTGATAAAAGCTATGAAGTCATCGCGACCTCCAATCCTTATAACCGGGAGGTGGCGGGGAAAAAGACAACAGAGGGCATTATTAAAAGGACACTGCTTGTCGGTATTCCGTACGAAAACAAATTTTTCGACCCGGAGCGTGACAGCAAAGTGCGGATTTCAGTCACGCCGATTAAAAAATCGAATCAAGAGACGATCGGGGCCATTTATGTCGTGGCATCGATGGATAATGTCTACAATCAAATCCGGACGATCAACACCATTTTAGCGTCTGGAACTTTTATTGCGCTTGGAATCACTGCATTCCTCGGGATTTTTGTCGCGCGAACGATTACACATCCGCTGTCAGATATGAGAAAGCAGGCCATTGAACTGGCGAAAGGAAATTTCTCGAGAAAAGTCAGAAAGTACGGAAACGATGAAATCGGCCAGCTGGCCACAACGTTTAATTATTTAACGAGAGAGCTGAAAGAAGCTCAGTCCATGACAGAAGGCGAACGAAAAAAACTATCTTCTGTTATTGCCTATATGACAGACGGGGTTATCGCAACAAACCGAAATGGCGCGATTATTTTGCTTAATACGCCGGCACTGGAGCTTTTAAATGTTTCACGTGAAACGGCTCTCGAAATGCCGATCACCTCACTGCTCGGCCTTGAAGATGAATACACGTTCGAAGATTTGGTTGAACAGCAGGACTCGCTCTTTCTTGAAATTGAACAGGAAGAACGGACGTCTGTGCTTCGCGTCAATTTCTCGGTCATCCAAAAAGAACACGGAAAGATTGATGGGTTGATTGCGGTTATTTACGATGTCACAGAACAAGAGCAGATCGATCAAGAACGGAGAGAATTTGTGGCAAATGTCTCCCACGAACTCAGAACGCCGCTCACCACAATGCGCAGCTATTTAGAAGCGCTTGCGGAAGGCGCGTGGCAGGATCCAAACATTGCGCCGCGCTTCTTGAATGTGACACAGAATGAAACAGAGCGCATGATCAGACTTGTCAACGACTTGCTGCAGCTTTCTAAGTTTGACAGCAAGGACTACCAATTCAATAAAGAATGGATTCATTTTATCCGTTTCTTCTCATTGATTATTGAGCGCTTTGAAATGACGAAAGAGCAGCATGTTGAGTTTATCAGCAATCTGCCGGATAGAGAATTGTATGTTGAAATCGATCCGGACAAGATTACGCAAGTGCTCGATAATATCATTTCAAATGCATTGAAATATTCCCCTGAAGGAGGCCATATCACGTTCTCTGTTGATGTAAATGAAGAAGAAGAGCTTCTTTATATCAGTGTCAAAGACGAAGGTGTCGGCATTCCGAGAAAAGACATGGAGAAGATCTTCGAGCGTTTCTACCGTGTTGATAAAGCCAGAACAAGAAGACTCGGCGGTACGGGGCTTGGTCTTGCGATCGCAAAAGAAATGGTACAAGCCCATGGCGGCGACATTTGGGCCGACAGTATCGAAGGAAAAGGAACAACGATCACATTTACCCTGCCATATAAAGAAGAACAAGAGGATGATTGGGATGAAGCGTGAAACAATTAAAACGATAATACTGTCCCTTTTGGTTTTGATCAGTCTTCTTTTTACTTTTAATATTTGGGGATTTCAGGGGAATTACGAAAAAGTGGAAGATTCACAGGCTCAGGTCAGCGATAAACAGCCGATTACAAATCAGACAAAGTTGCTAAATGAAGCCGTCAAACCGCAGCAAATGTTCATTCATGAGAATGGACAGCATTATTTGCTGAATGATACGACGCTCTATTCTCAGCTCTGGGACGACATGAGCCGATGGGAAGTCAAATCGTTAAAGGATATCTCGGACAAATTTGACAGGCAGCAGTTCAAAAACTGGCTGTACGCTAAAAATAAAGACTCCAAATTGGATCTCGTTTTTAGCGACAATATTCCAATCGATGTGCTGCAGCCGCTTTTCAAATGGTCCGCCAACTCTTATGAATACAACTCTTTTGACAGAATCGTTCTTCCTTTCAATGAAGGACGGGGCATGAAAAAAATCTACTTTGTATCCTTCAGCAAAGAGACGGTTGTTGAAGCGGTGATTGAATCGGCAAATTACCGCAACATCCTTGCAGACATTGAAAAAGAAAAATCGCAGATGCCTCTTTACGAGGACTTTGCAATCAATTCTCGCAGAGATGTCTTGCTTCCGGTTAATAGGCTGAAGCTGTCTGAAAAAGAGTATTTTACAGAAACGATCAGCCCGACGCGTTTTAAAAAAGCTTTATTTGATGATCCGCAAACCGTCCGGCAGGAAACCAACTTAAACCGACCGGTATATACGGATGGAACAAGCCTTTTGGAGGTCTACTCGAACAACAGGCAGATTAAGTTCCAGCACCGCAACCTGGAACCGAGTTCTGCTTATCAAAATGGAGAGCTGATCAATAAAAGCTTTAAATATTTAAACGACACGGGAAGCTGGACGGATGATTATCAATTTTTCGGCTTGAATGAAAATCAGCAGATCAACTTTAATCTGTTTATGGATCAGCTGCCGGTCGTTAACAGCCAAAACCAGCCTTTCGGAACGACAGCGATTGAACTTCGCTGGGCAAACAACGACATATTGGATTATAAACACCCAACATATGTCTTGGGCGCAAACGCTAATCCGGTCAGCAAAAAGGATAAAGAAATCATGAGCGGAGAAGAATTGATTCAGTTCCTGCAAGACAATGAAGAGTATGACTTTGATAAGATTGAGCAAATCTTTCCTGCCTATGAAATGGTCTCAGTATCAGAGGAACAAGACCCTCTTGTAAAACTTGTACCGACTTGGTGCATTAAAATAAACGGTACGATAAAGCCGGTATCAAAGAAAGATTCAGCGGTGAAGGAGGGCATTGAGAGTGGAGTGGAATAGAACTAAAACAATCTTCATTATCGTCTTCCTCATCCTTGATATCTTTTTGGCCTTTCAATACTTTGATAAGCGCAGCAACAATCAGTTTCCGATTTTAGAAAAATCAACGCTGCAGGAAGATATGAAAGCAGACCACATTTCATATGGCAACTTGTCTAAAGAGACGTCAAAAGGTTCCTCAATCTCTGCACAAAAGCGAGTCTTTAAGCAAAGCGAGATTAAATCGTTAAAAGGGCAGAAGCCGAAGGCGTTAATGAATACCGCAAAAGAGAACGCTTTGACGGAAATAGAAATGGAATTTGAAACACCCATTGCACTTCCGAAAGCGGATAGGGAGACAAAAGCAAGGGAAATCGTGAACGAAGAGATTATCGACGGCAACAAGTACAAGCTTTGGAAAGTCGATAAATCCGGAAAACAGATCGTTTTCTTCCAAACCTATAATGGAAATTACATTTTTCAGGATCGGCAAAACGATGATAACACAGAGATGGGCGAAGTCGTTCTGTACCTGAATAATAAAAACGAAGTTGTTTCATATAAGCAGTCGATGCTGCAGGATATAAAAGAAGTCAAAACGGAAAGTCTGATCTCCGCAGTCGGAGCGGTTGAAGCTTTGTACTATCCGGATTATTTGAAGAAGTACAGCAAAATTAAATCAGCCGAACTTGGCTATTTCACGCAGTATCCGCTGGCAAGCGCCCAAATTTTCGTGCCCGTTTGGCGGATCGAAGTGGAGCGCAAAACGGACGATAAAACCATTCACGAAGAATTTATCGTGGATGCACGGGATGGAGCGCTTCTTCAATCACAAGAGAAAAAGGAAAAATCATAATGGAGTGAGAAACCATGAGCCTGCAATTTAGCGTACTTGCGAGCGGGAGTACCGGTAATGCTTTATATTTGGAAACCGATGACCACGCTTTTTTAGTTGACGCAGGACTTAGCGGGAAGGCGATGGAAGGGCTGATGGCGCAAATTGACCGAAAGCTTGATCAGCTTGACGGCATTTTTGTTACGCATGAGCACAGTGATCATATAAAAGGACTTGGTGTGCTGGCAAGAAAATATGAGCTGCCCGTTTACGCCAATGAAAAAACGTGGAAGGCGATGGAAGGGCATATCGGCAAAATGGATAACGGCCAAAAATTCGTGTTTCCAATGGAAACCGTCAAATCGTTCGGCTCCCTCGATGTCGAATCGTTTGGCGTATCCCACGACGCTGCAGAGCCGATGTTTTATGTTTTTCATTACAATGGCCGAAAGCTCGCTTTGATTACGGATACGGGCTATGTCAGCGACAGAATGAAAGGCATTATCCGCTCGGCAAACGCTTTTGTTTTTGAAAGCAATCATGATGTCGGCATGCTGCAAATGGGCCGCTATCCGTGGAACATCAAGCGCCGGATCTTAAGCGACGTCGGACATGTATCCAATGAGGACGCGGCACTCGCAATGACTGATGTAATCGGTGATGAGACATCGCGAATTTATTTGGCTCATTTAAGCCAGGACAACAACATGAAAGAGCTGGCGAGAATGTCCGTCCAGCAAACGTTGGCTGCCAAAGGATTTGCAGCGGGAGAAACGTTTGACTTATATGATACCGATCCTAAGAAACCGACACCTCTTGTAGCGGTGTAAATTTTACTGATTGAATGATTAATCTGCGGGCAGATGATCCACACTATATACATATATCGTTCCTTGAAAGGATTTGAATATAGTGGAGTTTAATCATGATGAGGAAAAATTCGTTCGGGAAAAGCCGGTGAGAAATTGGAGAAGCTTTTTGTTTTCAAGCCTGGTCGGCGCCGTTATCGGCGCTCTTTTAACAGTGTTTGCCCTGCCGTATCTCTCGCAGCAGGGATGGCTGCCTTACAATCTGCAAGTCATTGAAGCGCGCGGAGGTCAAGGAGCTCAGCAGGGCGGTGCGGTCCGCAATGTATCCGTCAACGTGAACAATGAAGTCACACAAGTGGTCTCTAAGGTTTCTGATTCTGTTGTCGGCGTTATCAACATCCAAAAAACCGGTGTATGGGATGGAGACAGCGAAGCGGGAACAGGCTCGGGCGTTATTTATAAAAAGGACGGCAAAACATCCCACATTGTGACCAACCACCATGTCATTGAAGGGGCATCCCAAATCGAAGTCAGTCTGAATGACGGAACGCGGATTCCGGCAAAACTGATCGGCAGTGATAAACTGATGGATCTGGCCGTCCTGCAAGTCAGCAGCAATAAAATAAAAGCGGCTGCTGAATTCGGAGATTCTGATAAAGTGAAGACAGGCGAGCCTGTCATCGCGATTGGAAACCCGCTCGGCCTGCAGTTTTCAGGGTCTGTTACACAAGGAATCATCTCAGGAACCGAACGCGCTGTTCCGGTCGATTCAAACGGAGACGGACAGCCGGACTGGAATGCCGAAGTATTGCAGACGGATGCTGCCATTAACCCGGGCAACAGCGGAGGCGGACTGTTTAATATTGATGGAAAAGTCATCGGCATTAATTCGATGAAAATCGCTGAATCAGCCGTCGAAGGCATCGGTCTGAGCATCCCTGCCAACCTTGCCATTCCGGTTATCGAAGATTTGGAAACGTACGGAGAAGTAAGACGGCCGTATTTCGGAATTGAGATGAAATCACTTGGCGACATTGCAAGCTACCACTGGCAGGAAACGCTTAAACTGCCGAAAGACGTAACATCAGGGGTCGTTGTAATGGGCGTTCAGCCGGTGTCTCCTGCAGGCAGAGCCGGTTTGAAAGAGCTTGATGTCATCGTCGAATTCAACGGTGACCGCGTTTACGATATCGTTGATCTGCGTAAAAAGCTTTACACCAAAAACGTCGGCGATAAGGTGAAAATCAAATACCTGCGGGGCGGAAAAGAAAGAACAACAGAAGTAAAGCTGTCCCGATCCAAATTGGGAAGCTGATAAAGACAGTCTGGCCGGTACGGCCGGGCTGTTTTTTTATTATGCCAAGTCTGAGGAATGATCGTCAAAAGTCAAAAATGGGATAGTTAGAGAGGAAAATAAGACTTTCCGGATGAATAATCGGGTTTTTAGGGTGTGAAATCGAAGTTTTTGCTTCAATAAAAATGAGAGTTTCTAAAAAATGGACAAAACATCATATTGCGTTTCAATTTCGCGTACGATATGATGATTTAAACATTTTGGCAAAGGCAGATTCACTGCGAAAATCAAGGCGGAAAGGGAGATAGGATGAGTCAGCATGCACTTGTATTACAATCTGATTTTGGCCTTGATGACGGGGCGGTAAATGCGATGTACGGCGTGGCTTATTCAGTTGACAGTTCACTCCGGATTTTTGATTTGACGCACAACATTCCCGTTTTTCACATTTGGGAGGCTTCCTATCGGCTGCTACAGTCCGTTTCTTATTGGCCTGAAGGCACTGTCTTCGTGTCTGTCGTCGATCCAGGTGTTGGTTCGGAACGCCGCAGCGTCGCAGTCAGAACCTCTTCCGATCAATATATCATCACACCGGACAACGGAACACTCACCCATATCAGCCGGCAGAATGGGATTGTCGAAGTGCGCTATCTTGATGAAGCGCAAAACAGGCTTCCGAGATCAGGCGAATCACATACTTTCCATGGACGCGACATTTACGCTTACACCGGGGCAAGACTGGCAGCCGGGATTCTCAGCTTCGACCGGATCGGTCCTGAAGTTTCAACAGATTCCATCGTCAAACTTCCGGTCATGGAAGCTTATATCGAAAATGATTGGATAACCGGAACGATCGACATTTTAGATATCCGGTTTGGAAACCTTTGGACAAATATCAGCCGTAAACTGTTCAAGTCACTTGACGTTCAATACGGAGATCCTGTGGAAGTGGTTATCAAACACGAGGACACCAAAGTCTATCAGCAAACGATGGCTTTTGGACGGTCGTTTGCTGATATGCCGGTCGGTAAGCCGGTTGTTTATATCAATTCATTAGACCGCCTGGGTATTGCCCTCAATCAAGGATCCTTTGCCAAAACACACCATATTGGCACCGGCATCAACTGGCAGATTTCTCTTCAAAAAAGTATACAGCGGTAAACAAAAGAGCCTGAATTCCAATCAGGCTCTTTGTTTTTTGTTTCATTCTTATGACATAAAAACGGTTGTCACACATTTTTCAGCTAATCGAGAAGGCGGCAATCCTTTTTAAAAAATAGTACATTTGTCATATTGGTACCTAAGTCATATTGTCTAAAAGCGGAGAAAAGAATATATTGAGGGGGTGTGCCGCTGCTATGAAAAAATTCATTCAATTCATTTGTTTGGAAAACGAGTGTCCGGAGGAATGATATGAACGACAATGTGCAGACTGCGTTGAAAACGCTGTCTAATGTAAAGAGCAGAAGTATCGTGTCCGTTTTTGTGCTATGTCTGATCACACTGGGGGTTTACATACCATACTGGTTTCTATCCAGGAAAAAAAGCTTCGATTTGCTGCCTTATCATGATATTCCCTACACCACGTTAAAAGCTATCATATTTTATCATTTATTTTCGATTCCAATTAGAATATCAGCAAAAATCGCTTTTCCTGACATGCATTACAGCCTTTATATGCTGCTCGACCGCGTGATTTTGATTCTGTCCGCAGGTGTTTTGATTTACTGCGCACTGGTGGTGACCGCTTCATTAAACAAGCTCTCAGGCAAAGAACCTGCGAATGGATCCATTTTTGCGTTCCTTTTGAATGTCATTTACATTCAGCACAGAATCAATAAACTTTCCGAGCCGAAAAGCGAATGGCTGAGCAAAGCATCATGATCAATAAACAAGGAAGTGAAGCACAATTTGATGTTGAAATCAAAAATTAAAATTGACTTAAACAAACCGAGAAAAAAACCGGCAATCCGTTTAATGCCAATGACGGAAGAAGACTTTAAGACATACCATGCCTATTCCATCCAGCATTACGCCATGGAGAAAGTAAAAGCGGGCACATGGACAGTGGCGGAAGCGATGGAGAAAGCAGAAGAGCAATTTGCAGCTCTTTTGCCAAACGGCATTGAAACGAACAACCATCATCTATGGTCAATCAAGGAAGACAGCGAGGATGCCGCAGGCTGGCTTTGGCTCTACGCTGACCCGCACCATCCTCAAAAGGAAGCATTTATTTACGATTTCGGGCTTTATGAAGCGTATCGAGGGCAGGGAATCGGCCAGCAGGCTTTAGCCGTCTTAGAAGAAGAGGCAAAGCAATTAGGAGTCCAAAAGCTGTCCCTACATGTATTCGCCCATAATAAAAAGGCGAAGCGGCTTTATGAAAAAATGAATTTTGAGACGACGGATTTGCATATGAGCAAGAGGCTGTAAGATCAAGGCTGTGAAGCTTTGGTCTTTTTTCATGGCCAATGTTCCACATGAAACAAAGCGTGTCATTATTCCTAGTTGAGAGAGGCAGGAAATAAAGAAAAAAAGACAAAATGATTCGAATGAACCCCTTTATGTTACGCAATGACAGATTGTATATTACAAAGGTAAAAATATGACGAATAATGTCCTATTGATTGTCGAATTTCTGCAGGTAAATACGAAATAGGGATCAGGCTAAAAGATACAATTTTTTTATTCTGGTCAAAAAAAAGAATCCATATACCTAAGAAAATCCCAATTTGACACTTCAATGGATTTTGATTTATTGCATTCAATATAGTACATTTTGATAAGGAAAGTGGAAAAGTATAGATGACAAGGATAAAAAGACCTGGAAGAACAGTTTTAAGGAAAGAAGAGTGTTTCAGCATGAGTAAGGAATTAGAAGAATTTCCGAAAATAAAAGCCATATATGCGGTGTTATTAACAATCATAACGTCTGGCATATACATCCCGTACTGGTTTCTTTCAAGAAGAAAGAATTTAGAACGATGCCAAATTAAGCTCCCCTATGTCGCCATTAAAGTGACGCTGCTGCTAAGCGTCTTTTCAATTTTGGAGCCTTTTTGGACTTTTTACTCAATCACATTTCAAAGAGAAGAGTTGCTGCCATACAGCAACAGCATTTTGCTTCTCCCGCTGCGCCCCGGACACAGCTTCCTCCCGCAGCTCTCATTTCTCCTTTTTTGGACGATAAATCTAGTTAGTGCATTTAAGGTTAGAAAATCGTTTATGAGGTTCTCTAAAAAGCCGGTTAACGGGTTTTGGACTTTCATTCTTAACGTTTCATATTTGCAGCATATCACGAATCAGCATTCTTTAGTTGTTCAGGAAAAAAGAGAAGTAGTATAGAAAAAGATTAGAGCATCAGCGAGGGTAGCTGGTGTTTTTTATTTAGGGAAAACAGAGTTATCCAGAGGAATATAAAAAGCTTGTGGATAACCGCGCGAAGTCATGCTAAAACCTACTAACATGTGCATAAATAGGGTATATTGAATAAGGAGCTTTTTTATAAAAGAGCCCAATGATACAGATATTGGAGGGACTTTTATGAAGTCTTGCGAAGAGCATATTGAAACCGTCATTGACATGTATGTGGATGAAGAAGAATTGGCCCCTGAAATCAGAAAAATCGAACATACACACAGTTTATCCACAACCTGTGAATTGTGCGATAAGCCTGCAGTATATATAGTGGGGAACGAATGATCGGACACTAAATACACAACCTTTATCCACAATTGTGGATAATGCTTCTGAATAACTTGTTCTTAAAGTGGGGATGACCTGTGAATATATCAATCGTAGCAATCGGAAAACTAAAAGAAAAATATTTAAAACAAGGAATTGACGAATACATAAAACGGCTTTCGGCATACGCAAAAGTCGACATCATCGAACTGCCGGACGAAAAAGCGCCGGAAAATTTAAGTGACCAGGACATGAAAATCGTCAAAGACAAAGAAGGCGAACGAATCCTCTCCAAAATCAGCCCCGACGCCCACGTCATCGCCCTGGCAATCGAAGGAAAAATGAAAAGTTCGGAAGAATTAGCCGATAATATGGATAGACTCGCCACATATGGAAAGAGCAAGGTAACCTTCGTCATCGGCGGCTCACTCGGCTTGAGCGACGCCGTCCTGAAGCGCGCAGATGAAAAGCTGTCGTTTTCAAGGATGACGTTCCCGCATCAGCTCATGCGGCTGATTTTGCTGGAGCAGGTTTATCGGGCGTTTCGGATTAACCGGGGGGAGCCTTATCATAAGTGAGTAAGACTATGTGTTAAATGAAAATTCATTAATAAAGATAGCTTATATCTGTAAAAAGATATAAGCTATCTTTTGGTATAATAATCGAGGACTTTCATTTTAAGGAGTGAAAAAATGAAAATAAAAAATATTGTACTAAATTCCATTAAACGTTTTAATTCAAGTATATGTTTGAATTTTGATGGTGCCAAAAGAATAAATACAATTAGTGGTCGAAATGGTTCAGGTAAAACGACTATCTTTGAGTCAGTAATGCTGATTCAGAAAGCATACTTTGCAAAGAGAATGATGAATAATTTAATGAATACATATAAAGATATAGTATTAGAAGATATGATAGGTAAGGAGTTTTTTGATTTTATTAGAAGTGAAGAATCTTCAATAGTTACAGAACTTCAATTCGAAAAAGAAGACTTTAGTAATTTATCTTCGCATAAAATTCAAAGGTTATTGCAAAATAGCGAATTCGGAACTGAAATCCCTGAGTATTTTGATATAAAATTAACTCTATTTGTGCAAGAAGTTTTAACTGAAAACGTAAAATGGAATATTAAAACAGAAAATTTTATTCAAGAGGAGGTTCTAAATAGTTTTTGGGACTTAGATCAACCCAAAAGCATCATTGCATATATTTCTGCTGACAAAACAGTAGGAGAGAGAGATATTACGTTTCAAGAGGTAAAACTTGATGGCAAGAATGAGTTCTCTCCAATAGTTGACTTTGTTTTAGAACCAGAAAAGATATACTATAATTTATATTCTCTAATGATAAATGATCATATCTATCAAAGAATAATTCCTTTGACACCTAAAAAGAATAAATACTTTGATGAAGCAAAAAAGTTACTTAATGAATTAATTCCATATATTAAAGTTTCTAATTTTTCTGGTAAGGTAAGAGAAAATCAATTTATACTATTAGCAAATAGTGATGGAAACGGAAAAAACTTTGACGTTAGAAAATTTAGTTCTGGAGAGAAGTTAGTCTGGTATAGCTTCTTGTTATTGGCTTATATAGAAGATATGGGAATTCTAGTTATTGACGAACCAGAGAATCACTTGCACGAAGAACTTACTTGTAGATTTACTAAACTTTTGGGCGACATAAGTTCTTCAAAAATTGATTTCACTAATTTAAGATTAGGACAAACATATTTAATTACGCATTCAAAAACATTAATTTATAATAATTTTGGAAACGGAGAAAATTATGTTTTAGGAAAAAGATCTATAGATAAAATTGAATATGAATCCTGTGAAAAAACACTAAGAAGTCTTGGTTTGAGCTATACAAATGATAAGATTTTATTTGTGGAAGGAAATACAGAAGTTACTTTACTTCAAAACCTATTAGCAGAAGAGAATATTAAAGTAAGAGAATTGGGGAATTGCGCTGAAATAATTAGAACTTTTAACGGTTTAGTAAAAGTTAAAAAATACCTTCTGGATCCAAGATTTGTATTTCTTATTGATCGAGACACAAGAGATGAAAAATCAATAAAAGAGATGAGGAATAGAGATGTAGATTATTTTGATAGGCACTTCATAGTATTAGAAAAACATGAAATAGAAAATTATTTTCTAGATTTAAACATCATTAAAGAAGTTTGCGATGAGTTTACAAATTTTTTTGGAATTAATGAGATAAGTATAAATGAAATAGAAGATAGGGTTAGATCTATTGCAGATGAACAATTACAATATACAAAGAAAAAATATATGAATTCATTATTAAGAAATAAGCTAAGTACTATAGAATCATTTATAAAACAAAAAGATTTAAAGGTAGACAATTTAAAAAATCATGAAAGTTATATTAAAAATCTTTTTAATGGTAATAATTGGAACGACGTTCTTGCCGATTTAATAAATGTTTTTAATTATATGGAAGAAACATATGCTGAAGAAAATTGGGAAACAAGCTGGCTAGAGTTATTAGATGGAAAAAATGTTTTTAATATTACGATGGGTATGTTAGCGAAAAAATTAGGAGTAAGTAAAGATAAATTTGAAAAAAAGGTGTTGGAAAATATCGCATCGAATAATGATACCGATTTTATGCGACTAATAAACAAAATAATAGAACTATTTAATGATAATTAGCTTTCTTAACAGAATGATGGCTATTAATAATGTAATCATGTTAGTTTGAATAGACAAAGTTATAAGAAGTATGTTTTTTATTGGTAAACATTATTGTTTCAAAAACGCCTATTAGGAGTTGTTCAATAGATAGCAAGAAAGAAAATAACATTTATTTATCCTTCAAGTTATCCATCGGCAAGGATCATAGTTTGCTAATACAATTAATGAATAAAGTAGAGAAATACTATGCTAAAAAGGGTGGAGAAAGGTTGATATTTACCTATGGAGATGAAATTTCTCACAGTTGGTTTAAATTAACATTATTCAAATCCACCCCTCCCCCTCAGCAACCTTCGCCGCCTCCGTCCGGTTCTTCGCATCCAGCTTATGCATAATCTCAGAAATATAATTCCGGACGGTGCCTGCTGACAAAAATAACTCGGCGGCAATTTCTTTCGTCGTCATTCCTAAAGCCGCCAATCGCAGGATTTCCTGCTCGCGTTCGGTGAGCGGGTTTACCTTGCGGATGGCATCAAAGGTGAGTTCCGGGCTGAAGATTCGCTTTCCTTCCGTGCATTTTCGGATGGCGTCTGCGAGGTCGTCGATTTCCCCGTCTTTGAGCAGGTAGCCGTGGACATTGCTTTTGACGGCGCGCTCGAAGTAGCCGGGGCGGGCAAATGTTGTTAATATGATAACCTTACTTTTTGAGCCCCGTTTCATCAGCTCTTCTGCCACTTCTAAGCCGCTTTTGACGGGCATTTCGATATCCATGAGGCAGACGTCCGGTTCTAGTTTGAGAATGGCGGTGAGCGCTTCTTCGCCGTTTGTCGCCTGGCCGATCACTTCCATGTCTTCTTCAAGATCAAGCAAGGCCCCCAGCGCGCTTAACAGCATTCTTTGGTCTTCGGCAATAAATAAACGAATCATTGGATTGTTTCCTTTCGTTCAGCTTTCTTTACAATCGGAACGGTGATGTTTAAAACTGTACCGTTATGGGTTGAAACGTCGAGAGCGCCGTCGATTAATGCAAGTCTTTCTTTCATTCCGCGCAAGCCGTTACCAAATGGTGTTTGCTGATCCATCCCCATTCCGTCGTCTTTGATGGTAATGCTTATTTTATCATCTGTTTGAGAGATGGAAATGGTGCAATGGGTGGCGCGGCTGTGTTTGACGATATTTGTGGCGGCTTCGCGTATACCCATGCTGACAATGTTTTGTGTGACAGGAGAGATATTTGAAAAATCGGAACCTCCCATGTATTCGAATGTGATGTCTGCAGCCCGCAGGATTTGCTGGATGTGGATGAGCTCTTCTGCGATCGTTGCCGTTTTCATATCAGACACGAGTTCCCGGACTTGTTTTAAAGCTGCTCTTGATGTGGTTTCCATTTCTCTTGCTTCTTTTCGCGCCCGTTCGGGGTCGCTGGCGATGGTACGCTGGACAAGCTGGCTTTTTAATGTCAGCAGTGAGAGAGTATGGCCAAGTGTATCATGCAGATCACGGGCAATTCGTACACGCTCCTCGCGTTTGACCAGTTCCTTAATTTGCTGATTTGCCTCATCAAGCTCTTGTTCCAGTTCCATGCGGCGGTTCATGGAGCGGATGCCGTATGGTGAAATGAGCATAATCACAAGAAAGGGCAGAAAATAAAAGAGCCGATTTAGCAGGGATGGATCTTTCAGCAGATGATAGATAAAAGGGGCGACCAATACAACAACCAGGCTGGCAAGCCCGCGCCGAAATATCTTTTTTTCCCTGTAATAGCCGATAAAGTTCGCTGAAAAAAAGCCTAAAAAGACTAAATTGATATCATAAAATACAGTGTAGATCAAAATGATCGAAAGCTGGATGGCCAGCCAGTAAGTAAATAATTTTTTTTGCGGCGAAATAAAAAAAAGCTGGCGGTACGTCACTAAGAAAAGCAGCACGAGTCCAAAACCGATCAGCTGTTTGATCCCCGAGGTCTGATTCGTCAAATAAGAAATAGGCAGCAGTAAATAGATTAAAAAGATATAGGGAAAAAAGCCGTACCGTTTTGGAAACATGCTGAAGTTTTTTTTCATTCTTGTTCACACCGCTTCTTGTTTTCTTCTTATATATTTAGATAGTAGCATAACAACGATTGAATAGACTAATAGAAAGAGAATACTTTTCCAGTTTGGCATTTGACCTTGAGCGATTTCCCAGGCGCCGCTGCCATAATGATAAGACGGCAGCCAATGGCCGATATTCTGCATCATTTTTGGCATAATTTCAAGCGGCATCCACATCCCTCCGCATACGGCGAGCCCCATATACAGCACATTGCTGATTCCGGCTGCTGTATCCACTTTTTTCATCATCCCGATCAGTGTCCCGATCGCAAGAAAAGGGAGCGAGCCAAGCAGGGCCCACAATCCGCACAGGAACCATTCCAACGGGGATAAAGAAACGCCGTTAATCAAGGCGCCGGCTAAGAAGATGACTGTGATCGAAAGAATATGAATGACGCTTTGCCCCGCCATTTGAGCGATAAAATAAATGTGGTCGGGAAGAGGCGTTACGCGTATGAACGTCGACCAGCCTTGGGTCCGTTCTTGAACCATGCGGATGCCGAGCGTCATGATCGAAGAGCCCATGACGCTGAATGTTGTCATTGACATTAAATAATGCGCATTCCAAGCCGCAGGGTCGGGAGCATTCGTATTGACGACATTTGTAAAAATATAATAAAAAGCAATCGGCATGGCCAATGACCAAAAGACAAAATAGCGGTTTCGAAGCATTCTTTTGATTTCCATTCTGCATTGCATCTGAAATACATTCATTTTACATCGTCTCCTTTGCCTGTCAGCTGGCGAAACGCCTCTTCAAGGTTTCCGCGTTCAATTTGAATATCATAAGCGCCGATCTTTTCTGCGAAAATGAGTTCCAATATTTTGTCCGTATTGGCCGTGTCGATGTAAACCCGGTTGTTTTTACGAAAAATCTGTTTGATTTCCGGGTGCTGATACAGCTTTTCAAGCGACTGTTCGGGATCGACTATAAATGAAACTGAATGCTTCGATATTCTTGATTTTATTTGGAGCGGCGTCCCGTCAGCTACTATGCTGCCGTCTTTAAACAGCAAGATTCGTTGCGCGGCATCATCTGCTTCCTGTAAGTAGTGTGTAGAAAAAATGATCGTTTTTCCTTGCTCTGCGAGCGTTTGAACCGTTTGCCAAAAGCGGTTTCTTGAAGTGATATCCATTCCGACCGTGGGTTCGTCAAAGATCATCAGTTCTGGATCGCCGGCAAGCGCCAAGGCAAAGCCGAGACGCCGCTTTTGCCCACCTGACAATTTTTCCGCCTGTGTTTTTAAATCCTTGTCTGTCAAACCTGTCAACGCTCTAAGCTTTTGAAAGGATAGAGGCTTTGGGTAGTAGCTCCTAACGAGTTCGATGATTTCACCTGCACGCAAACCAGGCATGACGCTGACTTCCTGCAGCATCGTGCCGATTTTTTCACGCACCCGTTTTTCATGCGGCATGGAACCGAATAATGTGATATTGCCTGCCGTCGGTTTTAACAGCCCCAATATCATAGAAATCGTTGTTGTTTTCCCGGCGCCGTTTGGCCCTAGAATGGCTATAATTTCTCCTTTTTTAATTGAAAAATCTATCTGATTAACCGCCGTTTTTTGGCGGAATGTCTTTGTCACATTCGTCAAGCTCACAACATCGCTCATGGCTTACAGACCACCTCCTGATTTACTCATTCCATTGTATAAGCTGAGGGAGGCGGATTTTAGTAAGTGAGGTCATGAAAATCGGGTGACAAATGTCATTTTTTAAAAAAATAACAGGGAGCTAGCGAACGGTGCTAAAAAGCAAATGAAGTGGGGAGATTACGGTAAGTAAACGAGCAGAGCGCCATCATCATCAACGCATCATGGAGATAGAGAGAGCGGTCTTCAATTGGGAAAGAAGCTCTCTCTACTTAAAAGGAGAGTCTCAACCATTATGATTAACCGGATACTTCCTCCCATTCTTCACAATCTTCTCTTCCACAATCTCTTTTACATCCAGTCCAAGATCGTTACATAACATGAATGAGTAGATTAAAACATCTGCGATTTCTTCACGGATGTTTTCTTTATTGGCTTTGAGTGCTTCTTCACTGCTGATCCATTGGAAGTCTTCGAGCAGCTCGGCTGCTTCGATGGAGATTGAGATGGCGAGGTCTTTTGGGTTATGGTATTGTCTCCAGTTTCGTTCATCTCTGAATTCGTTGATTGCGTTGATTAGGTTTTGGATATCACTCATGATGATTTTCCCCTTTCTAACTCGAGTAGTCTTTTTCTTAATTTAGGGTCTGTCGCATAAATATAGAGGCCGTGAATGCCCCGTTTCATCAGGACATTTATTGAATTTAAGATAATTTGTTCTTTAACTTGTTCATTCTGTTCTGGCGACAAATCTGTACGAGAAATGAATGCCCCTGTATCTTTGTATTTGGAAGTATTAATTACCAGTTCGTCGTTGTCTTCATCATAGCTTACGGAAGGGCCGAGAACGACGCCGACGTAATTTAAATCAAACCCTTGAACAGTATAAATGGAGCCGACTTCTTTAATTGAAGTCGGATTTTCGGCCCATGTCACTTTATCCTGGGTGCTGTTCCAGGGCATGTTAATCCCTTCTTCATCAACGATGTACGTCTTTTTATCTTTTTTATGTAAATAATCAAATGTCGAGACAATCCGAGAGAGCCCGTCTTTGTTGTTTTTACTTTCAATGGCTTTCTTAAACGCAGCAGCATCATCGAATATTTTTAGCTCGAAGGAGGAGTCTTCAGTCGGCAAAGAAAGAATTTTCTTTTCAACAAAGCTGTCAATCCACTTCATCGTTTCTGGATTGGCATTCATTCTCATTTGGTCTGTAAGTTTCACAGTTTTCGCATCATACTGATTGATGATTTCTTCGAGCAATCTATCGTTCCAATAACTTTTAATCTTTAAGACTTGTTTTGGATCAAAGATCACAACAGTGATTTTACTTCGCTTAATGATCTCATCCAGCTGGTTTTGGTAGCGGAAATTGTTATAGGAATCTTCCTTTGTCAGAAGCAGATGAGCTTCGTCTACTAATACGATATCCGCTGTTGCTCCCGTCTTTGTTTTCTCGTTAATAAAAGGTGTTGGCTTCATGAAACTCTTTTTCTTTAAATTCGGTAAGCTGTTGGCGATGCTTTTATAGGTTTTCAGCATTTCGCTATGATTCACCAGCAAGTAATTATCTGTTTCTTCCAAAAAAGAGTCTTCGCTCTTAGCTAAATCTTGAATTGTATTAAACAGGGAGCTTAACAGGACACTTTTACCTGTGCCGGCGTCTCCTTCAATAACAATGACATGATTTCCTTCTTTTTGTATATGTTCTTTACAGAAATCAAGGATCTTCTTTTTAATATCAAGCTGCTGAGGCGAGAGCTCTTTATAAGGAGATAATTTATAAATGTCTTTATTCCTAAGGTTTTCAAGAGAATCGCCCACAATTTTCTCTTTTCTCAGCTTCTCCCAAATGACTTGAAAGATATTTTCATTATAAAAGGGTTTCTGATAGTAATTGTGCATTTCCCTAGACCTGGTCTGGCTCACATTTTGCAGCTGATAGCGGTTATCGGCGATAAAATAGTTAATTAAATTTGATTCAATATTGTATGTCGCAGACTGATGAAATTTCTCATGCCCGATTAATATAAAGCGATTCAATTTCTTTCGCTTTTCATCATCTATATGATTCTTCAAACGCCGTGCAGCTTGAACCGTTTGCCCAATATATGCAGTCGGTTTCTTTTTCTCATTATAAAGGATGTACACAATCGGATAGTTATTTATATGCATTGCTTTTACAACATTGACATGATCTGAAGTAAATTCTCTCTTTTCAAACACAAGTTCATTCATTGTTTCAGCCTCTGAATCTCTTTTTTTAAAATAATAGTACCATATTTATGGCAGCCTATTGATATAAGTATGCAAATATTTTCCGGAGAAAGAGTCAGAAAAAGCGGCGTTCGGTTGTCACGGACTCTACGATGACAAGGAAGCAGCTATAACAAAGCAGTTTTTTGTTGAAATAAAACCGTAGCAAGCCTCGATAGAAGGTGGCTGTTAATCAGATCAGAACGGCATTGGATCAAAAGTAAATGAGGTTTTTTTAGATTTTCACTCTAATAGATAAAAGAGGTCGTCTGAAAAGAGAAAACGCCTTCCTTTCATACCACCTCTGCAAAATGGACTACCAAAGGGTTTGATTTAATGGGTCCATTTTGAAATGAATTTTTGGAGACTCATTGGAACAGCCTCGTTTTTATGGATTTTACTTTTTCAATAGCAAATAAATAAAATAAGGTGCCCCGATTAATGAGACCATGATTCCAGCCGGTATAGTGGTTTCAATGATATTACGTCCGATTGTGTCGGCGAATAATAAGAACCAACCGCCAAGTAGAATAGCAACAGGGATAAATAGTTGATTTCTGGGTCCTACTAAAGTTTTTGCGATATGTGGGGCCATTAATCCGATAAAGGAAATACCTCCTGTGACAGAAACGGCAGCAGCCGCTAATGCGACAGCTGTTAAAAGTAAAACGATCCGCTCCCTTTCAATGGAAACCCCAACGCCAATGGTTACAGGCTCGCTTAATCCTAATAGATTTAGTCGATTTGCTTTGTACAAAGTAAACGGAATCAAGATGACTAACCAAGGCAGGAGCGCCCCAACGAATGGCCAATCTGTACCCCAAATATTCCCTGCCAGCCATTTGGCGATGAAATCAACTTTTGTCCGTTCAGCAGAAGAAATAATGACAATCATAGCTCCGGAAAGTGCAGTTGAGAATCCGACTCCGATGAGGACTAAGCCTATAGGCTGCATACCACTATTTTTGTTATAGGCTAACAGATAAATGAAGAAGCCCGTTATAATCGCTCCTATAAAGCCAACAATTGGAATCATATAAACAAATGATCCAGCTTCAGCTGGGAAAAATAAAAAGAAAACGGCAATGGCAACCCCAGCACCGGAGTTAATCCCAATAATGCCTGGATCAGCTAAATCATTTTTTGTGATTCCTTGCAAAATAGCACCTGACATAGCAAGTGCCATCCCAGCTAATAAAGTAATCAATATTCGAGGCAAGCGAATAGAATATAATATAAATTCCTCTTTAAAGGTTCCTTGACCTAATAGAGTGTGGATGAGTCTGTCAAAAGATAAACTAGCAGACCCTATTCCCATCCCAATTATAGCTGTAGCTATGATGAGTATTAGAGAAATCGATAAAATCATTCGCTGTTTTTTGATTAATGCTGAATGTATCATGAGAGTGTTTTTCCTCCCTTTCGGACAATGATCAGGAAGAACGGTAAACCAAGCATAGCGACAATGGCTATAACAGGTGTTTCATATGGTGCATTTAAGGTACGGCCAAGTGTATCAGCAAATAGCATAAAAGTAGCTCCGCAAGTTGCAGACATTGGTAAAATAAAACGATAATCGGTTCCAACAATTGCCCGAACAATATGAGGAATCATAAGACCGATAAAGGTCATATTGCCAACCAGAGCAACAGATGCTCCCGCGAGAATGATAATGATAATAAATAGAAGGATTTTAATTCTGATGATATTTTGACCTAAGCCAACTGCAACTTCTTCATTTAAGCTGAGAATGGTAAGTTGTCTCGAGAGGAAAAAGGAAACAACAATTCCAATGATAATAAAAGGTACGATGATTCGCAGTTGATTCCAAGTTGTTCCAACCATCCCTCCTGCTGTCCACATCGAGATATCTTTAGAAATTTTAAAATAAAGGCCAAGCCCTTCAGCAATGGCGTATAAAAAGGCGGAAACAGCAGAACCCGCTAATACAATACGGAAAGGAGAGAATCCGCCTTTTTTCATCGAACCGATTCCAAAAACCAACAAGGCACCGAGTGCGGCTCCAATAAAACAGGCAACCATCGTCAAAAAGTAATTGGCTGATGGAATGAAAGCGATCGTAACAGCCAATGCTGCATAAGCCCCGGCAGATAATCCTAGTAAACCTGGATCAGCAAGTGGGTTTCTTGTTATACCTTGCATGATTGCACCAGAGACAGCAAGAGCTGCGCCAACAAAAATCGCAGCTATTTCACGAGGTAACCGAATATCACGGATAATCGAAATATGATCGCCGGTTGCAGAAGACGAAAGAGCCAACCATACATCTTCAACTGAAACGTCTGCAGCTCCAAATACCATTGCCATAAAAAACATACCAATAAACACTAGAATTCCTAAGATGAGTTTGAAGGCAAATGAGGTAAAAGATTGAGTTTTTCTTATCATAAAGCTCATCATTTTCCTTTCTTAGAATGGGAAAGGGGCTGCCCTTTGGCCAACCCCTTTCAATAGACCTCTGCTTTTCTAGTCTTAGTTTCCTAGAAACGCTTTTTTAAAGAATGCTAGTTGTTTTTCAAGTGTGATTGGGTCAGTGAATGATGCGCCTTCACCTTGCATTTCAATGACATGTCCATTTTTGACAGCTGGAATGTTCTTGTATGTGTCTGTTTCTTGGAAAGATGTATTCGCATCAGAGTACTTACTTAAAATGACATAATCTCCCGCATATTTTGGAAGCACTTCAGCTGATAACGTATAATACCCTGCTTTTAATGCGTCTTTCTTTACTTTTTCAGGCATATTTAGTTTCATCGTTTGATATAAGATTTCTGTACCGCGCGCCCAGTTATTACCGTAAACATAAAGGTCTTTTCCATATGCTTCAATAACAGATACAGTTGAATCCTTGCCGATTTTTGTGCGAATATCTTCTCCGATTTCTTCTGCCCGCTGTTTAAAGTCGTCAACCCATGCTCGGGCTTCTTTTTCTTTGTTTAGTAGCTTGCCAATTTCCACGTGCTGAGTTAAATAATCTACTTTACCCCATGTATAAGTAACAGTAGGAGCGATCTCATTTAATTTGTCTAAATTTTTTACCGTTGATAACGCGATGATTAAATCTGGCTCTAATTCAATAATTTTTTCTAGGTCATCTTCTGAAACTTCTTGAACATCTTTTAACTTTTCTTTAAAGGTTGGATTGTTTTTAGACCAAGTGTCTACACCGACAACGTTGACTCCTAAATCTAACACATTTCCGGTATACCCTGAAAGCATAACAACTCTTTGCGGATCGGCTGGAACTTCGATTGGTCCTGTTTCCGCTTGGTATGTAATCGTTTTAGATTCTTTTTTTGCTGAGCCGCTATCCTTTGTTGCTGACTCTTCATTGCCGCATGCACTAATCATAAGCGTCAGCAGTAGCATAAACGGGATTAATAGTTTCTTCATGCTCATTTTCACCTCTTAATAAATTGTAAGTAACACACTTCGGTTTATTTGTTCTCGGGCCAATTTGAAAGACTTCCCGCAGTACTCGCCTCTTCACAAGCCCAGCCTTCACGACTTCGCCGTCTTTAATGCAATGATATAATCCGAAAAAAACGAGCAGCTCGATGTAAATCATGTCCGTCTCCCGTACAAGAGCCATAGCAATTCAAACACATTGGCGCTGACCTCAGGATATGGTTGTTCCTTTTTATCTGGAATCGTTACACAGAGATTTTTTACAATTAAACGTCCTCCAGAGCCAGTATTTAATTCTTCAGTAAATAGCTGTATGAACCGCAGAATGAAAATAAATAAACGATAATGATTATCAATATCAACAATAAATATATATTTCATTTTTCAATATGTCAATACAGAAATTGTGTCCTTATCATAGTACCCTCATGAAAGTGAAACCTTTTAGAAAGAAAAAATTAATTATGATGAAAACAAGTTTAATAACTTATCATTGATAATCAATTACGAATGATGTTTGGAAGTGAACGGTGATGAGTCAACAGGCCGGGGGTGCTTGTTTGGCCGCGTTTATCGACTGCGATTTCGCCGATGCGGTTGCACTCGACTGATCCGTCTAACCACTCTGTGTTTGGCACGAGACCGATTTTGACGAAGACAGCTTGGAGTTCAACGTGTTGTTCTTCGCCTGTTTCACGATCCACGTAAGTGATGCCGTTTACGTTTAGGTCACCTGTAATTTCTTTCGTTTGTACATGTTTCACTACAGTCGCGTTTGACAGGCTGTAGAGGCGTTTTTGCAGGACTTCCTCCGCTTTCAGCTCCGGTGCGAACTCAAGAACAGTGACATGGTTGACGATGCCTGCGAGATCAATCGCCGCTTACTTTTCTATGAACGAGCAGAAAACCAGACCTTGTTAGCAATTTGCTGTACGAAGTGGAAAACCGTAAAAAAGAGCCCAGAGAATGATCCCTGAACTCCACATTTCCTCACTTCATATACCGATACTCCCGCAATCTCTCCAAAATAGCTACTTCCTTCAAGAGTTCCTCACCAACATTCGTTTCCTTTACTTTCTTACGCTCAAGCTCTTTATCCACTAATCGCTTCACCGTTAAGACATCAGTTCCGGTGCTCAGCACTTCCGCCTTGGAATTAAAGTGTTTATGGGCGACGAGCTGCATGCCGTAGGAGTTGTATAACAGCGTGTAGCCGGCGATACCTGTTGTCGATTGGTAGGCTTTGGAGAAGCCGCCGTCGATGACGATCATTTTTCCGTTTGCTTTGATCGGATCTTCTCCTTCGATTTCTTTTACCGGTGTATGGCCGTTGATGATATGGCCATGATCCGGGTTGAGGCCGAATTCTTTCAGGATGTTTCGGCAGGTTGCCTCGTCTTCACGCAAATAGTAATACGGGTTTTTCTTCTCTTTATGTGTTTCCTTCTCTTTAATGAAATACCGCTCAAAGGTCGTCATAGCGCGTTTTCCAAAAAGGGAGGAGTGCTCACCTGTCCATAAATACCAGACCATATCCGTCGCCAGATCATCGGTTTCTTCCGGGTGGGCAAACGCTTCCCGCAAGAATCGTTCAAATACATCAAGCAGCTCACGGCCCGCATACGGTTTATCCTCAATCATCATCGTTTCCATATTGCCGTTTTCATCAACTGGAATACAGCCGTGAATCAACAGGTTGCCGTTATATTTTAAATAAAGGCTGCCTTTTTTCATCATAAAATTCATATGGCGGCCCAGCTTTTCGGAATGCTGGACAGAGAATAGCAGCTTGTCTATGACTTCTGCTTCTTCTTCTAATAGCTGATCTGGCTGCTCCGGATTCACTGTCGCAAAGCAGGTGTTTTCCAGCTGATATGTTTTTCCGTGCAGCGTGATTTCGTTTTTGTCGTAATCTATTTTCTCTAATAACAGCCGCTCTTCCATATTAAAGTTCGGCCGTCTCTTGATAATCGGGCTTTCAAGCTTGAATTGAATCATCGCAATCGCTTGATGAATTTTTGTGATTTGCTTAATCTCATCTTCCGGTCTGTTTTCGTCTGCTTTCGGACGGAAAGATGGGTTATCATCGTAATATTTTTCGGCAAGGTTCAAGAGCGGTCTCAGATTGATGCCGTACACGTCTTCAATAATATCCAAGTTGTCATAGCGGGCACAGATGCGGATAATATTTGCCAGGCATACTTTAGAGCCTGAATAAGCGCCTATCCAAAGGACATCGTGATTTCCCCACTGAATATCGACTGAATGATAGTTGATTAGTTCTTCCATAATCTGATCCGGCTGCGGTCCGCGGTCGTAAATATCGCCGACAACATGCAGATGGTCGACAACCAATCGCTGCGTGCTATATGCAAGACCGGTGATCAGCTTATCAGCTTGGCCAAGCGCAATGATCTGATCTACGATTTTGGAGTAATACTGTTCTTTGTTGGCAGCTTCTTCTGTTTTATACAGCAGCTCCTCCGTAATATAAGCAAACTGAGAGGGCAGTGCTTTGCGTAATTTGGAGCGGGTATACTTGGAAGAGCAATAAGATACGAGCTTAATCATTCGATTAATCGTTTCTTTATACCAATCGTTTAACGATGCTTTCGTATCGTAATTATGTTTTATTAACTTCAGTTTGTCTTCCGGATAATACACTAATGCTGCTAATTCATCAATTTCTCTATCATAAATGACACCGCTGAAAATATCGCGTATCTTCTCTTTTACTCTTCCTGAACCATTCCGCAGCACGTGCTGGAATGCCTGGTATTCCCCGTGCAAATCACTGACAAAATGCTCGGTGCCTTTCGGCAGGTTCAGTATCGCTTTCAAATTAATGATTTCCGTTACCACTTTTGCTTCACAATCGTATTTTTGTGCGAGTAAATCTAAATATTTGGTTTCCAAAATCGTCCATCCCCTTTTTAGAATAGGAGCTGTCCCCCTATGTACGAGCATTTGCATGATAAGGTGATTTTAAAAGTATGACATTATTTTTAAATAATTGACCTTTATATGATAGTACCGCATAACTCCTTTTTGAGACAATCAAAACGAGGGAAAGAGGCGCTGAGATGAGCGGAGAGAAAGCTTGAGAAGGCTTTCTTTAACATTAATCGGACACCGCATTTCAGCTTAGGAAGTAACCCGGCTTTGGCTTGGTCATTTTTCTATCGCAGGATTGTCTCGTTTTCAGAAATGAGAGGAATGAAAACTCAATACGTAGCAGGCCATGATTACTGTGGGTCGTACTTATAGCAGGGGAAGCTTCTGAAGAGACCGCGGAAGGGTTTTACAATCTTAAGCAGTATTTGTCGTGCTGATGATTGTCAGCGGCACAAATATGATTTGTTATTCTTATGACCACGAGATTGGAGGACATCCGGTCTCTTTGTTATGGGGCTTTTTATCATCGTCAAGAACTTGACCACCGAAGCGTTCAGCGGCAATCCCTGTGCGGATGCCTTTACAGGCAGGGTGGATAGCTGCATTTGCACCAGCCGTACCAGTAGTCGTCAATAAGGTTTACGCTAAAAAAATAACAGCACCTTCAAATTTGATGGAGAGGTGCTGTTTTGTTATTTGAATGCATGAATGGTTGTTGTTTTTGCTTTGTGCTGAATTTGCTTTTTTGCTCAACCAAGTTTTTCTTATCCGAATAAAGAAAAAGAATGATCAAATACGAAAAATGACTGAATTCCGGCACTTACGCTTTTTACTTTAATATTCTCCTTTAATGACAAAGTAGGAGCCCCTAATGGTTCCAGCTAATTTAGACTTCTGCCTAGCGAACTTAAACTTCCCTTCTAACTCCTTTGGTACCTCCATCCCCTCAGAAAGCTTAAACCCAACGGCCCGCTTTTTAGGATCATCAATCGTATACATGACGTTGACTGCAAGACCATCCTCATAAAAAACATAGGCAATTTTGATATTTTCCACTTGAAAACGCGACGTTTCTAAAGGTTTGGCCGCAAACTCAATATCACGTTCTTCTTTCAAAATTCGGTTCACATAATCAAGGGTCTCGCAGGACTCGCTGGCTGGTACAACCGTAAATTCATGCTTGTATTTGTTCATAAAGTAACGGGCTTCATTAGCACGTAAACCAGCAAGTGCTTCTGCTGCAGGTGAAGCTTCTAATCCAACCGTAGAGACATTTTTAAAATCAACGATATAGGACAATTCCAGCGCTCCTTTATCTTTTTATTTCTTAACAACAGGAATCCACATTTCACCGAATACTAAGCCGTTTAGCTGCCCCATCTCAACCGTTGCATTCGGCCCGCCAACATAGGCAAAATTCTTTGCTTCCGGCAAGACTTGACCGAAGGCAATGCTAGTAAGCTTATTGCTCAACTCATCAGCCGTCTTCCCTTCCCCTTTAACAACCAGGTATTCCCCCTTAGGAAATTGGATAACTCTGGTTTCTCCTGCCACCGACGCCTCTGCCTCTGTCATCACGCCAGCATAATGCATCATCTTGTTGTTTACCGCTTCGTTCACGGCAAAAATATAGTCATTTGTAGCTATGGCTTTTAAAGTGTCAAGCCTTCCATCTTGTTTGACGGCCGCCCAAAAGTCTGCCTTTTCCTTATTTATGCCAGCAGAATCTGTGTAATCGCTCTCAAGCTCCGTTCCAATACCAAAAACGGTAAAGCTGTCTTTTTCCTCCAGCGTGTAATTTTTCATATTCAAAACCTTCCTTTTTTTAAAATAATCAAATGATTTGTCTTTTCACTTGATGCGTTTATAATAACCTTAAATCATGTCAAAAAATGATACTGTTTAGGAGGCCCCGATGAAAAAAGTTGAACGGATTAATATCATCATGCGGTATATCAACAACCGCGCCCACTTTACAATTTCTGAAATCATGCAGGAATTTCACATCTCTCGTTCGACAGCTATCAGGGATATCAGGGAAATTGAAGCTATGGGGATGCCGCTTGTTGCTGAAGTTGGAAGGAGCGGGGGTTATTTTGTCATGAACCACTCTGTCCTGCCTGCTGTTCGCTTTACCGATCATGAGATTAAAGCTCTTTTTATCGCTTTTATGGCTACAAGAAATCAACAACTCCCTTATCTAAAGAGCCGTCAGTCTTTAGCTGAAAAATTACTGGGCCTTATCTCAGAAAACCAGCAAGAGGCCCTGGTTTTTTTAAATCGAATCTTGCTTTTTGAAGGGACAAACCCCAATAATCCCGACCTGCTTGAGCTTTCAGATCTCCCCCATCCCATGTTAGAAAAACTCATCCAGCTCCTTCTTTTGGATAGCTATTTATTGATTACCATCAAAGAAGAGAAGGTAATAAAGACTTATCCCATTTATCTTCTGCACCTTTATCATGAAAAAGGCCTTTGGCTGATTGAAGGCTTTGACTTAAAGGATGAAAGGAGGAGGATTTTCCCTGTGGACAATCTTACCAATGTCAAACCATACTCTGTGAAAAAAAGAATAAGTAAGAAAAAGATTTTAGAGAAACTAAGTAAGCAGGAAGAAGTAATCAACCTTGTCCTTGAACTTGGTCCACAGGCGATTGCCCAATTCAAAAAATATCATCCTTTAAAAATTTCAATTTCCTATACGAATCCTTATCAAACCGCAGCCATTCTAAAGACTTTTATCAATGTGAATCATCCCGAAGAATTGTCCGAAATAACAAATTGGCTGCTTTTCCTAGGTGAAGATATCAAGGTCAGGGAAGTACCAGAAGAAGTATTAGAAGGTTTACAAGAGAGATTATGCTTATTCTGCCCATGAGCAGTGCCAGTTAAACCCCAATTTTCGAAAGGATTCCGTAATAGAAGCTGATTTATAAACCAGGTGAAAATATTGTCGCTAGTATAGGTGAGTTTAAGAATACTAGCGTTAACTATAAATAGGACCATTGACAAATCACTCAACCTCTATTAAAATTAAAAGTTATCCGATAGTAATCATCTCTATCGAAAAACTCAATACATGCAAGCTATGATTGCTGTGGGTCGAACTACAGCAGGAGCAGCTTCTGGAGAGACCGCGGAATTCTGCGGCGCCGAAGGGTTCACAATCTCAGGCAAAAGGACAGAAGAGTACCGAATATGTATTTGTCGTGCTGATGATTGTCAGCGGCACAAATATATTTTGATATTCTTATGACCGCGAGATTGGAGGACATCCAATCTCTTTTTTTATGGGCTTTTTTACTGCTCGTCGTTCACTAGAGAGGTAAGGAGGAGTTTGATGTGGAACAGCGGGAATTAAAGAGGGACTTATCCAATCGGCACGTACAGCTTATCGCTATTGGCGGGACGATTGGCACCGGGTTGTTTTTAGGCTCCGGTAAGGCGATTCAATTGGCGGGTCCTTCTATCATCTTTGCGTATTTCATTGTAGGTATTGCGCTTTTTTTCGTGATGCGGGCGCTGGGAGAATTACTGTTATCTAAAGCGGGTTATCAATCGTTAACCGATATTGCCGAGGAGTATCTGGGGCCGCGTGCGGCGTTTGTCACCGGGTGGACCTATTGGTTTTGCTGGATTATGACGGCTATGGCGGATGTGATTGCCGTCGGTGTCTATGTGAAATATTGGTTTGATATTCCGCAGTGGGTCCCTGCACTTATCTGTTTACTCATTTTATTAGGGCTCAATCTGTTGACTGTCAAGCTTTTTGGAGAATTGGAATTTTGGTTCGCTTTAATAAAGGTGATCACGATTCTTGCGTTAATTGTCATCGGTGTTATTTTGCTGGTGATCGGGTTTAAGACGCATACAGGAACGGTTTCGGTTACCAACCTTTGGGAGCATGGCGGTTTGTTTCCAAACGGATTTTCAGGCTTTTTGCTTTCTTTCCAAATGGTGATCTTTGCATATGTCGGTGTGGAATTAGTAGGTGTATCGGCGGCGGAAACGTCGAACCCGAAAAAAAATATTCCATCGGCTATTAATAAAATTCCTTTACGGATTTTATTTTTCTACGTCGGCGCGCTTATCGTCTTATTATGTATTAACCCTTGGATGGAACTGAATGCAGCGGAAAGTCCTTTTGTGAAAACCTTCAGCTTAGTCGGCATCCCGCTTGCCGCGGGAATCATTAATTTTGTTGTATTAACGTCAGCCGCGTCTGCTTGTAACAGCGGGATGTTTTCAACAAGCCGGATTCTGTACAATTTAAGTAAAACGAAACAGGGCCCGGCCAATTTTGCGAAGCTGAATAAAAACCATGTGCCGAGTCACGCGTTATGGGTATCAACCATTGTCCTGTCAGCAGGAGCGCTATTAAGCAAACTGATACCGGAACAAGCCTTTGGGATCGTGACAACCATCAGCGCGATTTGTTTCATATGGGTGTGGGGTGTGATTCTTGTCAGCCATATTAGATACAGGAAAACCCGTCCGCACTTACACGCAGCATCAACATTCAAAGCGCCATTCGCGCCGTTTATCAATTATGTTGTCCTGGCGATGTTTGCGGTCATTCTCATGATTATGCTGTATGCGGATGCGACTCGCCCGGCCTTGCTGCTGACTCCTCTATGGTTTATTGTATTGTTTATTTTATTTTGGATGAAAAAAAACAGGACAAAAAGAACATGATGAGTCAAATTAAATCTCTTGAAAAAGACGGTGTACTGCATGCAGTATGCCGTCTTTATTTTTGATTAACCGTTTCCTTTTATAGGTTTATATTTAATGTAGACATGAGAACGAGAGGAATGGAGTCATGGAATACAATTCATACATGAATGGACAATCGCAATATCCCGCTTGGTCCTATCCGTACAATTTGATCATATGGAAAGCGTTTGTCGGCCATGATGTGAAGTCCTATTTATATGGGTTATAACATAAAAAAGCGCCATACTGCCGTTTAAGCAGCATAGCGCCTTTCGTGTTAGTTCCGGATCAAATAATCAAACGCCCCTAATGCGGCATTTGCCCCCGATCCCATTGAAATAATGATTTGGTTATATGGTCCGTCTGTGCAGTCGCCGGCAGCGAATAGGCCAGGGATGGTTGTTTCGCCGCGTTTGTCGACTGCGATTTCGCCGATGCGGTTGCGTTCGACGGTTTCAGGGAGCCATTCCGTGTTCGGCACAAGACCGATTTGGACGAAGACGCCTTGGAGCTCGACGTGTTTTTCTTCTCCTGTTTCACGGTCAACGTAAGTGATGCCGTTTACGTTTTCATCACCCGTGATTTCTTTTGTTTGGGCGTTTTTCACGACAGTCACGTTAGGGAGACTGTAGAGACGTTTTTGCAGAACTTCGTCTGCTTTCAGCTCCGGTGCGAACTCAAGAACAGTCACGTGGTTGACGATACCTGCAAGGTCAATCGCTGCTTCGATACCGGAGTTTCCGCCGCCGATGACGGCGACGTCTTTGCCTTCAAACAACGGTCCGTCACAGTGAGGGCAGTATGCGACACCTTTGTTTTTGAACTCTTGTTCGCCAGGTACGCCGATATTGCGCCAGCGTGCGCCAGTTGACAGAATGACGGTTTTGCTTTTCAGAACAGCGCCGTTTTCGAGTTCAAGATGGAAAAGATCTTTTTTCTCGAGACCTTTTGCGCGTTGCAGGTTCATGACGTCGATCTCGTAATCCTTCACGTGTTCTTCAAGGCTTGCCGCAAGCTTAGGCCCTTCGGTGCGCTTCACGCTGATGAAGTTCTCGATGCTCATCGTGTCAAGGACTTGGCCGCCGAAGCGTTCGGCAACGATTCCTGTGCGGATGCCTTTGCGCGCCGCATAGATTGCTGCGCTTGCACCGGCAGGTCCGCCTCCGACAACGAGTACATCGAACGGATCTTTATCAGAAAGCTCAGATGCATCTGTGCCGCTGCCCATTTTCGCAAGAATTTCTTCAAGCGTCATTCGGCCGCTTCCAAAGGATTCGCCGTTCAAGTATACGGTCGGCACAGCCATAATGTTTTTGCTTTCGACTTCTGACTTGTATGCCGCACCATCGATCATCGTGTGCGTGATGTTCGGGTTGAGCACGCTCATCATGTTCAATGCCTGCACAACGTCCGGGCAGTTGTGGCATGTGAGGCTGATATAAGATTCGAAGCGGTATTCGCCGCTGATGTTCTTGATTTGATCGATGATTTTTTGATCGACTTTCGGCGGTCGGCCGCTTACTTGCAAGAGTGCCAGCACCAAAGATGTGAATTCGTGACCGAGTGGAACTCCGGCGAATGTGACGCCTGTTTCTTCTCCGGCACGATTGACGCTGAAGCTTGGCGTTCTGTCGAGCTGCGCCTTTTCAACAGTGATTTTTGATGACATGGAAGCCAGCTCTTCTACAAGAGCCAGCATATCCTTAGAGACACTGTCATCGCCTGTACTGACTTTAAGGACGATGTCATTTTCAATCATCTGCATGTATTGGTTTAATTGTGCTTTGATATTTGCTTCAAGTACCAATTGAATGCACTCCTTAGATTTTGCCTACTAGGTCAAGGCTTGGTGTCAGTGTTTCAGAACCTTCTTCCCATTTAGCCGGGCAAACTTCGCCTGGGTTTTGGCGGACGTATTGAGCCGCTTTTACTTTGTTGATCAGGGTGCTTGCATCACGGCCGATACCGCCTGCGTTGATTTCAACAGCTTGGATCACACCGTCCGGATCGATGATGAATGTTCCGCGGTCAGCAAGACCTTCTTCTTCGTTCAGCACTTCAAAGTTGCGGGAGATCGTTTGAGACGGGTCGCCGATCATCGCGTAAGTGATTTTGCCGATTTTCTCAGAGCTGTCATGCCATCCTTTATGTACGAAGTGAGTGTCTGTAGAAACAGAGTATACTTCGACACCAAGTTCTTTTAGGGCAGCATATTCGTTTTGAAGGTCTTCAAGCTCAGTCGGGCAAACAAATGAGAAATCTGCTGGATAGAAGCAGAAAATGCTCCATTGGCCTTTTAGATCTTCGTGTGTAACATCGATAAACTCACCGTTTTTGTAAGCTTTCGCTGCGAATGGTTGTACTTCTTTTCCGATTAGAGACATAATATCGTCCTCCTGAATGTAGTTTAAGAGAAATAAAAATTGTAAACTTTATTTCTCTGTAATTATTATAATTATATACAAATTATCAAGTAATAAATATTTTTTGTCAAGGGGAAAGCCCGTTAATTTTTTGTTAAGTATTTCAGCTAAAGAAAAGAGTTGGAGTTTCGTAACTTTCATATAGTATGATTGGCACAAATGGTAGAGTAGTGAGAATAAAGAGGCCTAATTGAAAACGAAAAGCCGTCGGAATGACGGCTTCTTTGGCTAAACTCCTTTATATGCGGAACGGTAAATCTCAGCAAGCTCCGAAACGAGCGGCAGCTTCGGATTGGCTGTCGTACACTGATCTTCAAAGGCGCGTTCGGCCATGAGATCCACTTTGCTTTCGAATGCGGCAGCATCCACGCCGTTTTGTTTAATGCTCATCGGAATTTTAAGCTCTTTGGCGAGCGAGATAATCTCCTGGTTCAGGCTTTCAACGCCTTCTGCAGTTGTTTTTGCAGGCAGGCCGAGCGTTCTGGCAATCTCCGCGTAGCGCTGATCGGCTATGAAGTGGCTGTATTTAGGAAATGCCGTGAACTTTTTCGGCTTTTCTGCATTATAGCGGATCACGTGCGGCAGAAGGATGGCGTTTGCCCGTCCATGAGCGATGTGAAACTCCGCGCCAAGCTTATGGGCTAAGCTGTGGTTGATGCCAAGGAAGGCATTGGAAAACGCCATTCCGGCAATCGTTGATGCATTATGCACTTTTTCGCGGGCCAGCTCGTCGCTGCCGTTTTTGTATGCTCTAGGCAGGTATTCGAAGATCAGCTGGATGGCCTTCATGGCCAAGCCGTCTGTATAGTCGTTAGCCATGCACGATACGTATGATTCAATTGCGTGAGTTAATACGTCCATTCCTGTGTCAGCCGTAATATGTTTCGGCACTGTCATGACAAATTGCGGGTCAATGATCGCGACGTCCGGCGTTAATTCATAGTCGGCCAGCGGATACTTCGTATTCGTTTCTTTGTCTGTAATGACAGAGAATGAAGTGACTTCAGAGCCTGTGCCTGATGTCGTCGGGATCGCGACGAATTTTGCTTTTTCGCCCAGTTTCGGGTATTTGACAATGCGCTTGCGGATGTCCAGGAATTTTTGCTTTAATCCAAAGAATTCAGCATCCGGGTGCTCATAGAACAACCACATTCCTTTTGCGGCATCCATTGCAGAACCTCCGCCGAGGGCGATGATGACATCCGGCTGGAATTTGGCCATCATGTCGACTCCGTTCATCACCGTTTCGATTGAAGGATCAGGCTCGACATCAGAAAAAATTTCACAATGAACGTAATCCGGGCGCCTTCTTAAGTAGTGTAGGACGCGGTCTACATATCCGAGTTTCACCATCCCCGGATCAGTCACAATCAACGCTTTTGAGATGTCAGGCATTTTCGCTAAATATTGGGTTGCGTGTTTTTCAAAATAGATTTTTGGAGGAACTTTAAACCACTGCATATTGACATTCCTTTTCGCCACTTTTTTCGTGTTGATTAAATGAACAGCTCCAACGTTTGACGAGACGGAGTTTCCGCCATATGTGCCGCATCCGAGTGTTAAAGAAGGCATATAGGCGTTGTAAATGTCGCCGATCGCCCCTTGTGACGACGGTGCATTGACGATGATCCGCCCGGCTTTCATCCGTAATCCGAATTCTTTAACGGCTTCTTGATCGTTCGTATGAATTACCGCCGAGTGGCCGGTTCCACCGAACGCGAGCATGTCTTCGGCGCGTTTTAATCCCTCTTGAATTCCGCTGACTTTGTAGCACGCTAAAACAGGGCTCAGTTTTTCCCTGGACAGCGGGTAATCCGGACCTACGCCTTCTAATTCGGCGATGAGGATTTTTGTATCTTGAGGCACTTTGACACCGGCCATTTCAGCGATTTTGAATGCCGGCATGCCGACGATATCAGCGTTTACCGCGCAAGTATTTTCATTGATGACCAATTTCTCGACCTTTGATTTTTCGGTTTCATTTAAGAAATAGCAGTTGTTTCTTGTCATTTCGACTTTGACGTCTGAGTAGATGTCTTTGTCTATGATGACGGCCTGCTCTGATGCGCAAATCATGCCGTTGTCAAATGTTTTGGATAAGATCAGATCATTGACGGCTTGCTTCAGGTTGGCAGACTTCTCGATGTAGCACGGAACGTTTCCAGGTCCGACGCCAAGGGCCGGTTTTCCGGAGCTGTACGCTGATTTCACCATGCCGGCGCCCCCTGTTGCGAGAATCAGGGAAACGTTCGGATGGGTCATTAAGGCTTGAGTTGCATTCAGCGAAGGCGTTTCAATCCATTGGATACAGTTGTCGGGTGCTCCTGCTTTGACGGCTGCGTCCCGAAGGATTCTCGCCGCTTCGCGGCTGCATTTTTGGGCCGATGGATGGAAAGCAAACACGATAGGGTTTCTTGTTTTGATCGCTATCAGGGACTTGAACATTGTAGTGGAAGTAGGGTTGGTCACCGGCGTCACCCCGGCGATGACACCGACAGGCTCCGCGATTTCAATGACTCCGTCGTGTTCGTTTTCATTGATGATGCCCACTGTTTTATCGTATTTGATATGATGGTAGACATATTCTGTGGCAAACATGTTTTTAATGATTTTATCTTCATAAACGCCGCGCTTCGTTTCTTCGACGGCAAGTTTGGCGAGAGGCATGTGCTGATCAAGGCCGGCAAGCGCCATCTGTTTGACGATCTCATCAATCTGCTCCTGATCAAAGCTGCGGAATTCTTCCAATGCCTTTAGGCCTTTTTCGACTAGCTGATCAACCATTGTTGAGGCATTTTGCTTTTGTTTCATTTCCTTTTCTTCGATTGCCATTGTAAACCCTCCAGTGAATGAATAGGAATTTGATTACAACAGGATGTTCAGGGATGAATGATGCGGACATTGTTTGTGAAACATTTCACAAGTGGAGTTAAAAAATTTTATCCCTGAAGCGGATATCTGGTTTATTTTGGTATCAGTCCTCCTTTCCTGTGGCTGAATTTATCATATCACGAATTTGAAGTATGAGTTTGTGAAATGTTGAACAAAGTATGAAATCAACAGAAACTAAGAAAATCCTGTTTAATGGTGCATTTTTCATCTCTTACAAATAGATTTCCTTTACTTTCCTTTCTAACCCCCGATAATATAAATATATGGAAAACGTGGCTAGTAGGCATCGAAGGAGTTGGTTAAATTGGCAATGACAATACCCGAATCAATACGAAGTTCAGCAACAGTGGGAGAACGGATTTTGTTTCGTACATTGAAAAACTATTTGCCTGATGATTATATTGTGTACTATGAACCTGAAATTCAAGGTGTCTGTCCTGATTTTGTTATTATAGGGCCGGATATGGGCTTGCTTGTGCTTGAAGTAAAGGATTATACGAAAAATTCGTTTTATAGGTTCACAAAAGATGACTGGCAGATTCGAAATGCGAGCGGCGACATGTGCAGTGTGAAGAATCCGTTAAGACAAGCAAGAGAGTATGCTTTTAAAATAGCTGATGTACTCCAAAAGGATAAGAGTTTAATTCAAACGGAGGGTAAGTATCAATTTAAACTGAAATTTCCTTATGGATATGGCGTTGTATTTACCAGATTAAATGAAATTCAATTGTTGGAAAAGCAAGTTTATCAAATAATAGATCCAGAGTTTATCTTGACTCGAGATCAAATTGATCCTGATCATGTAAACTTTTCAGAAGAATTGTTGATAGAAAAGCTGTTTCAAATGTTTCATGTGCAATTTCAAATGAAAACCTCTCTTACATATGAAGACATTAATACTATTCGATATTATCTTTTTCCGGAAGTGCGCATTGGAGCGGAGTTTGAACAATCTGTTCCATACCGTGACCAGCTTCTTTTATCGTTGCGGGACATTAAAACGATGGACTTGCATCAAGAGAATATGGCAAAGCAGATTGGTGATCAACACCGTATAATTCGCGGTGTAGCAGGAAGCGGAAAAACCTTAATTCTCGCAAGTCGTGCAAAGATACTGGCAAAAAACCACCCTGATTGGAAGATATTAATCCTCTGTTACAATATTTCATTAGCATCGAATATTACTCAAATGGTTCGTTCAATGTTTGCAGAACCGGATCATTTATTTGACTTTCAATATACTGAAGAAGGAAAAGCTGTTGAGTCTCGAGTTCCTGAAAGTATCCAAATTCGTAACTTTCACCAGTGGCTTAAGCAAGATCTAAAAATAAAAACGAATGAGTTTATGATTGATCAATATATTGAACAGCTGGAAAAAGGCGAGGCAATATCTCCGAAGTATGATGCCATTCTGATCGATGAAGGTCAGGATTTTGAAGGAAATTGGCTTCATTTGATCAGCCTGTGCCTGAGTCCGGAAACGAAATCCTTACTTTTGGTGGAAGACCGTGCACAATCTATTTACGGCAGGAAAAGGAGCTATATAAAAGATACAGGACTTGATTTTAGAGGAAGGTCAAAAATTCTAAACATCAATTACAGAAATACATCGCAAATTGTTTCCTTTGCTTGGGATTTTTATGAGAAGCATTCGGTTTTACAAGACAAAGTCAAACTAGGGCAGACAGAGAGCGTTGAGATTATTTCGCCAAAAAGTACAAAACGTAAGGGGCCTGAACCGGCATTGTTGAAATTTGATACGATTAACAAAGAAATGCAGGTCATTGCAAAACAAATTATGAATCTTCATGAAGAAAAGAAAGTGCCTTACTCGGAAATCGCCATTCTTTATCGAGTGAAACGGACGAATAAATTTAATGTTGTAAAAACTGTACAAAAAGCGCTCAAAGCGCAAAATATTCCTTTTAATTGGATAGCGGAAAATGAAGAAACGAAGCGCAGTTTTAACCCTGAGGAAGAGACAGTCAAAATCTGTACGATTGACAGCAGTAAAGGACTTGATTTTCAGGCTGTGTTTTTGGTCAAAGCTGATCTCATGCCGTTTCCACTTGAAGAAGATCAAGAACGGGAAGTATCACTCATGTATATCGGCATGACGCGTGCAAAGGAATTCCTGTATATTTCATATTCGGGGGCTTCGGAATATACAAATTATTTTGATGAACTGAAAGAGGAACAACACGATGAACAGGTATTACTGAAGTGAAAAATCGGGCTGTCGAGATATTCTCGACAGCCTCATTTATTTGACTGAAAACAACTATAGGGCTCCTTGTTTTCACTTATACCAGTCCGTATGAAACACGCCTTCCATATCCGTCCGCTCATACGTGTGAGCGCCGAAATAATCGCGCTGCGCCTGCAGCAGGTTTGCGTTTGAGCGGCCCGTCCGGTAGCCGTCGTAATAGGAGAGGGCGGTGCTCAGGCACGGGAATGAGATGCCTGAGCTGATGCCTTCGCAGACGACCTTTCGCAAGCCGGACTGGTATTCTTTTAGTTTTTCAGCGAAGTCAGGTGCGACCAGCAGGTTGGACAGGTCCGGCTGTTTGTCGAAAGCTTCGCTGATGAGATTTAAAAATTGTGCGCGGATGATGCAGCCGCCGCGGAAGATGAGGGCGATGTCCTTTAACGGCAGGTGCCATCCGTTCAGGTCAGACGTCATTTTATATTGAGCGAAGCCTTGGGCATAGGCGCAGACTTTCCCCATGTATAACGCCTGTCTGACGCGGTCGATCCACACGTTCTGATCCAGGGGCCGTTCTTCTGTTTCAGGGCCGGCCAATACGTTTTCGGCAGCTGTCCGTTCGTCTTTTAATGATGACAGGTAACGGGCAAACAGGGATTCCGTGATAATTGATGATGGAATGCCGTTGTCGATGGCCTGCAGGCTCGTCCATTTGCCCGTGCCTTTTTGGCCGGTTTTGTCGAGGATGACGTCGATGAGCGGAGCGCCCGTTCGCTCATCCTTTTTCCTCAGGATCTCTGCCGTGATTTCGATTAAATAGCTTTTCAGCTCTCCTTGATTCCACGTGTCGAAAATGTCAGCGATTTCATCTATCGGCAAAAGAAGCTTTTCTCTTAAAAATGTATACGCTTCAGCGATAAGCTGCATGTCTGCGTATTCGATGCCGTTGTGCACCATTTTGACAAAATGCCCCGCGCCTTTTGGACCGATGTAGACACAGCATGGATCTCCTTCTACTTGGGCGGCGATTTTTGTGAGAATCGGAGCTGCTTTTTCGTAGACGTCCCGATCTCCGCCGGGCATAATGGATGGGCCTTTTAAAGCGCCGACTTCGCCGCCGGAAATGCCGATTCCCAAGTAGCCGATACCTTTCGCTTTCAAACTGTCATATCTTCGTTCCGTATCTTCGTAGTGGGAGTTGCCGCCGTCCATGATGACATCCCCTTCTTCAAGCAGAGGAACGAGCGAGTCGATAACAGAATCAACCGGTTTGCCTGCTGTGACCATAAGAAAGATTTTTCTCGGTTTTTCTAAAGACTGTACGAAATCTTCAAGTTCATAGTACGGCTTGACTGTTTGGCCTCCCGTTTTTTGGACGAGTTGATCGGTTAAATCCCTTGTGTAGTTATAGACGGCGACTTGTTCGCCTTTGCTTGCCATGTTCAGGGCGATATTGCTCCCCATGACTCCCAAACCTATGACACCGATTGTATTGCGCATGTAATACCTGCTCCTTCATTTAAGACTTTTTTATACAAATAGGCTTAACAATAAAGTAAATCCTAATCCGGCCACCGCGATAATGGTTTCAAGCAGTGTCCAGGTGGCAAATGTCTCTTTCATGCTTAGTCCGAAATACTCTTTGAACATCCAGAAGCCTGCGTCATTGACATGGGAAGCGATTACACTTCCGGCCCCTGTTGCAAGCACAACCAGCGCAAGATTGACATCGCTTTGTCCGAGCATCGGAAGAACGAGTCCGGTTGTGCTTAATGCAGCAACTGTCGCGGATCCTAAGGAGATGCGCAGAATTGCGGCGATGACCCAGGCGAGCAAGATCGGCGACATGGCTGTTCCTTTGAATAATTCAGCTACATAGTCGCCTACTCCGCCATTGATCAAGACTTGTTTGAAGGCGCCGCCGCCCCCGATGATCAAGAGCATCATTCCGATTTGTGTAATGGCGGTTGAACAGGAATCCATCACTTGTTTGATCGGGATCTTTCTGGCGATCCCCATCGTATAGATCGCGACCAACAGGGAGATGACCATCGAAGTCGAGGCATTCCCGATTAAACGAACCGCTGCCAGCAGGCTGTTGTCTGCAAGGCCCATCGTTTCTTGAATAAGCGTAATAACAGTCGAAATAGACATGATAATGACCGGAAGCATAGCTGTGAAGACGCTGATGCCGAAGCCGGGCGTCTCTTCAAGCTTGAACGTTTTCTGCTCACCGAGTGAAGCGATGCTGCCCATTTTCTCAAATGATTGCGGGACGATTTTTTTCGCCAGTTTCGTAAATAAAGGTCCGGCCAAAAGAACGGTTGGAATTGCAACAATGATACCGTAGAGCAGCACTTCCCCGATATTGGCGCCGAGCTCTCCCGCGATAGCCGTCGGTCCCGGATGCGGGGGCAGGAAGCCGTGTGTGACGGATAAGGCCGCCGTCATTGGAATTCCAAGGTATAAAATAGATATCTTCAATTCTCTTGAAATGGCGAATACAATTGGAATCAATAATACCAATCCGACTTCGAAGAATAATGCTACCCCGATGATAAAGGAGGCGATGACGACCGCCCATTGGATGTTTTTCTCTCCGAATTTGTTGACGAGGGTCATCGCAATGCGCTGAGCGCCCCCTGAATCCGCGATCAGCCTGCCCAGCATGGCGCCGAGCCCGAAGATCAATGCGATATGGCCGAGCGTTCCGCCAAGGCCTTCTTCAATCGTTTTGACGATGTCGTCAAGCGGCATTCCAAGCGCCAATGCAACCCCGAACGATACGATAATCAAGGAAACAAACGTATTCAGTTTTAATCCCATAATCAAAAGCAATAATGCGACAATCCCGATTGCTACGATCAGTAATGGCATGATAACGCCTCCAATTCTCCCCTATTTTTTGCTGGATAAGCTTCTTTGATAATTTGCAATTTGTGTATATTCGTTTTCAAGTGCTCGAGATAAGTTGATAAAAAGCGGCATTAATTTTCTGTATTCTTTGGCCGATTCTTCTTTCGGCGCGTGTCTGTGCGTGCTTCCGATCATGTCGGAGACGACATCGAATGAATCGATTTTCCCTGTCGCGTACAGCCCCAAAATGCAGGCTCCGAGACAAGAGCTTTCATAGCTTTCCGGCACGACGACTTCCGATTCGAAAATATCGGCCATCATTTGCCTCCATACGTCAGACCTTGCGAAACCTCCGGTCGCCTGAATTCGGGCAACTGGACCGTCCATGCATTCTGTCAACGCCAGGAAGACGGTGTACAGATTGTAAATAACCCCTTCCAATGCCGCGCGAATCATGTGTTCTTTTTTATGCGACATGGTGAGGCCGAAGAATGAACCGCGCACATCCGGATTCCAGAGCGGCGCCCGTTCGCCTGCGAGGTATGGATGGAACAGCAGTCCGTCGGCACCCGGCCTGACGCGTTCGGCAATTTTGGTCAAGACATCGTACGGATCAATGCCGAGACGTTTTGCCGTTTCGATTTCTGATGATGCAAATTCATCTCTAATCCAGCGAAGGACGATCCCGCCGTTGTTGACTGGCCCGCCGATGACCCAATGATTCTCAGTTAAGGCATAGCAAAAGATTCTGCCTTTTTCATCGGTTTGCGGTTTATCGATAATCGTGCGAATCGCACCGCTTGTCCCAATAGTGACGGCGATTTCGCCTTTTTTAATCGCGTTGACGCCGAGGTTGGAAAGCACGCCGTCGCTGGCACCGATGACAAATGGCGTTTGCGGATCAATTCCCATCATCGCCGCCAGTTCCGGATTGCAGTGATGGAAAATGGTTGTTGTCGGAACGAGCTTTGATAGGTGGTCAGGTGTGATGCCTGCAATGGCCAATGCTTCTTCGTCCCAGGCCAATGTTTTGAGATTCATCATTCCCATCGCCGAAGCTAAGGAGTAATCGACGACATATTGATCAAATAACTTTTTAAAAATATATTCTTTGATTCCGATATATTTTTTTGCTTTGGCAGCGATTTCAGGATGCTCGTTTACAATCCATGTGATTTTGCTTAGCGGCGCCATTGGATGAATCGGCGTTCCCGTCCGTTTATAGACATTGTGCCCGTTCATTTCTTCTTTGATTTTATGAGCCCAGCCTTCGCTTCTGTTGTCTGCCCAAGTGATGCAGGAGGTGAGCGGCTTGTCGTTTTCGTCCATCGCAATCACGCTGTGCATCGCGCTGCTGAATGAAATGAATGACGGCTGTTTGTCAGGATGCTGCTGCATGATTTTCGCCGTTGACTGGATGACGGCCTGAAAAATCTCATCCGGGTTTTGCTCAGCGGTCGAGATGTCCGGGGTGTAAAGCGCGTAGCCGATGCTTTCCTTTTGGATCACGTCCCCTTTTTCACTGAATAAAACCGCTTTCGTGCTTGTCGTACCGATATCTATGCCTAACATATAACTAGTCATTTTCTTGTTCGGCCCCTTTCGCCAGCATTTGTTGCGACAGCCACAGATCTTCAACTTTACCTTGCACGTCATCGAAATTTTGATGGAGGGATTTAAGCATCAGATCCCTGTCTTTCGTTTTGATCGCTTTGATATAAAGTTCATGGTTATCGAGAATTCGTTCAAAGTCTTCGTATTTTTCTTTTAAGCGGGCCCGCATGGATAAAAGAATAAAGCTTTCCATCACAGGTTTGAGATTGTTCCATATCATCAAAATGTAAGAATGATTGATGGAGCGGACAATCGTTTCGTGAAATAAGACGTCTTGAAATGAGAACTCGTCGGCATCTTTGTATTTGATGGAGACTTTCATCATCTCCAATATTTTGCTGAGGTCTGTTACCAGTTCGTCGACATTGGCCCGTCCAAGCCGTTCGAATACGAATGTTTCCATCACCAGACGCACATCATAAATTTCTCCAATTTCTTTTTCGGTTAAACCGATGACAACGGCGCCCATCCGTTCCAAACGGATGATTTTTTCCGATGCCAGTATTTTTAAAGCCTCACGGATGGGAGACCGGCTCACCGAGAATTCCGCAGCCAATTTATTTTCAGATAAAATGGTACCGCTTTCAATCAAGCCGGAAATAATGCGCATTCTCAGCTCGCATGCGACGCGAACACCTGTTGAAGCTCTTGAAAGCCACTTCTCCGGATATAAAAGATTTTTAGATTGGCTCATACACTCACCTTCCTAGTTATACGAGTATACTTGTATACAAGTATGATAACGCGATTATTTTGATTATGCAAACACTTTCATTTCAAATTTTCCGAAAAATTTTTTCCATTTATAAAACGATTTGTTTTGCCAATGCGCTCGAAATACTCCACTAAAGCAAAAAAATATAAAGGGAGCAGCTGCCCTTTATATTTTGACCATTTGTTTAACGATGAGTTTGAAGTCATGTTCGCTAATTTCTATGTGCCCAAATCGAAAGGAATAACCCCAGTGCCGTTTGTTTTTGATGAAAGAGAGGTTGGGAATGAATCGGTGGATCGGCGTTTCCCGGCATTTTAAAAAGTTGATCTTCCTTCTGTAAGGTGAGAATCCTTCTCCCGCATGAACCTTGTAAACTCTGTTATCACTCACTTCCCCTACAGCTGTAAACTTTTGATAGGGCGCATCATCTTTGAGATTTTGTTTTGGCGAGTAATAAATGATCCAATCATCGGGATTCATTCTTTTTAAAGGCGCCTCTTTTCCGTGGCAAAGTTGAGCAAAGCCCCCGGATACACCTTTCAAGACGTGATCGCGCGAAGCTACGCCGATCCAATACCTTCTTTTCATTCCATTCAGCATCCGCAAGCATCCTTGTCAGTATCCCCTTCGGTGCATGCTGACACAGGAAAATTCATTTCTCTCCATGCCGCGATCCCTCCGGTCAGCTCTTTCACTTGATAGCCTTTTTCTAATAAAAATTTAGCTGCTTTAGCTGCCGTATTGCACCAGACATCCCAGCAGTACACAATGATTTCTTTATCTTTTGGAATATCCTCTAATCGATGAGGGAGATCGTGTTCAGGTATCGCTTGAGCACCTTTTATCGTCAAACTCCTGACTTCGCTTGGCCCGTTTCTTACATCTATTAAAAAATATTTTTCAGGGTGATTCTTTGAAGATTTAAAATAATCCATTGGACTAATGGTGGCTTCTAAACGTGCATTAAAAAAATCGAGTGAATTCATAGGGTATGCCTCCTAGTTTTTATACTTTTTCCATACTTTTAAAAGCAAATCTTTAAATAATTTTTTTTCATTGTCAGTCAGAGGGGATAAAACCTCATATTCTGTCTGTACTAAAACCTGTTTGCATGATGACAGTACATCGCTGCCTTTTTCAGTAAGGATTAGGCTGTATGCCCTGCGATCACTTGCGTTTTTTGTCCTTTCCACAAAGCCTGAAGCTTCTAAATGGTCAACATGGCTCACCATTGTCGTACGGTCGATCTGCAGTTGTTCAGAAATCAGTTTTTGAGAAGAAAAAGGGTTTTCTTCAATAAATACAAGTACTCCGAATTGCCTGGCATTCAAGCTATACGGAGCGAGAACATCAGCAAATTGATCCTCCATTTGCTGAAGAACCTTTCCTAGCAAAAATCCGTAAAATTGACTTAACTGTTTCAAAAATCATCACCACCTAAAATAATCACCAAACAATATAGTCAGTATAACTGATTATATTTTTGAACGCAAGCCTTCTTGTTTTCGTTTGTTAATTTAATTAATTAACCGTGGTACAATAAAACCTACGATATGGTGTAAATGGAGGATTTCACATGCAGCGCGGTACATTTCAATTAATGAAATCGGTGAACAAATCGATCATTCTTAATAAAATCAGAACTTCAGAGCCGATTTCGAGAGCCGAGATCGCCAAGGAAACAAAGATTACCCCTCCCACGGTCTCAAGCATTGTCAAAGAGCTGATCGAACAAGGGCTCGTGAAAGAAAGCACGCTCGGCCATTCGAGCGGCGGAAGGAAGCCGACAATGCTGCACATCAACACAGGTGCCTATTATGTCATTGGCATTGATGCCGGGCCTGAGACGGTGGAGTGCGTCTTAACCGATTTAGCCGGAGGGATACTGCAGCGGACATCCAGCCTGCTGAAAAAACCGCTGACAAACGAGATGTTCATTGATGTTTTAAAAGAAAATATTTATGCGATTTTGGGACGGGCCGATGTCAATCAGGAAAAGATCATTGGGATCGGCATCGCAATGCACGGGGTCGTCGATGCTGAAACGGGAATGTCACGCATCGCCCCGATTTTAAACCTAACCAATATTCCCATTAAAGATATGCTGGAACAAGAATTCAACTTAACGGTCAGAGTTGAAAACGATGCCAGGGCGATGGCGCTTGGCGAATCGTGGTTCGGCGGCCGCGATGATGCAGGCGGCAGTATGGCGGCCGTAAACATCGGCCGCGGTGTCGGTGCGGGGATTGTCATCAACGGAAAACTGTACCATGGAGCGGAAGGAATCGCAGGGGAACTGGGCCATATGATCATTGATATTAATGGAGAGAAGTGCGAGTGCGGCAACCGTGGCTGCCTGCAGACGATTGTGAGCGGTAAAGCAATTGCCGAGCGGGGGAACAAACGGTTAAAAGAAAGTCCGGATAGCCTGACAGCCAAAGATTTGTTTGAAATGGCCGAGAACGGCTGCCAAACGTGTATCGAACTCTTTCGGGAAACCGGTGTGATCATTGGAATCGGGCTGACCAACTTCATTCATCTTGTCAATCCGGGCAAAATCGTGCTGGGCGGCGGAGTGATGAAAGGCGGGAGGTTCATATTGCCGGCGATACGAGAAACGATACAGCAGAAAGCCTTAACAGCCGAAGCGAGGCAGACAGAGGTGACGATAACGAAGCTCGGCGATGAAGCGACGCTTTACGGAGCCGTTTCATTGCTGTTGGCGGAGCTGTTTGATCCGGTGTTAAAATAAGCCTTTTTTTCGCCTGTTTTAACACCGGTGAAGCCTTACCCCTGACGATTGAACGTGTGGATGAAGCGCATGAAAGCTTCGCGGTTTTTGAATACCCCGGCATCCTCAAGGGCTTTAACAAATTTCCGGCCAAGTTCTTTTCGTACAATTGATTCAGCATGCTTCGGCCCGGACAGCTCTCCGTATTCGGTTTTGAGCTGTTCGGCCCATTCCCGGTGATGCGCTTCAACGGCATCTGACTGACCGAGCAGGAATTCTTGGACACCTGCCAGTTCGGTCTTTAAGCGGGGAGGAAGAACGGCCAGGCCCATCACTTCGATTAAGCCGATATTTTCTTTCTTAATATGGTGAACGTCAGCATGCGGGTGGAATATGCCGTATGGATGCTCGGCAGATGTCCGGTTGTTTCTGAGCACAAGGTCGATTTCAAAAACACCGCTCACGTTTCTTGCAATAGGCGTAATCGTGTTATGAGGCGTTTCATCTGTAAAAGCCGTAATATCCGCTTGTTGATCCGAGTAGTTTTTCCAAGTCTGAAAAATATGATCCGCCGCATCGACAAGGCTGTTGATCGCCGTTCCTTTCAAGCGGATGACAGACATCGGCCATTTTAAAACAGAGGCTTCGATGTCCGGATGCTGTTTGATTTGAAAGGAGAACGCGTCTTCTGCGCGCGTCATTGCAAACTCATATCGTCCGGCTTGATAATGGTCATGGCTTAAAATAGACCCGCCGACGATCGGCAAATCGGCATTCGATCCGATAAAATAATGCGGAAACAGCTCTGTAAAAACAAGCAGCCTGTGAAAGGCAAGCTTATCAATTTTCATCGGCCGATGCTGCTCAGAAAATAAAATGCTGTGCTCGTTATAGTAAGCATATGGAGAATATTGAAAATACCAGTTTTCTCCGGCGAGCGGGACTTTAATAATCCTGTGGTTCGCCCGGGCGGGATACCCGATTCGTCCTGCATACCCTTCGTTTTCTTTGCACAGCAGGCACGTCGGATAGCTGCGTGCTCGTTTTGCAGCGGCGCGCTCCCGTTTGATTTGCTCAGGGTCTTTTTCCGGCTTTGACAAATTGATCGTAATATCCATTGTGCCGTAAGGTGTATCCGCCTGATACGAAATATTTCTTTCAATTCGTTTTGTCTGGATATAGTTGCTGTTTTTGCTGAGCTGATAAAAATAGGCGGTCGCCTCCAGCGGCGATTGCTCGTATTTTTGCTGAAACACGGCATTGATGACAGAAGGTCTTGCAACAAAGCAATTCATCACATTTGCCGCCAGCATGTCTTTCGCGTCTGCGTCGTCGGTTATGACGCCGTGTTCAATTGCATAAGCGGCGAGTCTTTCCAAAAGGTCGGGGATGGAGTCACCGGAAGCCGCAGGGGCTTCTTCGGGAAACGAGTCCAGACCCAGCAGGTTCATCACTTGGTTGCGTGCGTAGTTCACGTCATCCGGTTCGATTAACCCTGTTTCAAGCGCTTTTTGAATGAGTCCGGCTATGTCTTGTTCAATCATGTTGACACTTCCTTCCTGTACCCGTTTGGATGTGATGAATGCCACTTCCAGGCGTCTTCAATGATCTTTGCTACAGAAGTGCGCGAAGGCCTCCAGCCTAGGACCTGCTTTGCTTTGTCAGAGCCGGCAATCAGGATGCTCGGGTCGCCGGCTCTGCGCTTGCCGATCTCGGCGGGAATGTCTTTGCCGGTGACCTTTCTCGCCGCATCAATCATTTCTTTCACCGAAAATCCTTCGCTGCTGCCGAGGTTGAATATATCGCTTTTGCCGCCTTCTCTTAAATAGTCCAAAGCCGACAGATGAGCGTCAATCAGGTCTTCGACATGAACATAGTCGCGGATGCACGTGCCGTCGGGCGTATCATAGTCATCCCCAAAAATCGTAATATGCGGTCTTTGTCCGAGAGCGGTTTGCAGGATGATGGGGACCAGGTGTGTTTCCGGATGATGGTCTTCTCCGATCTCTCCCGTTTCCCTTGCTCCTGCGACATTAAAGTACCTGAGAGACACAAAGCTGACTCCATGGGCTTCTTCAGTCCGCTTCATGAGCTTCTCCATGATCAGTTTCGTTTCCCCGTAGGTGCTTGTCGGCCGCGTCGGCATGTCTTCTGTGATCGGCACCGATTCAGGCTCTCCGTAGACGGCCGCCGTCGAGGAGAATACGATTTTTTTCACATCGTGCTCAAGCATCGTCTGAAGCAAAACCTGTGTCCCGGATACATTGTTGTCGTAGTATTTAAGCGGATCTTTCATTGATTCGCCGACAAGTGAACTGGCGGCGAAGTGGATCACTTCTTCAATACGTTCCTTTTCGAAAACAGTGCGGAGGAAGTCGCGATCGCGCACATCCCCTTCATAAAAGACTGCCTCAGGATGTACGGCCTGTCTTTGGCCGGTCTCAAGGTTGTCAACGACAACGACGGTTTCGCCCCTGTCCAATAATTGATACACGGCGTGTGAACCGATATAGCCGGCACCGCCCAAAACCAACACACTCATATCCATTCCCCTTTCTATATTTCTTTGGCGCCGTCGCCTATCGCCGCAGTATAAAATGCGGCATCATAGCCAACCGTTTCGCGGTAGACGGCATTCACGCGTTCTTTAAAGCTGTCTGTCCGGTCTTTTTCTACAATCGCAATCGCACAGCCGCCGAACCCGGCGCCGGTCATGCGTGCACCCAGGACGCCGTCTTGTTCCCAAGCCGCCTGGACAATGGTATCAAGCTCCAGCCCTGTCACTTCATAATCATCCCTTAAAGACATATGAGATTCATTCATCAGCTTGCCGAACCCGGCGAGGTCGTCCCCGCGAAGTTTTTCCAGCGCTTTCAGCGTCCGGGCATTTTCGTACACCGCATGTCTGGCACGTTTTCGATTAATTTCATCTCGGATGAGGTGCTGATGAGCTTCAAATGCTTCCGCCGTCATTTCGCCCAGGCTTGCAATCGGTAACTCCTGCTGCAGATCGCGGAGCGCCTCTTCGCATTGGGCACGCCTTTCATTATATTTAGATCCGGCCAGCGTCCGCTGTTTGTTTGTATTGATGATGATCACATCGTGTTCCTTCAATACGAAGGGAGCGTATGTGTAATGAAGTGTTTGGCAGTCTAACAAAATCGCGTGATCCTTTTTCCCCATGCCGATCGCAAATTGGTCCATAATGCCGCTGCCTACGCCGATGTATTCGTTTTCGACTTTTTGTCCGAGCTTAACCATGGAGATCGTGTCTGTCTGCAAACCATAAAGCCCTTTTAAAAGAACGCCTGTCGCAAGTTCAATCGATGCGGAAGAAGAGAGGCCCGCCCCGTGCGGAATATTTCCGTAATACAAAATATCGGCGCCGTGAACGATTTGGTGGCCTGCCGCTTTCATCAAAAGGAACATTCCTTTCGGATAGTTGGCCCAGCCGTCAGACCGGTCAAAGGCTAAATCGCTCAAGCTGCATTCAATTATGCCTTTGTCAGGGAAGTTCTTTGAATAGAAACGGATCATTTGATCATCTCGTTTCACGCCAAGGGCATAGGTGCCAAATGAAATCGAAGCGGGGAAAACATGCCCTCCATTATAATCCGTGTGTTCGCCGATTAAGTTGATTCTTCCCGGAGCAAAAAAGGTTCGCGGTGTCTGTTCTGTCTTAAAAATAGAGCGAAAGTCGTTTGATAAAGCGGCTGCAGTATTCATATATCCTCCCATTCGTTTGACGTGCAGACTTAATAAATTAATTTAATTAAGTTTAACCCCAGTTTACTACGGGTTTTCAATTGGTGCAATAAAAAGTGTTTTTTCAAATGAAACGTTTTCATGTAAAATCCTTATTGGCGGGGATAGGGCAATCAGCACTTGACTTTTACAAAAATCAACGTTAAATTAGTAAAATATTTTACTAAAAAATATGAAAGATGTTCATGGAGGTTTTGCAATCGTGGCGACGATAAAAGATGTTGCAGAAAAGGCGGGGTATTCCATCTCGACGGTTTCCCGCGTATTAAATAACGACGAAAGCCTGTCCGTACCCGATGAGACGCGGGAGAAAATATTTGAAGTGGCGGAAAGCCTGAACTACCGCAAAAAAACGATCAGAACACTGGTAAAAAACATCGCGTTTCTGTACTGGCTGACGGATAAAGAGGAACTCGAAGACGTGTATTTTAAAACGATGAGGCTGGAAATCGAGAAGCTCGCAAAGCAATTCAACGTTGAACTGACGACGTATAAAATTTCGGGGGGTATTGACGCCATCCCCGAAAACATTGAAGGATTCATTGCGGTCGGATCATTTTCAGATGATGAATTAACCCGGTTAAGGCAGATGACGCCTCACGGAGTATTTATCGATTCGACGCCGGATCCGAATCATTTTGATTCAGTCAGGCCGGACTTAAAGCAGATGACGAGGAAAACGGTGGACTTTCTTATCGAAAAAGGGCATGAAAAGATCGGCTTTATCGGAGGCACGTACCACAATCCCAATACCGATGAAGACGAAATGGACGTAAGGGAACGAACGTTTCGCGATTATATGAGGGAAAAAGGGCTCTTGGAGGAAGGCTTTATTTTTTGCCGCAGGGGATTTTCTGTGGAAAACGGCTACCATCTGATGGATAAAGCGGTTGAAACATTGGGCGAAAAGCTGCCGACGGCCTTCTTTACAGCGGCGGATCCGATCGCCGTAGGCTGCCTTCAGGCTTTAAATGAAAAAGGGGTCGCCATCCCGGGCAGGGTGAGCGTCATCAGCATCAACAACATCAGTGTGGCGAAATACGTATCTCCGCCGCTGACGACATTCCATATCGATATTAAAGAACTTTGCAAAAACGCCATTGAATTGCTTCTTGAACAAATACTTGAAAAGAGAAAAGCTGTAAAAACGCTATATATCGGTGCAGAACTGGTGGTCAGGAAAAGCACCAATTAAAAAAGGCGCGGGCTGTTCATAAGCCGCGCCTTTTTCGTAAAACATTTTACTAATAGTCAGTAAAATAATTGTTTACACTTTTTCTTAGACATGCTATATTGTTTTTGTGAAACGCTTTCAATCCAATAAAAGGAATGAGACAAATGATGAATATGAAAAAATATGTTGGAATCAGCAGTGTGATTGCTCTCGGTTTGTCTTTAACTGCCTGCGGACCTAAAGAGAGCAGCAATGAAGCATCAGGCTCGAAGCAAAAGGAACTCGTGGTCTGGGAAGATAAAGAAAAAAGCGAAGGCATTAAAGATGCCGTTGCCCAGTTTGAAAAAGAGCACGGCGTATCTGTCAAAATCGTCGAAAAGCCTTACGCAAAGCAGATCGAAGACTTGCGGATGGATGGACCGGCAGGAACGGGGCCTGATGTGTTAACGATGCCTGGAGATCAAATCGGAACAGCGGTAACGGAAGGTTTGATCAAGGAATTAAAGGTGGACAAAGAAATCCAATCGATCTATACGGAACCGGCAATGAGATCCCAGGTGACAAACGGTAAGGTCTACGGCCTGCCGAAAGCGGTCGAAACGACGATGCTCTACTATAATAAAAATTTGATTTCTGAAAAAGAACTGCCGAAAACGCTGGATGAATGGTATGAGTATTCGAAAAAAACGGCTGACGGCAAAAAATTCGGCTTCCTGGCGCTGTTTGACCAGATTTATTATGCACAGAGCGTCATGGGAGGATACGGCGGCTACATTTTTAAGAGCCATGCAGACGGCACTTATGATCCGGCTGATCTCGGCTTGAATAACAAAGGTGCAGTTGAAGGAGCCGAGTACATTCAGAAGTTTTATCAAGAAGGGCTGTTCCCTGCCGGAATTATTGGGGAGCAGGGCATCAATGTGCTGGAATCGCTGTTTACGGAAGGAAAAGCAGCAGCGATTATTTCTGGTCCGTGGAATCTGGAACCGTTCAAAAAAGCGGGCATCGACTACGGGGTTGCCAAGCTGCCTAAGCTGTCCAACGGCAAACATATGAGTTCTTTTGTCGGCGTGAAGAGCTACAATGTAAGCGCTTATTCGAAGAATGCCGATCTAGCGGAAGAATTAGCCGTCTTTCTCGCCAATAAAGAAAACTCAAAGAAGAGATATGAGATCACAAAAGAAGTTCCCGCTGTCAAAGAACTGGCGGCTGATCCTGCCGTCACAAAAAGCGAAGCGGCTCAAGCTGTTGCCGAGCAATCTCAGTACTCAGAGTTGACGCCGAATATTCCTGAGATGAATGAAGTATGGACGCCGGCGGATGCGGCTCTGCAAACGATCGCAACCGGAAAAGCGGAATCGAAAAAAGCGCTTGATCAAGCCGCGGAAACGATACAAGGACAGATCAAAGCGAAGCACAGCGGCAGCAAATAAGCCGCAGCATTGGTGTCAAACTTGTCTTAAGTTTGGCGCCATTTATGATCAGGACGTCCATATAAAGAGGTGAAAGAGAAGGTGCAGCATCGCAAAAAAGCTTTACTATTATCAATCATTCCCGGTTTGGGCCAATTCTACAATAAACAATGGATAAAGGGTCTGTTATTCCTTCTTTTAGGCGTCTCGTTCTTTGCGGTTTTTGGCGATTTGCTGAATATGGGGCTGTGGGGCCTGTTTACGCTTGGAACCGAAGTGCCGCGCGATAACTCGATTTTTCTATTGGCAGAAGGCATCATCGCCGTGATTGTCACCGGTTTTGGGCTGGCTGTCTATTACGCCAATTTGCGGGATGCCTACCAAAACGGAAAGCGGCGCGATGAACAAAAGGAGCTCAGTTCACTCAAGGAACAATATCATAATTTAATGGCTCAGGGATATCCGTATCTCATCAGCGGACCATCACTGTTCATTTTGATTTTCGCCGTTGTTTTTCCGATTTTGTTCAGCTTTGCATTAGCTTTTACAAATTATAACCTCTACCATTCTCCGCCTGCCCACCTTGTCGATTGGGTAGGGCTTAAAACGTTTTCCGAAATTTTCACCGTTGATATTTGGCGGTCGACCTTTTTGGATGTTTTAGCTTGGACCATTGTCTGGACGCTTGTCGCTTCTACGCTCCAAGTCGGGTTGGGAATTTTGTTGGCGGTTGTCGTCAATCAGAAGGAAGTCCGCTTCAAGAAATTTTTCCGGACGATTCTGGTTTTGCCTTGGGCCGTGCCCGGCTTTGTTACCATTCTTGTGTTTGCCGGCCTCTTTAATGACAGCTTCGGTGCATTCAATCATCAAATCCTCGCCGCATTCGGCATCGATCCGATTCCTTGGATGACGAATGCCAATTGGACGAAGCTGGCGCTTATCCTCATGCAGGGGTGGCTCGGTTTTCCTTATGTGTTTATTGTGACGACCGGTGTTCTGCAGTCGATTCCGGACGACCTGTATGAAGCGGCGACAATTGACGGCGCGTCCGCGTTTTCGAAATTCAGGCATATCACAATGCCGCTGATTTTAATCGCAATGGCGCCGATTATCATCACGCAATTCACTTTTAACTTTAATAACTTCAACATTATCTATCTATTCAATGGAGGCGGTCCAGCTGTTCCCGGGTCAACAGCGGGAGGAACCGACATTCTGGTGTCCTGGATTTACAAATTGACGATGCAGTCGAGCCAGTACTCTTTAGCCGCCGCATTGACGATCCTGCTGTCGGTCTTTGTCATCTCGATCGCGCTGTGGCAGTTCAGACGGACAAATTCTTTCAAAGAGGGGGCTTAACATATGAAGAAAAGAAGATTCTTTCGGCTCCTTCTGACCTATTCTCTGTTGGTTTTTATGACAGCCGTTATCATATATCCTCTGCTTTGGACGGTGGGAGCCAGCTTTAATCCCGGCAACAGTTTGGTCAGTACTTCTATCATTCCGGCAAATCCGACATTGGATCACTATAGAGAATTATTTGCAGGAAAAGAGAGCCTTCAATACGGGCAATGGTATATAAACTCGCTTAAAATCAGCATCTTTACGATGATCGGATCAATCATCAGTGTTTCTTTTACAGCTTATGCTTTTTCACGGTTTCGTTTTAAAGGTAGAAAAAACGCTTTAGTTTTATTCATGCTGCTGCAAATGATTCCTCAATTTTCGGCTTTGGTTGCGCTCTTCGTTTTAGCGCAGATGCTCGGAATGATGAACAGCCATTGGCTGCTGATTTTGCTGTACATCGGCGGACTTATACCGATGAACACGTATTTGATGAAGGGGTATATGGATTCCATTCCCATCGATTTGGATGAGAGCGCTAAGATTGACGGCGCTAGCAATACAAGGATTTTTCTGCAGATTATTATGCCGCTATCCAAACCGATGATCGCGGTCGTCGCCATGAACGGATTCACCGGACCGCTCGGGGATTTCGTTTTGTCTTCGACCATATTGCGGACGCCGGAGTCGTATACATTGCCGATCGGTTTATACAATTTAGTCAATGAAGTCATGGGAGCCAGCTATACGACGTTTGCCGCCGGCGCCATTTTGATCAGCATTCCGGTAGCCGTCATCTTTATCATGCTGCAAAAGAACTTTGTATCAGGGTTGACCGCAGGCGGAACGAAAGGATAGTCCGAGAAGAATATGGTCTAAAAAAGGAGAGTATTATGCCAAAAATTTATACGACACAAGCAAAATACATGCTTCACGGGGGAGACTACAATCCGGATCAATGGCTTGACCGTCCGGATATTCTTGCAGATGATATCAAGCTGATGAAGCTTGCCCATACGAATACATTTTCAGTGGGGATTTTTTCATGGAGCGCTCTTGAGCCGGAGGAAGGCGTCTATACGTTTGAATGGCTGGATGATATGTTTGAGAACATTCACCGGAACGGCGGAAGGATTATAATGGCGACACCGAGCGGCGCCCGTCCTGCTTGGCTGTCGCAAAAATATCCGGAAGTGCTGCGCGTCAATGCGGAACGTGTCAAACAGCTGCATGGCGGAAGGCACAATCATTGCTTCACTTCATACGTATACCGTGAAAAAACGAGAAAGATCAACCGCTTGCTGGCCGAAAGGTACGGCAGCCATCCTGCCCTTTTGATGTGGCATGTCTCCAACGAATACGGAGGAGAATGCCATTGTCATCAATGCCAGCACGCTTTTAGAGACTGGCTGAAAAAGAAGTACAACAATGATCTTAAATCTTTGAATGATGCATGGTGGACGCCTTTTTGGAGCCATACCTTCAACGATTGGTCACAGATTGAATCGCCGTCTCCGATCGGTGAAAATGCGGTGCACGGCTTGAATTTGGACTGGCGCCGCTTCGTCACTGATCAGACGATCTCTTTCTTTCAAAATGAAATCGTTCCGTTGAAGGAAATCACGCCGAATATTCCGATTACGACCAACTTTATGGCTGACACGCATGATCTCATTCCATTTCAAGGGCTGGACTACAGCAAGTTTGCCAAGCATCTGGACGTGATCAGCTGGGACGCGTATCCCGCCTGGCACAATGATTGGGAAAGCACAGCTGATTTGGCCATGAAAGTCGGCTTTATCAATGATTTGTACCGCAGCCTGAAACAGCAGCCGTTTCTTTTAATGGAATCGACGCCAAGCGCTGTCAATTGGCACAATTTTAATAAAGCGAAACGGCCGGGGATGCATCTCTTGTCTTCTATGCAGATGATCGCCCACGGATCTGACAGCATTCTCTATTTTCAATGGCGGAAATCCCGCGGCTCATCGGAAAAATTTCACGGTGCGGTTGTCGGCCATGACAATTGTTCCGAGAACCGCGTATTTAAAGAAGTGGCAAAAGTGGGGCAAACCCTTGATGAACTGTCTGAAGTCGTCGGAACGACCCGGCCCGCGAATGTCGCGATCCTCTATGATTGGGAAACCCATTGGGCGCTCGAAGATGCACAAGGATTCGGGATGAAAACCAAGCGGTATCCCCAAACCTTGCACGAGCACTACCGCGCGTTTTGGGAGCGTGATATTCCAGTCGACGTGATTACGAAGGAACAGGATTTTTCGCCGTACCGGCTGCTGATCGTTCCGATGCTTTACTTAGCAAGTGAAGAAACAATCGCGCGTTTAAAAGCCTTTGCTGCAAACGGGGGCACATTGGTGATGACGTATATTAGCGGAATCGTCAACGAATCTGACCTGACCTATTTAGGCGGATGGCCGCAAGATCTGCAAGAGATGTTTGGCATGGAACCTGTTGAAACCGATACGCTCTATCCGGGCGACAAAAATAGGGTCCGTTATCAAAACCGGTCCTATGAGCTGAAAGATTATGCGACCGTGCTGAAGCTGGATACGGCAGATCCCGTGGGATTCTATGAGGACGATTTTTATGTGGACACGCCGGCTGTTACATGCCATTCATACAAACAGGGGAAGACGTACTATATCGGTGCGCGCTTAAGCAGTCAATTTCATCGGGATTTTTATGAAACATTGATCAAAGAGCTATCGATTCAACCGGCTTTTGATGTGAAACATCAGCCTGGCGTCTCCGTTCAAGTCAGACAGGATGAAGAAAATGATTATATTTTCATCATGAATTTCACAGAAAAACGCCAGCCCGTCGTGTTGGAGTCGGCCGTTAAAGATATGCTGACCGGAGAAACGCTGACCGGCGAAATCACATTGGAAAAATATGAAGCCAGAATAGCGGTAAAAACAAAAAAATAAGCCCGGGGGACATCCGCTTTAATGTGGGTGTTTCTCTTAAAAAAATGAAAGCGTTTTCGTTTTGGCGTGTATCAATCATGAAAGGGGAGAAGCGAGATTCATGAAAAACGTGGTGGCTGTTTTTGTGGTGCTGATTGTTGTTTTGGGCGCACTTGGAACCGGCGGTCCGGCGGAAGCCGCCAGAGGTTCCAAGGCGGCAGAAAGCGGCCTTTTTGTCGAAAAGGTTTCAGGGCTTCACAAGGATTTTATAAAAGGGGTTGATGTTTCGAGTATCATCGCTTTGGAAGAGAGCGGCGTCGCCTTTTACAATGAATCCGGAAAGAAACAGGATATATTCAAAACGCTGAAAGAAGCAGGCGTCAATTATGTCCGGGTGCGCATCTGGAATGATCCCTATGATGCTAACGGCAATGGCTATGGAGGGGGCAATAATGATCTGAAAAAAGCGATTCAGATCGGAAAACGGGCCACTGCCAACGGAATGAAGCTGCTGGCGGATTTCCACTATTCCGATTTCTGGGCGGACCCGGCGAAACAGAAAGCGCCAAAAGCATGGGCAAACCTAAACTTTGAAGATAAAAAAACGGCGCTTTACCAATATACAAAACAAAGCCTTGAAGCGATGAAAGCAGCGGGCATCAACGTCGGCATGGTGCAGGTCGGAAACGAAACAAACGGGGGTCTTGCCGGTGAAACGGACTGGGCGAAGATGAGCCAATTATTCAATGCGGGGAGCCAAGCGGTCCGGGAGACGGATTCGAATATTTTAGTCGCCTTGCATTTTACCAATCCGGAGACGTCCGGCAGGTACGCTTGGATTGCCGAGACGCTTCACCGGCACCATGTCGACTATGATGTATTTGCAAGCTCGTATTATCCATTTTGGCATGGCACACTGAAGAATCTAACATCCGTCCTGACATCCGTCGCGGATACGTACGGCAAAAAGGTCATGGTAGCCGAGACATCTTATACGTATACGGCTGAAGACGGAGACGGACACGAAAATACAGCCCCTAAAAACGGTCAAACGCTCAATTACCCGGTCACCGTTCAAGGACAGGCGAACGCGGTCCGTGATGTGATTCAAGCGGTCAGCGATGTAGGAGAAGCCGGAATCGGCGTTTTCTATTGGGAACCGGCATGGATTCCAGTAGGACCGGCACGCCAGCTTGAGAAAAATAAAGCGCTTTGGGAGACATACGGATCAGGCTGGGCCACAAGCTATGCCGCTGAATACGACCCGGAAGACGCAGGAAAGTGGTTTGGCGGCAGCGCCGTAGACAATCAGGCATTGTTTGATTTTAAAGGACGTCCATTGCCGTCTCTGAATGTATTTAAGTATGTTGATACGGGAACACCATTCAAAAATTGACTTGCAGCCGATTTCTCGGATGAAGGCGAACGCCGTTTGCCGGAAAGCGGTTTAAAGCAGAATGAAAAAAGGCCGGATGATATCCGGCTTTTTTTCGTGAAAGGACAGTCAGAAAGCGTAATTAAAATGTTTTCATTCAATTGACAGAAAGATAGGGTCCGCTTAACCAGCGGTTACCGTTTGAAATGCATCTTCTACAGATACGTATTCATATCCAAGGTCGCGCGCGACGGCCTTGTAGGTAATGCTTCCGTTTGCAACGTTGACGCCGAGAGCGAGCGCCTGATTTTCGGCGACTGCTTGTTCAACGCCTTTATTTGCGATTTGCAAAGCGTAAGGCATAGTGACGTTTGTTAAGCCGATCGTTGAAGTACGGGGAACGGCTCCCGGCATATTGGCGACTGCATAATGGACAACGCCGTGCTTCGTATAAGTCGGATCGTCATGCGTAGTGATCTTATCAACCGTTTCAATAATGCCGCCCTGGTCAATCGCCACGTCTACAACAACTGAGCCTGGGGACATCGACTGAATCATCTCTTCTGTGACAAGTTTCGGTGCTTTTGCACCAGGGATTAAGACGGCGCCGATGACAAGGTCAGAGTCTTTTACGGCTTCCGCAATGTTGAGCGGGTTGGACATAAGCGTTTGAATGTCTTTGCCGAACTGGTCATCGAGCTGGCGGAGGCGCTCAGCGCTCAAATCGATCAAAGTGACGTCAGCGCCAAGTCCGACTGCGATTTTGGCAGCGTTCGTACCGACTACTCCGCCGCCGATGATCGTAACCTTGCCGCGTTTTACGCCGGGTACGCCTGATAACAGGATGCCTTTGCCGCCTTTTGATTTCTCAAGAAATTGCGCGCCGATCTGTGAAGCCATGCGTCCGGCGACTTCACTCATTGGAGTCAGGAGCGGAAGCGTCCGGTTCACTTCGACCGTTTCGTAGGCGATGGCTGTGACGCCGCTGTCCACAAGCGCTTTCGCAAGCTCAGGCTCAGCTGCTAAGTGCAGATACGTAAATAAAACAAGTCCTTTTCGGAAATAGCCGTATTCAGAGCTGATCGGCTCTTTCACCTTCATGACCATATCCGCTTTTGCCCATACATCCTTCGCTTCAACCAAAATGTCTGCCCCGGCTGCTTTGTAGTCAGCATCCTCAAAGCCGCTTCCAAGTCCGGCTCCCTGTTCGATTAAAACTTGATGACCGCTTTTTTTAAGCGCGACTACTCCGGCCGGCGTAATGGCTACACGGTTCTCATTGTTTTTAATTTCTTTCGGAATTCCAATGATCATGATGTCGTCCCCCTCAAATGAAATATGATTCTACCGCTAGTATAAATCTCTGAACCGGCAAGAGCATCGTGTGTAAAATTAAAAATGTAAGCGCTTTTTTGTGAAATTTAACAAATTGGTGAACGTTGAATGAAGTGAAAGGATTGATATGAGGAGTTATCTATTAAAATTTTTTTCTTTAAAAAATAGTTTTGTTAAAAAAACAAATGTAAGCGATTACATTTTGTGTCGTTTCACAAACATAACCATATTTCGTTGTGATAGAATATCTCTTGCATCTATGAAAGCGTTATCTTTGTTGGGAGTGAGTCATATGGATATCTTAGAAATACTAGGCAAGATTAATAAGGTATTATGGGGGCCGCCCAGTTTAATTTTATTATTTGGGACAGGCTTATTTTTAACGTTTGTTTTAAAAGGACTGCAATTTCGCCGCCTGATCTATGCGTTTAAGATCGGATTTGGCAAGGAAGACAGCAAAGACGCAGCTGCCGAAGGGGATGTGAGCCATTTTAAAGCTTTAATGACAGCGCTTGCCGCCACGATCGGAAACGGAAATATCGCAGGTGTCGCGACGGCATTGACACTCGGCGGACCGGGTTCGATCTTCTGGATGTGGGTTGTCGGGCTGTTGGGCATGGCAACGAAATACGCGGAAGCCTTGCTTGCTGTTAAATTCCGCGTAAAAAATGAAAAAGGGGAATATTCAAGCGGGCCGATGTATTATATCGAACGAGGACTCGGACGCAGATTTAAAGGACTCGCCATCGCTTTTGCGCTGTTTGGAGCTTTTGCCGCTTTGGGGATAGGCAACAGCGTCCAATCCAATACGATTGCCGATATTACAAAGAACAGCTTCGGTATCGAAAACTGGGTGACAGGGCTGATTCTCGTCATTCTTGTCAGCGTCATCATCTTCGGCGGCATCCAGCGGATCAGCACGGTTGCCAGCTTCTTTGTGCCGATCATGGCTTTTCTTTATATGGGCGGGGCGATCTTGATTCTGATTTTGAATTATGACAAGATTATTCCGGCTTTTGAGCTGATTTTCTATTATGCTTTCCACCCTGTGGCAGCAGCCGGCGGTTTCCTTGGAATTGCCGTATCTGAAGCCGTTCGGAACGGGGTGTCCCGCGGCATTTTTTCAAACGAAGCAGGCCTTGGGACGGCTGCGCTAATCGCCGGAAATGCGCGTGCAGATCATCCGGTAAAACAGGCGCTCGTCGCAATGACCGGGACATTTATCGTTACGATCGTGGTGTGTACGATGACCGGTTTAACCCTTATTATTACCGGTTTCTGGGATCCGTCTGGTGGCTTGATATCCGGCGTGGCCCATAATGCCAGCCTTGAAGGCGGGGCATTGACGAGCGCGGCATTTGCCTCAGTACTCGGCGCGGCTGGCGAATATATTGTGTCGCTGTCGGTGATTTTCTTTGGGTTCTCTACAATTGTCGGCTGGTATGTTTACGGAGAAAAATGCTTCGAGTATTTGGCCGGTTCCAAAGGAATTGCGGGCTACAGGCTGGTCTACATCCTCGCCTGCGGCATCGGGACGGTCGCCAACCTCGTCACCGTCTGGGCATTTGCCGATATGGCGAATGCGCTGATGATGATTCCAAACCTGATCGCCATCCTGCTGCTTTGGAAAGTTATCAAAGCAGAGACAAATGATTATTTTCATCACTTCTATGAACATACCAAATCGGCGGGTCCGCCAAGTAAACCAATTCATTAATCAATTGAAAGCTCTGCCTTCCAGGCAGAGCTTTTTCTTTGTTTACAATCATACAAGATCTCAAATTTTGACGAAAAATGTCGATACTATGAAATGAAGAAGATCTTTAATTTGAAAATTGCATTTTATCATTGATGACATAAAGGAGAAAGGATCACCATCATGAAAGTAAAAACAAAACTGCTGGGAATTATATCAATTTTAGTCGTTTCCATTATTGGAATCGGAGGTTCCTCTGTTTTTATGATTTCTTCTACGGTGAAAAAGAATGAAGAACTTAAGGACAAGATGGAATTTCAAAAAGAGATTAAGCATATTCAATATCGTCTGACCGGTTTGTCGAATGACGAAAGAGGCCTTATTATGACCGGAGATAATGAATACAGTGAAGGAATGAAGGACAAGGCCGACGATGTTTTAAAGAGTCTTGACCGCGCAGGAAAACTGATCCGGGAAGACACATACAAAGCGAACGTCGAAGAAATTAAAGAAAATTTTAAGGCTTATTGGGGTTTAAATCAACAAGTTATACAGTCTTACGCTTCAAGCTCTAAAAAAGCTGAATCGATTCATTTCGGAGAGGAAAGAACATTAAGAAAAGAAGTCCTCGATCCGTCTGTCAACCAGCTGGTCGAAAGCCTGGAACAAGAGGTGGAAGATCTGAAAGCAGAGATCAGCGCCAACGGGACGATGAGCGAATGGGTCATCATCACTGTCACAGCAGTATCAGCCATAGTTGGAATTGTCTTGAGTCTGCTGCTCTTGAAGTCTATTCTGGTACCGTTGAGAAGCCTGAATCAGCAGCTTGGGGACATCGCCCACGGTGAGGCGGACTTAACCAAGAAAGTGATCGTCAAAAATAAAGACGAGTTCGGCCAGCTTGCAAATTCTTTCAATGCTTTTGTTCAGTCGCTGACGCAAATTGTGAAGCAGATCAGCAGTTCGTCTGAGCAAGTCGCCGCATCCTCTGAACAGTTGTCGGCAAGCGCGGAGGAATCGAAATCGACCTCCGAACTGATTTCGGAAGAGATGCAGGCGATTGCTGACAGCAATATGACGCAAAGCGAAATGACAGAACAGAGCTCGGAATCGATTCATGAATTGCTGGACCGTTTATCATCCGTTGCCTCCAATACAGGCAGCATAGCGGATCTGTCGTCTTCGATGAGAGACAAAGCCGAAATCGGCTCCGAATCCGTTCATAAAATGCTCGAGCAAATGAACTTCATTGATAAATCCGTCGACTCAGCCGGCAGCGGCCTCGAGGCGCTCGTGTCCAGCACGGCGGAAATCAGCAACATTTCTTCGCTTATCACCGATATTTCGGAGCAGACGAATTTGCTGGCGCTAAACGCGGCAATTGAAGCAGCAAGAGCGGGAGAACAAGGAAAAGGGTTTGCCGTCGTGGCGGAAGAGGTCCGGAAATTGGCGGACGAAACGAATAAATCGGCGAACCATATTCAATCGTTAGTCACAACGATCCAAAATGAATCGGTAGAAACGGTGAATAATATTAAAGTCGTTCAAGAAAATGTCAGCTCCGGAATCGCTCTGTCCCAGGAGACAACCGGCAATTTCAACGAAATTTTGAACTTGGTGGAACAGGTTGCTTCTCAAATCCAAGAAGTCGCAGCTTCTACTCAGCAGCTGACATCAGGTGTCGAAATGGTTCAAAACACCATTCAAACATTAGCTTCCGGATCACAGGAAACGTCGGCTGGCACAAAAGCGGTTGCTTCCTCAACTCAGGAGCAGCTGGCTTCGATGGAAGAAATCTCTTATGCAGCAGAATCGCTGTCTCAATTGGCTGAAGAACTTCAAACCGTCATCAATCGATTTAAATATTAAGCAGAAAACCCCATCAGGCGATGGGGTTTTAATTGGTTTTCATGGCGGCTATAGCGCCCTCGGGGATTTCCTCTTCGTGTACTTCAGTCAAGCTTCCGGCTTTCGTTCCGTACGCCCATACTTTGATGAAAGCGCCGGGACGCAGTTTTTCGTCCGCCTCTGCTTCAATCTGCTGTTTGTGTCCGCTCGCGTCATATCCGGTTAATGTGTAGTTGTACTTTCCGTTATTCAGCTTTTCTGCATGATCTTCGGCTTTGAGATAATAAGCCTCAGGCTTTCCCTGGCCTTGTATGAAATGATCGGCCAGCGGCACAAGGCCCCCTGTCGCTTTCTGCAGGATAAAAACGCCGGCAATAAAAACGCCGGCAACGGCGATCAGAACCGCGGCAATCAGGCCGCCTGCCCGTGTCTTCATATACCTTCTCCTCTTTCATTCAGTTTGTGAATGGTATTATTTTATAAAAAAGGCGCAAGGAGAAGAAATTGATTCATATTACAGTACAATTACATGATTGTAAGGTAGGACGAATCGCGGCGGCTTTTGTTTATCAGACAGCTTCGTGTCATAATATATCCAAACAAAAGGAGAGACCGAGATGCAAAAAGTGATGATTGTAGAAGACGACCCGAAGATTGCCGATCTGTTAAAATCGCATATTGTCAAATATGGATACAACGTTCATGTCGTGAAAGACTTTGACCGTGTCATCGATGAGTTCAGAAGCACGGCGCCTGATCTTGTTCTGCTTGATATTAATTTGCCGAGCTTTGACGGCTATTACTGGTGCCGGCAAATCCGCCAGGAATCGATTTGCCCTGTCTTGTTTATTTCGGCGCGGACGGGCGAAATGGATCAGGTCATGGCATTGGAAAACGGCGGGGATGACTTTATCACCAAGCCGTTTCACGCCGAAATCGTGATGGCAAAAATACGCAGCCAGCTTCGCAGAGCTTACGGGGAGTATGCAGCAAAAGCGGAGGAACGGCTTCTCGAAAAAGAAGGACTGCGGCTGTATCCGGAAAGACTTGAACTGACATTCGGCGGTCAAACGGCTGCTTTGACGAAAAAAGAAGCCGATATTATCGAAAGCTTAATGGAACGCCACCCGAGGATTTCCGGCCGGGAAGATTTGCTGGCCAAACTGTGGGATGATCAGGCCTATGTGGATGAAAACACGCTTAATGTCAACATTACACGCGTCAGAAAAAAGTTTCAGGAGCTCGGAATTGAAGATGCGGTAGAAACAGTGCGGGGCGCAGGCTACCGCTTGAATATATCCTGGGTGAAGGCGGGAGAGGAATGAAGCTTTTTTTCAAAGAACACTATTTGTTGATTGCCGTGCAAGTGCTGCAGTTTATCACGATGCTGTCGGTGTACTGGCTTGATGGGTATCAGCACATCAGGCCGGCTTTTTACGCCGTTTTTCTCGGCTTTTTCTTTCTTGTCTGCTATCTTTTCTACCATTACTATACGCGCCGGAAGTTCTACAAACGGATGACGAGCGGGCTGGAATCATTGGATGACACCTTCAGGCAATCGAATCAGCCCCAATCCCCTCTTTCAGAAGCGCTTGAACAGCTGCTGAAAAGCCAGTACAGGCAATACCGTCAAGAATTAAAGAAGCTGGAGCTTGGACAAAAAGAGCATTTGACCTTCATGGATCAATGGGTGCACCAAATGAAGACGCCGCTGTCGGTCATCGAACTGACGGCTCAAAATTTGGATGAACCGGAATCATCAAGCATCCGCGAGGAGACCGAACGGATGAAAACGGGCCTCAATACGATTCTCTATATGGCCAGATTGCGGACGATCGAGCAGGATTTCCGGATAAAACCGGTCGCATTGGCGGATATCGTTCATGAGGTCAATCGTGAAAACAAGCGCTTCTATATTCGCAGTCAAGTTTATCCTAAGTTCAAGGAAGTCAAAAAAGGCATCACAGTCGAAACAGATGAAAAGTGGCTGTTTTTCATCATTTCCCAATTTGTCAACAATGCGGTCAAATACTCAGCGGGAAAAAGCAATACGGTTATTATTTCTATTGGTGAAAACGATTCGGAAGCGGTATTGGAAGTGACAGATTTCGGCGCCGGCATCCCGGATACAGATCAAAAGCGGGTATTCGACCCGTTTTTCACAGGAGAAAACGGACGCCGTTTCAGAGAATCAACCGGAATGGGTCTCTATTTGGCAAAAGCGGCGGCTGACCAGCTTGGACACCGGATCGAACTTGACTCACAAGAAGGGCAAGGCACGACAATCCGGCTGATTTTCACGGCTACACAAAACCTTACATCGATGTAATGAAAGTGAAAGAAGAATCGATAGTTCATCAACAAGAAATTTAGGTAAACTGATCACAGATCAAAAGTTAAAGGTGAAAGGGGATCTTGTGATGCTTCAGGTCAAACAAGCCAGTAAGATTTACGAAGGAAAAATTGCGTATCGCGCGTTAACGGATATTAACCTAACGATTGATAAAGGTGAATTCGTCGGCATCATGGGGCCGTCCGGAAGCGGAAAAACGACCCTATTAAATATGATTGCAACGATCGATGAACCGACGACGGGCGAAATATTGATCAGCGGCCAAAACCCGCATGTTCTCAAAAAAGAAAAATTGGCTAAATTTCGCCGCAGAGAGCTGGGATTTGTGTTTCAGGACTTTAATCTTCTGCCGACATTAACCGTTGAAGAAAATATCGTACTTCCTTTGACGCTTGACGGTGAAAAGGTCAGGGAAATGAAGCGGAGGGCAAACGATTTAGCTGAAAAGCTTGGAATTACCCACATTATGAAAAAGCGCACATATGAGATTTCGGGCGGTCAGGCCCAGCGCGCCGCTGTAGCGAGAGCGATGATTCATTCGCCGAAGCTTCTGCTTGCTGATGAGCCGACAGGCAACCTTGATTCAAAGTCATCCAAAGATGTGATGGAAATGCTTGAATCGATCAACCGCAACGAAAAAGCGACCATGATGCTTGTCACGCATGACCCTCAGGCGGCAAGCTATTGCAACCGGGTCGTCTTTATTAAGGATGGAAAGCTGTATTCGGAGATCAACCGCGGCGATAACCGCCAAGCGTTTTTCCAAAAGATTCTCGATACACTGTCCTTGTTGGGAGGGGATGCAAATGACCTTTCGTCAGTTCGCGTTTAACAACGTCATTCGCAACAAAAGGCTGTATGCCGCTTATTTTCTCAGCAGCATGTTTACAGTGATGGTTTTTTTCGCATTCGCGATCTTTGCTTTCCACCCGGTGATGACAAGTGATTCTTTGACCTCCGGCATCGGGCAGCATGTTTCCATTGGCCTGTTAGTCTCCAGCGGCATTATCTTTGTCTTTTCTTTCTTCTTTGTTCTGTACTCAATGAGTTCGTTTCTTCAATCGAGAAAAAAGGAATTCGGCGTTTTAATGATCCAAGGGATGTCTATGCGCCAAATTCGTATGATGGTATTTCTTGAAAATATGCTGATTGGGCTTTTTGCGACAATCGGCGGGATTGTGCTCGGACTTGTCTTCGCCAAATTGATACTGCTCACAGCGGAAAATGTGCTGATTATTGATAACAAGCTCGATTTTTATTTTCCGTTGATGGCGATCATTGTGACGTTTATTTCTTTTAACGGCCTGTTCTTATTTATTTCTTTTCTTGTGTCATTTGTGCTCAGGAGCGAGAAGCTGATTGTTCTGCTAAAAGGAAACAAAATCTCCAAAGGGGAGCCGAAAGCATCTGCCTTGCTTACAGTGGTTGCAGCTGTTCTGCTTACCGGAGGCTATTACACCGCTTTGATTGTCAAGAAAATAGGCGTTCTTGTGGCGATGGTTCCGGTGACGATTGTTGTCATTATCGGCACATATCTGCTGTTTACGCAGCTGAGTGTTTATGTGATCCGCAGGCTCAAAAAACGGGAAAGCCTGTTTTGGCGGAAAACGAATATGATTTTGTTTTCTGATCTGTCTTACAGGATGAAAGACAATGCGCGGACGTTTTTTATGGTGGCCATTATCTCTACTGTCGCGTTCAGTGCGATTGGGACGCTGTATGGTTTCCAAACTCTGCTGACAAACGGAATTAAAGATATGAACCCGCATACGTTCTCGTATAAACCGCCGAAAACAAACAAAGACACCGAACAAGACGTGGCTTTCATCAACGACACGCTAAAAGAACGAAATATCAAAACAGACAAAGCATCAGCTGTCCTTCAATATTTCGATGTCGATGGCCATGACATGCTGATTGTGAAAGAATCTGACTATAACAAGTTTGCCGATCTGGTCGGGGCCGACCACGTCAAGCTTGAAGAAGGGAAAGCCGCAGCTGCCGAGTATGATGTCAAGGTTGGCCTAGAGGGAGAAGACGACCAGCCGCTCCCTTCATCAATCCCTCTTGCAACCGGACAAAAGCTGCAGGCTGACAAAACGGTCCGTTCAAAAGCGTTATCTGAAAACAGTTATTATATTGTGACAGACAAAGATTTCGCACAGTTGAAAAAACCGAAAAGCGAAAACCGGTTCTATGCCTGGCAGGCAAAAGAATCTGACGGCATGGCTTTAGTGAAAGCCGGGGAGGTTCTGCAAAAGAAACTGGATCGGATTTATTTCGCGGCTGTAGATTATGAGGTATATGATATAAGCAAAGGGTATGGCCCGGTATTATTTGTTGGACTGTTTATCGGAATCGTCTTCTTCGTTTCAGCAGGAAGTTTTCTCTACTTCCGCTTGTACACTGATTTGGACGATGATAAGCAGAAATTCAAATCGATTGCCAAAATGGGCTTAACAGACCGGGAACTGCATAAAGTGCTGAACAGGCAGATCGGCATTCTGTTCTTCGCGCCTATCGCTGTTGCCCTTGTCCATGGAGCTGTGGCGCTGACCGCTTTATCGCATGCCTTTCAGTACAACCTCTTCAAGGAATCTGCAATGGTGCTCGGCGTGTTCTTCGCCATCCAGGTTATATATTACTTCATTGTCCGCTTCTACTATACAAAACAGATAAAAGCGGCGATTTAAAAAAGATTAGACTGCGTCTAATCTTTTTTTATACTTGCAGCCGGAAAATTTGGGATAAACATACCTATGTATTTTGCCTCTTTCTTCATTTGGATGATTATGTTAATTTGATATTATTTCAAATTTGAAAGAGGAGTGATCGATTTGCAGGTAAAAGAAATATTTGTTATTCGCTTTATTTCCTGCTTAAGCGTTGTTTTGCTTCATGCGATATCGATGGTGCTCATGGTGCGGGCGGACATGCTTGGAGATACGGTTTTCCGGGTTGTTGAATCTTTCAGAACGCTCCTGATGTTCAGTACGCCTGCGTTTATTTTTATTTCCGAATTTTTGCTCGCGCATGCTTACCCTGGCGGCGTTCCGGAAGGGTTTTTAAAAAAGCGGTTTAAAACGATTTTCATCCCTTTTCTATTTATCGCTGTTTTGGATGCTTTTATGACCGCTGGTCTGATGATGCAGCAATTTCATGCATCGGTCATTTTAAAAAAACTGTTGGCGAATATTTTCCTGGGGAATTTCATCGGTTATTTCATCCTCGTCATCTTTCAATTTTACTTGTTGCACATGTGCTTCCATTCATTTTTGCAAAAGGCGTCGCCTAAATGGGTGCTCTCGATTTCTTTTGCGGTCACAGCGGCTTATTTGAGCTATTTCACGTTCATTCAACCTCCGGTTGTACAGGAAGAGGCGCCGTTTCCTTTTTCATGGGTGCCGTTTCCCGGCTGGCTCTTTTATTTTTGTTTGGCCTATTATTGCGGCAAAAATTACGAGCGCTTTTTGGCATTGCTGGAACGATACAGGCATGCGGTATATGCAGCGGCTGCTGTGACCGGATGTTTCATTGTAGCGGTTTCCTACTTCGGACAAGACATCGCAGTGACGTCAAAGCGTCCGGATATCCTGCTTTATTCAACAAGCATCATTTTCTTATGCTTTCACCTGTTTTCAAAACTGAAGTCGGTGCCGAAGCTGATCATGATGATCAGCAACTATTCTTTTTCTATTTATTTATTGCACGCTTTTATCCTGATTTTCGGATTGGTCATTTTAACGAGCTTTGAAAGCATCGGTACGGTTTCGGCTGTTTTGCTCTTGTTTTCGATCTCTACAGGCGTTGCGGTTTTCATATCTTGGGCCGTCAATAAATTGAAGTATGGCTATATGTTTGTCGGAAAAATTTATGTGCCGAAAAAGAGGAGAATCGAGCAAAAAGTGAGCCATCATGCCGGTTAACGACTTAGATTGATAGAGCGAAAAGCCAGAACGGCAGGTTGCACCGCCGGAGCTTTTCGCTTTTTTATATTCTCGCAAAAATGTTCCGGTTTTGACACATCTTCTTTTAAATGGAAGGTGGCTTATTGCCTATAATCATATTATGATAACGATTATCATTTTCATAATGTGGAGGCCTCAACAATGGTTTTAGCTGAATTAAAACAAAAAGAGAGAGCAAGAATCATAGATTTTTCAGAAGTGAATGAACTTGTTCAGCGCAGGCTCATTCAGCTCGGGATGAAAGAAGAAGCTGAAATTTGCGTGCAGCGGAAATTGCCGTTTGGCGGACCGTTCATGTTTGAGTCAGGCGGACAGTGCCTCGGCATACGGCTTGAAGAAGCAAAAAAGATCAGGATTGAAAAGCTATGAACAGCCGGCAGATTGCCCTTTTCGGAAATCCGAATACGGGGAAAACGTCATTGTTTAACGCGCTGACAGGCTCCTATGAGTATGTCGGCAACTGGAGTGGGGTGACCGTTGAGAAAAAGGTGGGACTGCTCCGCCATAAACAAGGAATGATGGTCGATCTCCCGGGCGTTTATACATTGAGCCCGCTGTCCCGCGATGAAGGGGTCGTCACTGACTTCCTGCTCAACGAATCATTTTCAGACATATTGAATATTGTCGATGCATCCCAATTAAAGCGGAATTTGCACTTAACTGTGCAGCTCCTCGAATTTGGTCATCCGCTCACAATCGGTTTAAATATGATCGATGTCGCAGGACAGCGAGGCGTCTTCATTGATCATCAAAAGTTGTCTGCAGCGCTAGATGTTCCGGTGATTCCTGTGATTGCCCGCAGCGGCAAAGGGTGTGATGAACTGAGCCGGCATTTGCTTCTTGAAAAAGAAAAGAGAACAAAGCCGCTCGTCATCAATTACGGAAGCACAGTAGAAGAAGCGATTGGCCGGATCGAGTCGATCATACCGGAACGTCCCGGCGTTTTAAAACGGTGGATGGCTCTTCAATATTTGGAAGGCAACTCGAAAATGAAAGAGCAGCTGGAAGACGCGGCCGACAGCGAACGGTTAAAGGAAATTTACGAGGAGACAGAAAAACGCCTTCTTCAGGAACAATCCGCAAAATCGCTGCATCAGCATATTTACAATGAGAGAGAACGATGGATTGACCGCATCATGTCATCCTCTGTTGAATATCAGTCAGACCGAAAACAGACGCTGACTGAACGCGTGGATCAGATCGTTACGCATCCGGTGCTTGGCATTCCGATTTTTTTGTTGTTCATGTATCTCATGTTCATGCTGACGTTTGACTGGCTTGGTGTTCCATTGTCTGATACACTGGACGGTTTCATCGGCGGACCGCTGACGGAATGGACGGCTTCGGCACTGTCGGCAATGGGAGCCAGCCCGTTTATCGAGGCGCTCATTCTCGATGGGATCATTGCCGGTGTCGGCGGTGTCCTCGTTTTCGTCCCGCAGATTTTTATTCTGTTTTTCTTCATTTCGGTGCTCGAAGATTCCGGGTACATGGCGCGTGTGGCCATGGTGATGGACCGTCTGATGGAGGCGATCGGTTTAAACGGTAAAGCCTTTATACCGCTGATCATCGGCTTCGGCTGCAATGTTCCGGGCGTCATGGCTGCACGAACTGTAGAGCAGCCTAAGGAAAGACTTTTGACGATTATGCTGACGCCATTTATGTCCTGTTCGGCAAGACTTCCGGTTTATGCTTTGTTTGCAGGGGCATTTTTTGCGGCTCATCAGGCTTTCGTCGTCCTGACCTTGTATGTGCTGGGCATTGCTGCGGCGCTGGTGCTGGCGAAGTTTTTATCCTCATCCAAGCTCAAAGAAGAAAAGTCGTTTTTCGTGATTGAACTGCCGCCTTATCGTTTGCCTCAAGCGCGTACATTGTGGCGGGCAACATGGGAAAAGGGCAAAGGTTTCGTCCGCAAAGCCGGGACTTACATTTTTGGCGGTTCTGTCCTCATTTGGCTTTTATCGTATACAGGGCCCGGTGGAACGGGCGTTGAGATGGATGACAGCTTTTTAGCAATGATTGGCGGAGTGCTCGCACCGTTGTTGATGCCGCTGGGGTTCGGTACATGGCAGGCAGCGGCATCACTATTAACCGGTTTTCTGGCGAAGGAAGTTGTCGTTGCTTCGATGAGCATCATCTATTTCGTACCTGAAGCCCAGCTGCAAGGCATGATGGCTGAGCAATTTACACCGCTGGCCGCTTACGGATTTATGGCTTTCGTTCTTTTATACGTACCATGCCTCGCGACAGTCGCGGTGATTAAAAAAGAAACAAACTCGAAAAAGTGGATGTTCCTGTCCATTGTTTACGGACTGGCCATTGCGTATGCGATCGCGTTCTTGATTTATCAGGGCGGACGATTGCTTGGGTTATCATAGGAAGGATGTGACGGCATGTTGTTTAATATCACGATCGGAGCGCTCATCTTCGGTTATGCGGCATGGACGCTTATTAAATTTTTCAGACGAAGCCGGAAAGGAAAATGCGCCGCCTGTGAATTAAATCGTACGTGTCAATCGGCTTGTGATGATGTGAAAAGCAGCTGAGGTGCTCAGCTGTTTTTTTGTTTTTTAGACTTGCATTTCACTCATCAAAGCGAGGGTATTTCCTTCGGTATCTTTAAAGAAGGCCATCCAGGTTTCCGTTTGCTCGATTTTCGCCGCCACATGCGGCTCTATTGGAAAAGAAACGCCTTTTGTAGCGATTTCATTATATACTGCCGGCAAATCTTCAACTTGAAAATAGATGACGGAGCTTGCATGAGCAAATTCATCTTTTTCCGGGAGACTGAGAAGAAGCCGCAGCCCGCCGCACTCAAAGAAAGCCATACGATCTGTCTGAAATAAAAGGGACAAGCCTAATACATCCTGATAAAATGCCGCAGCCCGTTCCAGGTCTTGAACCGGTACCCCAATTTGTCCAACCTTTTTGATTCCCATCATGATCCCTCCCTTTTTTGTCATTATTTTCATTTTACGCAATTGATTCCAAAATATCTATTTTTCGCTGTGTTTTTTGTTTCACGTGAAACAGCGGGGGGCATGCGTGTTAAATCATTGTTTTCATGGATGTTTATTGTTAACATGGTTTCTGTTGGTTTAAATGGAAATAGTAGAGAGGAGGCGAACGTAATGAGTGAAAATCAAAAGGCTGACCAGGAAAGAAAAGTTGGATATGAAGGGTTTGTGCTTCTTCTTTCACTCATCTTTATTTCCATCTTTATCACGACCTCATACGAGATACCGAGCAATCTGTTACTGATCATTCTTTTTTTCATTGGCAGCGGCTATTATTCTATTAGGCTTGTGAGCAAAGGTCTGTTGAGAAAAAAGAGGGGACTTGGCTTTAAAGCCGGGTTGTTTGCCTTTGTCGTTTGGATGGCATTATCTTTTCTGTTTCATGACATTTCTTATCCATTTACTTTGGAAGGGTTATCATTTCAAATATTGATGTTTTTTCTTTTCTACATTCCTTTCTTTTTTATCTTTCAATTTGCTTTTAAGATTTCAAACATTCAAGAAAGAAAACAATAAAAAAAGCTGGAAATTCCAGCTTTTTTACTTATTCTCTTTCTCACGCTTCACCAGCATTTCCGTAATCAAATCAACCTGTTTGCTGACAGAGATCGGATCGTACGGGTAGAACGTGTCAAAGTCGTTGATAAAGACACGATTGTTTTTGACGGCGTCAAGGTTTTTCCAAATGGAAGACTGCTTGAGTTTGTCCAGCGTCTTGCTGTCGCCGTTCGGGTTATAGTCTGTTACAAACATGTAGTCGGCAGCATATTCAGGTACGACTTCCAAGGATAGTTCTTTGATGTCGCCTTTTTTGAAGATGTCCTTTTGAATCTTTTCAGGCGCTTTTAAGCCGAGCGCGTTGTACACGGCTTGGCCTCCGCGGCCGCCGTTGTCATTGAACACCCAGAATTGTCCTTTTTCTGTGTTTTCATAAATACCGAAAGTAGCCTTTTTATCGACGACTTGAGCGATTTTTTTCCTTGCTGATTTCGATTTCTGTTCGAAATCGGCAAGGAATTGTTCAGCTTCTTCTTTAGCTCCTGCAATGTCGCCAAACATCTTAACGGTTTCCTGAACATTTTTCGCCGTATTATAAGGAATCACAACGGTCGGTGCGATTTTGGACAGTTTGTCGTAATTTTCATCGTTCATGACAACAATTAAATCAGGCTTCAGTTTCATGACTTTTTCCACATTAATTGGGTCGCCTAAATCTGTCACATCTTTCATACGGTCCTTTAAAAACGGATTGGAGAAAGACCACGAGCCGGAGCCGACGACATTGGCGCCGACCGTGAACAGTTCACCGGCATAAAAGTCTGTCACGATGCGCTTTGGATGTGTTGGAATGTCTACTTTTCCACGCGTTGATTGATATGTTCTTGTCGTTTCTTCAGACGCTTTTTCTTTGTTGCTGTTTGACGAATTGCCGCCTCCACAGGCGCTGATCACGATACACAACAGCATAACTAAACCGATTATCAATAAGTTCTTTTTCACTTGACCCTCCTGTTGATATAAAGCATATGAAATTATCTAAGTGATAATGATTCGCATTATCAATGTAAATATAGCAAATGAATCCCTCTTTCGTCTATCACTTTTTTTGCTAAGTATGATTAGTGCTGTTTTGGTTAATTTGTTACTATAAACAGAAAAAGGATTGATGAAGTATGGCAGAAACGAACCCGGTGATCAAAAAACTGCAGTTCAAGGATAATGGACAGCCTGTACTGATCGTGAATCCGCCAGAGGCATACAGCGGCATCATGGCTGAATTTCAAGGCAATGTCGATCATCAGGCCGAAGCTGACCGGTACGATTTTGTTCAGGTATTCGCAGCGACCAACGCAAAGTTGCAGGCTTTAGCTAAAGAGGCTGAGCGTCATCTGGCGGAAGACGGACTGTTTTGGCTTTGCTACCCGAAAAAATCTTCGAAAGTCTACAAAGGATCGGACTGCAGCCGCGACACAGTAGCCGGACTGCTTGCGGACCAAGGCTATGAACCGGTTCGGCAAATTGCAATAGATGAAGATTGGTCTGCGCTCAGGTTTCGCAAGACGGAAAACATTAAAACGATGAAGCGCAAATTTGCCGTGACGGAAAAAGGTAAACAGCGTACAGATCAAGAATGATCATATATGTCTCTTTTCAGAGAGGCAGATGATTCAGCTTGTGAACGAAAGTACACAAAAAAGAAATAATATTATGTTCAATGTTTCACAAACTTTTTGTATAATGAATCTAATCTTTTAAAATACCATAGAAAAGAGGTATGCAGTATGAAGAAATGGGCATTTGTATCAGACTTTGATGGGACGATTTCCAAACAGGATTTTTACTGGATGGTCATTGATAAATATTTTCCGGAAGGCCGTGAATTGTTCAAGAAGTGGAAGGCCGGAGAATTAAAAGATATCGAGTTTTTGGGAACTGTTTTTGCTTCAATTCATCAAAGCGAGCAAAAAATCATTGATGACATTCATTCCATACCAATTGATGAATATGTGCCAGACTTCATTCAGCATGTCCAGAAAAACGGCGGCGATTTCTACATTTTAAGCGCCGGCACGAATTATTACATTCATTATATTTTAAAGAAATACGGGATTACAGACGTTGAGGTCTTTTCAAATAAAGGCTTTTTTAAAGAAGACAATGTTCATTTGGACATTGATGAGAATCATTGGCATTACTCTGAGCGCTATGGGATTGATAAATCAAAGGTCATTCAGAAGCTGAAAGAAGAGTACGAGACGATTTATTTTGCAGGTGACAGTGAACCGGATTCCCACCCGGCTAAATTTGCGGATGTAACATTTGCAAAGGATGCGCTCCAGGATTTGCTTCGTCAGCAGGGGGTGCCATTTGTAGCCGTTGAAACATTTGAAGACATTGAACAGTATCTTAAAGAAAAAGGGCGGATCGTCTAATGCCGCGCCAGGTTACCAGCATAGCCATTCCCGCGGTTTTGGACATTAGTGAAGGCGTGCTTGGCCGATTGGATGAGATATTGAGAAAACATCAGTTTGACAAGGCGATCATGTTTTTTGACGATTTTTCCTATCAGCAGTATGAACACTCATTAAAAGCCGCCTTTCAACATGTCAAAGTAGAAGCTGTTTTGCTGCCGTCCAACCTGGACATACAGGAGCTTTTGAAGCAGGCATTTTCAATCGGGAATTACGATGTCATCATTGCCATGGGCGGCGGGTATGTTGTCGATTGCGGAAAATACATCGCTTTTTCCAAGCGGACCCCGTTCATCAGCATTCCGACGTCGGCATCCAATGACGGGTTTGCGAGCAGCAATTGCTCGCTTCAAGTCGAAGGAAAAAAAACAACCGTGCCGGCAAGGGTTCCGTATGGAATCATAGCTGATTTGAGTATCATTCAAAAAGCGCCGGAGCACTTTATTTTGGCGGGGATCGGCGATTTGATGTCCAATATTACGGCACTTTATGATTGGGAGTTTGAAGAGCGGCAAGGGGTCAGCGATGTAAATGCGTTTGCGTCGATGCTCAGCAAGAAAGCGGTCAACAGCTTTGTCCGTACACCGATGCAGGATATTAAACAGCCGATCTTTTTAAAAGAGCTTGTCAGCTCTTTGACAATGGGAGGCATCGCCACGGAAATCAGCGGAAACAGCGCGCCGATCAGCGGTTCTGAGCACCTGATTTCCCATGCGTTGGACAAAATTGCGGAAAAACCGCAGATGCACGGCATTCAAGTCGGGGTAGCCACCTACATCATGGCTCATGTACAGGATCACCGGGCTGAGCGGATTGAAAAGGTGTTTACGAGAACAGGCTTTTTTCAATATGTGAAAACACTGAATCTGAACAAAGATGAGTTTCGCGAAGCGATCAATTTGTCGCACACTGTCAAGCCGAACCGCTATACGTACTTGCATGAAGCCGGCTATCGCGAAAAAGCGCTTCGCATCCTTGATGAAGATCCGATTCTGCAGGAAATATTTTAAGCAGGCCAAGCGGCTCGAAAAACGCCTTATTTGCTGTAAGGCGTTTTTTCCGTGGGCATCAGACGAAAATGACGGGGAAAAGCTGTGATACAATAAAGAAGGTATGGGTCATAAGTACGACGTTAGGGCTCGATTCTGATCAGGGAGAGTGTAAAATGTACAAACTAATCGCGATAGATATGGATGGAACATTGTTGAATGATCTTCATGAAGTAACAGAGGAAGTTCGGAATGCCCTGCATGCTGCAAAAAAGCAAGGCGTCAAAATCGTTCTCTGCACGGGCCGTCCTCTCGGCGGTGTAAGCCGCTATCTGGAAGAACTGAATCTAAATGAAGACGGCGATTATGTCATCGCCTATAACGGAGCGCTCGTTCAAAATACGCACACTCAAGAAGTCGTGTCAGAGCTGACACTGGGCTATGATGATGTGAAATCGTTATATGAGCTTAGCCAAAAGCTTGATACGCCGATGCATTTTTTTGATTCTGCTTATTTATATACGCCAAACCGGGAAATCAGCCCGTATACTGTTCACGAATCATACGTCACCAAAGTGCCGCTCCGGTTCCGGACGATCGAAGAAATCCCGAAAGACCTTCTCGCGCCAAAGGCGATGTACATTGATGAACCGGAAAAGCTGGATCGGACGATCGCAGCAATACCGGAAGACGTCAAGGAACGTTATACAATGGTGAAAAGCTCGCCGTTCTTTTATGAAATTCTTCACCCTGCGGCAAGTAAAGGAAATGCCGTTCAGCAGCTTGCCGACATATTAGGCATCGCGCAAGAAGAAGTGATCTGTATTGGAGACAACGGAAACGACATGTCGATGATCGAATGGGCTGGATGCGGAGTCGCCATGGGGAATGCGATCCCTGAGGTAAAAGCTTCGGCCGATTATGAAACGCGTACGAATAACGAAAACGGCGTTGCTCACGCCATTCATGAGCTTGTATTGTCCAAATGAAAAAGCCGGTCCTTCGAAAGGCCGGCTTTTACCTATTTGCGGCGCCATGCTTCAATCCGCCAAATATGAGTCACCCAGTCTTCATAAAAAGACGGTTCATGGGAAACGAGCAAAATCGTTCCCTTGTAGTCGCAGAGCGCTTGCTTTAACGCACGCTTTGCTGATGTGTCAAGATGGTTTGTCGGTTCATCAAGAACAAGCAGATTGCTGTTTGAAAGCATCAGTTCCGCCAGCCGGACCTTTGCCTGTTCACCGCCGCTTAGCGTAGCAAGGGGCTGGCTGATATGCTTTGTCGTCAAACCGGATATCGCGAGCGTCTGCCTGATGTCTTTTTCCGATAGATCAGGAAAGAACGCCCGCAATTTTTCAAGCGGTGTATGATGAGAAGCCGGACTTTCCTGTCTGAAATAGGCCGCCTGTAAATGCTGTCCTGCTGTGACGGTGCCGCTAAGAGGCTTGAGATCACCGAGCAGCGTTTTAATGAGCGTCGATTTTCCGGCGCCGTTTTCTCCGGTAATGGCGATTTTATCGCCCCGTTTTACGGTCAGAGAAAGAGGCTTAAATAATGGAACGGTGTAGCCCGCCTCAAGATTTTCCGTTTTGAGTACGGTCATCGCCGGATTTCGCCCCGTTTTAAATGAAAAGCTGGGGACATAAGAATCTGTCGGTTTTTCGATTCGCTTGATTTTGCTTAATGCTTTCTCCCTGCTTTTGGCCTGCTTCGCCTTTCGGACCCTGTTCCGGTCGATAAACCCCTCTAGCTTTTTAATTTCCCTGTGTTGTTTGGCGTATGCGGCTTCAGCCTGTGCCCTGCTTTGCACATATTCCTTCAGAAAATATTGATAGCTGCCGGAGTACCGTTTGATCGTTTGATGCTCCAGATGGAATGTCACCGTCGTGATCTCATTTAAGAAGTGTTCGTCATGTGAGATCACGAGAAAGGCGTGCTTATAGTTTTTCAAATACCCCGTCAGCCACTCAATATGGGCCGCATCCAAATAGTTGGTCGGCTCATCCAACAGGAGCACATCAGGTTCTTCAAGCAGCAGTTTGGCCAACAGGAGCTTCGTACGCTGCCCGCCGCTTAAAGCCGCGACATCCTGATCAAGCCCGATTTCCGTAAAGCCGAGGCCTTGAGCGGCATCCTCAATTTTCGTTCCGATTTGGTAAAATCCTGAACTCTCCAGTTCGGATTGGAGCTCTCCGTATCTTTTCAAAATGGCCTCCAGATTGTCTTCGGCGTCGGCCATTTTTTCGGCAAGCCGATTCAGTTGCTTTTCGATTTCAAACAGCCGGTCGTACGCTTGCTCCATGTACTGAAGGATGGTTGTGCCTTTCGTCAGCTTGGCATGCTGTTCAAGAAAGCCGGCCCGAATGTTTGGCTGCCATTCAATGTTTCCGTGATCGGGCAGAAGGCTGCCTGTCAAAATCCGCAGCAATGTCGATTTTCCGGCTCCGTTTGCACCGACAAGGCCGGCGTGTTCGCCTTTCAGCAGGCGGAACCCGGCGTCTTGAAAGATAATACGGTCTCCATATATATGGGTCAGATTCGTGACATGAACAATACTCATGGTGATTCTCTCCTTCAGGCTTATTTTTTTTGAAAAAACAAGCCATCAAAAGAGAACAGCGTGAAGCCTCGCTATCCTGTCCGGCAAAAAAAACGGGTAAGGCAAACTACACCTTACCCGCTACATATTTAAAATACAGCAAGAAAGGATGTCAAATCATATCAAACTGTTCCCGAGATGGCTTGTCTAAAAAAGGGCAGACTTCTCCCGTCTTTAAGCCAATTCTCTTTTAAGAACAGTTGATAAGATTTTCATTCCTTTCCACCTCGTTTTGGTCAAATTTACCTTCACAACACATTATATGAAGCGGAGTGCCGGTTGTCAAACCGCTGCCATATGAATTGACATCGTGCAGGCAGTGTGTTATTTAATTTGTGAACAGAATCGAACGATATATGTATATCATATGAGCAAAAGAGGAGAGAGACAGATGGCTAAAAAAGAATTTAAAGCAGAATCCAAGAGATTGCTGGACATCATGATCAACTCGATTTATTCCCAAAAGGAAGTCTTTTTAAGGGAGCTGATATCCAATGCGAGCGATGCCATCGATAAAATCTACTACAAAGCGCTGACAGACGATTCACTGACGTTTAACAAAGATGATTACTACATAAAAATCTCCGCAGACAAAGAAAACAGAACGCTGACGATTGCGGACACCGGGATCGGCATGACGAAAGAAGAGCTTGAAGAACATCTTGGAACCATTGCCAAGAGCGGCTCGCTTGCGTTTAAACAAGAAAACGAATTAAAAGACGGGCACGATATTATCGGCCAGTTCGGCGTCGGTTTCTACGCCGCTTTTATGGTTGCGGACACCGTCACCGTCATGACAAAAGCCCATGGCAGCGATGAAGCGTATCAATGGGAATCAGCGGGGGCCGACGGCTATACGATCGAACCGGCTGCGAAAGAATCAGCGGGAACCGATGTCATTTTGAAGCTGAAAGAAAATACAGACGACGAAAACTATGATGAATACTTGGATGTTCATCGCTTAAAAGCGATCATCAAAACATATTCTGATTTCATCCGCTATCCGATCAAGATGGATGTCACCGTTAACAAGCCGAAAGAAGACGCTGAAAATGAATTTGAAGAAGTTCAGGAAGAACAGACAGTCAACAGCATGGTGCCGATTTGGCGAAAAAACAAAAGCGAACTGAAAGATGAAGATTACGAGGCGTTTTATACGGAAAAGCGTTACGGTTTTGACAAGCCGCTCGCTCACGTCCATACAAGCGTGGACGGCGCAGTGAGATATCATGCGATTTTATTCATCCCTGAAAATATTCCGTTCAACTACTACACGAAGGAATTTGAGAAGGGTCTTGAACTGTATTCGAACGGTGTGCTGATCATGGAAAAGTGTCCGGACCTGCTGCCTGACCACTTCAGCTTTGTCAAAGGAATGGTCGATTCAGAAGACTTATCGCTCAACATTTCGAGGGAGATGCTCCAGCATGACAGGCAGCTGAAGCTGATTGCCAAAAACATCAGCAAAAAAATCAAGAATGAGCTGAAAAGCTTGCTGAAAAATGACAGAGAAAAATACGAGTCTTTTTATCAATCGTTTGGCAGACAGCTTAAATTTGGGGTATACAATGATTTTGGAGCTCATAAAGATATGCTGAAAGACCTGCTGCTTTTCTATTCATCAAAAGAGAAAAAGCTGGTCACCCTTGATGAATATGTATCCAGAATGCCTGAAGATCAAAAATACATTTACTATGCGTCAGGCGACTCGTATGACCGAATTGAAAAGCTTCCTCAAACCGAGCTGGTTTCGGAAAAAGGGTATGAAATCCTTTATTTCACCGAGGACATCGATGAGTTCGCCATCAAAATGCTGGCGAATTATCAAGAAAAAGAATTCAAGTCGGTATCCAGCGGCGACCTCGGAATCGAAAACGATGATGAGCAAAATCAATCAGACGGGGACGACAGCCAATACAAAGACCTTTTTGAAGAGATGAAAAAGACCCTGGATGGAAAAGTGAAAAGCGTAAGGGCGTCAAAACGGCTGAAGACACACTCTGTATGCCTTGCCGCTGACGGAGAAGTCACCATCGAGATGGAGAAAATCTTAAACGCAATGCCTGACAACCAGCACGTAAAGGCTGATAAAGCATTGGAAATCAATACAAATCACGAAGTCTTCAAAACACTGCAGGATGCTTTTGAAAACGACAAAGATAAATTCAAGCTGTACACCGGCATCCTGTACAACCAGGCGCTGCTGATAGAAGGCTTGCCAATCGAAGACCCCGTTGAATTTACGAATGATATATGCAAAGTGATGGCATAAAAATAAAAAAGATACATCTCAGCTTTAGGCGAGATGTATCTTTTTTTGATGTTAATGTTTCACAACTTCCTGTCCCCGCACATTCCATGTCATCGCAAAGATGAGTGCTGCGATTGCACATGAAGCGGTTAAGAGCGTAAAGCCCGCATTCCAGCCGGATGCATCGACGATAACACCCATCAGCGCATTTGCCGTCAAGGTTCCGCCCAGGTATCCGAACAGACCCGTCAATCCTGCAGCCGTACCTGCCGCTTTTTTCGGAACAAAGTCAAGTGCCTGAAGACCGATCAGCATAACTGGACCGTAAATGAGGAATCCGATCGCGATCAATGATGCCATGTCGATCATCGGATTGCCGGCTGGATTGAACCAGTATACAAGCACCGCGATCAAAACACCTACCATAAAGACAAAGCCTGCCGGTCCGCGGCGCCCTTTAAACCATTTGTCAGAGATCCAGCCGCAAAGCAATGTCCCCGGAATCCCCGCCCATTCATACAGAAAATAAGCGACACTTGATTTGCTCATATCAAAGCCTTTTTCTTCGCTTAAATAGGTTGGCGCCCAATCCAGAACGCCGTAGCGGACGAAGTACACGAAAATGTTGGCAAGTGCGATCGCCCACACCCATTTATTATTTAATACATATTTAAAGAGGATTTCTTTCGTTGATAATTCCGTTTCAAATGTTTTCTTCGACTTGCTTGAATAATCGTTGCGGTATTCCTCGATTGGAGGCAGTCCGACAGACTGCGGCGTATCCCGGATCAGCCAGTAAGAAATGACGGCAACGGCGATGGCGACCAAGGCGGGCAAAATAAATACGCCTTCATAGCCTGTAGCAGATCCCGTAATGCCTGAGAAGATGGCGACGCCGGCAACGGCTATAGGCGCCATCAGTCCCCCGCCGACATTGTGGGCGACATTCCATATGGCTGTTTTATTTCCTCTTTCGCTGACGCTGAACCAGTGGACAAGGACGCGTCCTGACGGCGGCCATCCCATGCCTTGGAACCAGCCGTTTAAGAACAGCATGATAAACATAATGGCGATCGATGAGGTGAAGAAAGGAACAAACCCCATCAACAAGCTGATGACAGCGGAAAGGATCAAACCGGCGGGCAGGAACATCCGCGGATTGCTCCGGTCTGATATCGTGGCCATCACGAACTTGCTCAGCCCGTAAGAGATGGATAGAGCGGATAAGGCAAAGCCGAGCGCCGACTTTGAAAATCCCTCTTCGATTAAATAAGGCATGGCAAGCGAGAAATTTTTGCGAATTAAATAGTATGCCGCATAACCGATGAAGATGCCGAGAAAAACTTGCAGTCTGAATTTCTTATATTCCGAATCAATTTGATCGTCCGGCATCCGCTCAATTGGCGGTGCTGGTTTAAACAGTTTTAACATGGTATACCCCTTCTTTATTCATTTACTTCTTTTCACGCAAAACATCGCGCAGCCGGTCCGGAAAGTTGGTGAACATTCCGGTCGCTCCCCAATCGAGCAGCCGCTTCATATCTTCTTTTTCATTCACGGTATAAGGATGGACCAGCATGCCGGTGCTTCGAATTTTTTGCACGTATGCCCGGTCAATGCGGTCAAAGTTCATGCCGAGTCCGACGCTGTAAGATTGATATTGTTTTAATTCGGCGTCAGTAATGGCAGCCGGTTTGTCGTACCATAATAATTGCACAAGCGGAATGTTTGGATTAGCGTTATGAATGATTTGTAAGCTTTCAGGACTAAAAGATTGAATGATGACTTTGCTTGAATGAATGTTTGCCCCGGTCAGTTTGTATTGCTTCAGAATGTCCAGGAGCTTTTCTTCCATATGATCATAGTCTTCCGGTGATTTTGTTTCGATATAGTAGCGCGCGCTTCTCCCGAATGTTTGGATGATTTCTTCCAGGGTAGGCACTTTCAGCCCAACGTACTCCGTTTTTGCCCGCTCAGGATATGCTTCGTTAAACCAGGAGCCTGCATCAAGCTGTTTGATTTCTTTCAGCGTATAGTCTTTGACAAAACCCGTACCATTGGTCGTGCGATCCAATGTCTCATCGTGCATGGCGACCAAATGTCCGTCTTTTGTCATTTGAAGATCGATTTCTATGTAATCGCCTTTCATTTTTTGCCCAAGCTTATAAGCCAAAAGCGTATGTTCGGGAGCATGACCCGATGCGCCGCGGTGTGCGACATTTAATAGCTGACTCGGATTGAGCTGCGGCTGGGAATGGCTTGCGGCCTCCGCATGCCCGCTGAGTCCAAAACCGGCGGCAACGATTGCAGCTGTTATAAGGAAGATGCTGCGGACAAGTTTTTTCATCAAATGATTTCCCCTTTCAAGTCGGTATGCAGAATGTTGGTTTCCGGTTTTTTTTCGCCTCCTTATGTGACGAATAAAAAGAGAGATCCACAAAAAAACCCCTGGCACAAGAGGGTCTTATTGTGAATCTCCCATTCTCCGTCACTTGTATTAACTTCTTTCCTATCATACCAGAAATGGAAGCGCTGTCAATATGATTTTAAAAATAAAGAAACCTATCTTTTAAGATAGGTTTCCTGATTATTTAGCGGGCGAACAGCCGGTCGATGAAATCAATGTCCTCTTGAGACAGATTGACTTCTGCCGTTTTGAGGTTGTCGATCAGCTGATCTGCGCGTTTGGCGCCCGGGATCAACACATCGATTTCAGGTCTTGCCAAGTACCAGGCCAACACGATATGTGCGATGTCAACATTGTGTTTTTCCGCGATCGGCGCAAGCTGGTTCACTTTTCTAATGTTTTCTTTGAAGCGTTCGCCTTGGAAGTTTTCCATTTCTCTTCTCAGGTCGCCTTCCGGGAACGTTGTATCTTCGCTGTATTTTCCGGCGAGCAATCCGGAGACAAGCGGGAAGTAAGGAACAAATGAGATGTTATGCTCCTGTGTATACGGGAAGAATGTCGCCTCAGCTTCCCTGTTCAGCAAGTTGTATTCGCCTTGGAGCACATCCACCAATCCGTCTTTGTTCGCTTCTTTCAGCTGCTCAAGCGAAAAGTTGGATACCCCGATCGCTCTGATTTTGCCTTCCTGCTTCAGTTCATGGAGCGCTTGAACCGCTTCGTCTTTCGGCGTGTTCTCATCAGGGAAATGGATATAGAAAAGGTCGATGTAGTCAGTTTGCAGACGCTTCAGACTTTCTTCAACGGACTTTTTCAAAAATGCAGGGGAGTTGTCAAAGACAAAATCGTCGCCTTCTTTCTTATGGGCGGCTTTTGTCGCAATCACGACATCCTCGCGGTTGAATTCTTTGAGGACTTCGCCGATTAATTCTTCGGAACGGCCGATGCCGTATATGTAGGCGGTATCTAAAAATGTGACGCCGTTTCTGATCGCTTCCCGCACCAATTCTTTTCCCGTTTCTTCATTGAGATTCGGATAAAGGTTATGTCCTCCGACGGCATTGGTTCCCAAACCAATCGGGAATACGTGCAAATCTGATTTGCCAACTTTAACTTTTTTCATTGGATTCCCCTCCTGAAATGATATGTTGATCAATAAACTTGGCCGGCCGCTTGGATACAGCCGGTCAAGGGTGTCCACTTCAACTATACATGTTTTGCCAAATGGATTTCAATGTTGCGCTCTTTACAGTACTCGTGATATTCCTCATCCAGCGCCTGAGATGTGACGATCGCGTGCAATCTGTCAAACGGCGCGTACGTCAGCAAGGTCGACTTCCCGAATTTGGAATGGTCGGCCAGCAAGTATACTTGTTTTGCTTTTTCGGATATTTTCTTTTTAATTTCATATTCAAGCAGATCGGAGTTCGTCAGTCCATGGGTAAGTGTTGCTCCTGTTGCCGACATGAAAGCTTTATTAATATTATATTTATCCAATGTTCCCGGATCATCCATGCCGACGAAAGACTGCGTTTTCCGTTTATAGTTGCTGCCGATGATGATCAAGTTTATATTTTGCATCGCTGCAGCAGCGTTGATAATGTCGAGGCTGTTCGTTAAAACGGTTACATTTTTATTTGGATCAAGAGTTTCCAATATGGATTGAGTCGTTGTGCCGGAATCGATAAAGATCAGGTCATGGTCTTCAATAAAGCGTGAAGCGTAGTGCGCGATTTTCATCTTGGCATCCTTGTTTTGAATGGTTCTGTTTTCAAATGGGATTAAGGCCGTTTTTTCGATCGCCGTTACGCCGCCGTAGACTTTTTTTATGACTCCTTTCTCGGTCAGCTTGTTAATGTCGCGTCTGACCGTGTTTTTGGAAACATTAAAGACCTGGCAAAGCTCATCAAGCGAAACGGTGCCATTGGTCAAAATATATTCTTCCATTTCTTTGATCCGCATTAACTTCATACCAAGTATCTCCTTCTAGTATATTTGGCTAAATATATATAATAAACCCAAAAGTTAACCAATAATTGCTTAAAAAATGATAACATTAGTGGCTATTTTTTGCAAGATTTGTCCTGTTTCTTTTTATTATACAATGTTTTTCTAAATCATTTTAAGGTTTTCTATAAATCTTACAAAAGAAAAATTTAATGATTTTGATTGACTTATGGGTAAGACCGGATTAGAATATAACCAAGAAGTGACCAAAACGTGATAAAGTTGAGAAATTTCTGAGTGTAAACGTTTTATTGCGTTGCGGTTCTTTTGATAAAATCATTGTTCTATTCATTAATTTCTTTTGTAAGCGTTTAATTCCTGTTTTTTGCGAAAATCCGTTATGCACTGAAGAGCCGTTCGGCATTCATACATAATGGCTGGAACCTGCCCCATCTGTACCAGGAGATGTTTAATATTCAAGGAGGTTATAAGAATGGCAGAAATCAGAAAGTTAAGAAACTATATTAATGGAGAATGGGTTGAAAGCAAAACCGACAAATACGAAGATGTAGTCAATCCTGCGACGAAAGAAGTGCTTTGCCAGGTGCCGATTTCGACGCGCGAGGATATCGAATACGCAGCGCAAACAGCGGCTGAAGCGTTTAAGACATGGTCAAAAGTAGCCGTTCCGCGCCGGGCAAGAATTCTATTTAACTTTCAGCAGCTTTTGACTCAGCATAAAGAGGAGCTCGCCCACCTCATCACGATTGAAAACGGAAAAAACACGAAAGAAGCGTTGGGCGAAGTTGGACGCGGCATCGAGAATGTCGAGTTTGCAGCTGGAGCGCCATCCCTGATGATGGGAGATTCACTTGCTTCAATTGCAACCGATGTTGAAGCGGCGAACTACCGTTACCCGATCGGAGTCGTCGGCGGAATTGCCCCATTTAACTTCCCGATGATGGTACCGTGCTGGATGTTCCCGATGGCCATTGCGTTAGGAAACACATTTATTCTGAAACCTTCCGAGCGGACGCCGCTCCTGACGGAAAAGCTTGTTGAACTGTTTGAAAAAGCCGGACTTCCTAAAGGGGTCTTCAATGTCGTATACGGTGCGCATGATGTAGTAAACGGCATTCTCGAACACCCGGAAATTAAAGCGATTTCATTCGTCGGTTCAAAACCGGTCGGAGAATATGTCTATAAAAAAGGAAGCGAAAACCTGAAACGCGTTCAATCGCTGACAGGCGCTAAAAACCACACCATCGTTCTGAACGATGCCAATCTTGAAGACACGGTAACAAATATTATCGGCGCTGCTTTCGGATCTGCCGGCGAACGCTGTATGGCATGTGCAGTAGTGACGGTTGAGGAAGGGATCGCAGATGAATTCATGGAGAAATTGGTTCAGAAAGCATCTGAAGTCAAAATCGGAAACGGACTTGACGACGGTGTATTCCTCGGACCTGTCATTCGCGAAGACAACAAGAAACGCACACTCGGCTATATACAAAAAGGAGTTGAAGAGGGTGCGAGACTTGTCTGCGACGGACGTGAAAATGTGACAGATGAAGGCTATTTCGTCGGCCCGACAATCTTTGACAATGTCACAACTGATATGACGATCTGGAAAGACGAGATTTTTGCTCCTGTATTGTCAGTCATCCGTGTGAAGAACTTGAAAGAAGCGGTTGACATCGCCAACCAATCCGAATTTGCAAACGGCGCATGTTTGTTCACATCGAATTCGAATGCGATCCGCTATTTCCGTGAAAACATTGATGCGGGAATGCTCGGTATCAACTTGGGCGTACCGGCTCCGATGGCATTCTTCCCGTTCTCAGGATGGAAGTCTTCGTTCTTTGGCACATTGCATGCGAACGGAAAAGACAGCGTCGATTTCTATACGCGCAAAAAGGTCGTCACTGCAAGATATCCGGCGCCTGACTTCAAATAATTGTGAAAAAACCGAGCGGCGCGGTTCCCGCGCTGTTCGGATCATGTTTCAAGTTTGAAAAGGAGGCTTTATCCATGAGTCATTTGTTGCGCAAGCCGCAGGCGAATGAGCTGTCACAAGGCGTGAAGCTTGTACACGAAGTGAAAAAATCGAATTCGGATCTCAGTTATGTCGAGTTTAAAGTCCTTGATCTCGCACCGGGATCCAGCTATGAAGAATCGCTGAGCAAACAAGAATGCTGCATCGTCGCGCTTACCGGAAAGATTACCGTAACCGATCATGAACAGACATTTGAAAATATCGGCACGAGAGAAAGCGTTTTCGAAAGAAAGCCGACCGACAGCGTGTATGTGTCAAATGACCGCAAGTTCGGCATTACCGCGGTTACAGAGGCAAGAGTTGCCCTGTGCTATTCCCCTTCTGAAAATCAGCTGCCGACGAAACTGATCAAAGCTGAAGACAACGGTATTGAAAACCGCGGGAAATTCAGCAATAAACGAACCGTTCATAACATACTTCCGGATTCAGATCCTTCAGCGAACAGCCTTTTAGTCGTCGAAGTCTACACTGAAAGCGGAAACTGGTCCAGCTATCCGCCGCACAAGCATGATCAAGACAACCTGCCTGAAGAGTCCTTTTTAGAAGAAACATACTACCATGAACTTGACCCGCAGCAAGGCTTTGTATTTCAGCGCGTCTACACAGATGACCGTTCTATCGACGAGACGATGACTGTTGAAAATGGAAACGTTGTCATCGTGCCGGCCGGATACCATCCTGTCGGGGTGCCTGACGGATACACATCCTATTATTTAAACGTGATGGCAGGGCCGACGCGGAAATGGAAGTTTCATAACGACCCTGACCATGAATGGATTTTGGAACGCTAACAATAAGGCAAGGAGAGGCTGTTGAAGATGAAGTATACGTTTAATGAAGAGAAAGAATTTGACATTGTAGCGATCGGCCGCGCATGCATCGATTTAAACGCAGTCGAATACAACAGACCGATGGAGCAGACGATGACATTTTCAAAATATGTCGGCGGCTCCCCGGCTAATATTGCAATCGGCAGTTCCAAATTAGGATTGAAGACCGGCTTTATCGGCAAGATTCCGGATGACCAGCACGGCAGATTCATCGAAACCTATATGAGAAATACGGGTGTCGATACGTCACAAATGGCGGTTGATAAAGACGGACATAAAGCGGGGCTTGCTTTCACAGAAATTTTAAGCCCTGAAGAATGCAGCATTTTAATGTACAGGGATGATGTTGCAGATCTTTACCTTGCCCCTTCTGAAGTGAACGAAGACTATATTGCAAAATCGAAGATGCTTCTTGTGTCAGGTACGGCGCTGGCTAAAAGCCCTTCCCGCGAAGCGGTGCTGAAAGCCGTGCAGCTGGCGAAAAAGCATCAAGTGAAAGTGGTCTTTGAGCTTGACTATCGTCCATATACGTGGACATCTGCGGAGGAAACGTCCGTTTACTATACGCTCGTTGCCGAACAATCAGACATTGTCATCGGAACGCGTGATGAGTTTGATGTAATGGAAAATAAGAGCGGCGGCAGCAATGAAGAATCTGTTCAGCATTTGTTTGCACATTCCGCAGATCTTGTCGTTATCAAGCACGGTGTCGAAGGTTCATATGCATACAGCAAATCCGGAGACATCTTCCGGGCGAAAGCATACAAAACGAAGGTCTTAAAAACGTTTGGAGCGGGGGATTCATACGCTTCCGCTTTCCTCTACGGACTCGTTTCAGGCAAAGATATTGAAACTGCGCTGAAATACGGAAGCGCTTCCGCATCCATTGTTGTTTCCAAGCACAGCTCATCTGAAGCAATGCCGACAGTCGCCGAGATTGAAGAGCTTATCGCGGCTCAGTCTTAAATGAAGAATATGAATAAAGGTGGGATCGTTTGTGGGCAAGAAAATACGTTTAACCACAGCGCAAGCGTTAATTAAATTCTTAAATCAGCAGTACATCCATGTAGATGGTGAAGAAACACCGTTTGTCGAGGGGATCTTTACGATTTTCGGCCATGGGAACGTCGTTGGCATCGGCCAGGCGCTTGAACAGGATGCCGGGCATTTAAAGGTGTTTCAAGGCAAGAATGAGCAGGGAATGGCACATGCGGCAATGGCTTACAGCAAGCAGATGCTGAGGAGGAAGATCTATGCTGTATCAACATCAGTCGGACCGGGAGCAGCTAACCTTGTGGCCGCCGCAGGTACGGCGCTTGCGAACAATATTCCGGTTCTCTTGATTCCGGCTGATACATTTGCAACGAGACAGCCTGATCCTGTTCTTCAGCAAGTAGAACAGGAATACAGTGCGGCGATTACGACGAACGATGCTTTGAAGCCTGTTTCGAGGTATTGGGACCGGATTACGCGCCCTGAACAGTTGATGAGCAGTCTGATTCGCGCTTTTGAAGTGATGACAGATCCTGCAAAAGCGGGTCCTGCAACGGTTTGCATTTCTCAAGATGTTGAAGGGGAAGCCTATGATTTCGATGAAAGCTTTTTTGAGAAACGCGTTCACTATATTGATCGCAAAGAGCCGAGCGAGCGTGAACTGAAGGGAGCGGCAGAGCTGATCAAGTCGAGCAAAAAACCGCTCATCTTGGTCGGCGGCGGAGCGAAATATTCCGGAGCGCGCGACGAACTGATCGCCATGTCTGAAGCGTACAATATTCCGCTGGTGGAAACCCAGGCCGGAAAATCTACAGTGGAAGCTGATTTTGCCAACAACTTGGGTGGAATGGGCATCACAGGTACGCTGGCGGCAAACAAAGCGGCTCGCGAGGCTGACTTGATCATCGGAATCGGCACGCGCTATACCGATTTCGCGACATCATCAAAAACCGCTTTTGACTTTGACAACTCAAAGTTTTTAAACATCAATGTCAACAGAATGCAGGCATATAAACTGGATGCTTTCCAAGTCGTTGCCGATGCAAAAGTAACGCTCGGCAAGCTGCACGGTTTATTGGAAGGCTATAAGAGCGGATTCGGTTCGATCATCAAGGAGCTGAAAGACGAGTGGCTTGCTGAGCGTGACCGTTTGAGCAAGGTAACATTTAAGCGTGAAAACTTCACACCTGAAATTAAAGATCATTTTTCTCAAGAAATACTCAACGAATACGCGGATGTGCTGCAAACCGAACTGCCGCAAACAACGGCATTGCTCGCCATCAATGAAACAGTTGATCCGGACAGCGTCGTCATTTGTTCAGCAGGCTCTTTGCCGGGGGATCTGCAGCGGCTGTGGCATTCAAACGAACCGAATACGTACCACTTGGAATACGGCTATTCTTGCATGGGATATGAAGTATCGGGAACACTCGGCTTGAAATTGGCTCATCCTGATAGAGAGGTTTATTCACTGGTCGGAGACGGAAGCTTCCTGATGCTCCACTCAGAGCTCATTACAGCAATTCAATATAATAAAAAAATCAACGTGCTGCTCTTTGACAACTCAGGATTCGGCTGTATCAACAACCTGCAAATGGACCATGGAAGCGGCAGCTACTTCTGCGAATTCAGAACAGCAGACAATCAGATTCTCAATGTCGACTACGCGAAAGTGGCCGAAGGGTATGGAGCAAAAACCTACAAAGCGAACACGATCGAAGAATTAAAAGCGGCGCTTGAAGATGCCAAAAAACAAGATGTCTCAACATTGATCGAAATGAAGGTGTTGCCGAAGACGATGACGGACGGCTATGACAGCTGGTGGCACGTAGGCGTTGCAGAGGTTTCCGAACAGGAAAGCGTGCAAAAGGCGTATGAAGCAAAAGAAAAAATGCTGAAATCTGCAAAGCAGTATTAAAGGAGGCACCAGGATGGGCAAGACACAAATTCTATGGGGCATCGCCCCCATAGGGTGGCGGAACGATGATATTCCGGAAATCGGCGCGGGAAACACACTTCAGCATTTGTTGAGCGACATTGTTGTTGCAGGCTTTCAAGGCACAGAAGTGGGCGGCTTTTTTCCGGAACCGGCCATTCTCAATAAAGAGCTCGAGCTGCGAAATCTAAGGATTGCCGGCAAGTGGTTCAGCAGCTATATCATTCGGGACGGCATTGAAGAAGCAGCCAAGGAATTTGCGGCTCACTGCCAGTACTTGAAAGACGTCCATGCCGATGTTGCGGTCGTATCAGAACAGACGTACAGCGTGCAGGGCCTGAATAAAAACGTGTTTAAAGAAAAACCTTATTTCACCGATGAAGAATGGCAGCGGCTATTTGAAGGGTTAAATCACCTCGGGGAAATCGCCGGCCGGTACGGCCTGAAGCTTGTCTATCATCATCACCTCGGCACAGGCGTGCAGACAGAGGAAGAGGTTGACCGGCTCATGGCGGGAACTGACCCGGCCCTCGTGCACCTTCTGTATGATACTGGGCATGCCTACATTTCAGATGGAAATTATATGAACATACTAGAGAAGCATATGGACCGTATTGGGCACGTTCATTTTAAAGACGCGCGCCTCAAGATCATAGAGAAATGCAAGCAGGAAGGAAAATCGTTCCAACAGGCGTTTTTGCAAGGGATGTTCACTGTTCCAGGCGATGGCTGCATCGATTTTAGAGAAGTCTATCAAACGCTATTAAAGCACGGCTATTCCGGCTGGATCGTTGTGGAAGCCGAGCAGGATCCCGATGTTGCCAACCCGCTTGAATACGCATTGATCGCCAGAAAGTACATCGATCGTCACTTGTTGAATGTCCCAGCAACCAATTAGGGGGGGCTCTAAATTGAGCAATGGAAGTGCAGCAGTCTCACCATTCAATAAACGAACCGTCGCAGCAGCTTTGGCAAATTACATTGATGCAGGCTCCATTGTCGCAGGATCGGCAGGATTATCTTTATGGGTCAGTTACCTGAAGCTTTCTGATACACAGATCGGACTGCTCGGCGCGTTTAGCGCTAACGCCGTCTCAGCGGCAATCGGAGCGCTGCTCGGAGGCTTTTTGGCCGACAAAATTGGCCGAAAGGCTGTTTATACGAACAGTATGCTGGTTTATGCACTGGGGATTTGTTTAGTATTGTTCGGCACCAGCTTTCCCTTTTTGTTAAGCGGTTACATTATTATCGGTTTATCGGTAGGAGCTGATATTACGGCTTCCTGGACGATCATCGCGGAGAACGCACCTAAGAAAAACAGGGCGCGTCATTGCGGGGTTGCACAGGTCGCATGGGCGGCGGGAGCTGTTGTGGTCCTGCTGCTGTCGGTCCTCCTCGGTGATATAGGCTTATTGGGCAATAAAATCGTGTTTGGGCATTTGCTCGTTATCGCATTGATCACCTATGTTCTGCGGAAAAGGCTGCCGGAATCCGATGCCTGGCAGGGTCAATCCGAATCGGCTCAAGCCGTCAGGAAGCCGAAGACGTCTTATCTCGATTTGCTTCAGCCTAAGTATTTGAAAAGCATTTTATTTTTAATAGGCGTGTACTTGGTTTGGAATCTGGCTGCAGGTGTCATGGGGTTTTTTATGCCTTACATTTATCAGCAGGTCGGCGATGTGTCAGCGACCATGGCAAACATTTTGCAGATGGGGCTGTTTATTTTCACCGGGCTTGGCGTCGCTTTTATTTTCATGCCGTTTGCAGACAAATACAGGAAGACAGTGTTTGGGATCTCCGCATTTGCAGCGGTGATCGGCTGGTCATTGTTTCTGCTTCCGGCAGAGGGCATGCCGATCCTCATCCTCTTTATCGTGATGATCGGCCTAAACAATGGGGCCGGGCAACAGGCCAATTATCAATTATGGGCGAGTGAAATTTTCCCGACGGAATATCGCGCATCTGCACAAGGATTGATGTTCTTCCTCGTTCGTATTTCAATCGGGGCTTGGAGCCTTTTCGTTCCAATGATCATCTCGAATTTTGGAATTGCATTTATGGCGGCCATTCTCCTTGGATGTGTAACGGCCAGCATGCTCATCGGGCTCTTTTTTGCACCGAATACATCCGGTAAGTCGCTTGAACAAATTCAGGAAGAGCTGTATGGGACTCCTCCGGCTCAAGCTGGGCAAGTGCAAACAAGAAAAATTATGTAATTATTTTGAAGGAGTGGCTATCAATGAAATTACGCATTGGTGTTATTGGTACAGGAGCAATCGGAAAAGAACACATCAACCGCATCACGAATAAATTAGCCGGCGGCGAAATTGTCGCGGTCACCGATGTAAACCAGGAGGCAGCTCAGCAAGTTGTAACAGACTACAGCCTGAATGCAAAGGTCTATCCGGATGACGACAGTCTCATCGCAGCCGAAAATGTAGACGCAGTCTTAGTCACAAGCTGGGGACCGGCACATGAATCAAGTGTTTTGAAAGCGATTAAAGCGAACAAATTCGTATTTTGCGAAAAGCCTCTGGCGACGACTGCGGAAGGATGCATGCGGATCGTCAATGAAGAAATCAAAGCGGGCAAACGTCTCGTTCAAGTCGGCTTTATGCGCCGTTATGACAGCGGTTACGTACAGCTGAAAGAAGCGATCGACAACCGGGTCATCGGCGAGCCTCTCATGATCCACTGTGCGCACCGCAACCCGGTTGTAGGCGACAACTATACGACAGATATGGCTGTTGTCGATACGCTTGTCCATGAAATAGACGCCCTGCACTGGCTGATCAATGACGATTACGAATCCGTTCAGGTCATTTATCCGAAAAAATCGAAAAACGCGCTCCCTCATTTGCGTGATCCGCAAATCGTCATCATCGAAACGAAAGGCGGAGTCGTGATCAATGCGGAAATCTATGTCAACTGCAAATACGGCTACGATATCCAGTGTGAAATCGTCGGAGAAGACGGAATCGTGAAGCTTCCTGAACCATCAAGCATCTCTCTCAGAAAAGACGGCAAATTCTCGACGGATATTCTCATGGATTGGCAGCGCCGCTTTGTAGACGCTTATGATGTAGAAATCCAAGATTTCATTGACTCGATCCAACAGAAAGGCGAGGTCAGCGGGCCGACTGCATGGGACGGCTATATCGCCGCCGTGACGACGGATGCCTGCGTAAAAGCTCAGGAATCCGGACAGAAAGAACCTGTGGCGCTTCAAGAGAAACCGAAATTCTATCAAACGTTTACAACTGTTCAAAAATAAAAACTTTCCGAGGAGTGAAAAGTATGAAATTAGCATTGGATCCATCGATGTATCGCGATGATTTAACTTTGGAGGAAACGGTCTATAAAACGGCGGAGCTTGGCTACGAATATATCGAACTATCGCCGCGCGAAGATTTTTGTCCATTCTATAAATATCCGAAAGTCGATTCAGCTAAAATCAAACAATTAAAGCGGCTTTTAAAAGATACCGGTGTTAAGCTTTCATCGCTCCTTCCGCTTTACCACTGGGCCGGTCCTGATGAAGATCGCCGTCAGGCAGCGGTGCGCAATTGGAAAAGGGCGATCGAAATTGCGGTTGAGCTTGAAGTCGATTTGATGAACAGCGAATTCAGCGGTTCAAAATACGATCCTTTAACAAGTGAAGAAAAATTTATCAAATCCATGGATGAGCTTCTGCCAGTCTTTGAAAAAGAAGGCATTAAACTCAATCTTCAAGCCCATCCATACGATTTTATCGAAACACACAAAGGTGCGATGGATATGATCCGAGCGCTTGACAAGGACTGGATCAATCTTGTCTACTCGACTGCGCACACATTCTTCTATGACGATGGAAAAGGCGACATCGAGACAATGTTTGACGAAGCCGGCGACCGCCTCACGCATGTTTTATTTGCAGATACTTATAATCATAAAGCGGCTCATGGCCTTCGCTACATCGTCAATCCGCCTGACGCGAAAGTAACGGTTCACCAGCATTTGGACATTGGCCAAGGCGAGGTTGATTTTGATACGATTTTCAGAAAGCTGAGAAAGATGAAGTTCGACGGAATAGCGACGAATGCCGTGTTTGCCTGGGTTGACGAAAGAGCGGATGAATCAAGCAGATTCATGCTTGAAAAGCTGAAACAGGAATTACTAGGATAAGCCCCTGAGTTCGGCGCCCTGCCGAACTCTCTCTTCACAAGGATATTTAGATAAGGAGAATCTAATATGAAGCTATGCTTTAATGAAGCAACGACGTTGGAAAATTCAAACCTAGCAAAAGACCTCGAATACTGTGAGAAGCACGGATACGATTATATCGAAATCCGGACGATGGATAAGCTGCCCGAATATTTAAAAGACCATTCTCTCTCAGAGTTAGCCGAGTATTTTCAGACGCATCATATTAAGCCGCTGGCCTTGAATGCCCTTGTCTTTTTCAACAACCGCGATGAAAAAGGGCACCGTGAAATCATCGAAGAATTTAAAGGCATGATGGAAACATGCAAAACGCTTGGTGTGAAATATGTGGTCGCGGTACCGCTTGTCACCGAACAAAAAATCTTAAAAGAAGATATTAAAGCGAGCTCCGTCGAAGTGCTGACAGAGCTGTCAGACATCGCGGAGCCGTACGGTGTAAAGATCGCTGTCGAGTTTGTCGGTCATCCGGAGTGCACAGTCAATACGTTCAGCCAGGCCTATGACATCGTCATGACCGTGAACCGCGATAATGTCGGCCTTGTTCTTGACAGCTTCCACTTCCATGCAATGGGTTCGGACATTGAGGATTTGAAAAAGGCGGACGGCAAGAAGATTTTCATTTATCATATCGATGATACGGAAGACTTCCCAATCGGCTTTTTAAGAGATGAAGACCGCGTTTGGCCGGGACAGGGGGCCATCGACTTGGATGCCCACTTATCAACTTTGAAAGACATCGGTTTTTCGGATGTCGTGTCAATTGAATTGTTCAGACCTGAATACTATAAGCTGAGCGCGGAAGAAACGATTCGAACGGCCAAAGAAACAACAGTTGAAGTTGTTTCAAAATACTTCAAGATTTAATACGGGATAGGAGGGGTGAACGTGGCTTTCGTTTCCATGAAAGAACTTCTTCAAGAAGCAAAGGAACATCATTATGCAATCGGTCAATTTAATATTAACGGCCTTCAATGGACAAAAGCGATTCTACAGGCGGCGGAAGAAGAACGGTCACCTGTCATCGCGGCCGCCTCAGACCGGCTCATCGATTATTTAGGCGGATTTAAGACGGTTTCCGCAATGGTTGCGGCTTTGATTGAGGAAATGTCGATCTCCGTTCCCGTCGTCCTTCACCTTGACCATGGCAAAAATCCGGAGCGCTGCAAGCAAGCGATTGACGCCGGTTTTAGCTCAGTCATGATCGACGGCTCGCATTCACCAATCGATGAAAACATCGCCATGACAAAAGAGGTCGTGTCATACGCCGGAATTCGCAATGTTTCGGTTGAAGCAGAGGTTGGCACCGTAGGGGGCATGGAAGACGGGCTCATCGGCGGGGTGCAGTATGCCGACATCGGTGAATGCGAACGCATTGTCAAAGAAACCGGTATCGATGCTTTAGCAGCCGCGCTCGGCTCTGTTCATGGAAAATATCAAGGCGAGCCTAATTTAGGATTTAAGGAAATGGAAGAAATCTCACGGGTGACGGACATTCCGCTTGTTCTTCATGGAGCTTCGGGCATCCCGGCTGATCAAATCGCTAAAACGATCCGTCTGGGCCATGCGAAAATCAACATTAATACAGAATGCATGGTGGCCTGGACCGAGAAAACGCGCAGCATGTTTAAAGACAATCCCGATTTATATGAACCCCGCGCCTATATGACGCCAGGGATCAGCGCAGTCAAAGAAACGGTCAAACATAAAATGAGAGAATTCGGGTCATCCGGAAAAGCGGTATGCACCCAAAAGATAGAAATATAATCTAGACCCGTATCGCCTCACTCACTTATCGAAGTGAGTGTTTTTTTGTGCGCAGTATTTGTAAAGATATTCTAAAGGTTCAAAAGAATGATTGACTGTAATTGATATAATAGTTATAATTTCCCTCATAATCCATTTTGATCAGAAAAGATTTTATTTTCTGAAAATAAATGACAGCAAGACAATAACAAAATCAGGTGAATGCTATGCGGACAAACGTTTTAAAGTATCGGGTTCATATTTTATTTATCGTATTATGTTTGATCGGCGGGACGACATGGGCTTTTCAAAAAGCCGGGTTGAGTGACAGCCTTCCATTTTGGTCCGCGGGCATGCGGTTTATGATCGCAAGCATTTTGATCGCGGCGTTTCTTTTGATACGAAGGCAGTTTGTGCTGTCAAAGGAACTGCTGGTGCTGTCGTTTTTGAACGGCATCATGTATTTTTCCGTTCCATTTGGATCTGTTTATTGGGCCTCTCTTTATTTGCCGAGCGGGTTGGTGTCTATATTAGCGGCTAGCATTTCAGTCTTTGCCCTGATGATCAACCGCCTTGTCAAAGGGACACCGGCGACGAAATTGCAGAAATGGGGCATTTGCCTTGCGTTGCTTGGCATTACAATCGTGTTTGGCAATCAGCTGTTGATCAAAGTCGATGTTATTGAAATCGTCGCCATGATTGTGATTTTGTGTGCGATGTTTGGCTCGGCTTTTATTCAAATCAAAGTACAACAGAGAATTCGTTCGCTTCCGATCTTAAGCTTTAACTCCCTTTCGATGCTGAGCGGCGGAGCGGTATTGCTCATCAGCAGCCTCATCTTTGAAAGCGGGACAAGAACGTTTTCCGGCGTGAGCCTTTATGCGCTGCTTTATTTAGCGGTTGTCGGCTCGATATTGGGTTTTTGGATCAACATTTATCTGCTTAAAAAATGGCACATCTCAAAAGCGACTTCCCACTTGTTTATCTCCCCCGTCATTGCGCTTTATATCGGATTTCTGTTTCTGGATGAAAAACTGAATGCGAATATTTATTTAGGAACGCTGTTTGTCATATTCGGTGTGATGTTCATCAACTTAAAAAAAGAAGAGAGGATCGCGAAAATTGACGATACGAAACAAAAACTTGGCCATCATTTGTCAAAATAAGCACTTGCCATTTATTTTTGAAGAAGCTGAGCATTTAGGATTGAAGGTCACGTTCTTTTACAATTCAGCCGAAGATTTCCCGGGCAATCTTCCGGCTGTGGAACGCTGTGTGCCGCTGCCGTTATTTGAAGATGAAGAAGAGGCGCTGGAAATCGTCAAACAGACATTTGTCGAATTTCCGTTTGACGGCGTTGTGACACTGTTTGAGCCAGCATTGCCTTTCACGGCAAAAGCCGCTGAAGCTTTGAATCTGCCGGGGCTTTCTTTCACAACAATGGAAAACTGCCGCAATAAAAATAAAACCCGCAGCATCCTTCAGCAAAACGGCCTGAATACGCCGGTTTTCCACGAGTTCCATACGCTCGCTGATCTCGAAGACAGGAAACTGACTTATCCATTAGTTGTTAAGCCGGTCAACGGCTTTTCAAGCCAGGGCGTCGTCCGTGTTGATGATTGGAAGGAGCTTGAGGAGGCCGTCAGGAAAGTCGAGGCTGTTAACGAGACGGACCTTAATCGATTCGTACACGGCAAAACGGGCATCATAGCCGAGCAATTTATCGATGGGCCGGAATTTGTGATTGAAACGCTGTCGATTCAAGGAAACGTACATGTTCTTTCGATTGGATACAAAGGGAACAGCAAAGGTCCGTTTTTTGAAGAAGGCGTCTATATTGCTCCGGCTCAATTGAAAGAAGAGACGCGCCTTGCGATTGTTAAGGAAGTGACAGGAGCCGTTTCAGCGCTGGGCATTCATCAGGGGCCGGCTCATACGGAGCTGAGGCTGGACAAGGTCGGAACACCTTATGTTATCGAGGTGGGCGCCAGAATCGGCGGTTCAGGAGTTTCGCATTACATCGTCAAAGAGAGCACGGGCATCAATTTTATGCAGCTTGTCTTGCAAAACGCAATAAAGCCGCTGGAGAGCAGCGAGTTTAAAGAAGAGATCCGGCCTGTAAGGACAGCCGGCAATTATATCATTCCTGTACAGGGCTCCGGCACTTTTGAAAAAATCGACGGACTGGAAGAAGTCAAACAGAGGCCGGAGGTAAAGCGGGTGTTTCAATTTATTGGAAAAGGCGCGAAAATTCTGCCGTACCCGCATTTTTCCGGTTATCCCGGATTTATATTCACAAGCCATCATTCATATGAAGAATGCGCAGCTTTCTACCGGGAACTGGATGATGAGCTTCATATCATATATCAAAATAATTTGACGGGTACAATAGGAGGTTAAGATGATCTCGACTAAAGTGCAGGAAGAACAAGCCGTGATGATTGTCCATACGCTCGGTCCCAAAGGCACGAACTGCGAAAAAGCCGGCCTGCTTTGGCTCAAAAACAAAGGGGTCCGCGGGGAAGTCAGACTTTATGAAACGTTGGAAGAAGCGCTCCCTCATGTTAAATCGACAGAAAATTCAGTTCTTTTAGGCTGCGCCGTTTACCCGTTTTTGCATCAAATTGTATTCGAGAATCTCGCTGACTTAAAGATCATAGACAGTTTTGTGATGCCGACATACAACATGGTTTTTGCCGCAAAACAGCACACGATGGCATCTGACATTCAAACCGTCGCTTCACACCCTGCTCCCGCCCATCTGGCGAAGCTGTTCAGCAGTCAAGTCCAATTTGTCACCAGCAATGCACAAGCGGCCCTGGCCTGCGCTTCAAACGCGGCTGACGGCTGTATCACGACGATTAAAGCAGCTGATGAACACCGTTTGAAAGTCATTCAAGATTTTGGAGAAGTGCCGATGTGTTTTACGATCCACGGGCTTAAATCAATCGAAGGAGGAAGCCGATGACGACATTGACAGGGGACATTGTAAACTTGGTCAACGAGCAGATTGTACCGAACATTCATGAATTACAGACGTACCAAAATGATAAAGGACAGATTACAGAGCGTCGCGAAAGGGCGGAACAGCTTCTGCTGCAATTGATAGAAGACGCTGGAACCATTTATGAAGCGGTTCACCTAACGGCTGCAAAAGAGGCGTTTAAACAGGACGTCTTGGATTGGATCGGACGCGGATTGGGGGAGACGCCGTATTTTGACCGGTTATTGACGGCTTACCGGGCTCCGAATGATCAGGAGACGACCTTTTTTGCGGCGCCGATCGTGACGCCGAATGGGCCACATGCGAAAGGCTGTTATTTTGAAGCCTTTTTGGCCGTTCGTGAAGAACCTGCCATGATGAGGCCGATAGAAGAAGAGCTGCCCCATCCTGAAAACGGCTGCCAATCCCTCAAGCTTCTCGCCGGAACAAAGGGGTTCACGGAAGAAAAATGTATCGTATTCTTCCCGGAAAATGTGAAAACAAAAGAGAACATTACATCACAGACATTCGCGATTTTCTATTTTAATAAGTTTTATCACATTTACCATGAGGATACGCTGAAAAGAGCGAGGGCCATTTTTGAACATGCGCCTTTCAAGTCGGCTCAGCTTTCCCCCGACCGCACATATGAAGCAAGGGTGCTGTGGGGCTACCTTCATGACTATTTTCATCATTGCGGAAAAAAACCTTTTCATCTGCATATTCAGGCGAAAATGAATTTTTTCGCAGGCATTTTAGAAGAAGTCAAGGTCGATTGCCAAGCGATCCTCACTTTGTGGGAGCGGCAATATGACGGCTGGGAGGAAATAATCGAATTTGTTTTGTATGAACGGCTGCTGCGCTATCCAAGCCAGCATAATGCAACGCGGAATTTTGATTCCGGGACAGGCTATTTTCTGTTCAGCTGGATCATTGAAAACGGCCATTCCATTCAAAGAGGAGAAGAGAAACCCGTGTCGCTTGATCTTTCCCGATGCATGGACGATTTAAAAAAGCTTGTGACTGAAATCGAACAGCTGGAAGAGATCGAGGATGACTCTGCATACAAAGAGGCGGCGGAACGCTATGTCAGACAATACCTGCCTCCCGGGCGTGAAGGCGAGCGGTTCAGCGTTCCGGAACAATATTTCATTGACGAGATCAATAAGAAAATCGAAACCGCCCGTCTTCGGTTTGAGCGGGAGAGACTGGAAGCGTGAAGCCGGCATTAAGCAAAATCGGAGAGAAAATGAATGAGAAGACAGGGGTCAGGGCTGTGATGAACGATATTCAGGAAGTCCTAGCCGGCGGAGATCGGTCATACATTAATTTAAGTGCGGGCAATCCAATGATATTGCCCGGCGTGTCAGCCATGTGGAAGTCGGCTCTTGCCAATCTGCTCGACGATGACAGGTTTTCTTCAGTAATCGGCCAATACGGATCGAGCTATGGAACCGATGAACTGATTGAAAGTGTTGTCCGCTTCTTTTCAGAGCGGTATCGCGCCGACATTCGAAAAGAGAATGTGCTGATTACAGCCGGAAGCCAGCAGCTGTTTTTTCTGGCGATTAATTCGTTTTGCGGAATGGGAAGCGGGTCTGTGATGAAAAAAGCCTTGATTCCGATGCTTCCCGACTATTCAGGATACAGCGGAGCGGCGTTGGAGCGGGAGATGATTGAGGGGATACCTCCTCTCATTTCGGTATTGGATGATCATACGTTTCGATATGAGCTCGACCGTGAGGCGTTTTTAGAGAGGATGAGGACCGATCCGTGCATCGGCGCTGTCTTGCTTTCACGGCCGAACAATCCTTGCGGAAACATCCTGCCTGGCGAACATGTAGCATTCATTTCAGACGCCTGCCGAGAAGCGAATGTTCCGCTGTTCATTGATTCCGCATATGCTCCGCCTTTTCCGGCGATTCATTTTATCGACATGGAACCGATTTTCAACGATCAGATTATCCACTGTATGAGCCTTTCAAAAGCAGGCCTGCCTGGCGAAAGGATCGGAATCGCCATCGGGCCGTCCCGGTACATTCAGGCAATGGAAGCATTCCAGTCTAATGCGGCGATCCATTCTTCGAGGCTGGGGCAGTATATGGCGGCATCTGTTTTGAATGACGGGCGCCTCGCCGACATTTCGCTAAATGAAGTCAGGCCGTATTACCGCAATAAATTCAAGCTGCTTAAGGATACGCTTTTAGGCAAGATGCCTGAAGACATCAAATGGTATTTGCATCAAGGGGAAGGGGCGCTTTTCGGATGGCTGTGGTTTGAAGACCTGCCGGTGACTGATGCGGCGCTGTATGAGTATATGAAAGCCGACGGAGTCATCATCGTTCCCGGCTCATCTTTCTTTCACCACCAATCCCGCCCCATGGCGCATTCGCACCAGTGTATACGAATCAGCCTAACCGCGGCGGATGAAGATATCATAAGGGGAATCGATATTTTAGCTAAAATTGTGAAGGATGTATATGAGAAGCAGGTTGAATACTTATAAAAAAACAGGGGCTAGAAGCAAGCCCCTGTTTTATTCGTCAATCTTTCCGCCGCCATTGGCCTTTCTTTTTCTCCGCCTGGCGGTTGTCAAAATCAGAATAACCGCTGCCGCTATGATCACGATCAGGATGGCAATGTACATCACATGTTGCTGATTGCTTTCCTGTTTATCATCCGTCTTGGTTTCAGCTGATTTTGCTGTCAGCTGCTGATGGTTTGTAAACAGCTGATGGCTGTCCGTTTCATTAACGACGGTTGCTGCGAAGTCATTGCTGTTTAAAAAGTTGATCATTTCTTTTGTGACAGCTGTGCCTTGCCCTTTAAACGGCGCGAAAACAGCCATCGAGTAATTTGAATCCCAAAGCGATGTTTGAGTAAACGCGATTTGTTTCGTCGTTTCATTCAGCATTTGAAAAGATGACACATCAAATGCCCCGTTTTTCGCCGTCGGAACAGCCAATTCGGAGGTTTTTTCCTTCAGCAGAGAGAATTGATCGACACTTCCGATGAAGATGATGTTTCTTCCTTTCATGTCATCCGGTTTGACTTCAGCGGATGTTTTCACTGTGAATGCCTGCCTGGCTTCGCTGCCGAAGGAGCCGACCACAAGTGAAAGTTCATGAAGCTTTGACTGATCCGCCTTGTCGGGCAGGATCATCAGCGTTTTGTTGTCCTGATCTCCCGCGTAGGGAAGCGGCCACTCTTGAAAATCGGCTGAAGCTGATGTGTCGCTGACGTGGTAAGACAATGCACTCTGTTTATCGATGAAAATCCACTTGTCACCGTTCCCCGCATAGCAGGGGTTGTTCTCTTTCAACCCTGAAGTGGCAAATTGAATATCGATGTAACGGTTTTTTTGCAAAAGTTTCGGATCGACTTTTAAAGAAACATGGTAAAAGCCGTTTTTGTCTTCTTTTCCTAAATCGTCAAGTCCGACGGAATGAGGCTGACCATTGATCATGACCTTCAGCTCCGCTTGTTCCGCAGCTAACTCGCTTTGACCGGCCTGCTTTTGAATCGTCTCCGATTTTTTCATCGTAAGCGAAAGCTTTGCAGGTTGATTCTTGTCTAATGGCGCCGGTGCGGGATAATAAAAATGCTCGGAAGATGTCTGTCCGGACCCGATTGTCAAATCCCCCGTCCCGAAATCCTCGAGTGTCAGCTTGCCGCCGTCCCGTTTATTATGCTGCTGAAGTTTGCCGATTGCCAGCGTGTCGCCGCTGAGCTGGGCGGCATACGTTTTGTCGGTAATGACGCTGATCTTTTCAGAAAGAACATCATCAGATGATGCAGCTGCAAACAATACAGGCTGTTGCTTATCCTTTGCTTTGAGCATCCGTTCCGCAAGCAAAAGCTTGTCTTCTTTTGCTTCGAGCTTTGCTTGTTTCAACAGCTTTTTCACTTTGCCGCTCCAGTGATGCTGGACGCCGATCACAATCGTCGGCCTGTCGATTTTCGCCAGGTCAGATTCACCCAAGATCTTCGTGCTGATGCTATTGTCAACCGTTTTGAGGTAGGCTTCTGTTTTAACTGCCGCTTCGATTTCAGCCGAACTTGTATGGTCCGGAATGACGATTGCCGTTTTTTCCACGGAGCTGCCGGACTGAGCGAACGGATAAGGATAATGTTCGAGCGCCATTCCTTTAGATTCGTTCTTTTCTCCGATATTCAGACGGCTGTCCGGGTAAATTTTGATCCAGTTCCCGGAAGAGTCCTGTCTGACGCAGACGCCTTCATGAACCACACCGTAGAACTTCAGTGATAGGCTGTGAAACCCTGGAGACGACTGGCTTTTGTTTAGTGCGAGTTTCAGCGTTTTCTTCCCGGCATTCCCTGCAAGCTTAACCGTTTTGACCGGTTCGCCATCAATCTCGGCTGTTAAAGAAGACGGTGAAATTAAAAGGTCTGAGGCCTCGTATTCAAGTGTGAGCTGCTGATGGGCAGAGGAGGCGCCCGCCGGAATTTGATACGTCAGCTCGGCGCTGTCTTTTGCCCCGTACAAGGTTAAGAGATCGTTTGTAAGAACTTGCTGTTCGGCTTGTTCCCGGCTGTTTTTCCCGAGGATCGAGCCGTCTACTGTAACGTCTTTGGCAGCTGCAGCTTGTCCCGTCGCCGTGATCAGCATAAGGCTTGCCAGACATATGATGATATATTTCAAAAAAGTCACCCGCTTTTCTTTTGATTGTATCGTTCTGTTTTGTACCATTTAACCTCTTGCTTGAACAGGCGGTGCTTGATTTCGACGAATAAAGAATAAATCACGAGCGCAATCCAAGCCTGCGAGTATGTAAAGTACATCAGAAAAACGATGAAAAAGTTCTGCCTGTTCATTTCTGTTTTTTCGATGCTCAGTGTAATCATGACCTCCGTCATAAATAGAAAGAAAGCCAAAACCCATAAGATGATAGACAAAAAACCGAATGAAAGATGCAGATTATAAAATAAATTGATCACAAAAAGCGCATTTGACATGATGACACCAAAGAAAAACAAAAAATACGTAAAAAAGAAATAAAACAAATCAAAAATAATCCGTTTCCTCTTCAGCTTGAAAAATTGAGCCAAAAATTTCAGGACGACATACTGGTTGCCGCGCGCCCATCTTGTCCGTTGACGCCACCAGACTTTCCACGTTTCCGGCTCCTGCTCCCAAGTGACGGCCGCCGGGAAGAAGCGGATGTGGTAGCCGAGGTTGTAGACCCGGATCGTAAGCTCGGTATCCTCCGCGAGCGCCTGATCGTCCCAGCCGCCCAGCTGTTCGATAATGCTTCTCCTGATGGCGAAATTGGTGCCGGGGATCGTGGCGATTTTGAACCATTTCCATCTCCCGCCCTGTGCCATCCATTGGAAACAAATCGTTTCGATATTGATAAATTTTGTGAGCAATGTTTTCGCCGCATTGATGACGCGGAATTTTCCCACCACTGCTCCGGCTTTCTGATCATTCATGAGCCCGAGGACAAGGTAATAAACAGCCATTTTTTCGGGCGTGTTGTCGGCGTCATACACACAAATGACATCTCCGCTTGATTCGGCAAAACCGCAATTGAGCGCCGTCGATTTTCCCTTTCCGGCATGCGGAGGTTTGGTCACGACCATTTTAATAAAGTCGTATTGTCTGGAAAACTCACCTACAATGTCGCCCGTCCGGTCAGATGAATTGTCGTTGATGACGATAATCTCCAGCCGGTCCTTCGGATAATAGAGATTCACCATCGCCTTCAGCGTCTGCCGAATCACGACCTCTTCGTTATGCGCAGGAATCAGAACGCTGACCTTCGGAAGATCCTTCACGTTCTCTTTCCACTTCGGCATGTTCCGTTCGAAGGTCATATAGTGGCGGAATCCGCCCTGCATCAGAAACATGTGATACAGAAGCATGACCCATATTAAGCTTAAAGAGACTAGGAACAGAACATTACCCACGGTTTTTTCTCTCCTTAAAGATTCGTTTTTTTAATGTGGCTCTCAAGTAAAGGGTATAGCTCACAAACATGACAACAAACAAGAGCACAATAAGAGAGAGAATCCAAAGCGCCTTTTCCAGCGGGCTTTGCTGGTGATGATCGAAAAACGTCTCAATGGCGCTGACTTTGCTTTTAACTTGAATCGTTCCATCTCCGCTTGTGTGAATTTCCACTTTATCTGTTTTAACGGTTTGCTTTGTCTTTTTAATATCGAGCCATTCGCTGTTCGGAATGCGTTCCATTTGATCAACCAGCTCAGGGAGATATTTCATTCCAAGATAAGGATGATAAAATGCGCCGGCTACTCCGCCTTCAAAATCGATCATTTGAGAGATGCGTTCCTCGACTTTGCCGAGCGGATTTTGATCCGATTGATCAACATAGCCGATGGTCTCAGGATAGAGCGTCATCCCATGGAGTATTGCTGGTTTGGTAACAAAAGGCCCGGCGCCTGACGTTTTCCATGTTGTATCGCTAAGCTGAACCTGGCCTAACAAGCTTGTAAAATACTGTGAGGCGATCTGATAGCCGTGCTCTGACATCGTATAGTGCGGCGCTTCAAACGCGAGCGGATACAGTCCTTCTGCGGTGAGATCTTCAATAGCGTTCGTCAGCTTCTGCCGCGTGTACATTTCCTCATTTTTTCTGAACGGCTTCAAATAGTTTTGATATGCTTCTTCATTCGGAAAGTTCTGTTCCTTTTGCAAAAGGGTCGCGGGCTCTTTCGCATTTTGCGATGTGATCGGCTGATCGGCTTTAGCATCCCAAAACTCGAATCCTTCACCGGTTTCGCTGTAGCGGTATGTATGGGTATACCCGTGAACAATTACACTGCCGCCCATATCCTGCAGCTTTCTCAGCACGTTGACAAGCTTCGGCTTTTCAGACATATAGACTTTGTCGCCCGTTTCAGGATTGACATATACCGGAATCACAGAAAGGATAAAAGGAATATTTCGTTTATGCAGATAAGCCCCGGCTTGGAGCAGCAGTTTTTCATCCGACATTGGGCTGATATCCTCAAGCCGCAAATATAACAGCGTGCTGTCCGGGGTTTCACCAAATGCCTGTCTGAGCTGCTTAGCGGCGAGGAGGTTGTTGTTGAGCAAATCGGTTAAACCGATGTACACGTTACTTTTGCCGGTTTTCCATGCGAATGGGTGAGCTTTTCCGTCGTCAGCTTTGTATGTGTACAACGCTTTTCCCTTCAAGCCTGATACCTCAAGGACACGAATTCCGCTTTCTAAAGAGGTATCGTGTTCCTCATTTGTGCTGCGAATCTGATACACATTGTCTTCGCTTTTCAGCGAAAGATCTGCAAATTGGCTGAACTGCCCGGCGTTAAAGCCGATCGCTGTCACAGGTTTTTGGAAGGAGCTGATCAGCTGCGCGAGCTTTTTGTTCAGCTTTCTTTTCGTTTGTCCGTAATAGATGACGCGGTCTTTTCCTGCCAGATCCGCAGCTTTGACATCCGCATCATTTACAACGGTCACATGGGATGTAAAATGTCCGGCGATAAGGTCGAGCATTTTCACATCGGCTGATTTTTTGCCGTCCAATGTTGAATAGATGATGAGAATGCCGCGCTCCTGCTGCTTTGCCCCGGCGGTGTCCGGAACATGAAAAACCGCAGCCAGGATAAGGACAGCCGCGCATAGAAGTAATATCCGCTTACAGTTCATTCATCATCATCTCGTTTTCTAGTTCTTCTAAAAATTGCTCAGCAGTCTTTAAATCGTTTTGATATGATAAGTGGCACACGTGGAAGGTCAAGGTGACATACTTGCCGTTTTTCAGCTGGTATGTGTCCAGCTGTTTCTTCAGTTTTTCAAGGACGGCAGGCATATGCTCAGCAGGCGTGTGTGTCAGCAGGATGCCAAACCGCTCTTCGGCAGGCCGGAATTTTTTATCCGTTTCCCGGACACATGATCTGATTTGACTGCTGACAAATTGAAAGAGACGGTCGGTTTCTTTTTCTCCGTACAGGGATTTGAACTCTTTGAAATAATGCATTTGCAGCAGTAAAAAAACAAATGAGTTGCCATACCGCTCTGCCCGCTTGATTTCTTCCGAGAGCTCCAGCTTCATCCTCTGTTTATTATCAAAGCCTGTCACCCTGTCAATTGCAACGAAGCTATTGATCTCGTCTTGAAGGTGTTTGACAGAGCGGTGAAGTCCGATCGCGATGTCATGGATTCTCCCTGACATGAAGGAGAACAGCAAAAGCGCTATTCCCCAGATGACGAGGGTTTGCAATTCCGTTTCAGACGAAGCGTCTGTGTGAAGAAACATCATCAAAGTTCCGAGAACAAACAGGACGATGATCGTCCCAGCCAGTGCGTAAATCGATCCGAGCCATATTCCCGCTGCGATGATGGCAAGTGTGATGCAAATGATGAGAATGGATTCGGACTGCGGGGCTGAGACATAATGGATGAACAACGCAAGAGCTGCTGCTATTCCCGTCATATAAGCGAACATTTTTTGCGAATCATTGAATGATATTTTCATTTAAAAGCTTCCTTTCGGCTAATAGAGGCAGCAGGTTATCAAAAGAATGCGTATCATTTCCGCTCATATATCCCCCATAATACGTCTCAGACGAATCAAGAATTTCAAAATCATTCATTCGATCATACAGCGCTTTGATGACGTCTTGATCTTCGTTTTGGTTGATGAAAAATAATATCGTCAAAGCGTAGACGGATGGAGATTCGTATTGAACCGCCGGCTTTTTTGTATCGATCGAGTACCGGCCATACAGTTTGCCGCCGGTTTGAAACGTCTGTTTGAGCCAATCCGCTAATACAGCGGCTTTTTGATCCTTCGGCGGTAAATGCCAAGCTGTGTAAAGCTGATCAATGAGATTGACTTCATGGTCATAGGTGTATGCTTTCGTTTCTGTACTGTACACTTTCGGGAGAAAACCGTTTTTCAAAGGGGCGCGGTAAAGAATGTTGGCGTTCCGCCTTTCGGTATCCTTATCAATCACTCCGTTTTTTTTCAAGACGGATAGCGCATCTGGCATGATATAGGAAAGCGTGATATCCTTTGATGCGGATTGAGAGGCGGAGTCGTAAAAGTCCGTCAATATCCCGTTGTTCATGTTGTGCGTTTTTAATGCGGAACCGATGTTCAGAGCGGTTTGTTTATACTCGCTGTTTCCCCATAGAGCTGCCGCTTGATCGAGGCTCACCATGATTCTGAGATCATCGATCAAGGCGTTTACCCCGCTTGTCTGGCCGTTTTGGATTTGCCATGAGACCAGGTTGTTTTTCATAAGGAAGGATTCGGTCAGGTGCTGATATTGCTCATGAAAATGCTCGCCGTCTTTTTTACTGATCAAAAATTCCATCCACAAGCCAAGCGATTCCGACAAGTAAACAGGCTGGTCAGAAAAGCTGGTTTTAATCAGCCCCTGATCGCTCATTAAATGATGGTAAACGAAGTGTTCGGCAGGCTGCAGCGCTTCATCATTTTTGTCATCATCTGACTGATCTTCAGCTTTGATACAACCGACGGCCAGACTGGCCGATAAAAAGCACAGGATCATACCAATCCATATATACCTCACGGGTGCTTTCACGATAGATCACCCCGAATGTTTTTTTTTGAGAATAATTTTGACTTACTTATTATAAATGAAAAAATGGAGATTGCTAGATTTTTTGATCTTTTTGGACTATCCAAAAAGAGGACGTAAGTCCAATAATAAAATGTTTTTCCATCAATAGAAGGATTTTCGTATTGATTTTCATAAAAAATACCAAAAGAAATAAACGGAGGACGTGAATGGATAGCCTGTGTGAGACCAGAGCAACCAGAAAAAATCTTGGTGAGGTATTGATTCAGCTATGAGATGAAACCGTGTTTTACCGGCGGACAAGCGCAGCTGAAGAACTGACAGCAGAAAAAGATGTATATATAAAGGATAAGATATGATATGAACACATGTAGTGGCGCATGGGCCGGCATACTGGCCGTCTTTTTGCAATTCAGCTGGATGAGAAGGAGCATGAACCTATATAATATGGGTTAAAGCGTTACTAAAGGGGAGGAACGTGATGGACAAGGAAAAACAGCAATTGAGCATTGAAGTTGCGAGGCTCTATTATCAGTCTGACTACAGCCAGCAGCAAATCGCCGAACAGCTGCAGATTTCAAGACCGACGGTATCAAGGCTGCTGCAGTTCGCCAAGGAAAAGGGGTATGTCCAAATCCGCGTCATGGATCCGTTTGAAGATATGGATGCGCTCGGTGCGATGCTTGAGGAAAAATACGGGCTCATGGAAGCACATGTTGTTTTTTCGCCGACCGCGGATTATACGACCATCACGCATTATCTCAGCCGCTTCGGAGCCGAATACATGCACGGCGCAGTCAAGGACGGCGACATTGTCGGCGTCAGCTGGGGAACGACAATGTACCAAATCGCCCAAAATATGCAGCCCAAACAGGTGAAGGGCGCAGAGGTCGTACAACTGAAAGGCGGAATCAGCCACTCAAGTGTCAACACCTATTCGTCTGAAACGATTCAGCTGTTTGCCGAAGCCTTTCAAACGATGCCGAGGTATCTGCCGCTTCCGGTCGTGTTTGACAACCCGGAAGTTAAACAGATGGTAGAGCGGGACAGGCACATTAAGCGGATCATAGAAATGGGCAAACAGGCGAACATTGCGTTATTTACAGTCGGCACAGTCCGTGATGAAGCCCTGCTGTTCAGGCTGGGGTATTTTCATGAAGAGGAAAAAGCCCTTCTGAAAGAACGTGGAGTCGGCGATATTTGTTCGCGCTTTTTTGATGCGGAGGGAAACATTTGCAGCCATGCTATCGACTCGCGGACGATCGGCATTGAATTGGCTGACTTGAGGGAAAAAGAACGGTCGATTCTCGTAGCGGGCGGCAGCCGGAAAAAAGCCGCTATTCATGGTGCACTAAAAGGCAAATATGCCAATGTGCTGATTATTGATCAGCATACGGCGAAAGAACTGCTAGATGATTAAAGTGTCCAGGAAGAACAGCCTGGATTTTACTTTATTTTCTATTGAACAAAATTTCATATGGTAATTTACATTTGTTCAAAAATCGGTTATGCTGAAACTATCTTATATAAAGGAAGTGCTAGTATATGACGATTGCAAATCTCATTGATCATACAGCATTGAAACCGCATACACAAAAATCCGAGATTGAAAAATTAATAGAAGAAGCGAAAACACACCAATTCGCTTCAGTTTGCGTCAACCCGACATGGGTTGAATTCGCCGCCAAAGAGCTGAAAGGAACGGAAATCGATGTTTGCACAGTCATCGGTTTTCCGCTGGGCGCCAACACGACAGAAACAAAAGCGTTTGAAACAAAAGACGCGATCGCAAAAGGCGCGACAGAGGTGGACATGGTCATCAACATCGCCGCTTTAAAAGACGGAGACGATGACTTTGTCGAGGCGGACATCCGCGGAGTCGTTGAAGCCGCAAAAGGTAAAGCGCTTGTTAAAGTCATCATTGAAACGTGTCTGTTGACAGACGAGGAAAAAGAGCGGGCTTGCCGCTTGGCTGTTGCTGCCGGTGCCGACTTTGTCAAAACTTCAACCGGGTTCTCAACCGGCGGAGCGACAGCGGAAGATATCGCCCTCATGCGGAAAACAGTCGGACCCGACATCGGTGTCAAAGCATCTGGAGGCATTCGAACAAAAGAGGACGTTGAAAGCATGATCTCAGCCGGAGCGACCCGGATCGGTGCAAGTGCAGGCGTTTCCATCGTCAGCGGAGCAGAAGGAAAAAATGAAGATAACTACTAAGATCCAGTGCGGCGGGAAGCGAAAGCTTCCTGCGCACAGACACAAAAATGTAAGCGAATACATCCTCAGGAGGATCAAAACATGAAATATCTTATCGGGCTCATCGGTTTATTTGTCGTCTTAGGGCTTGCATGGCTGGTCAGCAGCGGAAAAAAAAGAGTGAAGTACCGTCCGGTTATCGTCATGATCGTGCTGCAATTTGCATTGGGATATGTTTTGCTGAACACGGGCGTCGGAAACTATCTCGTCGGCGGGTTTGCCAAAGGCTTCGGGTATTTGCTTGAATATGCCGCAGAAGGTGTAAATTTTGTCTTTGGCGGGCTGGTGAATGTGAATGAATCCACATTCTTCATCAGCGTGCTGCTCCCGATTGTTTTTATCTCTGCTTTAATCGGTATTTTGCAATATTGGAGAATCCTTCCGTTCATTATAAAATATATTGGTCTTGCGCTTAGCAAAATCAACGGGATGGGCAAACTTGAGTCATACAATGCCGTGGCCTCGGCGATACTGGGGCAATCTGAAGTATTCATTTCGTTAAAAAAGCAGCTGGGGCTGCTGCCTAAGCACAGACTTTACACGCTGTGCGCTTCAGCGATGTCAACTGTCTCGATGTCTATCGTCGGCGCCTATATGACGATGCTGAAGCCAGAATACGTTGTCACCGCGCTCGTATTGAACTTATTCGGCGGATTTATTATTGCTTCGATTATCAATCCTTATGAAGTCGATCGAGAACATGATATGGTAGAGGTACAGGAAGAGGAAAAACAATCCTTCTTTGAAATGCTGGGCGAATATATTATGGACGGCTTTAAAGTCGCCGTCGTCGTGGCCGCTATGCTGATCGGATTTGTCGCGATCATCGCAATGATTAACGGCATTTTCAGCGCCGCACTAGGCATATCATTCCAGGAACTGCTCGGATTTATTTTTGCGCCGTTTGCCTTCCTGATGGGTATTCCATGGCATGAAGCGGTGAATGCTGGAAGTATCATGGCAACCAAGATGGTCTCAAATGAATTTGTCGCGATGCAGTCTCTCGCACAAGGCAGCTTCCATTTCAGCGGCCGCACCGAAGCGATTGTTTCTGTCTTCCTCGTCTCATTTGCCAATTTCTCATCGATCGGAATTATCGCCGGCGCTGTTAAAGGACTGAATGAGAAACAAGGAAACGTCGTCGCACGCTTTGGCTTGAAATTGCTGTATGGCGCAACGCTCGTCAGTTTCTTGACAGCGACCGTTGTAGGATTGATCTATTGATAAACATTGAAAAAAGGACTGGTGATCACAATGAGAATGGTTGATATCATCACTAAAAAACAAAATGGAGAAGAATTGACAACAGAAGAAATTCAATTTTTCATTAAAGGCTACACAGACGGCAGCATTCCTGACTATCAGGCGAGCGCTCTGGCGATGGCCATCTATTTTCAGGACATGACGGACAGAGAACGGGCCGATCTCACGATGGCGATGGTCAACTCAGGCGAAACGATCGATCTTTCCGCGATTGAAGGCATCAAAGTCGACAAACACTCAACAGGAGGCGTCGGCGACACGACGACGCTCGTACTTGCGCCGCTTGTTGCGGCTCTCGACGTCCCGGTCGCCAAAATGTCGGGCCGCGGCCTTGGACACACAGGGGGAACAATTGACAAGCTCGAAGCGATCAAAGGGTTTCACGTGGAACTTTCTAAAGACGAATTCATCAAACTTGTCAACCGCGACAAGGTTGCCGTCATCGGCCAAAGCGGAAACTTGACGCCTGCTGACAAAAAACTGTACGCCCTTCGCGATGTGACAGGCACGGTCAATTCGATCCCGCTGATTGCCAGCTCGATTATGAGTAAGAAAATCGCCGCAGGGGCGGACGCGATTGTCCTTGACGTCAAAACAGGCGCCGGCGCCTTTATGAAAACCGATGAAGACGCCGTCAACCTTGCGAAAGCGATGGTCCGCATCGGAAACAATGTCGGCCGCCAAACGATGGCTGTCATCTCCGACATGTCCCAGCCGCTGGGATTTGCCATCGGAAATGCCCTTGAGGTGAAAGAGGCGATCGATACATTAAAAGGGGAAGGTCCGGAAGACTTGACTGAGCTTGTCTTAACATTGGGCAGCCAAATGGTCGTTCTCGCCAAAAAGGCAGAGACCCTTGACGAAGCAAGAGAGAAACTGATCGATGTAATGAAAAACGGAAAAGCGCTGCAAAAATTCAAGGATTTCCTTCAGAACCAAGGCGGCGACAGCTCTGTCGCGGATAACCCTGAAAAGCTGCCTCAGGCTGCCTACAAAATCGACGTTCCTGCCAAAGAAGCAGGCGTCGTGTCTGAAATCGTCGCCGATCAAATCGGCGTCGCGGCCATGCTGCTGGGCGCCGGCCGCGCAACAAAAGAAGATAAAATCGACCTCGCCGTCGGCATCATGCTTCGCAAAAAAGTCGGCGACGCAGTCGAAAAAGGCGAACCATTGGTTACCCTATACGCAAACCGCGAAAATGTCGATGACGTCATCGAAAAAGTCTACGATAACATTCAAATCGCTGAGAAAGCCGAAGCGCCGAAGCTCGTGCATACGGTGATTACGGAATAGAAGAACATGCAGAAACAGCACATACCCTTGGGTGTGTGCTGTTTTTATGGGCTTTTTTTCTCATTTACCTATTTTAATCTTTCTTGTAGCATGAATACGTCTTAGGTGTCATCTTTTTACATGGACGGAAAGGTATAGATAAATAGGAGGTTTTTTTAAACGTGGCCAAACGTATTCTAGTATCTTCTGGTATTAGTGTTTTAATCTTTATCCTTATAGGTATATGCTCATTTATCCTATATGCCATACTGTCGCATTTTTACATGCAATCTTTTGTGACGGGCGAACCTTCCCAGGATGAAGCGCTGGGATGGGGGTATTTGGGTTTGTTGTTTATTTCATTCATATTGGCAATTTTGACAGGTATAATTGGCGGAATCATTTCCTTTTGTATATATTTTAAAAAATTCAAGAAATGGAGCAGTTAAAAGGGAACCGCCGGAAAATCCGGCGGTTTTTAAAAACGAATATTTTGAGAAAACCTTGGGTGTGTGCTGTTTGTTTAATGGCAAGATTTGAAGAAGGTCATTTGAACTAAGCACCTAATGCTATTTCAAAGAACATTGTGAGAAGCTTGAATGGATCAATTCAAGAAAATCCAAGAAAACCAAGTCCATTATCCTATTTACCTATTTTGGATGATATTGTAATATGAAAAAGGTCTGATTTATAAGAACGTTGGATTCAATCGGAAAGCAACAATATACCTAACCGAAATACTGTGGAATAAGCGAATAGTAACGTGCAGACGTTTATTTTCTGAAAAACGAGGTGAACCCGATATGTCAAACCATGCTGCTAAAATCGCTTCTTTGGAAAAAGATATTTCTTCTTTATCTCACAATATAAAGGATACACAAAGCAAAATCGCTGAACTGAAAAAAGCAAAAACAGCTATTACCGGTGAACTTCACACCCTTTCAAACAATGCCAATCTCATCAATCAGCCAGATATTACTTCGCATATATGGAACGGTAGACATACAAATCAATTTATCAATATAAGATCAAATATTGCACACAGCTATCAAAGTATACAGAGAGAAACAGATGGTCTGATTTCACATATTGAGCAAGAGATTGAAAATCTTGAAATGCAAATCTCTAATATGGAGATGTTTCTAAGTATACAAAAACAACAGCTTACAGATATAAAAAAACAAGTCAATCATTGAGGTGAAAGAATGGCAGAAATAAAGGTAAAAGCAGAAGAAGTCAAAACGGCGTTTTCAAGCCTTCAGACAAAAATCAGCGCACTTTCGATAGCAGGTTCAAAAGCCGATATCACTAATTCTTCAATGGATGTAGTGAACAAAATAAAAAAAATCGAAAAGGAATACGAGCAGCTATTAAAAAAATACAAGGAGGCGCTATCTTCAGTTGAAAAGGACGCATGGTCAAACATTAAAGTCCTGATTGATACTGATAAAAACATCTCTCAAAAAATGAAATAAGGAGGGCTGGTTTTCTCTTGAAAGTTTTAGATGTCTCTGAAGTCATTGACGCGATAGACCAATTGATTAAGGAAAAAAAGCAAGAGGAAAAAGAAATCAATGCCATAAGGGAAAGTGTACAAAAAATTGCAGAGCTTGATGATGCATTAAAAGGAGAAGGCGGAAATGCGATCAAAGAACACTTTTCGGTTCTTCATCTTCCCGTGCTGCTTTATTTTCAGCACTTTATTGATCAATACATACAGAATTTAAAAGATATTAAAGCAAAAATCAGAACCTATGAATCAACAGAGGGTTTTGTAAAAGAAGAGTTTCTGACGCATGATGTCAAAAAGGGCTTAACAGAACTGAAACGTCAAACGAATGATACGGTTGATTCGATTAATGACGAATTTGATAAAATCAGCCAGTTGATTGGGGGCGGATCTATCTCTTTGGCATCATTTAATGAGCATATTTCCGAAGCAAAAAAACATGTGAACAACACAGTGTCTGATTTAAAAGAGCTTGATCGTGATACTAATTCTATATTAAAACAATCGTCAAATTCGATCGCTCAGCTTTCCAAGCTCACTGAAAAAGTGAACACTTGGTCAAAGGGAGGCGCGATCCTATCTAAAAAAACGATTAAAGAGGTTGAAAACTACTTTTCTGAAACAGATGTCGTTAAACAAATGATTGACGAAGCCGTTGATTTAGCAGAAAAACAAGACGATCCGACAATGATGGGCAGAATCGCTGAATGGCTCGATTTAATCGGTACAGGAAACGGCGCTTTGGCTGTAACAAAAGGCGTCATAGCCGTGAATGTACTGGCGACGAAAATGCTTGAGCTTGAAAAAGACGGGAAAGGAAACTTCCGTGTGAAAGCCTCTCCGAAATGGACGCAGGGAGCTAACGGAAAATACGATTCCAAGGTGGCTCAGTTTGTTTACAATATCCTGAAAAAAGGCGATCCAAACTCAAGCAAACCAATCAAAAAATGGCTCGGCAAATTTCAAAATAAACCAAGCGGCCTTTTGAGAAAGATTGTTGGGTTGGGGCCTAACACAACAAGAATATCATATGAAAAGATTTTAGAAAGCCAAAGTTTCCTAAAGCATAAGCCAGAGGAACTGAAGAGTTATAAGACTAAGCTTGATGTGAAAGGGACTCTTGGGAAGTTTAAGGATGAAGTAGCTCCTGGAAAGTTAGTTAAAAGGGTTCCTGGTTTTGGAACTGCATTTTCATTTCTAACTAATTCGGCTGAATTTTTTAGTGATGATAATCAGGGTAAGTCATTATATGAGAAATCTGGACGTGTGGCAGCAGGGTTGGGAATGGATGCTGGAGTAGCAGGCTTAACTGTAGGAGGTGCAGGGTTAGGTTCGTTGGTATGCCCAGGACCAGGCACTCTTATCGGGGGGGCAATCGGAGCTGGTGTGGGTATAGTTGGATCTGTATTTTCTGGTGATACTGTGAAAGAATGGGGAGAGGAAGCCGGAGGTTGGTTAGAGGATAAAGGAAAAGAAGCAGGTGAATGGATTAGTCAAAAGGCATCTGAGACTGCAGAAACAATTTCAGACGGAATTTCAAGTGCAAAGGAATTTGTCACTAGTTGGTTCAGGTAATAAGGAGGAGTGTAATGTTAAACTCTAAAATTATATTAACAACAAATGAACTCGTTGCCGCATTGCTATTGTGCAGATATGAAAAAGCTGCTGAGGATATAATTAATGAGCAGCAGATAATTCAAGATGAAAAAGACATTGAACCATTTTCAATTCAAGCCGAAAATCTTTTAAAACAAAGAGGATATTGGGATGATGACACAGAATCTAATTTACAAAAAGGGTTAGAAAACCTGATTCACTTACTCATTCAATCAAAGCGAAAAGTTCGCTGTATCCATCGAACAAAGGTGCTGATTGTACACCATGTTCAAAAAGATGAACTCATTGTGCAGGAGATCGAAAATCAAAATCATAGTTTTTCGATTTTAAGAAGCAGAGAGTCGTTTTTAGAAATGTTGAAAACATTTTATCATTCATATACGGATAAAAAACCAGAACATGAAATTTTTGAAATGGATGAAGATTCATTTGACGAGTTTCACGAGGTTGAAGCTGACGTTATTAAAAGAATGGCGGAAGACCCGAAAACGCATCCGACTATAAGTCAATTTTCCTTTGATTTTTTAGCAAACAACCAAGAGCTCGATAATATTTCTTTTGTAGAAAGTGACTATATTCAAAACCAAACAAGATTAGAACAAGTTGCGTTTTTACTAAGAAGTGATAATTTCATTTGGCATTTAGATTATGAGAATATTAAAAAAGACGGTTCACTATATCTTCAACCGGTGGCAGTCAACGAATACTTTAAAAAAATAGTAGATACAATGAATGAATTTTATGATTTTTAATGGAAAGGGTTTCTATGTATGATATTCTCTTTTAAAAAAAGCCGATTCTTTTGGCTAAGAAGCAATTTTATTCTTTTGTTGTTAACTGCTTTATTGTTGATGAATAAACCTTATTGGGAAAAAGACGCCAATGTCATGTTTTTTATGTTTGTTTTCACTGCAGAATTTTTTCTCATTTTGCTTTCTCTGGTATATGGTTTTCAAACTGAAAAAGTAATTCTTAGCCAGAGAAAAAGGGCTTTTAATAAATCAAATTTTGTGCATGGCATTATTGTGTTAATTTTTTTAAGTATCTTTTTTGCCCTTGCCTTGGGAGAGCATATGCCATTTCCAAGCTCATTATTTTATGCCTCTATACTTATTAATGTAATTATGGCAGTGATTTCTTTAATTTTTCCTTCATGGGTAATTAAACAATATGAGTTTAGTATTTATGAGGAATCAAATGGGCATATAAACGACTTATTACGTTATTTTTTATTTTTTGCTTGGACAATAAATTACGAAGTCCAAATCGTTTTAGCCCGCCTCCCTTTTGTATTACAGCGTCTATTGGGCGTCATTTTCGTCGCTGTTTTGCTGTGGGAGCTTACCATGATCGGATTAATTTTTGAAAACAATTGATATTGTAGGGTGTTTCTAGCGGCTGCGTCTATTGCAGCCTCTTTTTCAAAGTACAGAAAGGATACACTTTATGTTTTCAATTAAAAAGAGTTTCTTTTTTTGGTTGAGAAGCAATGTGATGCTTTTACTTTTTTCGTCGCTTCTACTAATTAATAAACCGTATTGGAATAACAATGGAAGTGGAACTTCGTTTTTCTTATTTGTTTTTATTGCAGAATGTTTTTTGATTATACTTGCATTGGTTTATGGTTTTCAAACAAAAAAAGGAAATGCACGTCAAAGCCTTAAAACAACATTATTAAAATCAAATATTATCGTAGGAGTATCTGTTTTTTCTGTTTTTAGTTTGTTTTTCGGTTTTATATTATCAAGTAGTATTCCGTATCCGAGTTCAATTCTTATAGTATATTTAATTGTGAATATGATTTTTGCTTTCGCTTCTTTACTCTTTCCTACAATAGTTATTAAGCTATATGAATCAAATGTTTATGATGAAACAAAGGGTTTAATACCTGATTTTTTTAGATATGTGGCTATCTTGGTATCTTCTTTAAATTATGAAGTTCAAAAAGTTTTGGCACGTCTTCCGTTTTTACTGCAGCGGATATTAGGAATAGTTTTTATTCTAGTGCTAATCTGTTCTATAGCTGGAGCATTATCAGTGTTTGAAAACTAAAGGAAAAATAAATATGTTTTCTATTAAAAAAACTTGTTATTTTTGGATTAGAAGCAATGCAGTTCTTTTGTTGATAGCGGCTCTTCTACTGACCAATTTATCATGTTGGAATAAATATGAGAATGGCATTTCGCTATTCTTGTTTGAATTATTTTCTGAATGCTTTTTAATTTTACTTTCTTTGATGTATGGTACTAAAACAAAAAAGCAATTTACCAGCCCACGAAAAAGAATACTTAAGAAGTCAAATGTTATACAAGGTATTTTAGTATTTCTTTTCATAAGTATCTTTTTTAGTTATGCATTAAATGATATGGTACCTTTTCCAAGTTCATTACTTTATATTTCATTAACTGTCAACTTAATAATGGCTATATACTCTTTAATCGCTCCCTCATGGGTAATAAAAATATATGAATACAATATATATGAAGTGCCGAATGGGTGGATAAGCGATTTGCTTCGGTTTTTTTTGTTTTTCGCATGGTCGGTTAACTATGAGGTTCAAGTTGTTTTATACCGGCTCCCATTTCTGTTGCAACGGTTAATGGGTATTATTTTTATATTTGTTTTGCTCATAAATATATTTTTGATTTCTTCAATGTTTTAAAAGGGAAATTGAATGTTTAAAAAACAGTCGTTTCTTTTATCATTCTTTTGTGTTAACAGCTTTATAAGTTAATTAGGGTGTTTCTTAGGGCTGCGATTATTACAGCCCGTTTTTCATGTCCTTTTGAAATCAGTTATGATTCGCGTATAATCACATTCATAACACCATCATTCATTGGAAATCATATGACCAAAAGGAGTTCATGCATGAACAAAGCCAGTTTTAAAGACTATGCATTAAGCGGCGATATTACGAAAGCGCTCGATCATTTAGGGTATAAGCAGCCGACTGCGGTGCAAAGCGAAGTGATTCCCGCGGCGCTTAAAAAGCGGGATGTTGTGGTGAAATCGCGAACGGGGAGCGGGAAGACGGCCGCGTTCGGAATTCCGCTTTGTGAGCTGACAGAATGGGAAGAGAACAAACCACAAGCTTTGGTTTTGACACCGACGCGCGAGCTTGCCGCTCAGGTTAAGGAGGATTTGACGAACATCGGCCGCTATAAAAGAATAAAAGCAGCGGCTGTTTACGGGAAATCGTCCTTTGAACGGCAAAAAACAGAGCTCAAGCAAAAATGCCATATCGTTGTCGGGACACCTGGACGCGTATTGGATCACATTGAAAAAGGGACCTTTCCATTAGAAAAACTGAAATACCTTGTCATCGATGAGGCCGATGAAATGCTGAATATGGGATTTATCGATCAAGTAGGAGCGATCATCCGCCATTTGCCTGAAGAACGGCTGACGATGCTGTTTTCAGCAACTTTTCCGGAGGATGTAGAGCATCTATCCCTTCAATATATGAAAGACCCTTTGAAAATCGAGATTCAAGCAGGCGGTACGACAACTGCAGATATCGAGCATCAACTGATCATTGTAAATGAAAATGATCCATTTTCGCTTTTAGTGGATCTGTTCATTGTTGAGAATCCGGACAGCTGCATCGTCTTTTGCCGCACACAGGAGCAAGTGAATGAGTTGCAGCGGCGCTTAGCCGGTTTGGGTTATCCGTGCGCGAAAATTCACGGCGGCATGCCTCAGGAGGAACGTTTTGCCGTGATGAACCGCTTTAGACGGGGAGCGTTTCGCTATTTAATCGCGACAGATGTAGCGGCAAGGGGCATCGATATTGAGAACATCACACATGTCATCAACTATGAGCTGCCATTAGATCAAGAAAGCTATGTGCATCGTACCGGAAGAACAGGCCGAGCCGGCAGCCGGGGAAAAGCGATTACGCTTGCCAGTCCGCGTGAAAAAAGGATGATCGCTGACATTGAAGACTATATCGGTTTTTCCATTCCTATTATTGAGGCGCCGTCAAAAGAAGAAATTGTACGGGCAAAAGCGGCATTTCAAAAGAAAATCAATAGGAAGCCTGAGCTTAAACAGGACAAGAGCGAATCGTTAAATAAAGAAATTATGAGGCTCTACTTTAACGGGGGAAAAAAGAAGAAGCTGAGAGCTGTTGATTTCGTTGGGACGATTGCTAAAATTGACGGCGTCTCCGCTGAGGATATTGGGATTATCACGATACAAGAGCAAGGTTCATTCGTTGAAATTTTAAACGGCAAAGGACCGCTCGTCTTAGAAGCGATGAAAAACACAACCGTGAAAGGGAAATTGCTGAAAGTGCATAAAGCGAGGAAATAAACTTAGGCTGCCGACTTTGTCGGGAGCTTTTTTGTTCGTAATAAACCTTGGATAAGCAGCATATGATGAATTGTCAAAAAATGAAAGCGCTTCAAAAGAAAGGAGAACAAATGAATATGAGAAAGTGTTTCATCCAAGTCCTTGCATTGCTTTTCATCATGGCTGCATGTTTCGCGCCAAACCAAGCTTCTGCACAAACTCAAAAACCTGTATTTTCAGAAGTGGCGGTTCACGATCCATCCATTATTAAAGCGAATGGCACGTACTATGTCTTCGGCTCCCATTTAGCTTCGGCCAAATCGACGGACCTCATGAAATGGACGCAAATTTCCTCGAGTGTCCACGACGGCAATCCTCTGATTCCGAACGTATATGAAGAATTAAAAGAGGCCTTTGAATGGGCTGAATCTGATACGTTGTGGGCGCCTGATGTCACCCAGCTTGAGGACGGCAAGTTTTATATGTATTACAACGCCTGCCGCGGGGATTCTCCGAGATCTGCGCTCGGACTTGCTGTCGCGGACGACATTGAAGGCCCATACAAAAATAAAGGCATTTTCCTGAAGTCGGGAATGGACGGGATCAGCAATGACGGCACGCCTTATGACGCGACAAAGCACCCAAATGTCGTCGATCCGCATACATTCTTTGATCAAAAAGGAAAGCTGTGGATGGTGTACGGCTCCTATTCCGGGGGAATTTTTATTTTAGAAATGGATAAGAAAACCGGACTTCCGCTTCCGGGACAGGGGTACGGCAAAAAGCTGATCGGCGGCAATCACAGCCGGATTGAAGGCGCATACATTCTCTACAATCCTGAAACACAGTATTACTACCTGTACATGTCCTTCGGAGGGCTTGCCGCTGACGGCGGGTACAACATTCGCGTCGCCCGCTCAAAAAACCCTGACGGCCCTTATTACGACGCAGAAGGCCATGCGACGATTGACGTCCGTGGCAAAGAAGGAACGTTGTTTGACGATCGTTCAATCGAACCGTACGGTGTCAAACTGATGGGAAATTTCTCATTTAGCAATCAAAACGGCTATGTATCGCCGGGCCATAACTCTGCCTTTTACGATGAAAAAAGCGGCAAATCGTATTTAATCTTCCACACCCGCTTCCCGGGACGGGGCGAGGAGCACGAAGTCCGCGTCCACCAACTGTTGATGAACAAACAAGGCTGGCCGGTTGCCGCCCCTCACCGCTATGCCGGAGAGAAGCTCGACAAGGTGAAAAAGTCAGATGTGATTGGCGCCTACGAATTGGTGCGTCATGGTAAAGATATATCCGCAGATATTAAAGAATCGAAAGAAATCCGCTTAAATCAAAACGGCAAAATAACCGGCGCAGCGGCCGGGACGTGGAAGAACACGGGAGACAACAAAATCGAACTCAAGCTCGACGGAAAAACATATGACGGTGTATTTTTGCGCCAGTGGGATGCAGCTTCTGAGCGGAAAGTGATGACGTTTAGTGCGTTGTCTCGTGAGGGAGATGCGGTTTGGGGGAGTAAATGATGTGATTAAAAATGACCTCTGTTCTGGAGGTCATTTTTATCTTAATCCCTTTCATTTTGACGAATCATTTCCAATTCGATAACATGGAAATAAATTGTTCACGAAGTGTAATATCAAACGAAAAGGATGAGACGCAATGTGTACAAGTATCACGTTGATGACTGCGGGTCGGGAGCATTTATTGGCGAGGACGATGGATTTTGATTTTGAGCTTAACGGGGAAGTGCTGTTGCATCCGCGTCGCTACAAATGGAAAAGTGAAGCAGACGGCAGCGAGCATGCCGGCCGGTATGCGTTTATCGGGATGGGCAGAAGGCTCAATAATGCGCTGTTTGCTGATGGTGTGAATGAAAAAGGATTGTCTTGCGCGGCGCTTTATTTCCCGGATTATGCTGTGTATGAAAGCGAGACGAAAGAGCAATGCCGCAATCTTGCGCCGCACGAATTTGTGACATGGGTGCTGTCGGAATGCGGCGATTTGGAGGAAGTGAAAAAAGCGGCTGTTTCCGTAAACATTGTTGAGAGAGAGGTCAGCTTGCTCAGTACGGTGACGCCGCTTCATTGGCTATTAACGGACCGCTTCGGTGCGAGCATCGTTGTTGAACCGGCGGCCGGAGGCATTCAAATTCATGATAATCCGGTCGGCGTGCTGACGAACAGTCCGGATTTTCCTTGGCATTTGACCAATTTGCGCAATTATATCGGTCTTCAGCCGGGACAGTTTGCCGCGAAAAAGATGGGAGACCTGACGCTGTCGGCTTTTGGCCAAGGTTCCGGGCTGTCCGGATTGCCGGGAGACTTTACACCGCCATCCCGTTTTGTCAGGGCAGCAGTTTTGAAAGAGCACATGAAGCCCGTGTCCGATGAAACAGAAGGCGTTTCTGCCGCGTTTCATATTCTCTCCCATATGAATATTCCCAAAGGGATTGTCATAACTGACAATGGCGAAGACGATTACACCCAATATACGGCGGTGATGTGCAGCGAGACGTGCAGCTACTATTTTCACCATTATCAAAACAGGCAGATTCAAAAGGTTTGCATATTACAGGAAGACCTGGACAGCAACGAAATAAAGGCGTTTCCGCCAAAGCAGGAAGAGACGTTTCATTCTCTTCAATCATAAACGAAAGAAGGAACAATATTGCAAAACAAAGCAGCAAACAGACTCATTTTATTAGGCATTAGCTTACATAGCATATATTGGTTGTTTATATTATTTTTGTTTTTTCATTTCAAACATCAATTTGACGTTTATGCCGTTTGGAATCCGAATGTCACGGACGGATATATGGAGGCTGGGACTTTCGTGGCCGCGCTGAAGTTGATGATCTACTCAGGCACGTTGTTTAATTTGGCTCTCTTGTTCATTTTGTGCTTGTTGATTGTAATTTTAGTACAGTCGGTCATTTTTATTGCCCTGGAAATCACCGCTTACGTGAAAATCAAAAAAGATCCGTTTTCTCCATGGGGCTCTTTTATTTTAGCGATGGGCATTAAAAACATTTTCACAAACTTATCAGGGATTCCGTTCATGGCCGCCGGATTCATTCTTCATAAGCAGCAGGAACCGAAAGACGCAGTTGCACAGCCGGCAGCGCGAAGGAAAGCAAGGCGAAACCCTGCATTGCTTATGAAAAAGGCGGCGAAAGCTAGAAAACATAGAAATAAAGGTATAAAGTCTTAGTTTCTAGTTTGCGTGTATTCTATTTTTTATGAGACAATTGTAATGAAAGCGTTGACATGAACAAAAACAGGTGCTACAGTATAGTTACAGACTAATATCAGCAAGTTTCTTAAGGATTGTTACTGCTTTTGCAGGCAAAACCTAAGTTGCGTACAGCTTTCTGGGACATCGTCCCGTTCAAGCCGGCGTAATTTAGGTTTTTTTTATACCCAAAATGAGGAGGTGATGTGAGATTCCGAGGATTCATTGCGGTTCCAAGCCAATAAAAAAGCCGGGTGAAGGCGGCCACCTTCAGTCCGGCAGATTCCCCCAAAAGAGGAGGTACTCATATGGATTATAATAAAGTATCGAAGGACATTTTACAACTCGTGGGCGGTGAAGAGAACGTACAGAGCGTGATTCACTGCATGACAAGACTGCGTTTCAACCTTTATGACAATGCGAAGGCAGACCGCGCGAAACTGGAAAGTCTTCCGGCTGTAATGGGCACCAACATCAGCGGCGACCAGTTTCAGATTATCGTTGGAAATGATGTGCCTAACGTTTACAAAGCGATTATCGAAAACAGCGGACTGAGCGAGGAAAAGGCTGGCATGCAGAAAGCAGAAGGAAAGACAAATGTGATGAGCGCCATCTTTGATGTCATTTCCGGCGTATTTACACCGATTCTGCCGGCGATCGCCGGTGCGGGTATGATCAAGGGGATTATAGCGTTAGCCGTGACGTTCGGCTGGCTGAGCGAGAATAGCCAGGCGCACACTATTCTGACTGCTATCGGCGACGGTGCGTTCTACTTCCTGCCTTTATTGCTTGCGGTCAGTGCAGCGAAAAAATTCGGCAGCAACCCTTATGTTGCTGCGGCGATCGGAGCGGCGATTCTGCATCCCGATCTGACAGCGCTCCTCGGTTCAGGGGAAAGCATTTCCTTTATCGGATTGCCTGTAACCGCTGCCACGTATTCGTCGACGGTGATTCCGATTTTGCTTGCCATCTGGATTTCATCTTATGTAGAAAAATGGATTGATAGAATCACCCCGACTTCTTTGAAACTCATCTTTGTTCCGACTTTCACCCTGCTGATTGTCGTGCCCGTTACATTGATCACGGTCGGTCCACTCGGAGCGATTATCGGAAACTATCTATCTGTCGGTGTGAATTATTTATTCCAGCATGCTGGCCTCATTGCAATGGTTCTGTTGGCCGGAACGTTCTCTCTCATCATTATGACGGGAATGCACTACGCGCTGGTGCCAATTATGCTTAATAATATTACTCAAAACGGATACGACTACTTGATGCCGGCCATGTTTCTGGCCAATATGGGGCAGGCGGGCGCGTCATTCGCAGTCTTTTTACGCTCAAGAAATAAGACGTTCAAATCGTTGTCGATGACGACAAGCATCACGGCGTTGATGGGAATCACGGAGCCGGCGATGTATGGTGTCAACATGAGGCTGAAAAAGCCGTTTGTCTCAGCGCTTCTCGGTGCAGCCGTCGGCGGTGCTTTTTACGGTGTCACAGGAGTTGCATCCTACATTGTTGGAGGCAACGCCGGATTGCCTGGCATTCCGACATTTATCGGCCCTACATTCGTTCAGGCGATGATTGGCCTTGTTATAGCGTTTTTTGCAGCGACGATTATCGCTTATCTGCTAGGGTTTGAAGATGTGCCTTCACAGGAAGATGAAGTTCAGGCTAAAGACGAACCTCAAGGCAACGCGGCCGCCGAAGAAATTATTCAAAGCCCGCTGAAAGGCGAAGTCAAAGCATTGAGTGAAGTGGATGATGCGACATTTTCAGGAGAAGTCATGGGAAAAGGTGTTGCCATTGAGCCAGAAGAAGGCAAAGTGGTGTCGCCTGTATCAGGCACGATCACGACCGTTTTTCAAACGAAGCACGCCCTCGGCATCACTAGCGACAATGGGGCAGAAATTATTATCCATATCGGAATCGATACGGTGAAATTGAACGGTGAGCACTTTACCGTGCATGTCAATAAAGGAGACGCTGTAAAGCCGGGAGACCAGCTTGTCTCATTTGATATGGATGCGATTAAGGATGCAGGCTATCAGTTAATCACGCCGGTTATCATCACAAATACGGACCGGTACCAGTCGATCAAGTCTTTGAAAACAGATGAAAGCGTTGACATTGAGGAAGCGCTGATCGCGCTGGCGTAGAGAGAGGAAAGCTCGACAAATTTGGATGAGGTGAAAGGATATGACTGAACAAACGAAAAAATTCCCTGATGGTTTTTTATGGGGCGGAGCGGTTGCCGCAAACCAAGTAGAAGGCGCCTATAATGTCGGCGGAAAGGGGCTCTCGACAGCTGATGTGTCGCCGAACGGGGTTATGTATCCATTCGATGAGTCGATGGAGTCATTGAACCTGTATCACGAAGGCATCGATTTTTACCACCGCTACAAAGAAGATATCGCTCTTTTCGCCGAAATGGGATTTAAAGCGTTTCGGACATCGATTGCCTGGACGCGGATTTTTCCTAACGGTGATGAAAGTGAACCGAATGAAGAGGGACTCGAATTTTACGATCGCCTCTTTGATGAGCTATTAAAATACAATATTGAGCCAGTCGTGACGATATCCCACTACGAAATGCCGCTCGGTTTAATTAAAAAATACGGAGGCTGGAAAAACCGGAAAGTGATCGAGTGCTATGAACATTATGCGAAAACGGTTTTCACCCGCTATAAAGACAAAGTGAAATATTGGATGACGTTCAACGAAATCAACATGGTCCTGCATGCGCCGTTTACAGGCGGTGGCCTTGTATTTGAAGAAGGCGAAAACCAGTTAAATGCGATGTACCAAGCTGCGCATCATCTATTTGTTGCAAGCGCCCTTGCGGTAAAAGCAGGCAAGGATATTATTCCGGACGCTAAAATCGGCTGTATGATTGCCGCAACGACGACATACCCGATGACGCCAAAACCGGAAGACGTGCTCGCCGCGATGGAAAATGAGAGAAGAACGCTGTTTTTCTCGGACGTACAGGCACGCGGAGCTTATCCGGGCTATATGAAGCGCTTCTTTAAGGAAAATGGAATTGCGATTGAGATGGCTGAAGGTGATGAAGACATTCTGAAGGAAAACACAGTCGACTATATCGGTTTCAGCTACTACATGTCAATGGTTGCGAGCACGAATCCGGAAGATTTGGCAAAAACGGGAGGCAACTTGCTCGGAGGGGTTAAAAACCCGTACCTTGAATCGTCCGAATGGGGCTGGCAGATCGACCCTAAAGGAATCCGCATTACGCTGAATACATTGTATGACCGCTATCAAAAGCCGCTTTTCATTGTTGAAAATGGGCTCGGCGCCGTCGATGTCGTCGAAGAAGACGGTTCGATACAAGATGACTACAGAATCAACTATTTGCGCGATCACTTAAAAGAAGTAAGAGAAGCGATCGCAGACGGCGTCGACTTAATCGGCTACACATCATGGGGCCCGATCGACTTGGTCAGCGCATCCACCGCCGAAATGAAAAAACGCTACGGCTATATTTATGTCGACCGTGACAATGAAGGAAACGGCACGTTTGCAAGAACGAGAAAGAAAAGCTTTTACTGGTATAAAAAAGTGATCGAAACGAATGGCGAGAGTTTGTGATATTTAAAATGGCTGTCCTTTACAGGACAGCTTTTTTCTCTGTAGCGCATGAAAACGATTTGCTATACACTTGACTTAGAAAAAAGACAAAAAGTGCGGTGAGGCAAATGTTTAAACTGCTGTTGATCGAAGACGATGAATCGCTGTTTCAGGAAATAAAAGAACGGTTAACCGGGTGGTCATACGAGGTGTACGGCATCGACGATTTCAGCGAAGTGATGCAGGAGTTTGCGGCGATTAAGCCCGATTGCGTCATTATCGATATTCAGCTGCCGAAATATGACGGGTTTCATTGGTGCCGGCAGATCCGTTCCCGTTCCAACGTTCCGATTCTCTTTTTATCTTCGCGCGACCATCCGGCTGATATGGTCATGTCCATGCAGTTTGGAGCAGATGATTATATTCAGAAACCGTTTCATTTTGACGTGCTGATTGCCAAAATCCAGGCGATTTTCCGCCGTGTTTACGACTATAATACGGAGCCTGAGATTCTGAAGAAAGCGTGGTGCGGTGCAACCGTTGATCCCGAGCAAAACCGCGTCAGCAATAAGGCGGGGTCGATCGAGTTGACGAGGAATGAAATGTTCATTTTAAAACAATTGATCGACCAAAAAAACAAAATTGTCAGCAGGGAAGAATTGATGAGAAGCTTATGGAACGATGAGCGTTTTGTCAGCGATAACACGCTGACGGTCAACGTAAACCGTTTGAGAAAAAAACTGGATACCTTGAACTTGGGGCAATATATTGAGACAAAGGTCGGCCAGGGCTATATGGCGAAAGAAGAAGGATGATGAGAATGCTGAAAGCGTTTTTGACCGAGAGGCGAAGCTGGATCGCCATATTTGTCTTGCAGCAGATCGTCTTTCTGTTTATCGCTTATGTCGATTCAACCATTCCTTTTGCATCGATTTTATATATGACCTATTTGTCTTCATTTATTTTTATCGTTTTTGTACTCGTCCGCTTTCGGAGGGAAACGAAGTTTTATAAAAGCCTGGAAGAATGGGATCACAATCTCGATGTGACAAACATTCGAGAGGCGGAAACGCCTTTCGAAACGATGATTGAAAAAAGCATAGCCGAACAAACGAAACAGTTAAAGCAAGAGGCGGCGCAGCATCGCCTGGCATTGGAGAATGAAAAAGATGAGCTCATGGCCTGGATACATGAAGTCAAAACGCCGCTTACCGCCATGCATTTGATCATGGAGACGATTGACGATCAATCATTAAAATCGAGACTCGACTATGAATGGCTGCGCGTTCACCTGCTGCTCGATCGCCAGCTTCATCAAAAGCGGATGTCATTTATCGAAAATGACTTGTCTCTTGAAGCTCTAGAGCTCAAACCTTTAATCTTTAAAGAACTAAAAGATTTGCAATCATGGTGCATTCCAAAAGGGATCGGGTTTGATATACAGCTTGAGGCCGGGGAAGTGCTCAGCGATGCGAAATGGCTGTCTTTTATCATGAGGCAGCTGCTGACAAACGCAGTGAAATACAGCGAAGCATCCGATATTTTGATTAAAAGCTATGAACAAGATGGCCAGGTGCATCTCGCAGTTCAAGATTTTGGACGGGGCATCGATCCAAAAGATATACCGCGTGTGTTTGACAAAGGTTTCACATCAACAACGGAGCATCATGATCAGGCCGCCACGGGAATGGGGCTGTATTTGGCGAAAAAAGCGGCAAAGCCGCTCCTGATTCATATCGAGGTTGATTCTAAACCAGGAACGGGGACAACCTTTACGCTGATTTTTCCGAAGCAGAACGAATTTTCCCGTGTGCTTGGCGTGTGACAAAAGTGTCACACGCTTTTCTTTTTTGTTCGCTGAATCGAAGGAAAACGGCTGTCCTCCTTTCTATAATAAAAATATCCAGTCAAAAGGAGATTTTAAAAATGATGATTTTAGAAGCGAAAAAAATACGAAAAAGCTATGGAAATAAGCACAATAAACACGAAGTGTTAAAGGGAATTGACATTCAGATCCAAAAGGGTGAATTTGTCAGTATTATGGGCCCGTCAGGTTCAGGCAAAACAACATTGCTCAATGTTCTGTCCTCTATTGACCAGGTGAGCGGCGGAACGATTAACATCAACCAAGCTGAGATGACGAATCTGAAGGAAAAACAGCTTGCTGAATTCAGGAAGCAGCATTTAGGATTTATCTTTCAAGAATACAATTTGCTCGATACGCTGACAGTGAAAGAAAATATCCTTCTGCCGCTGTCGATTACGAAAATATCAAAAAAAGAAGCCGGTCAAAAATTTGAGGAAGTCGCGAAAGAATTAGGCATCTTTGAGCTGAAGAATAAGTATCCGAATGAAATTTCCGGCGGGCAAAAACAGCGCACATCAGCAGCCAGGGCGTTTATTCATGAACCGAGCATTATTTTCGCTGACGAACCGACCGGTGCGCTTGATTCGAAATCCGCATCAGACTTGTTAAACAAGCTGAGCCAGTTAAATCAAAAGCGCCGGGCCACAATCATTATGGTAACCCATGATCCCGTCGCCGCGAGCTTCTGCAGCAGAGTGGTTTTCATTAAAGACGGACAAATTTATACGCAGCTGAATAAAGGCGGACAAGACAGGCAGATGTTCTTTCAGGACATCATGAAAACGCAAGGCGTGTTAGGCGGGGTTCAGCATGAGTATTAATCAGCTGATCTTCCGCAACCTGAAAAAGAATATACGGAACTATTACCTTTATGTGTTTGCGTTAATCTTCAGCGTGGCGCTTTATTTTGCGTTTGTTACGCTGCAGTATGATCCGGCGATCGATGAAGTGAAGGCATCGATAAAAGGTGCAGCGGCTTTGAAAGCAGCTTCCATTCTTCTAGTGGCAGTAGTAGCAGTTTTTATTTTGTATGCCAATACGATTTTTATTAAGCGGCGCAGTAAAGAAATCGGTTTATTCCAGCTAATCGGCATGAGGAAGCAAAAAATCTTCCGTATTTTAAGTTTGGAAAATGTCATGCTGTATTTCGGCTCTTTGGTCATTGGGGTGTTTGCCGGGTTTTCGATCTCAAAGCTCGTGCTTATGACTTTATTTAAAATAGTAGATGTTCAAGCTGAAACCGAATTGAATTTTTCCGGAGAAGCGCTTGTGCAAACTGTCATTGTATTCTGCGGAATCTACCTGCTGGTGATGGTGATGAATTATACGTTTATCAAAAAGCAAAGCATTTTGTCATTATTTAAAGCGACATCAGCTACGGAAGATAAGGTAAAGAGAATATCCGTTTTTCAAATGATCATTGGCTTATTGGGCATCTTGTTTATTTTGTCGGGATATTACATTTCTACTGAGTTGTTCAGCGGAAAATTCAAGACCATAGATGAGCTGTTTTATGCGATGAGCTTTATTCTCGGTACCGTTATCATCGGAACGTACCTCTTTTATAAAGGATCGGTCAGCTTTGTCTCCAACATCATCCGCAAAAGCAAAGGAGGCTACTTAAATATTTATGAAGTGCTGTCCCTTTCATCGATCATGTTCCGGCTGAAATCAAACGCTCTATTATTAACGATCATCACCACTGTTACGGCACTGGCGATCGGTTTGTTATCCTTGTGCTATATTTCGTACTACTCTGCAGAGAAAGCCGCCGAACAAAATGTAGCGGCTGATTTCGCTATGACAAATCAAAAGGATGCAAAACGGTTCGAACAACTATTGGATGAAAACAACATTTCATACAGCAAAAAAGAAATTCATGTCATTCAGGCGACTTTCAATCTGGAACAAGTTGTCGAAGGGGATCCTGAAAATATGGCTGGTGACCCGGGGAAATTACCCCTCGCCGTAGTCAGCGATGCAGAGATTGACGGGATTGACGTGCACAAAGGAGACGTCATTTTCTCAGGATATAACGACCTTCTCCAGAAACTTATGGCTTTAAAAGAGACGGGGGCCATTAAGGTAAAGAGCGAGCATGAGACGATTCCATTAAACTATTTAGGGCTGAGAAAAGAGTCCCTCTTATCCTTCAACTTTACCAGCGGCGGATTGCCTGTAGCCGTTGTGGATGATGCGCTGTTTAAACGTCTGAGCCAAGACAAAGATCCAAAATTACAGCAGAAGTCGAGTCTTTTTTACGGGATCAATTTAAAAGATGAAGATCAGATTCAGCAGGCAAATGAATTGTTTGCAACAGTGAATCAAAACGATCAGCATTTATCGCTCCTCGATGCAAGCACAGCTCAAAAATCGCTTTTCGGACTTGCCATGTTTATCGTAGGATTTCTAGGACTTACGTTTCTGATCACATCAGGATGCATCCTTTACTTTAAACAAATGGACGAAAGCGAAGATGAGAAACCGAATTACACGATCTTGAGAAAACTTGGTTTCACGCGCGGGGATCTTCTGAAGGGGATACGAATCAAGCAAATGTATAATTTCGGAATTCCATTGGTTATCGGCCTGTCTCACAGTTACTTTGCTGTCCAATCGGGCTGGTTCTTATTCGGAGCAGAGGTGCGGACGCCGATGATCATCGTGATGGTGCTGTACACCGTTCTGTATTCTATTTTCGGTTTGCTGTCCGTTCTTTACGGTAAGAAAGTGATCAAGTCGGCGCTGTAGCTGAGCCGTGTGGAATCTCGGCCGCAGCATCAGAGACGAATGAAAGGGCTGTTCCCGAGTGGGGGCAGCCTTTTTTGCTTCGCTCAATGAATATAAAAAAATGTAATTTTTATTGGGTTTTAATCCCTTAAATATTTTAGGAATATTGTAACAGTTCTATGCATCGGTTAAAATATAGATAATAATGAAGCTAAACGATGGAAAAAGTGATCTATGCTGAAAAAGAGATACCGTTGATTATGAGTTTGTGATTCAACCATTTTGATACAAAAGAGCGATTGTTTGACGATACCTTGGTTAATTCCACAGCTTGCGGTTGTCCAGGTACAGAAACATTTAAAATAGTACTGGACAGGCGGCTGTATACATACGGAAGAAACGCTATGAATACTTGCTGTCAGTTGCAATAGAGAAGAAAGAGTTGAAAGGAGCTTTCTATTGGGCATTTGGGAAGAAGAACATAAAAACAAGAACATTATGATCGGTGATGACGGATTGGATATCCTTCACGATGCGGTAGAGAAATTCTATAAAATGTCCAAGGAGCATTTGGATAGGGAACCGGCTTTAGACGAATTTTTCGTAACATTGCTTCATGTATTGAACACAAATGGAGATTCATTTTTTCCGGAGCTAAACGAAAGACAAATTACAGATATAAAAGCTTCAACAAAAAAAGCTAAGTCCCTGTCAAAAATTGTGCCCGGCGCTATTATTGAGATTCCCTTAGAGGAGATAAATAAATACAGCTATGCATGGGTTTTGGAAGGAAACTTGGCAAAACGTAAAGATGATGATGTGCTAATTCAGTATTATGACATTTTTGTAGATCAAAAGCTGAGTAAAGCTATGATACGTGATTTACTAAAAGAAGAAAATAAGCTATTTGTAGCAAATACAAGTTACACTGGTTTTTTGCAGGATGATTGGAAGGTTGTTTCTAAAGCAACTCAAGATTTGTTGAAACAATATGATGAATCCAAATTAAGATTTATTACTTATGAGGAAGGAAAATATTTTATTAGTGAAGGAAAAGAAGGCTCTTTAGGTGGAGATGATGTATTAACAGAAGTAGATCAGAAAACAGGTAGGGCCATTTATAACCCCATAGGAATATTCGGCCATTTATGTATAGAGACGATTCTAATGAAGTATTCTAACGGCATTTCAATGGAAGATATCATTAAGTATGAAACATAAATAAATATCCAGTGTGTGGCCTGATATATTAACTAGGAGTAGCCATGGTAGCTGTTAAACGATCATAAAACACCATGAGCTTTCGGAAATTGGATTAGTGGTAAGGCGTTTTAGACGAATAGCAATTTAATTACACAAAAAACCAAAAAGTGTTAGCAAAAGGAAAAACGGGGGTGATGATCGTGCTCAAAAATAAAGAAGCGATTCTTGCATTGCTTGATGATTCATTCAAAAAGGGAGAGTTTCCATTGCTTGATAACGGAAATTTCGACTTCGCAAAAGGCAAACTTTCGGTATTTGTTGAAGAGGATAACTGGCTCTTGACGTTTCAGTTGTTCGGATTGTCAAAATTGGGGCCGGCTATTGATTTTCATGCGATGGGCAATCAAGTAACCAATCATGAAGTAAGCTTTTTAGTTGATGAGCCGTTTGCGTTTTTGGACGAAAAAGGAAACAAATTAGAGTTGGAGGATGTGGAAACCGGTTTTGCAAAAAATCCGTTTAGCATTGTCCTTAGAGAGAAAGTATTTCATTTTTTCATTGAGCAAAAAGTGCAAGCAAATATTAATGCGGAGAATGAATGGATTACCTGTTTGAGGCAGATGAGTAAAAACCGTTTATTTCTCGACACTCTCTGGCTGACAAAACATGAACAACTCCAAACTGCTGATCTCTCGTTAATGTATGACCAATTGTATTCAACAGAAACGTGGATACATCCAGAAACAGAAAAGGATTTGCCAAGTCTTTCTCCTTTCTTTCAATCAATTGCCGAAGCAATATGCCGCAAAAAAGCAACATATCTATCAGACTATGCCAATGGAAATACAGAGTGGCCAATGTGGGCATCCACAGATTCTGTCGATTATTTTTAAAAAGTATTTAAGGGAGAAATCCATCGATTAAAAGCAGAGAAATTCTTAGTTTATTAGACGGTGAATTTAGTGAATTAAACAGACCGATTTTTGAATGGCGCGAATGTAACTATATCGGCAGTAAATGTACGTTAATGCGATTAAATAAAGATGATTGGTTACTTTCAATACAGTGCTTTCAAATAGATGATAAAGGGCCTTTTCTGTCTATTCATGCATACAGCAACAGTTTTTCAGACAACTACAGCTTAATCATTATGGACGACTTCTCTTTAACGACCAAAGCAGGTGAGCTGGTAACATATCATGAAAGTAATCTGGATCAATTAAGCGAAGTAGCCAAAATTGAAATTGTGGAGACTCTTTACTGTATAAAAGCTAACCAGAGAAACAGATACCAAAAACAGACAAAAGAAGGAGCGTGGAAAACATACTTTAGAAACTTGTTTGAAGATCCTTCTTTCAGAGAGGCTCTTTGGATAAAACCCGAAAATCTTCTGAATGAATTAGGACTACAATGCGATTATGAAGAAGTGTATGAAACAGAGAATTGGGAGTATCCCGATTATTTAACTAGCCCAAGTGAATTAGTTTCATTTCAATCATTTGCAGAATATCTTGAAACTGGACAAGGTCCGGTTTGTGCAGGGGTCCCAAATAATGATTGGAAACAGTGGGAAGATTACGATATCGACTAAGGCATGTTTAGAAAGCCTATGGGGAGAATCACATTCGATAACAAAAGAGGTGTTAGATGTGGAAAAACCTGAATTATCGGACTGTATCTGCAAAATGAAACAGGTGTTAAAAGGAGATTTGGCGAGAGAGGAACTTTCGGATTGGGCAGGGGGTTATGTATACGCTGACGATCCGGAAGTAGAAGATGAGAGGGTATGGAATTTGTTGATTTTACTAAGCGGATTCGATTTAAAGGATTCACCTGAAACATATTTGCATGATAAAGAGGAACTAAAGGATTGGATAGAAGAATACTGGAACGGCCCCATTGATGAGGTGAGAAAGTGCACCAACGAACGTTTCGATTAGGAAAAATAGATATCTACTTTCCCGACTCTGTCATCAAAAAATATTGGTTTTATGCAGATGTGGCAGCATTATTGAATCAAGAAACGACAGAGCAGGCTGTCTCTCTCATTAGAAAAGAATTAAAGCAAAGAGGATTCGGTAGGATAGCCTTTGATTCAGAAGCCGATGGAACCTCAGTTTCCTATCGGGATGGCCAAAAAGTGTTTGAAGTGGCCGCGGTTATAAATGAACTGCATAACCCTTCCTTTATGGTTTCTCAAGAACTGCGCGACAGTTTTAAAGAAGAGATTGCGAACTATAAGATTCCTAAAGGACAAAATTATAAAATTGGGGATAAAATCATTGTGCCTGACAGCCATAACACTTACTTTCATATCATGCAGATGATAGATGAGTATGAAGGCAGTGCGGTCTGCATTCTGTTCAATAAGGTTTACAAGGGAATGGACGAGGCGGCTTCAGCAGAAATAGGGAAAGACTTATTAAAAGAACATGTCTTCGCGGCAATGTGTTTACAAGAAAGCTATATTATCGATTATACCTTTAAGGTTATCAGCTCAAATCATGAGCCGCTCGCTCGTGTATTGTATACAAATCGAAGAAACCGTTTATTAGACGAAACCTTTCCGAATATATCCATTCAAGAATTGTTTGAGTTAGAACGGAATGCTGCAAATAGTGACTTTATGAAGGAAAGCAGACAAAAGCTATCATATCTGACCTGGATTAACTAGAAGGAATGCGGTCCGTGTGTAAATTAAATACCGAGTCTTTGACGAGTATAGGAAATCTGGATGTGATCAACCTTCTGCATTACCATTCACTGTACTCATCCGATCTTCTGTCAAACAATGACCTCATTACATTTTTTGAACATCTCGATTTTAACCAGATTCTTATCGAAATTATGGGAACGCCCGATTTCATAGATGAAATGAACCCATTCATTGAAGATAAACAATTTGCTGTAAATGCCCTATCGAAAAGGCTCATCCACGTTGAGTGCATGTTGACTAAAGAAGAACTGCTAGAAAGACACAAGCTGACAGAATACCTCTCTTTTCTTGCTTCAATCAATGATTTTGTTGTTTTAGTAGCAGACCCGGTTAACAATAAAAAATATTTTAATAGCGTGACTCAAAAGGTTGATGTACATATTGAATCAAAGGAGAAGGTCATCTGGTTTGAATTTGATGCGACTGATGTCTATGTTGTGGAATAAAGCGTCATCAAAGGAGGCGTTTTTCTTCCCTGACTGAATAATAATAAAGGACTGAATAAAAGAGGTGAGTTCTTACTTTTTAGAATCCGGTGGGCATTAGATATTGAAAAGGTTGAGGGACACTTTAAACTTTATTAAAAGAATTGAAGATTTATATCAAGAGGATGATTACGGGTGCGAGCCTGTTTATTGATAGTTTATTTTCTTAGGAGGAAACCTTTTGGAACATATCTTTTACGGAAAAAGCTTCAGTCGACCGATCGGCTATAAAATCATGTTTGAAGAGTCACCGCGAGATGATCATCATCATGTCGGTGGGGATGAGTGGAATCTGCCGAATTGCAGGCTCTGCGAGACTCCAATGCATCAGCTTGTTTGTCTTGATTTAAAGGATGACCGGCTGAGCGAGTTGAGAGGGGAGCACTGTGAAGAACTGGTTTTGTTTTCATGCTTAAATTGTTCAATGCTCTGGGAGGAGCAATTTTTTAAGCTCGATTTTCAAAATCGCTCTGCAGCTGTCATCAAACAAGAACAGGAAGAGTTTGAAAAGGCTGATGACGAAGATCAAATAACGGCTCCGTTGCGGCATGTCCCGGTTTCGCTTGTCGAGATGGAAGCTGAAGATTATCCTACTTCTGAAGAGAGGTACGATGAGATTTTTACAGCACTCGGGACTGCATATTTTGGCCGCGTATTTGGCAAGCCTTTGCTCGCAGAAGATGAGCTTGATTTGACTTGCTGTGAATGCGGACAAGGCATGACGTTTGTCGCTTTAATAACAGGTGAGAATGACTTCGACGAAAAATATGGAGATTTGTTTTTTGGAGAGGCGATCCTTTATTTTTCGCTCTGTCCGGCATGTCATATTCTTAAGGTCGAAGCTCAAAGTATATAAACGTGATTGTGAAGGACGATGACAAAGGACATTTGGTCTGATTTAGCGTTTGATGGCACTCATCCTAAGGTGTGTTTGAACGGTTCACGAACCGTGAATATGAGACATACCTTGAACAAGCCTGCCATTTTATCTAAAGATCCTGCCCGGAGAGGTGGGTAAGAAGAAGGAATTTCAAATTGGATTTTCTTAACAGCTACCTGCTCAGAAGTCTATCTGACGAACCTTGGCGTTCCAGGCTACTCAGTCAGAAAGCATCATGACATTGAATCAGGCCGGTATTTGGGCGGATTACAAAAATATCTTGAATGGAAAGCGCGCGATGTAGGCAATAATTGAGATCCACTTTTCTTTTGATAAAACAGAATTTTTACGATCTGCGGGTGAAGGACAATGAAGAAAAGATACAGATATTATCGGCTTGATGCTGATACTGTAAATCAACTGAAGGATATGGACAAGCGCTTGTCAGGACCGCTTCCGGCAGATTTGGATGCGTTTGAACAAGACGGTCACGGCTTGTCAGGGGATTTTTACGAGTATTTTGCGCTCGTCGCCGGCAGTTTAGGTTACGTTTTGGCGGATAAAAAAATGCCTAAGGTGCAACACCAATCACTAGAAAAAACGTTTTTTGAAGTTTATCCAAAGAACAAAATCGAAAATTACCCTGAGACTTTTCATGTGGTTGCCATGCATGAAAATGTCAGGAGATTGTTGTGTTCGATTGTAAACCGCAGGAAGACTTGACCATACCCATACAGAGGTGACTATAGTGGAGTTGTCTAAACACGAAAAGCTTAATCTGGAAATACCCGAGTTTTCACCGGTTCATATTAAAGAAATTATCCGGTTTCAATACTACAAAGAATTTCATGAAGGAAAAGACATCAGCTCGATCGACATGACGGTTCTCTATGAAGATGAGAATGACAGCTATCATATTGATTTGACATTTAAGGAGGTTTCTTCTGTTCGGTTAACCGATTTTGAAAGCCGGCATGGCGGTTTCAAAATCGATCAATTAAACGCCGGCTGGGAGAATATCAATTATGTTGTTGAAGATTATGAAGACGGGACATTCCAATTTTATTGCCATACATATGATGTTTCACGCATTGAACGAATCGTGCCAAGGCTGAACAAAAAAGAAGTCGAGGCTTTATTAAAGGCTTCGAAAGAGAAGCGGTACGAGTATTTTATTAAAAGAATCGCCGACTTTGAAGAGGTCTGGTCATTATATGGCGACGGATGGGTGATGACGGAGGATGATCAAGGCGGCAAATTGATTCCGTTCTGGCCGGCAAAGGACTACGCCGAATTGTGCGCAGTACAGGAATGGAGCGCATGCACAGCCAGACCGATCGATCTCGAAGACTTTGTGAATGAGTGGCTGCCGGGCATGAAAGAAGACGGAATTCAGCCGTCCATCTTTTTCAACTCGAGAGACGCTATTATATTGCCGATCGATTCTCTCTTGGAAGACATCTTGGCGGAATTGGAGAATTATTAAATGTATCGGAAAGGTGATGGTAAAAACAGCAGTGAGCTGCATCTCTTCCGGCAGGCAGCAGACAAATTATTAAATGCAGAAAAGGAGTTTCCAAATCTTGTGTTCAGACAGAAGTTCCGATATTTCTGTTTCGAAGAATTTCATTGGGTGTTGTCAGATGATAGCTGGCATATGCTAAGCCAATTGGCAGCTGCTTCAGGCGATGAATATATTGTGATGGGAGGAATTGAGGAGTGGTCAGACACTTGGGTGAAGCTTCCCGTTGATATGTCGTCTGAAGCGTATCTTTCGGTTTTGACAAAGGGTTCGGATCAGAATGAAGACATGATAACGCTGGCTTCTAGAGTTGTATGGATGTCACCTTCACAAAAATGGGTTATTTATGGCTCGCGTACATTCGAAATATGTGTCATTGGCTTTAATGATGATGCATTGAAGGAAAGTCTGAAGTCTTGGCAGCCGCTCAATGATATCGTGCTGGGTTGGATTTCTGTCATATTTTACAACCAAACCATTCCCCCGGATTTTCAGGAAATTTTCCAGAGGCATTACGGAGAAAAGATGTGAGAGGACAACTGACATGTTTTTAAAAGAGGTACAGATGGTCGATGAATATGGGAAAGGTTTGCAAGGCGAGTCAACATGTATCACAGAGATGTTTTTGTGGGAGCTGGGTAAAACGTTTAAAACGAACGACTGTCAAGCGATTTTCTTTATATGCGGTGACTTTGAAGAGATGAAACTGGTAAAAACAGTTCAGGAAGAACCTGATATGCTTTGTCCAAAACACAGTTATGAAGCGGAGATTCCTTTTGATATGCCAGCTTTCCAAAAGCTGCAGAGTTACGAGAAAAAAGTGATGATGGCAGGTGTACTGAAAGAAGCGATGCTGTTTGTAGCGGAACAACGCAACTGGGATAAAGCGGCTGTTGCTAAGGCTTTTGCAAATATGAGGAAGAAAGATTACAAACACCAGTTTAAAGCATGGCGGCCAAAGATGAGTCCGAATTTTAAATTAAAGGCGTACCCTCTGGTCGAGCTTGATATATACTCGTTCAGATTATATTTAGTGATTGAAGACAGAAAGAAAAATGTGATTGCAAAAGGACTGGCGGCTGCAACAGAAACTTTTATTGAGGACATCGCATACTATATGAACAGGCTGGAATGGCTGTCGGATGATGAAGCGGTGATATATACAATGGCCCACAAGCATTCATATTTCAGTCTGCGGGTAAACGGGAGCAGCAAATTTGTCAAACAGCAAAAGGAGAACGATACCCAATGAGCTGGACCGTTTTAAGCAGCCGGGAAAATGATAAAGTGTGGACAAAGGTGAATCGGGTCGTCAAATGGAAACCCGGCCTTCAATGTTCAAGGATGAAGCCGCCGCGGCCGTATATTGTCTATGATGTGTCCACAGGGTTTAAAGCAGACGGCCGGTTCCTTGCCGATTTGGAGGAGAAGATGATCGGCGCCTTCAAGGCGTGTACAGATCCGCTGGAGACGGTGTACGCACTCTATTGGCAGCATGAAGGATATATGTTTTATCCGCACGGACCGCTTCCTAAAGATGAATATGGGGATTGGCCGATTCCGCTCTTTCCGAATGGGGATTACTATTTCTTTTTCCAGCGGGATTTTGAATGGGGCGTGCTTGGCGACCCTTGGCGGCAAACGATGACCCTATATGGAGAAAAACTTCTTGACCATATTGAACATCATCCGCCGGTTATTTTTAGAAAAGCATAATCAAAAGCCCATCGGATGAGTCCGATGGGCTTCCTCATATTTACTACAGCTCAACCTTGTAGAGTGTTTGCTGCTGTCCGCCGCCCGGGCCGCCCCTTGCGCCCTGTTGTGCGGAGCGGTCTGTATTGTTCGTGGTACTGTTGTATTCATCAGACGAAATTTCGGTTCCGTTTTCTTTAATCCAGGAGACGAGCTCACTGTTGCCTGAGTTGTCACTGATTAGAAAGTATTTTATTTTTCCTTCTTTGACGAGGTTTTTCAGCTCACTGACCGACAAGATCGGATCTGTGCCGTTGAAGCCTCCGAGCGCCATGACATTTTCGTCGGCATTAATGATATACGGAGCTGCGGTTACCGTTGTCAATGTCGCGAACAGGTACTCTTCGCCGGTATTATTTTTCCGGAGGTATGTGAGCAATCCTGTGTCCACATCCGAGCTGAACATTCCGCCTCCGTTGGAGCTTTGCAGCTGAGGCCCCGATTCAGGAAGAACGCTGTTTCCTCCGTAAAGGATCGGTGTTGCCGACCAATAGACCGGTGTCAAAAGAAACACGCACAAGCTGATGATGGTGAGCTGCTTTCCGAATGGATGACTTCGCTTCAGCATCAGTAAGGCGATGGTGACACCCAGCCCCAAGAGGCCCATGACATACATCCAGGCGCTGCCGATTTGGCTTGTATATGCGCTTAAAATATACACTTGGAATGCTGCCGTTGTCAGAACGGCCGCCGGCAGCAGATAGCTTGCCCAGTCTTTGTGACTTTTGTAAAGGCCGTACATCGCGTACCATCCGATTCCTGACAGTGCGGCGATCGGCGGTGCCAGCATAATCAAGTAATAGTGGTGAAAGAATCCGGCGATGCTGAAGAACCCGGCAACAGGAACGAGCCATGCAGCCCAAAAGATTGTTTCTTTCATTTCGCCTGCTTTTCCACGGCGGCTGCGGAGCCAGCTGATGATCATGCCGAGCAGTCCGAATAATGCGAATGGAAGCATCCAGCTGATTTGGCCCGATAAAGCAGATTGGAAGAGCCGCAGGGGTCCTGCGTCACCGGTGCCGAACATGTTCATGCTTTGTCCGCTGCCTTGACCTGCACCCGGTCCGCCATTGCCACCGGGCCCGCCGTTGCCTCCACCCGGTCCGCCTCCGGTTGGCGGCTGACTGCCGCCGTTTGCTCCTTGAGAACCGTCATCGGTCGCGTTGCCCGCAGCCGGCGGCTGCATTGCACCGTTTTGTCCATCGGAGCCGTCGGATGAACGGCTTCCGTCTTGAGTTTGCGCATTGCCGTTGGTCGCGCTGCTTGCACCCGGCGGCTGCATCGCGCCATTTTGTCCATTGGAGCTGTCGGCTGCATTGTTCCCGTTCTGAGTGTGTGCATTGCCGTTCGGCTGCTGCATGTCTCCTCTAAAACCGTTCATATCGCCGCGGACGTTGCCCGTCGTCTGGCCGAGCAGCCGCTCTGTGCCGTTGTAGCCGAAAGCCAGTTCAAGCACGGAGTTGGTTTGACTGCTTCCGACATACGGGCGGCTGTCGGCCGATGTATAGTCGACAGCAAGCGCCCAAGAAAGCGAAACGCCGGTGAGAACAATAAGCGATAAAACAGCGGACACAATTTTTTTCTTCCAATTCGCATGGGCCGCGATGAGATAAAACAGCAAGAACGCGGGAAGCACCATGAATGCCTGAAGCATCTTCATATTGAACCCGAGGCCGATGAGGCCAAATGCAGCGAGCAGCCAGAGCAGCCTGCCTTGTTTGACCGCCTTCATCAGGCACCATGTACCAAGAAGGAGCGTGAAGACGAGCATGCTGTCGATATTATTCGTCCGGCTTACGGCAACCGCGATCGGCGTCAGCGCCATCACCAGCGCTGAAATGCGGGCGGCTCCTTTTCCGAATTTCGGTTTAATCAGTGCGTATAGCAGATAGACGGAACCCGCACCTGCAAGCGCCTGCGGCAAAATCACACTCCACGTATGCACGCCGAAAATTTTCGCAAATATGGTCTGAATCCATAAAACGAGGGGCGGCTTATCTACTGATACGAATCCGGAAGAGTCGAATGACGCAAAGAAGAAATTGTGGAAGCTTTGCGTCATGCTTTTGACCGCCGCCAAGTAATACTGGTTGGCGGCATTGTCCTGCCAAATGTTATATGTATTCAGAATAAGAGCTGCCAACAAAATCAGAATCAGAGTGACATCAAGTTGTTTGTTTTTTATTTTCATCATCACTTTCACCTCTTTATGTTCCCTATTCTAGAAGAAAAATATGAACAAGTTATGAATAAAAAGAGAACAATCTATTTTTGTTTGAATGGAAAAAAATAAATATTTTTTGGAAAAAGGTGTGTACTTTTTTCTTTTTGCGCTGTATACTGTACTACAACAGAAATAAAAAATATAAAACTGTTCTATAAAAAGGAGAGTGACACAAATGAGCTTGAAAAGTCCGATGGAATTTTTCAGAACGCTTCCAAAAAAAACTTGCCCTGAATGCGGTGAAAAGATGGAGGAGCAGGCTGAATCTTACTTTATGGAATGTGAGCGCTGTCTTTCCAAAAAAGGCGAGTAAGCAAACTGTTTTATAACAATGCATGTAAAGGGGTAGGGAGACATGAAAACAGAGGAGAAGAGAACTCAGATAACCGGATCGATGAATCCGCAGTATGAAGAGATTTTGACAAAAGAAGCGCTGGAGTTTATCGGACGTCTTGAACGACATTTCGGGGGAAGAAGACGGGAATTGCTGCATTTGCGAACGATCAGGCAGGCTGAAATTGATCAAGGGAAGAATCCGGGTTTTTTGGCGGAAACGAAGCACATCCGCGAGGCGGAGTGGACGGTCGCGCCGCTCCCCCGGGATTTGGAGGACCGCAGGGTTGAAATCACTGGCCCGGTCGACAGAAAAATGGTCATCAATGCTTTAAATTCAGGAGCGAAAGTCTTTATGGCCGACTTTGAAGATGCGAACTCGCCAACGTGGAAAAACTGCCTTGACGGCCAGGTTAATTTACGGGACGCGGTTCGCGGGACGATTTCCTTTACGAATGAACAAGGCAACCGCTATGAACTGAAAGAAAACCCCGCCGTCATCATTGTAAGGCCGAGGGGATGGCACTTGGAAGAAAAGCATGTGCTGATCGGCGGCAAGCCCGTGTCAGCAAGCCTGTTCGATTTTGGCCTTTATTTTTTCCATAATGCAAAAGAGCTGATAAAAAAAGGAAGCGGTCCTTATTTCTATCTTCCAAAAATCGAAAACCATCTGGAAGCAAGGCTGTGGAACGACGTGTTTGTGTATGCGCAAAACGACTTGCGCATTCCGCAGGGGACGATTAAAGCGACGGTTCTCGTTGAAACGATCCTGGCGGCTTTTGAAATGGATGAAATCCTCTATGAATTGAAGGAGCATTCAGCCGGACTTAACTGCGGCAGGTGGGATTATATTTTCAGCTTTATTAAGAAATTCAGGAACAGGGAAGACGTCATTCTTCCAGACCGCTCAGCCGTGACGATGACGGTTCCAAACATGAGAGCGTACTCCCTCTTGGCGATTCAAACGTGTCATAAACGCAACGTCCATGCGATCGGGGGAATGGCGGCGCAAATTCCCGCTAAAGACAAACCTGAGATCAATGAAGCCGCATTTGCCAAAATCCGCGAAGATAAGGAACGTGAAGTAAAAGACGGCCATGACGGAACATGGATCGCGCATCCCGGCATGATTCAAACGGCGCTCGATGTATTCAATCAGCATATGCCGTCGGCGAACCAGATTCATAGAAAGCGGGAAGACGTAAAGGTCGAGGAAAAAGACTTGCTGGAAGTACCGAAAGGCCGGATTACAGAAGCAGGCGTCCGTACCAATATCAGCGCCGGCATCCGCTATTTAGCTTCATGGCTGTCGGGCAGAGGCGCCGCTCCGATCGACCACTTAATGGAGGACGCAGCAACGGCGGAGATTTCCAGAGCCCAGCTTTGGCAATGGATTCGCCATCCGAAAGGGGTTCTTGACGATGGCCGGAAAGTCAACGCCGAAATGGTCAAGATGATGAAAGAGGAAGAAATGCAGAAAATCTTCGAAGAAGCCGGCATAGAACATTTTCGGAGCGGCCGGTTCGAAGAGGCCGGACAGTTATTTGAACAGCTGATTTTGGATGATGAATTCGCGGAATTTCTAACGATACCCGCTTATGAAAAAATATGATGGGGGAATGTGCGATGCTGAAAGAAAAACAACTCGCAGAAAGCTGGGAGCATGAAGAACGCTGGAAAGGGATCACAAGGCCGTATCAGGCGGCTGACGTTATTCGGCTGAGAGGCACGCTTGAGATTGAATACACGATTGCAAGGCGCGGCGCCGAAAAGCTATGGAAGCTTCTCCACACAGAGGATTTCGTCCCGGCGCTGGGCGCTTTGACCGGAAACCAAGCCATGCAGCAAGTAAAAGCCGGATTGAAAGCGATTTATTTAAGCGGTTGGCAGGTGGCTGCTGATGCCAATTTGTCAGGGAGCATGTATCCTGACCAAAGCCTTTATCCGGCAAACAGCGTGCCGGAAGTTGTCAAAAAAATTAACCGCACGCTGCAGCGCGCCGATCAAATCCATCATATGGAAGGGAAAGAAGACATCGATTGGTTTGCCCCGATTGTGGCCGACGCTGAAGCAGGCTTCGGCGGACAGCTGAATGTGTTCGAGCTGATGAAAGGTATGATTGAAGCCGGCGCCGCGGGAGTTCACTTTGAAGACCAGTTGTCGTCTGAGAAAAAGTGCGGGCATTTGGGCGGGAAAGTGCTGCTTCCGACGCAAACGGCGGTGCGTAATTTGATTGCCGCGCGCCTCGCCGCAGACGTGATGGGAGTCCCGACCATTCTTATTGCCCGTACGGACGCGAATGCGGCCGACCTGATCACAAGCGACGTCGATTCATATGATGCGCCGTTTTTGACGGGAGAGCGAACAGCGGAAGGGTTCTTCAAAACAAAGCCGGGTCTTGATCAGGCGATTGCGAGAGGTTTGGCGTATGCGCCGTATGCCGATTTGATCTGGTGTGAAACGTCTGAGCCGAATATTGAAGAAGCCCGCCGGTTTGCACAGGCGATCCATGAAAAATTCCCGGGCAAACTGCTCGCCTACAACTGCTCCCCTTCGTTCAACTGGAAGGCCAAACTGGATGACAACACCATCTTGAACTTCCAGAAACAGCTCAGTGAAATGGGCTATAAATTTCAATTTGTCACACTGGCAGGCTTCCACGCCTTAAACCACGGCATGTTTGAATTGGCCCGCCAATATAAGCACCGCGGAATGGCGGCGTATTCTGATCTGCAGCAGGCCGAGTTTGCCAGCGAAGTCCACGGCTATACGGCGACAAGGCATCAGCGCGAAGTCGGAACGAGCTACTTTGATGAAGTCGCCCAGGTTGTGACAGGCGGGACTTCATCAACCACTGCACTGAAGGGATCGACTGAAGCGGAACAATTTCAATCCTAAAAACGTAAAAAGCCGCCCGTCATGGGGCGGCTTGCTTGTTGTCTATCAAGTTAGCAATTGACATCATTGGAAGGGGCGGTAAAAGGGTTTTCCCTAATAACAGTCAGTGTCTGATGATTCTTGTTGTTTCTTTTGGCCGGCCGGTTGTCTTTGCTGAAAGAATAGAACAAATACACAGCCATTGTCAAAATCAAGATAAACATCATCATAAATATCCCCTCCAAATTTTTTTGTCTTCACTATATTAGACGAACAAGCCTGCAAAAGGTTTCAGAAAATTAACATTTTTCCATAAATATTTTTACCCGCTGCATCTTCTGTATGAAACCCGGCGGTTCTATACAAGAATAAAACTGAAAAACTCAGGTTGACATCATAATCATTGATGTGTAGAGTAAAAGTTAATGTAATAGGAAGTCCACTAGGGGAGCCGTAAGCCGGCTGAGACAAGAAGCGATCTTGGACCCTTTGAACCTGATCTAGTTCATACTAGCGTAGGGAAGTGGAGCCGGTGTCTTTATGATTTCATCATACAAAGGCCGCTCCATTTTGGGGCGGCTTTTTTGCGTAAAAAGCGGCTCGCTCCCCCTGTGCCTTCCTTATAAAACCGATTGCTGAGGAGGCTATCTACATGAGTTTTTCTGCAGAACTTCGCCGCGAGGCAAACCCTATTTTTGAAGCCATTTTTGAGCATCCGTTTGTATTGGGACTGGCGTCCGGCAAGCTGAAAAAGGAGCAGCTTATTCATTATGTGAAGCAAGATTACGAGTATTTGAACGCTTTTATTCAAATCTACGGAATTGCAATTTCCAAGTGTCAAAACCGGAAAGACATGGAGATGTTTCATGAGCAGATTTCATTTGTATTAAACAGCGAAGTGCACCCGCACAACAACCTGTGCCGGGCCGCGGGGGTGGAGTATGAATCTCTGCAGGGCTATCCGCTTGCGCCTTCTGCCCATCATTATATCCACCATATGCTGACGGCGGCGCACGAAGGCACGCTGGGAGAGATATTAGCCGTCTTGCTGCCTTGTCCGTGGACATATTGGGAGATCGGAAAAAAACTGATGATGGACGTTCAGCCTGACCCGTCGCATCCATTTTATGACTGGATCTGTTTTTACGGAGACAGAACCGATTCAATCACGACGAAGTTTTGCGCCCGCCTGGATGAATGGGCCGAAACAGCGGGCAAGGCTGAAAAAGAAAAAATGAAGGAGCTTTTTTTGCAAAGCTGTCAGCTTGAATACGGCTTTTGGGAGATGGCTTATACAGTTGAAGATTGGCCTGTGGAAATGGAGGCGGTGAGACGATGAATTGGAACATGAAAGAAGTCGTGATGGCAGTGATCTTGTCCGTTGCATGCGGCGTCATTTACTTAGGATGGTCCACCTTGTGGATCCCTGTTTCAGCAATTGTCGGGCCTGTCGGAGCGAACTTTATGTTCGGCATTTGGGTGATCGCCAGCCCGATTGTCGCTTATATCATCCGTAAACCGGGTGCGGCGCTGATTGCCGAGACGGCAGCTGCGGCGGTCGAACTGCTGACCGGAAGCCACTTTGGACTGTCAGCATTATTAATCGGTGTGTTCCAGGGAGCCGGTGCGGAAATCGCTTTTGCGATCTTTCGCTATAAGCGTTACAACTTGTTTACCCTTATGCTTTCCGGTGCGCTTGCCGCGGTCGGAAGCATGACATACAGCCTGATGGCGAACGGTTTTGCCTACTATACGACGCAAACGCTGATCATGACGCTTATCATCCAAATTATCAGCGGCATTGTACTCGGCGGCTGGCTGGCAAAAGCCGTTGTCGAAGCGCTTGCGAAAACGGGAGTCCTGAATCAGTATGAGATCATGAAGGAACAGCGGAAGAAGGATGATGCCGATGCGTTCATTTCTCGGATGCAGTAACCTTTCCGTCCGTTTTTATCATCGTCCTGAAACAGTCCTAGACCGGGTCTCGCTGTCGATTGGGCAGGGAGAGAAAGTGCTGATACTCGGTCCGAGCGGAAGCGGCAAATCGACACTGTTGTCCGTGCTTTCCGGCATCATTCCTGAACATGTCGAAGCTGAGGTCAGCGGAGAGGTCAATCGCAGAAAGAGCGCCGGCGTTATGTTTCAGGATCCGGATTCGCAGTTCTGCATGCTTCATGTTGATGAGGAAATCGCTTTTAGCCTAGAAAACCGGTCCGTCTCCCCAAAAGATATGGACGGCATCATCTCGGAGCTGATGGAGCAAGTCGGATTAAAGATAGATAAGAAAACGCCGATCGAAACCTTGTCAGGCGGTATGAAGCAGAGACTGGCATTAGCGTGCCTGCTCGCTCTGGAGCCTGAAGTGCTGTTTTTTGACGAGCCGACGGCGCAGCTGGACCCGGCCAGCCGGAAAGACATCTTTGCCTTGCTTCGTAACGTTTCACGAAAAAGCGGACAGACGATGGTGTTCATCGAACACGTGCTGGACGGCTGTATCGAGTGGATGGACCGCGTCATTCTTTTCAATGGAAAGGGACAGATCATCGCTGACGGAAAGCCGGAAGAAATCGTGAAACATTTTCAGCCGGAGATGAAAGCGGCGGGCATCTGGCAGCCGAAACTGTACCCTGCGGTATGGGAAGATGTCATCACACAAGATGATCATCCGCTCGCCGTCAAGCTCTCTTCTACATTGAAAATGAAAGAGGAGGAGGCGAAAAACAGGCCTGCAGCTGACAGAGACATATTGATCCGCGCAAACGACGCGGCGATCGGCTATCGGAAAAAGATCGTTGCCGACGGCATCACCCTTGAGATTCCAAGGGGAGAATGGATTTCGGTCATCGGCGAGAACGGGAGCGGAAAGAGTACGTTTTTAAAAAGTCTGATCAGGCTTGAAGCCGTCAAAAAAGGGCGCCTTTATCTTGAGGATCGGGAGCTGAAGAAATGGTCCGACCGTACGCTCTATGAGAAGGCCGGCTTTGTTTTTCAAAATCCCGAGCTTCAATTTATTCGGGACACGGTGTTTGACGAGATCGCGTTCGGGGCGAGGCAGCGGGGATGGCCGGAGGACCGGGTCGAAAAGAAAACGGCTGAATTGCTGCGGGAATTCGGACTTGACGCTCATCAAAAAGTGCACCCCTTTACATTAAGCCTCGGGCAGAAACGGCGTTTAAGCGTTGCGACAATGCTTTTGTTTGACCAGGATCTGCTGCTGCTTGACGAGCCGACATTCGGTCAGGACGAAAGGACGGCGCAAGAATTAATCAAGCGGTTAAAGGAACGGCAGGAACGGGGAACGACGATTGTGATGGTGACGCACGACATGGACATCGTAGATGAGCATTCCGGCCGTGTCGTCGTGTTTCATCAAGGGAAAGCGGCATTTCAAGGAACGCCGTATCGATTATTTTCTGATCAAGGCCTCGTCCGCCGCTTTTCATTGATACCGCCGCTTCATTACCGGTTCATGCATGAAAGAAAGGAGAGGGTTCCCGTATGAAAAGCAATGGTTCACTTCTTTCGGCATTGAACCCGAGCGCCAAGCTCTTTTCCCACCTCCTGGTCATGTGCTTGCTCATGTTTGTTTCAAATCCGAAACCGACTCTATTCATTTGGCTGTTTGCGGTTGCCGTCGGAATTTTTTTCGGGGGATGGACTTTGTCTTATTTAAGTAAGCGGCTGTTGCCTTATCTCGTCTTTTTTATTCTCGTCTTTTGGATGATGGCCGCTTTTGGAAAAGGCGAGGAAACGATTTGGGAATGGGCCTGGTTCCGTGTCACCGAGGAAAGCGTCGGCAATGGGCTGACAATCGCGCTCCGGATGCTCGGCTTTGTCACATACGGTCTTTTGTTTACATCAACAACCGATTTGACGCAGTTTATTATGAGCCTGATTCATCAATGCAGGCTGTCGCCTAAATGGGCTTATGGCTTGCTGGCCGGCTTCCGTTTTGTCCCGCTTTTTCAGTCTGAGCTTTCGCAAATGAAGGCGGCGCACAAAATCAGGGGCTATAAGCAAAAAAACAGCTGGAAGGCGTTTATTCGCTATGCGCTGCCTTTGTTTTCGCAAGGCATCCGCAAGTCGGAAAGAATCGCCGTTGCCATGGAAGCGAGAGGGTTTACCGGTGCAAAAGACCGCACCTACTATCAAACAGCGCGGCTTTCCGGAAAAGACTTCGTTTATTTTGCGGGTCTGGCGTCAGTCACAGCGGGAATTTTGCTCATTTTTTAAGAGGGTTTTTTACAGGGCCGCACTGCGGCTTTTTTTTTATAAATCGGGCATTCTGCAAAATGTAAATATTTCGGACGTTGACTGAAACATATTGACCTAGGCCAAAAAGATTGTACAATCAATGTGTACCATATGAAAAAAGAAATATAAAAAATCCCCTTACAAGATGGGAGTGGCGCGATGTGAAAATTGCCAAAGTGATCAACAACAATGTGATCAGTGTTTTAAATGAACAGGGTCAGGAATTAGTGGTCATGGGCAGGGGAATCGCTTTTCAAAAAAAGCCTGGGGAAGCGGTGGATGAATCGAGAATCGAGAAGATTTTCAGGCTTGATAATAAAGATGTATCAGAAAGATTTAAGACGCTGTTGGACGAAATTCCGATCGAATTTATGGAAATGTCTGAAGAAATTATCTCCTATGCGAAATTAAAGCTCGGCAAGAAGCTGAATGACAGCATTTATGTCTCGCTGACCGACCATATTCATTTCGCCGTCGAACGGCATAAAAAGGGTCTGGATATTAAAAACGCCCTGCTTTGGGAGACGAAACGGCTGTATAAAGATGAGTTCGCCATCGGCAAAGAGGCGCTGGCCATCATTGAAAAGAAGACGGGGACAGCTCTTCCGGAGGATGAAGCCGCCTTTATCGCGCTCCATATCGTAAACGCCGAGCTGAATGAAGAAATGCCGAACATCGTCAATATTACGAAAGTCATGCAGGAGATTTTAAGCATCGTCAAATATCACTTTCATATCGATTTTGATGAAGAATCGCTTCACTATTACCGCTTCATTACCCATTTGAAATTTTTCGCGCAGCGGCTGTTCAGCGGAACATATATGGAAAGCCGGGACGACTTTTTATTTGAAACCGTCAAAAATAAGTACCGCGACGCGTATGTCTGCACTAATAAAATCAGACAGTACATCGAAAAAGAATACGGTCATCAGCTGACAAACGAAGAGCTTCTGTATTTGACGATTCATATCGAGCGGGTCGTTCATCAAAAATAGAGGATGATGCTAAAATGAAAGCGTTGACAATTGGATAAATGTATGCTACTTTTTACTTACATCAACTTATACAGGTTGTTAGGATTGTTACTGATCATGCAGGCAAAACCTAAATGACTGTGAGCGGGATTCTTATGCCCTTGTTTTTCACAGTGATTTAGGTTTTTTTATTTTCATCATGTCTTAAAACGGGATTGTTACTGTTCGGCAGGCAAAACCTAAACTAAGCCTTCTTTGTACTGGCTTTAGTTTAGGTTTTTTATTTTTTAACAGCTTAATAGGGCTTTAGGAGAGACAGGAGATGATCAACGATGGATGTTCAATCAATGGCAAAAGAAATTCTGGAGCGCGTCGGCGGGGAGAAGAACGTTGTATCGCTAGTCCATTGCGCGACAAGGCTTCGCTTCAAACTGAAAGACCGTTCCAAAGCAGACAGGGAAGCGCTTGAAAATACGGATGGCGTGGTAACCGTAGTGGAGAGCGGCGGACAATTTCAAGTCGTTATCGGCAATAACGTTCCTGAAGTCTATAAAGAAATCGGCCGGATCTCTCAACTGTTGGAAGGTTCTGCGGCCGATCACAGCCAAAAAGAGAAAGGAAGCCTCGCCGGTAGATTGGTAGATATCGTATCTAGCATTTTCACTCCGCTGCTCGGCGTCATGGCAGGAGCGGGGATTTTAAAAGGCCTGCTTTTGATTTGCACAAACGCCGGCTGGCTCTCGCCGGAAGAGACGACATATACGATTCTATACGCGGCAGCCGACAGCCTGTTTTATTTCCTGCCTTTGCTGCTCGCCGTTACGGCCGCCAAAAAATTTGGAGCGAACCCGTTCATAGCGCTGACGATTGCCGGGGCGCTGATCTATCCAACGATACTCGAACTGAAAAACAGCGGCGCCCAGACGGAGTTTTTCGGCATTCCGGTCGTCTTGATGAATTATACGTCGACCGTTATCCCGATTATCCTTGCCGTATTTGTAATGAGCTATCTTGAAAGATTATGTATGCGCTTTATTCATGAAAGCGTGAAGAACTTTATCACCCCTTTATTATGCCTGACGGTGATGGTGCCGTTAACTTTGATCGTATTCGGACCGCTCGGTGTTTACACAGGAAACGGGATTGCGGCGGCGATTCTGTCCGTTTTTGATGTCAGCCCGATTCTGGCAGGAGCGATTATCGCGGCCTTATGGCAAATCCTTGTCATCTTCGGTATTCACTGGGGGATCGTCCCTGTCATTTTGAACAACATTGCCGTCCACGGCAAGGACTACATCAAACCGGCGACGGCAGCCGCCGTCTTTGCCCAAACAGGAGCTGCGTTTGGTGTCATGCTGAAGACGAAAAACAAGAAGTTGAAAGCATTGGCAGGATCTGCTGCCGTTACCGGGATATTCGGGATTACAGAGCCGGCCGTCTACGGGGTGACACTCAGGCTGAAAAAGCCGTTTGTATGCGGTGTCATCAGTGCGGCGGCAGGCGGAGCCATTATCGGATACTCCGGCAGTGTCGCCCTCGCTTCCGGCGCTCCGGGCTTGTTGACGATTCCGATTTTTTACGGACCGGGCTTTCTCGGCTTTATCATCGGAATTACAGTTTCGTTTGTTTTATCAATTTTGCTCACTTACATTGTCGGCTTTGACGACCCTGTGGAGGAGACGAAAGAGCAGCCCGTTGAAAAAAGCGCCGGTGAACCAATTTGCAGCCCTTTGCAAGGAGAAGTCCTGCCGTTAACAGAAGTATCAGATAAGGTGTTCGCATCGGGAGCGCTTGGAGAAGGAATCGCGGTGCTTCCGTCAAAAGGCGTTGTCACCGCCCCTGCGGACGGCATCGTGACAACGGCATTTCCGACGGGTCACGCATACGGCATAACGTCGGATAGCGGAGCCGAGATTTTGATTCATATCGGAATGGACACGGTCAGACTCGATGGAAGGCACTTCAATTCCAAGGTCGAGCAGGGGCAAAAAGTGAAACGGGGTGATATACTCGCAGAATTCGATCTGGACGCTTTGAAAGAAGAAGGGTTTGACGTGAAAACACCAATCATCGTTACAAATTCCGGTCAATACACGGATATCATTCCAACGGATCAAAAACAGGTGAAAACTGAAGAACCGATCATCACTTTAATTTCATCACCATGGGAGGAAAATAATCATGAAATATAAAACATTAGCTCAATTTCCGGAAGAATTTTTGTGGGGTGCGTCTACTTCCGCTTATCAAGTGGAGGGCGCTTGGGATGAAGATGGAAAAGGGCCTTCTGTCATCGATGCGCGCGAAAGCTACCCGGAAGGGACAACCGATTTTAAAGTCGCAAGCGACCATTACCACCGCTATAAAGAAGATATCGCTTTGTTTGCGGAAATGGGCTTCAAAGCGTACCGTTTTTCGATTGCCTGGACGCGCATCATTCCGGACGGGGACGGCGATATTAATCCGAAGGGCATCGAATTTTACAGCCGTTTGATCGATGAACTCCTGAAATATGGAATCGAACCGATTGTTACGATGTACCACTTTGATCTGCCGAATGCTTTGCAGAAAAAAGGCGGCTGGTCGGACAGGGCCACGATTGACGCCTTTGAAAAGTATGCGAGAATCCTTTTTGAAAGCTACGGAGACCGCGTCAAATACTGGCTGACCATCAACGAGCAAAATATGATGATTCTCCACGGATCTGCACTCGGCACACTTGATCCAAACTTGGAAAACCCGAAAAAAGAGCTATATCAGCAAAACCATCACATGCTTGTCGCACAGGCAAAAGCGATCAAGCTTTGCCATGAGATGCTGCCGGAAGCGAAAATCGGCCCTGCGCCGAATATCGCGCTCATCTATCCTGCTTCTTCGAAACCGGAGGACGTGCTGGCGGCTTTTAACTATAATGCGATCCGCAACTGGCTTTACTTGGATATGGCCGTATTCGGACGGTACAATACAACGGCATGGGCATATATGAAAGAAAAAGACTGCACACCGGTCATCGCCGAAGGAGATATGGATATTCTGCGGTCAGCCAAGCCGGACTTTATCGCGTTTAACTACTATACGTCGCAAACGGCTGAAGCGAGCAGGGATGACGGCAGCGACACGGCTGCCCGAGGCGGCGACCAGCATTTGCAGACGGGAGAAGAAGGCGTATACAGGGGAAGCAGCAATCCGCACTTAAAGAAAAACGCATTTGGCTGGGAGATCGACCCTGTCGGTTTCCGTTCGACGCTGCGCGAGATCTATGACCGCTATCAGCTGCCGCTGATCATCACTGAGAACGGCCTCGGCGCGTTTGATCAGCTTGAAGACGGAGATGTCGTAAATGACGACTACCGCATCGATTATTTAAAGGAACATATCAAGCAAATTCAGCTGGCGATCACGGATGGAGTCGATGTTTTCGGCTACTCCCCATGGTCTGCCATCGACTTGATTTCAACCCATCAAGGCTGTTCAAAACGCTACGGATTTATTTATGTGAACCGCGACGAATTTGATTTGAAAGACTTGCGCCGCATTCGCAAAAAAAGCTTTTACTGGTATAAAGACTTGATTGCTTCAAACGGCGAAACACTAGATTAAACAAAGAAAGAGGATGTTCAGATGATCTCTGAATATCCTCTTTTTTGTTGTGAAAATGATCATTTTAAAAATTTACAGAAAATTTTTAAAATAAAAATGTGATTATTTTTAAAGCATGTTACATTCGAAACGTAACGAACAACAATCAGGAAAGGAAGAAAAAATCTATGACATTCAAAGTTGAAACACTTCCAAACTATCGTATTGCTTATATGCGACGAGTTGGTCCGTACGGTCCTGCCAATATTGAGGTAATGGAGGCATTAAAAAAATGGGCTAAGGAAACAGGTCTTCTTGAGTCTGCCATTCTGTTTGCGATTCCACAGGATAACCCGGAAACAACATCTCCTGATCAGTGTAGATTTGATGCTTGTATTGTGATACCGCATGATTATCAAGTCGATGATTCAGTTTTTGAAGGGGAAATTTCCGGCGGAAAATACCTGATTTATGATGTTAAACATACAGCAGAAGATATTCAAAAAGCATATTCTGATATTTTTTCATCTCTGCAAAACAATGAATTTCAACTGGACAATAGACCAATAATGGAAAAATACACGGGTGATATGGTGAGCAACCCGTATTGTGAAATATGTGTACCTTTAAAATCGGTTTAATTCATTTTCTTGTCCAAACTTTGAATTTATTAAAATTACATTTCCCTTTAACGAGCGTTGCGTTTAACTCGCTGATAGACAGGGTAAATCATAAAATAGCAATCCAGATCAACTACATAGGGAATAAGAATGGGGAGGGATGACAAGTGAATAACAATGATGGCCGCCGCAAAGTCAATGAGCACAGCAAGGATCAACAACTTGAACAGTACCGGTCTGACAACCGGGGCAAAAAAATGACGACGAACCAAGGTTTACGCGTATCTGAAGACGAGCACTCCTTAAAAGCAGGCGTGCGCGGTCCGACGCTGATGGAGGACTTTCATTTTCGTGAAAAAATGACCCATTTCGACCATGAACGGATTCCGGAGCGGGTCGTCCATGCGAGGGGTTTTGGCGCGCATGGCTATTTCCAGGTTTACGAGCCGATGACGGAATATACGAAAGCAAAGTTTCTTCAAGATCCGTCAGTGAAAACACCGGTGTTTGTCAGGTTCTCGACTGTAGCCGGTTCCAGGGGCTCGGGTGATACCGTCCGTGATGTCAGAGGATTCGCGACAAAGTTTTATACAGAAGAAGGGAACTATGATCTCGTTGGCAATAACATCCCTGTTTTCTTCATTCAGGATGCCATCAAGTTTCCTGACCTTGTGCACGCCTTTAAGCCGGAACCGAATAACGAAATGCCGCAGGCTTCTACGGCGCACGATACGTTTTGGGACTTTGTCGCCAACAATGAAGAAACGGCTCACATGATCATGTGGGCGATGTCTGACAGGGCGATTCCGCGAAGCTACAGGATGATGGAAGGCTTCGGCGTTCATACGTTCAGGTTTGTAAATGAAGAAGGCAAGGCGCGCTTTGTTAAATTTCACTGGAAGCCCGTCCTTGGCGTCCATTCGCTCGTCTGGGACGAAGCGCAGACAATCGCCGGGAAAGATCCCGACTATCACCGCCGCGATCTTTGGGAAGCGATCGAAAGAGGCGATGAAGTGGAGTATGAGCTCGGCGTGCAAATGATTGACGAAGAAGACGAGTTCAAGTTTGACTTTGATATCCTTGATCCGACAAAGCTTTGGCCGGAAGAAATGGTTCCTGTTAAGATCATCGGTAAAATGACGCTGAATCGAAACCAGGATAACGTTTTTGCCGAAACGGAACAGGCCGCTTTCCATCCGGGCCACGTTGTTCCGGGAATCGATTTTACAAACGATCCGCTTTTGCAGGGCCGGCTCTTTTCCTATACGGACACACAGCTGATCCGATTGGGAGGTCCGAACTTTCATGAAATTCCGATCAACCGGCCGGTCTGTCCGTTCCATAACAACCAGTATGACGGCTATCACAGAATGACGATTAACAAAGGGCCTGTCGCTTATCATAAAAATTCGCTGCAAAACAACGATCCGGCGCCTGCTTCAGAAGAAGAAGGCGGATATGTGCATTACGAGGAAAAAGTCGAGGGTAAAAAAATCCGCCAGCGCAGCGAAAGCTTTAACGATCACTATTCGCAAGCGAAGCTGTTTTGGAACAGCATGTCTCCCGTTGAAAAAGAACATATCATTTCGGCGTTCCGCTTTGAAGTCGGAAAGGTCAAAAGCAAGGACGTCCGCCGCCAAGTCGTTCATATGTTTAACCGGGTTGACAGGGAGCTTGCCAAGCAAATCGCTGCGGGTGTAGGCGTAGAGCCCCCTGAAAAAGACGAAGGCTCCAATGTGACGTTCAAATCCCCTGCGCTCAGCCAGGAAAACACGGTCAAACTGCCGCAGACGAGGACCGTCGCCATTTTAGCAGAGCAAGGTTTTGATGATGAGGACCTCAGCCGGGTGTTGAAAGAGTTCAAAAAAGCCGACATCATTCCGGACATTGTCAGCTCGGCACTCGGCGTGATCAAAGGGACCGGCGGTACAGAAATAGAAGTCGGTAACACTTTGCAGACGGTCGATTCCGTGCTGTACGATGCCGTTTATATTCCGGGCGGCCAAGAAAGCATTGAACGCCTGCAATTGCATAAAGCCGCATCGGATTTTATCAATGAAGCATTCGGACATTATAAAGCGATCGGAGCCGCAGGCAAAGGGATCGATCTCCTGCTGTCCGCCGCCGGGTCCCACGCGGCAGCACAGCCGGGCATTATCACCTCTCGCGATGATAAGAGCAAAGACGACTTCGGCAAAAAGCTGGTCGAAGCGATCGGCGGGCACCGCCATTGGGATAGACAAGTTTCATAGTGAAGAGATTTCTAAGCACCCTGTTTCAAGGGTGCTTTTTCAAATAATGAATAAAAACAGTTTAAAACTTCCTGGATAAAATAATCCATGATGAAAATACCGTGATAATCTGTAATGAAACCAGTATCCGAATCACATCAATTCCCGCTAATGTGATAAAGCCCATTTGCATTCCGATAATGAGCACCAAAAGGTACACAGATAAAGCGATCATGGAAAACTGCATTCCTTTTTGTCTGATGTGTTGAGATCTTTCATCCTTTTGTTTGAATTGCGGATAAAGGTATCCTCCGGCAAAACTTAAAAAAGCTAATGTGCCAAACATTAAAAGTTCGATTAAAGATATTGAACCAGCAGCTATACCGAAGGCCAGTTTTGCAAGAAATATAAAGACAAACAATCCTCCAATGATGTAATAGGTTTTTCGCAAAGCCATGATATCTCCTCCTTACTAAAGTATTAGAAACTTTCTTTTTAAATGACCAGTGTGTGATTTTACCATTTACCTAATTATATAGTAAAGTGAGCTTTACGTAAAGTCAGCTTTACAAAAAGAACAAAAAAACTTGCCACGTGAATGGCAAGCTAATACATGATGGATTAATAATCAGGTTACCACACAAACAGCCCGACAATCCCCGCGCTCAACAGCGACACCGCTATTCCGCTGACAAGGAGCTTCCACACATTTCTTCCGATAATCGCTGATTTTTCTCCGTTAAATAAGGAATTGTACGTTCCATAGATCATTCCGATCGTACTGAAGTTGGCAAACGACGTCAAAAATGTTGTGGCCACGGCGGCTGTATGGGGCGAAATCGTATCTAGCTGCGTTTTTAAATCCATCATCGCGACGAATTCGTTTGTGGCGAGTTTCATCCCCATCAGCTGTGCGACATACATCGCGTCACCCGGCGCCAGTCCAAGCAGGAATGCGAACGGACTGAAGATGTAAGAAAAGATTTTTTGAATCGTCAAACCGTCCATGATCAACCCCAACATTCCGTTCAAACATGAGGTTAAAGCGACATATCCGATGACCATGGCGAGAATGACGATGACCATGTTCATTCCGACCATCATGCTGTTTGAAATCGTTGAGAAAAAGTCCTTTTTCTCTTCTTTTGGCGGTACGTAAATGATGTCTTCATCCTTAGTGACTTCTACCGGGTTTAAAATGCTGGCCAAGATCAACGCATTTAAGCAATTCAATGGAATCGCTGTAAATACGTATGTTGCAGGAACCATCGTTAAATAAGAACCGAGAATCGATCCGCTGATACTGCTCATGCTCATAATGCCGAACGTCAGCAGGCGGTTGTCCTTTAATACGGCCAATTGCCCGCGAATCACGGCGAGCGCTTCAGTATTCCCCAGAAACATCATTTGAATCGAAAAGAAACTTTCTAATTTAGGAAGGCGCGAGACTTTCGAAATCACCCAGCCGATCTTATCAATCATCCATGTTAAAATTCCGAAATAAGCCAGTATATCAAAAAATGTCACCACAAAGATAATCGGCAGCAAGGCGCTGAAGAAAAAGTCAACGGTTTCATTGCCCATCACGGACGGAAAGGCAAACGCAATACCGTCGCTTGCACAAGCGATCAGCCACGAAAAGAAAGAGGCGATCAGGTTGATGGCCCATCCGCCGATTTTTGTCCCAAGCATAAACCAAGTCACCAAAAGCTCAACGATGAAAAGGGAGAGAATCGGCCTCCATTTTACGCTTTTCTTTCGCGGGGAACAAAAATAAATCACGGACATGACAATGAAAATGCCTAAAATGTTAATGAGAAAATACATGATGCCAACTCCCGAATGTTTTTTGAAAATAAAAAAGCTCTTACTTTTCATGGGTTCCGATAAAGAAAGCATGAAAAATAAGAGCAAATAAAAAATAGATATATTGTTTGCGCAATACACTTTTTACATGATCAAATCTATTCAAACTTCCTTGTAGTCTGGCGATTTACGGTTGCCAGGTAGAAACAATCAGACCCTATTACTGATTATATACAAGAAGTGAGCTTCTATTATTTTGACTGTATTTTATCTCGAGATTGTGTAAAATTCAAGCTAAAAATATATTTTCACAATAATTTTTAAAATAAAGTCACTTTTAAAGAAGGTTGCATATTGAGAGATGCACAGCAAATCATCTGAGAGAAAGCCGGCTTTTCAAGCGGGAAGTCACCATGCACAGAACAACAGACGAAAAATGGAAGGTGATAAGATTCTTTTTATTAGAGGAGAAGCGTAAGCGATTGCGCTTTATATTTCATGATGCCGCCGCCTACTATGGCGGTTTTTTTGTGAAACTTTATCTGAAAGGTCCCGTAAGTATGATGAATCGTTTCAGTGCTAAGGACTCATGTAACATACTAATGGCACCGACAAACCTTACATAAAGAGCGAACCTTAAATCAAAAGTCTTTGATTTGAATAGGTAAAATTTCACGGTACTTTAGTTCGTTGAATGAAATGATACCTTTTTGCTATGATTTTCCTATGTTTTTACAACTTGTATATATGTCCAATTTCAGAGAAAAAGAGGGATAATCAATTATGCTGTTAAAAAAGAACTATCTTCCTGTCGGCAGTGTTGTCGGCTTACATAATGATTCAAGACGTCTGCTTATCATCGGGCGGCAAATGTTTTCTGAGACAAACCATGTCATCAGAGATTATGCAGCTGTCGACTATCCAAACGGTTTTACCGATCCGAAAGAGCAGCTCGTTTTATTTAATAAACAAGATATAGAAGTTGTGTACCATTACGGATATGTAGATCAAAAAGAATTGCAGCTTGATGAGTTGCTAACAGAAGCTGAAGCAGGAAAAAACGAAAATAAGGAGCAATGACGATGGGACATTTTCGCTTCAACAAAGAACTTTCACATAAGGCAGCGGGAACAATTAGTCAGCTGGAAAACGCCTTTAGCCATGTATTTGAGAACATGGTGTTTTTTCGTGAAGAATTAGACCGGCACAGCGGAAAAGCCGCCGCAGCGCTGCAGAAAAAAATGAGTGACAACATCAACTTTTTCAGTAAAGCGAGCAGCTGTTTATTATATTTTGCAGACAGTGTGCGGTGTTTTGCAAAAGCGGTCGAACTAACGGACGAATCCGACAAACCGGCCAATGTTCAGCCGCAGTCAAGATCGGAAAGAAACCATACATTTTCGGCTGAAAGAGTCCAAAGTGAAATAAAAGTAAACGGCGAATCGTTACACCAGGCAACCGGAAAGTTTGAATCAAATCTATCTACATTAGATGAAGTTTTGCACCATTTTGACACAATGCTCAGAGAAATGATGTATGAAACAGAGTTTCCGTGGGAAAAATTCGATGACGTCTGGTCTGATGCAAAGTCGCACATCAAATCGATCATGACGGAGCTTAAAAAAAGAGTCAAAGAACTTTCGGCAAATGCCAAAAACATCATTAAGGAATTAAAGCGCGTCGATAACGTAATCTCACAACAACTGCAAAGAGTGAAATGATGGAAGGGAACTAGAGTTATGGCATATTATAATAGAGAGCCAGAAATCACAAACATGATCAAAAGCCATGAAAGAAGAGCAAATCGAATGCTGCAGCACGCTCAATCCAGCCGTTTGCTTGAAGCTTTTAATAAAATATGGGTATCGATAGAAAATAAAGAACTTCCGAACTTTGTATCAAAAAACGTCATGAATTTTAATGTGGCGGATATCAAATCGGAAATCAACGATTGGATAAAGGATTTAAAAGATTGTCAGGAGAATGCCAGACGCAAGTTTGAGTCTATGGAAGACCCCTCACCGGAAGACATACAGAAACGCAACAATATTACGAGTGACGTCGTTCTTTTAATTAGCCAATACGAGAATCTAAAAAATGGCCTTGATCAGGTGGAACAAGATTTCAGCAATGTCGCCCGCACCCACCGCGCCCCAATGCGCGAAGCTTTGACAGACATCTCAATCTTGTATAATTCGGTTAATCATGTGAAAGGTGATTTTTCGGATTATAAGAATGTTTCGGTTTATGTGCATGGGATTGAGGATGATGGGGATGGATTTGACACTAGTGTAGAACAGGCAGCGCAGAAAGGTGATGTGATCGTTCGTATCAAAATAAATAATGACGGTAAATATGAATATTTATATAGTTATATTGATGAGAATGGAAAAAGACAAGATGTTGAATCGTATGAAGAGTTAAAAAAGCTTAAAAATTTCACATGTGGCCGTCTCCATATTGTATATGATACAGAGCATATGAATGAACATCGGCAAGCAACAAGCGATGATTTAGCCGAAAAGCTGAATGAGATGGGGCTGATGAATGATAAGACAAAGATCGATATGTTCGGCCACAGTTACGGAGGGAGAAGATCACTGCAATTTGCGATAGATTACCCTGATCATGTGCGTAGCATCACAACAATTGGAACCCCGTATGATAAAAATCTCTTAGCTATTGGGGCTAACAGAGCACGCTGGATCGCAGACAATGCTGCAGGAAGGAAGACTACTGACACGAGTGATTATTTAGATTTTAATGAAGGGAACAAAAACAATGATAATGGAAAAGACTACAGTAATGCCTACACTGATATGGACAGTGAGGCGATGACTGAAGATATTAATCATTTGAAATCTGCCAATCCTGAAGTCTACCAAAAGCTTCAGAAAATGGACATTACTGCTGCTGCGGGATACAGAACAGAGGATACTGTGAGTTTTTCCCCTTACTATACTGCAAGCGGAAAACATAAAATAAACAGTGATGATATCGTTTCAGTTGAAAGTCAACATGGGGACATATTAGGCGATCTCATTGATAAAAAGCCAGAAATTGAAGTGAAAGGTTCCGGTGTCACCAATCCTGGGCATATTTATGAAGTTGAAGACTCTGAATTTGTAGACTTAATTCGAGAGGTTAACAAAAAAGAAGCAGAATAGGAGAAGATCGATGAAAAAGAAAGGATTTATAAGTATACTTCTTTTAATGGTATTCTTGCTGCTGGCCACCACCGGCTGCGGCAAAGATGATGTTCAGGAAGTCATCTATGAAAAAGGCTTGCCAAAAGAAGACAGTCCGGCATTTAGAGAGTTTATGAGATATGAACTTTATTTAACAAGAAATGAAACGTTGAGTTATAAAAATCATACATATACAATTATGCGCAGTGATAAAACAGGGCTTCGGTATTATCAATATACGGATAAAGAACTTGAGGATTTTTACAGCTCTTTTCTTTCGGCTGAAAAAAATCCAATGACAAAATTTTATAACTTAAAAAAAACTAAATTTTTAACTGAAGAAAAAATAGTCAAAAATAAAATTGAACATGCTCTGCCGGAAATGACGTTAGATAAAAAGAATGTTCTAAATGTAAAAACAAAAAGCGGTGAAAAAAAGATAAAGATACCAGTTCCTGCGGATTCAAAAGAAGTATATCTCGATCTTTACGCTGTTAATAAAGAAAGTATGTTGATAGGAATCGATGATTATACAGTCAGTAACGAACCAAAGAAATATTATCTATTTTTAAAACAAGATTTTTCAAAACATCAGATAGTTAAAAAAGACGAATTGCATACAACACTTGAGTCAGGAAAGCTAAATGATTACCTGTCAGTATTTCCAAAAGTGACAGAGGATGGATCATATCTTAAGTTATTCGACAAATATATATTCGAAAAAAAGACGAACAAAGTTAGGGAAATCAAAGACACTGATATTCTAAGCGAAGACGGTAAGTATGTTTATATTAACGGAGCTAAAGAAAAAGAAACAAATGTAATGCCTGATGGCATTCAACAGATACAGACAGTGGATAATTATTTAAAAGGAAATGAAAAATATGAAGCTCAATTTAAGCTTGACTTCAAACACATTGCCAAAGAGATGGAGTTTAAAGCGGGCAGTGTGAGAATAGCTGATATTCATTATTTTAATGAAAATTATGCTGTCTTACGTATTTCGTACAATGGAATACCGATTGGAAAAGCAGGTTCTGTTAATGTACTAATCGACTTACAAAAAAACAAACAACAGCCAACGGCTTATTTAGTTGATTTAGGAATCGAATCATAGAGGGACTGAAGAGTTTTTATTCAGTCCTTTTCTTATTTGACAAAGGTAGGCCACAAAAGTGGGTTAAGCCTTCTGTCATTTTTGGAATTCAAATAAAAAGGAACATAAACGATAGAAATACTCAATGAACAAAAGATGGTTTATATACTTAGGCATTTTCATAATATACTTGCCGGTGATCACCAACTGCGGAAAAGACGATGATGCATTCATATATCAAAAAGGGTATCCAAAAGAAGACAGTCCGGCATTTAAAGAGTATATAAGAATTGAAAGTGGATTAGCGGGCGATGCGACGTTAAGGCATGAAGATCATAAGTATACGGTGATGCGCGGTGGTAAGGATGGGCTTCGTTATTATCAATATACAGATAAAGAGCTTCAGGATTCATATGCGGTAATTTTTTCATCTGATCAAATGTTTTACTCTCACATAAACAATAGCAGGTTTTTGGATGCCAAAGGGCCCATTCGCTATATAATAGGACGTCAGCTGCCCAAGTTGCGGTTAGATCATACAAATATGCTGCAAGTGCAAACTGAGTTAGGCGAAAAAAAGATAAAGCTGCCTATAAAAGCAACTGCTGATTCTGAAGATATTTATCTCTATCTTTATGCTATTGATAAAAAAACATGCTGATCGGAGTAAAGGATTATACAGGCGATGGAGATACGAAGACATATTATATATTTTTAAAACAAAATCTTTTAAAATACCAGATTGTCAATAAAGATGATTTGCCCGCAACAATCGAGTCAGGAAAACTAAATGATTACCTGTCTGTTTTTCCAAAGGTGACGGAGGATGGAGCCTATCTGCACTTATTTGACAAATACATTTTCGAAAAAAAGACAAACCTAGTCAGAAAAATCAGTGAGGATGATTATTTAAGCGAAGACGGAAAATATGTATATCTCAACGGGGCTGAAGACAAAGATATCATGTCTGAAGGTGTCCAGCGCATTCAAACTGTGGAAAATTATCTAAAAAGAAATCATAAGGATGAAGTGCAATTTAATTTGGATTTTGAAAAGGCTTTTGACGGAGCAGGTTTGAAAGTGAAAAAAGTAAATTCAGCTGAAATTAAATATTTTAATAAAAATTATGTGGCTATCCAATTTTCATATGATTTCATCTGGTATGGCTCGGGATATATTGATATGCTGATTGATTTGCAGGACAAAAAACACCCGACTGCTTACTTGATCGATTAGACTTACAGTATACATTTATCATAAGAAAAAACCGCACCTCCATCGTTAGACACTGCCTAACGATAGGGGTGGAGTTCATTTTTCACCCTTGCTTCACCTTCTCCGCCGCATATCCATTCGGATTCGCAGAGTGCCAGTTCCAGGCGTCGCGGATGATTGCGATCAGGCTGTTGTGCTTCGGGGTCCAGCCTAGTTCTTTTCTGGCCTTGGAAGAAGAAGCGGCAAATGTTGCTTGTGAATCGATGCCCGTTTCTGTCAGCTTTGCGGTGATGAGAGGAATGCCTGTGACATATTGGGCGGCAAGAATGATTTGTTCAGCGGAGTAGCTTTCGCCATAGCTGAGATTGTAGATTCGGCTATCCTTGCCTTTCCGCAAATGGCTGATGGCGAGCACGTGTGCTTCTGCCAAATCCTGCACGTGAACATAATCGCGGAAGCCAGTTGCTTCTTCAGGTTGATCTATGTGAACAAAAGGAAGGTGTCCGAGAGCGGTTCGCAGAACATTGGAAATGAGATGTGTTTCACTTCCCCGGTCTTCGCCGATGAAGGCAGATGGGTGGGCGCCGCACGCATTGAAGGAGCGGAGGATCACATATTTCAGACCGTACGCTTTTTCCGCTTCCATCAGCATTTTCTCCATCATCCATTTGACCTTCCCGTGCGGGTGAACGGGTTCTGGTTCGGTTTCTTCTGTGACAGGGAGGTTCTGCGGACAGCCGTAGACCGCAGCGCTTGATGCAAAAACGATCCGGCCGACATCGTATTCTTTCATCACGTCAAGCAGTGTTTCCATGCCTGTCATGTTTTCGTTGAAAGAAGAAAAAACGCGATTCGACTGTAATGGAATAGGTGATGCTGCGAAATGCATGACGGCTTCAATGTCCTCATTTTCAAATACTTGCTTGAGAAAATGCCGGTCGCGAATATTCCCTTCATAAAACGCAGCTTCGGGGTGAACGGCTTCTGCGTGTCCCGTTGCCAGGGAATCCACAACGACGACTTTTTCTTTTTTCTCAATTAACGTGTAAACGGCGTGGGAACCGATATAACCGGCTCCCCCGACAACAAGTATGCTCATCGGAATCCCTCCTTTTGGATCTCTTATCTTCTACATGATATGGCGCTGCGGAGCTGCCGCCCGCCGCTGTTCTTCAAATCCGTATTTGCCGTCAATGATATATAGCGGCCTGTCTTTCACTTCGTCATAAATGCGGCCGATGTATTCGCCGATCGCTCCGAGGATGATCAGGATAAAGCCGCTGAACAAGCATTGCAGAATGATCATCGAAGACCACCCGGTAATGGTGCTTGTCGTAAACAGCTTCATGCAGACGACGATGAAGGCATATATAAAACCGACCGCTGACAGCGCGATTCCTGAGTAGCTTGCCAGTTTCAGCGGCTGAAAGGAAAATGAAGTGATGCCGTCGAGCGAGAGCTTCAGCATTTTTTTGAGCGGGTACTTCGTTTCCCCTGCAAGCCGTTCGTGGCGCTCGTAATAGACGGCGGTCTGCTTGAACCCGAGCCAGCTGACAAGGCCGCGGACGAACGGATTTTTTTCTTTCAGCTTGTTCATTTCATTGACCACCTTCCGGTCCATGAGCCGGAAGTCTCCCGTATCCACCGGGATATCAACGTCTGTGAGTTTTCTTAAAATACGGTAGAACATGGCGGCCGTTTGCTTTTTGAAAAATGTTTCTCCTTCCCGCTTTGTGCGGACGGCGTATACAACGTCAAAGCCTTGGCGCCACTTTTCCGCCATTTCCAAAATCAATTCGGGAGGATCCTGCAAATCGGCATCGATCACCACGATCGCTTCGCCGGCAGCATAGTCGGTACCGGCCGTAATGGCGATCTGATGACCGAAATTTCTTGAGAAATTGATGCATTTTACTGCCGGGTCTGACTGAGCAAGCGACTTCAGCATGTGAATACTGTCATCGCTTGAACCGTCGTTTACAAAAATCAGTTCATAAGGGTCGCCTGTCGAGTCCATGACGGTTTTTAATCGGTCATAGGTGCTTTGAAGCACTTCCGCTTCGTTGTAGACAGGGACTACGATTGAAAATGTGACTTGTCTCTGCATATTCATCACCTTTCCTTTCATCAATCAAGCTCCACTTTATAAAGCGTCTGATTTCCGCCAGGTCCGCCTGACTGGGAATCGTTATCTGAAGAAGAGCTGCTGTATTCGTTTTTTGAAATTTCTTTTCCGTTTTCTTTAATCCAGTTAGTGATTTCTGAGTTGTCTTGGCCTCGACCGTCGCCGATCATGAAGTACTTGACTTCGCCGTTTTTGACGAGCTTCTCAAGTTTTTCAACCGTCAAAATCGGGTCGCTTCCAGAGAATCCGCCCATCGCCATGACAGCTTTACCTGTTTTGATGATGTAAGATTGAGCAGACGTTGCGCTGGAGACCGCAAATAAATATTTTTCACCCGTGTTGTTCTTTTCAAGGTAGCTCAACAGTTCTTCATCGACTGATTCGCCGCTTCCAGGGCTGCCGCCGCTTGGTCCGCCTTGTTGACGGCCGCTTGCGCCTTCGCCATTCTGATTTTGGCTGTTTTGGCCGGAACCGGTATCAGTTGAAGAATCATTACTGTTTGAACCAGGACCGAAGCCAGGTCCGTTATTGTTGTTTTGATCACTGTCTGTTTGACCGTCTTGGCTGCCGAATCTGGGAGGTCCGCTGCCGTTGTTATTCTGCATCTTCCCTCCGCCACCGCCGCCAAATGATTGTGCGGATTTAGGTCCGGCCTGCGGAATCATGCCGTTTACACCGTCAGCGAGCGTTGCTGTTGTCCAATAGAAAGGTCCGATCAGCATGCCGAGCAGCGCTGCAAGTGATACATAGTAGCTGAATGACTTTCCTTTTTTGAAAAAGATGAGAAGGCAGCTTGTGACAATGCCAAAAGCGCCGATCAATATGCTCCAGACGATGCCGATTTCGCTGAGATAAGGACTCAAAATATACAATTCAAATGCGGTTGTCAGCAAAATTCCGATCGGCAGAAGCTGTTTTTTCCAGCCGCTTTCCTCCTGATAGAGGCGAACGAGCGCTGTCCAGCCTGCACCTGATAAAGCGGCAATCGGTGCTGCCAGCATGATCAGATAGTAATGGTGGAAGAATCCTGCGACGCTGAAGAATGCAGCGACTGGCAGAAGCCACATCATCCAGAAAATCGTTTCAGTCGTTATTTCATTGAATTTGCGTTGACCGCGAAGGCCCGTGATCAGCAAACCGATGATGCCGAAGAGTACAAACGGGATGAGCCAGCTTGCCTGTCCGGAAAGCTCGGATTGGAATAGTCTGAGAGGGCCGGGGTTTCCTGTGCCAAACATGCCGCTCGTGCCGCCGCCGGGACCTCCGCCGCCGCTTTGAACATCACCCTGCTGGCCGTCCGGTCCGCCTGAAGGCATCTCGCCCCCGCTCGGCGGAGCCATTTGTCCATTTGCCGAGTCTGAGTTGTTTTCGGTATCGCCGCTTTGCTGCTGCGGCATTTCCTGATGCTGGTTCTTTTGATTTTGATCAGATGAGGGGGTTCCGCCCTCGCCTGCACCGTTTTTGCCTGTGAGACGCTGGATGCCGTTGTAGCCAAACGCCAGCTCAAGGACAGAGTTGGTCTGGCTGCTTCCAATATAAGGGCGCGAACTCTCTGGCTGACTGTCGACGACAACCGCCCAGGAAACGGAAACGCCTGCCAGAACGATCAAGGCTGTGATAAGAGACACAATTTTTTTGCGAATCGTCGTTTTTGCTGCAATCATGTAAAACAGCAGGAATGCCGGTAATACCATGTATGCTTGCAGCATTTTGACGTTAAAGCCGACGCCGACCATACAGAATGCGCCGAGCAGCCAGCCGATTTTTCCTTTCCGGACTGCTTTAAACAACATCCAGGTTGCAATCATCAAACAAAGGGTGAGAATGCTGTCGACGTTGTTTGTATGGCTGACCGCAACGGCAATCGGCGTACACGCCATAATAAGAGCTGAAATTCTGGCCGCCGTTTTGCCAAAAGTAGGTTTTACAATAAAGTACAACAGTGCTACGGAAATCACTTCGGCAATCGCTTCAGGAAGAACGACGCTCCAGCCGTGCACGCCGAACACAAGTGCAAAAAGTGTCTGAATCCAGAGTGCAACCGGCGGTTTATCAACTGTTACAAAGCCTGCCGGATCAAATGATGCGTAAAAAAAGTTATGAAAACTTTGGGTCATACTTTCAACGGCCGCCGTATAGTAGGCGTTGTCTGTGTCACTATTCCAGATGCCGTACAAGTTTAAAGCTGCAGATAATACAAGAATGAAGACCAGGAATATATCGATTTTCCTTTTCTTAATCATTGTTCGATCACCTCACTAAAGAGCATTATAGAAGCCAAATATGATCAAACTATGAACAAATCAAGAAGGAATTTTAAATTGTATAGAGGGGCAAAAAAAGAGACATGCCGTCAGGAGGCATGTCTCAAATATGAGGTGTTATTTCCATACGTCTTCTGCGATCTCGACGACATGGCGCAGTTTTTCCCATTGCTGCTCTTCCGTCAGGAGGTTGCCTTCTTCTGTGGAGGCAAAGCCGCACTGCGGGCTTAGGCACAATTGGTTCAGGTCGACGAAGCGAGCTGCTTCGTCGATGCGCCGCTTAATATCATCCGGGTTTTCAAGCTCTCCGAATTTTGATGTGATCAGGCCGAGGACGATCTGCAAGTCTTTCCGTTTGACATAGCGAAGCGGTTCGAAGCCGCCGGAGCGCTCGTCATCAAATTCAAGGAAAAGTCCGTCTAAATTGAGTCCGTCGAAAATCGTTTCTGCAGCCGCATCGTAGCCGCCTTCCGCCACCCATGTTGACTGGAAGTTGCCGCGGCAGATGTGCATGGTGACCGTCAAATCGTCCGGGCGTCCTTCAACTGCTTCATTAATCGTGTTGGCGAAGGACTGGCGCAGTTCATCAGGCTGGCGGCCGAAGGCTTTGATCTGCTCATGTCCTTTGTCTGAGAAAAATACCGACCAGGCCGTGTCATCCAGTTGCAAATAGCGGCAGCCGGCATCGTAAAATGCGCGGATCGCTTTTTTGTAAGCCTGCGCGACATCGTGATGGAACTCATCCAGATCCTCGTACGGGCTTTCTCCAAGTTTTCCTCTGAAAAACAGCATATTCGGGCTCGGAATCGTCATTTTCGGCGTATGTGTGCCCGCAATATCATGAAGAAATTTATAATCTTCCAGCATCGGATGGTTTGTAAAATCGACTTTGCTTGTTACTTTGATTCCGCGCGGCTTCGTTTCAACATTATGAAATTGAATGCCCTTGTCCGCTGTATATCCTTCTACGCCGTCAAGCCCTTCAAGAAAATCGAAATGCCACCATGACCTGCGGAATTCCCCGTCAGTAACGGCTTTAAGGCCAATTTCTTTTTGCTTTTCGACAATGCGCTTGATCTCTTCGTTTTCGACTTCGCGCAGTTGTTCAGCGCTAATTTCACCGTTCGCTTTTTGAATACGCGCTTTTTTTACGGGCGCAGACCTTAAAAGACTCCCCACCTGATCAGCTCTGTACGGTCCGATTTTTTTCCCAGGCGTTTGCTTCAGTACATCGGTTGATTGTGTCATGCTTCATCCCTCTTTCTTTATAGACATAAAAAAGCTCTTCCCGATAAGGAAGAGCTTGATATATTCAATCTCCTCCTTATCTTCAAGAGCACGAACATGCTCTTAAGGATTTAGCACCATTCTGTCATAGACAGCGGTTGCCGGGTTTCACAGGGCCAGTCCCTCCACCACTCTTGATAAGGAAAACCTTTTTATGCAATTTTTTAATAGTTTTAATATTAATACTTATTATAAAAATGTCAATGGGTTTAAAAAAACTATTTGGTTTTTCATTTTCTTCTTCTGCGGTTAAACCGGAGGATCGAATCAGCGTGTGAATTTTTTGTCAAGACAGTCGTTCAAATGGTCAACAAGGTGCTGAACGAACAGGGTGAATTAGAATATTTTTCAATTTTTATCTCCGAAAATAGAAACTTTCTCGCGAGTTCACCGGTCTATCATGTGTACCTGATTTCAAAATGGGTATGATAAACAATGACAGATTAAGGAGGGTTCTTATGAACAAAAAAACAGTGTTTAAAGCGTTAGGTATGCTGATGACAGGGGTATTGTTTTTTGCGCTGTACGGTGCGGCCGCACTTCCTTCTGCACACGCGGCAAATGAAAAAAAGCCGACGGTCACGAGCCATACTTACAAAAACATTAAGGCTTTGAAATACCCGCAGGTTGCAAATGTAAGCACCAAATCTCTCCAAAATAGGATCAACAAAGATTTTAAACGTTATATTGAGCAGTCCTACAAAGATTATGTAAAAAACAAGAAAGACGGCCAACAGCACGGATACCAAACAGATTATCAAACGTCCTTTGAAGTGAAATACCGGACCGGCCAAAAGCTGAGCATTCTGACAAGTAATTACGTCTACTCCGGCGGAGCGCACGGAAATACGGCAGTCCGCTCTTTCAACTATGACCTTGCCTCTAAAAAGCGGGTGTATTTATCAGATATCTTAAATACAAAATCGAAAATGGATAAGACAAAAACATACATTTACGACTATATTCAAAAACACAGCGACATTTTCTTCCCGGATGTGAAGAAGAAAGACATCGTCCTTGGTAAAAACACGGCTTTTTATTACACAAAAGACGGCATTGCGATCGTCTTCCAGCAATACGATGTCGCTCCTTATGCTGCCGGAAATCCGGTCGTTGCCGTGCCGAAAACGGTGTATCAATAAATAACAGCCCCTGTTTCGCAGGGGTTTTTGTTTTGAGGGAAGAAGGAATGGGGAGGTTATGGAAGCCTTTTCATGAAGTGGCAGCTGACGGGCATGATTCAGCCCGCAGTCCGTTCGCAGATTTTTTCTAAATCGAATAGCTCGCAGACATAGAACATGCACTGCCGGCCGCTGATAATCTGATATTTTTTAAAAGCATATGTCCGGTCTGCTGAAACAGGTACAAGTTGTGTGAAATGTTTTCCCAGGCAGTCGCCCGTACTGAAAATTTCACGCCTTGACTCCAGTTCTGCAATGATTTTCCCGATGGGAAGCCTTTCTGCCTGCAAATCTTGTTTGATGGCGGGCGGCAGTAAGTTTGTTTTAACATAGACATAATTATAAGATAAATAATCATCGCCTGTTTTCAAAGAGGAAGTTCTAAACAAGATGTCATCATCGCGTTGAAACAGCCTCGCTTCTTCAGGTGACAGCTTGTCATAATCAATATTATTTTGCTGAAAAACTTCGATTTCGGCTTTGCCGCCGATCAGCGTTTCAATCGCTTTGGTTGTTGAACCATCGGTTTTGGTTAACATGTCTTTTACAATAGCAACTAGAGTTTCAGGAAAAAAGTGGCTTACGCTCAATGAAAGGCACCCCCGTACCAAAATTAGAATTTTTTGAAAACTTGTCTTTAAATTTATCATGTGGAGATGCGTTTGTCTAGAAAAATAAGTTAAATTTTAGGTTAGTAATGTAAATTTTATATTTTTAACAATTGGATAGATCAGGATATGTATGGAAAAAGGAGACGTCAATGTCTCCTTTTTTTGTGCGATTCATTTAAGTCGTCTCTCCTTCTAAAAGCTGTACGGGCAAATAGGTTTCCAGCGGTAAATCATCGAATTCGCCTTCGATGGCTTTGGACAAAATCTCGATGGCCGTCTTGGAAATGAGTTCAATCGGCTGCTGGATGGTTGTCAATTCCGGGAGGATGGACTGAACGGCTTCCGTTCCGTCGTAGCCGATCACCTTTAATTGCCCGGGAATGTCTTTTCCACGTTTTTTTGCTTCGGTGATGACTGTAGCGGCCATGAGGTCATCGCTGGCAAAAATGCCGTCAGCCGCAGGCTGTTCATCAAACAGTTTTGAGATGATTTCCCGGTAATTTTGATGAAAGGGAACCTCATATGTAATCGGCTGCCTTCCGTGTTGTCGCATCACATCTTCATATGCTTTTCGTCTAAGATTTGCCGGTGTTTTCAGCTCAATTGGTCCGTTGAGATGGATGATGTGCCGGCAGCCTTTTGCAATTAACAGTTCTGTCGCTTTTCTTCCTCCGTCATAGTTATTGGAGCCGATGACGGGAATCGTTTCCGATAAGTAATGATCGATGGCGACAATCGGCAGGTTTTGCCGATGATAGTTTAAGATTCCCCTGTTGTAGGTCACGGCGATGACGCCGTCCACTTGATTTCGCATCAGCATTTCCAAGTATTTTTCTTCTTTGTCTTTGCGGTTCAAGCTGTTGCAAAGCAGCAGTTTGTAGCCCATGGCAGCGCAGATGCTCTCAATATGAAAGGCCAGTTCGCCGAAAAACGGGTTGCTGGAGTTAGGGATGATGAGCCCTATTAAATGAGTTCGTTTACGAAATAAAGAGCGGGCCAAATCGTTTGGAAAGTAATTGATTTCTTCCATCGCTTTATAGACTTTTTCTTTTGTTTTTTCACTAATATAGCCGCGGTTATTTAATACCCGCGATACGGTTGTTGGTGAAACTCCCGCTTTTTTTGCAACGTCGTGAATGCTAGGCTTCATTCCCTTTTCCCCCTGCTAGTTTACTGAAATGGCTTACAATTCTCGTCACGCACTTATTTTAGAGAATCGGACTGATATGTGCAAGAAAATGCCATGATTCTGAGAAATGTACCGGGATGAATAATTGGGGAAAAAGTATGTCAACCGGTTGACATGTGAAACCGGTTGACATACAATTCACTTGAAAGCGCTTTTATCTGTTGATTTATGAAAAATGGGGGGAAGTGACAAAGATGAAAAGGTGGCTCTTCGGAATTTTTTCGTTGTTACTGATGTTTGCGATGTGGGGCTGCAGCAATAGCAAAAGTGCAAATAGCCAAGATGGGAAAACGCTTACGATGTGGGTGCACGTATCTGATGATAGTGAAGAAGGAAAGGTCTATCAAAAGCGGGTGGACGCTTTTAATAAAAAGTATGCCTCCGAAAACGTCAAGGCCAAAGTTGATTTCATCCCCAGAAGCGGAAACGGCGGCGGATATGAAGACAAAGTGAACGCGGCGCTGACAACGAACACCTTGCCGGATGTGATCACTTTGGACGGACCGAATACGGCGGCTTATGCGAAATCTGGCGTAATTGCGCCATTGGATGAGTATATCAAAGACCAGGATGATTTATTGCCGAGCATTAAGCAACAGGGAACCTACCAAGGGAAACTGTATGCGATCGGCGTCAGCGAATCGTCGGTCGGTATTTACTATAACAAAAAAATGCTGAAGGATGCCGGCGTTGACTTGAAAACGCTGCCAACGGTTGAGAATCCATGGACGTGGGACGAATTTCTTGAGCTTTGCAAAAAGCTGAAAAATAAATATGACAAACCGGCCATCGATATGCAGTTGCAGTCAAAAGACGAAATGCTGACTTATGCGCTTTTGCCATTTGTTTGGTCGGCTGGCGGTGATGTCCTTTCAAAAGACGGCAAGAAGTCGGAGGGTGTTTTTAACGACAAACCGACCGTTGCAGCGATGACATTTATTCAAACAATGCTGAAGGAGGGTTACACGACCCGGACTCCGGTTAAGCAGGCGTTTGAAACGGAAAAATATCCGATGAAAATGAGCGGTGTCTGGACGGTAACCGACATGGAAACAAATTTCCCTAATGTCGATTATGGGGTGATGCCGTATCCTGTTTCGCCAAAAACAAAAAAGCTTGTGTCCCCTTCAGGAAGCTGGCAGTTTGCCATGACACAGACGTCTGAAAACAAGGAATGGTCGGCAAAATTGGTCGATTGGATGACAAACAAGGAATCCAACCTGGAATTGAGCCGTTCGATCGCCGCGCTGCCTGTGCGCTATTCATCAGAGAAAGTGATGGCAAAGGAATTCTCAGATGAAATGAATGTCTTCTTGCAGCAGCTGAAAGAAACGGGGCATGCACGACCGGTGACACCGGCATATCCACAGGTGACACGCGCATTTCAGCAAGCGATCGATGACATCAGCTTCTTTGATCAGCATCAGGATATTCAATCGGTGCTGGATACGCGTGCAAAAGAAATGCAATCAGCCATTGATAAGGCAAACTAGAAGGTGGAGCCATGAATAAAATTCCGTTGAAAGAAGCAAGGACGGCCTTTCTGCTGAAAAAAACCCCTGCCAATAAAATAGGGTGGCGGGACAATGTGCTGGCCTATACATTTTTAGGTCCGGCCTTGCTGATTTTGTCAGTGTTTCTCGTGATTCCTTCGATTATGGCGGTTTACTACGCATTTACAGATTATTATTTGTTAACACCTGACATGCGCAAGTTTGTCGGTTTTGACAACTTTATCAAATTGTTCAAAGACCCTATTTTCTTGAAAAGTTTGAGCAACACATTGAAATTTGTTGTCCTTGTGATTCCATTACAGATCGGGGCCGCTCTCGGGCTGGCCCTTCTGTTGAATAAAAAGCGCAAGGCCAATACGTTTTTCAAAGTCGCATACTTTAGCCCCGTCGTCATGTCGCTTGTTGTCATCTCCGTTTTGTGGCTGTACTTGCTGAATCCGAATGAAGGAATGATCAATAACGTACTGACGCATGTCGGTTTACCGCCACAGCCGTTTTTGACAAGTCCTGAACAGGCGATCTTTACAATTGTTTTCGTTTCAGTCTGGCAGGGAGCCGGATTTCAGATGCTGATTTTTTTAGCGGGCCTGCAAAACATTCCCGGAGATGTCTACGAGGCGGCGCAATTGGATGGTATGAATAAATGGCAGCGGTTTATTTATATTACATTGCCTTTGTTGAAACCGACGTCGATTTTTATCTTTATTACAACGCTGATCAGTGCGTTTAAGCTCCTCGTGCAGCCAATGGTCATGACCCAGGGGGGACCGGTCAATTCAACGATGACAGTTGTCTATTATATTTATCAAACGGGATTTACCGATCGGATGGTCGGCTATGCAAGTTCAATTGCGCTCTTGTTTGGCACGATAATTGGATTGGTGACGCTTGCGCAGCGCAAGCTGGTGAAGGAGGATGAAGGCGGATGAGAAGGAAATTCGGGCCTTTAACGATACTGGAATATATATGCCTTGTTTTGCTGGCGGTTCTGTTTATATTTCCGCTGATTTGGATGGTCGCTTCATCGATGAAACCGGAAGCCGATATTTACAACAATATCAGCAGCATTCAAGCGTTTCTCCCGTCTTTTCATCCGTCGGAATGGTTTCAATCCTACAGGGAAGTGCTGTCACGGTTTGATTTACTAATGTATATCGGTAACAGTCTGTTTTACGGTTTGTGTGTGGCAGCGGGAGCTGTCATTATCAACGGAATGGCGGGCTTCGCATTCGCCAAGCTGCAATTCACAGGTAAAAAAGTGCTGTTTACCATATTGCTGGCGCTTTTAATCGTGCCGATGGAAACGATTTTAATCTCGCAGTTTACAATTGTTCATAAGCTCGGACTTGTTGATACGCGCCTTGCCGTGATTTTGCCGGCGCTTGCCGGGGCTTTCAATATTTATTTGTTCCGAAACTTTTTCATGGCGATCCCGGGGGAGATGATTGAGTCGGCCAAGCTTGACGGAGCCAACACATGGCAGATTTTCTGGCGGGTGATGCTGCCGATGTCGAAACCGGCTGTTGCTACTGTGGGGACATTGGCTTTTATCGGCAGCTGGAATGACTATATTTGGCCGCTGATGGTTTTGACGGATAAGTCGAAATTTCCGATCCAGGTGGCGATTACAGCCATCAACAGCACCGAGCCGGTTTATACGAACCAGGTAATGGCTGTCTTGACGATTTCCACGATTCCGCTGATTCTGATCTACATTGTAGCCCAACGCTACATTTTAGATGGCCTCGGCGGTTCAGGGACAGGCATCAAATAGATATATCCAAATCGGGTTAAAGGAGCAAATGAAAATGAAAAGCTCAAACAGTCTGTATTGGAAACTAAGCGCTTATTTTTTCTTTTTCTTTTTTACTTGGTCTTCCAGCTATTCTTTATTTGCGATTTGGTTAGGGCAAGAAATCAATTTGAACGGGTCCGCGACAGGCATTATCTTTTCTGTAAACGCTATCTTTACTTTGTGCATGCAGCCTTTGTACGGTTTTATCTCTGATAAGCTCGGTCTGAAGAAAAACATATTATTTATGATCAGCTTGCTTCTCGTATTTACGGGTCCCTTTTATATTTTCGTCTACGGACCGCTTTTGCAATACAATGTCTTTCTCGGGGCTATCGTCGGCGGAATTTATTTGGGAACTGCTTTTCTCGCCGGAATCGGCGCGATTGAAACCTTTATTGAAAAGGTCAGCCGCAAATATCACTTTGAATATGGAAGAACAAGGATGTGGGGATCCCTCGGCTGGGCTGCGGCGACATTTTTTGCAGGTCAGCTGTTCAATATCGACCCGAATATCAACTTCTGGGTTGCTTCCGTTTCAGCAGTCATATTGGTAGCCATTATTGTTTCCGTAAAAATTGAGATGACAGATGATGAAAAGGAAAGGGCAGACTCGGTCGGATTAAAAGACGTGGGAGGGCTTTTTCTCTTAAAAGATTTCTGGTTTTTGATGTTGTACGTGATCGGCGTAACTTGCGTATACGGCGTCTATGACCAGCAGTTCCCGCTTTACTACGCTTCCTTATTTCCGACTCCGGCTCTGGGGAACCAAATATTTGGATACCTTAACTCATTCCAAGTATTCATTGAAGCGGGCATGATGTTTCTTGCGCCTTTCATCGTCAATAAGCTTGGTCCTAAAAAAAGTTTGATTTTAGCGGGGCTGTTAATGGCTTTCCGCATTATCGGCTCCGGACTTGTCAGCGGACCGGTCGGAATTTCATCGATGAAACTCATTCATGCTGTAGAATTGCCGATTATGCTGATTGCGGTGTTTAAATATTTGGCGACTAATTTTGATAATCGTCTTTCGTCCGTACTTTATCTTGTCGGCTTTCAATTCGCATCCCAGGTAGGCACGTCGATTTTTTCGCCGCTTGCGGGAGGTTTATACGACAGCATCGGATTTCGCCACACTTATCTCATCATGGGAACAATGGTTCTTTGTTTCACCATTATTTCGATTTTCACCTTGCTAGACTCAAAGAAAGACGTTGAATTTGTTCAAAGTCTACAAAGAAAGCATATATAGAAAGGATGTCACAGATGAATAGAATTCAGCAGGCAGAAGAAGCATTGAAGAAAGCCGGAAAAAAAGTGAATCACCGATACCGAATGGGCTATCACATGATGCCCCGGGCGAACTGGATAAATGATCCAAATGGACTTGTTCAATATAAAGGGGAGTATCATGTCTTTTATCAACATCATCCGTATGATGAGAATTGGGGGCCGATGCATTGGGGCCATTTGAAGAGCAGGGATCTCATTCACTGGGAACACTTGCCGATCGCTTTAGCCCCTGGCGATGCATTTGATGAGAGCGGCTGCTTCTCAGGAAGTGCAGTCGAATATAACGGCGATCTCGCTTTAATCTATACAGGGCATAATATGATCGATGAAGAGAAAGACGATTTCTATCAAAATCAGAATATAGCAGTCAGCAAAGACGGTATCGCCTTTGAAAAACTGAAAGAAAACCCTGTCATCGCAGAGCCGCCGGAAGACAGCTCCCGCCACTTTCGCGATCCGAAAGTATGGAGGCATCGTGAGACTTGGTATATGGTGATCGGAAACGCCTCAAAAGAAAATGTCGGCCGGGTCATTTTATACCGCTCGCCTAACTTTGTAGATTGGGAATATGCAGGCGTCCTCGCCCAAAGCGACGGAAGTCTCGGCTTTATGTGGGAATGTCCGGATTTCTTTGAATTAGACGGCAAACACATTTTGCTGATTTCCCCTCAGGGTATAGAGGCGGATGGTGATTCATATCAAAATCTGTATCAAACAGGCTATTTGGTTGGAGACTATGATGAAGAAACGAATGAGTTTGTCCATGGCTCCTTTAAGGAATTGGACCATGGCCATGACTTTTATGCCGTGCAAACTTTGTTGGATGACAAAGGGCGCAGAATTGCGATTGGCTGGATGGATATGTGGGAGTCAGAGATGCCGACGAAAGCAGACGGATGGTGCGGGGCATTAACTTTGCCGCGTGAATTGTCGTTGAAGGATGATCACAAAATTTTAATGAACCCCGTCGAGGAGACTCAATTACTTCGTGAATCAGAACATCATGAATGTGCCAATCAATCGATTTCCGGCAGCTATTTGATCAAGACAGCCGAAAAGCTTCTTGAAGTGGTAGCCGTTTTTGATTTGACAATTTGCAGTGCCGAAACGGTTGGCTTAAAGATTCGGGGGATTGATCAGGAAGAGACAATCATCCAGTACAGCTTGGTTGATCAAAAGCTGACGCTCGACTGTTCAAAGTCCGGCAAAGCGCGGGACGGTGTGAGAAATGTACGGCTTGAAGCGGAGGAGAAGCTCACTTTGCATCTGTTTCTTGACAGATCGTCTATTGAAGTATTTGCAAACCATGGTGAAGCGACAATGACCAGCCGCATATATCCCAAAGAAGGAAGAGTCGGGATTGAGCTGTTTTCTGAGAAAGGCAATGTACGGGTTGACGAGTTCACTTACTGGACGTTGAAAGATATTTGGAAAGGCGATGAAGCCGAATGAGCAGAATTTTTTGCATCGGTGAGACGTTAATCGGCTTTAACCCGAAACATGTTCTTATTTCGACAAAGCGCAGATAAAGATTGATCTGACAAAAAAGCGGCTGTCGTGTCTTGCAGCCGCTTTCCGCTTTTTTTCGTATTACGCTCTTTTTTCAAACAGCTTCACAATTTCCACGATGACATTCGCGGCTTTTACCATATTGTCGGCGGAAATATACTCGTATTTTCCGTGAAAGTTTTCCCCGCCTGTAAAAATGTTCGGACAAGGAAGCCCCATGTATGAGAGCTGGGAGCCGTCTGTACCGCCGCGGATCGGTTTCACAACCGGCTCGATGTCCAGATTTTTCATCGCTTCATAGGCAATGTCGACAATCTCTTTGACCGGTTCGATTTTTTCCCTCATGTTGTAATATTGATCATTCATGTCCATTGTGATGCTGTTTTCGCCGTATTTGGCTTTAAGGTCGTTTGCAATTTTTTGGACGGTTTCTTTTCTCTCGTTAAATCGGTCTCTGTCAAAATCCCTGATGATATAGGAGAGAGTGGTTTCAGAGACATCGCCCTTGATCGAAAGCAGATGGTAGAAGCCTTCATAACCTTCAGTAAATTCTGGGGCTTCGTTTGCCGGAAGTCCGGCGTGAAACTGCATCGCGATTTTGGCGGCATTGACCATTTTTCCTTTTGCTGTGCCGGGGTGGACGTTCGTTCCTTTACAAGTGATTTTCGCGGCTGCAGCATTGAAGCTTTCGTACTGCAGTTCGCCGAGCGGTCCGCCGTCAACCGTATACGCGAATGTGGCGTTGAACGCCTCTACGTCAAACTTGTGGGGCCCTCTGCCGATCTCTTCATCAGGCGTAAAAGCGACTCTGATCTTCCCGTGTTTGATTTCGGGGTGCGCAATTAAATATTCGATTGCCGTCATGATTTCAGAGATTCCCGCTTTATTATCGGCGCCGAGCAAAGTCGTTCCGTCGGTAGTGATCAATGTATGTCCCGCATAATCTGCAAGCTCGGGAAATTCCTTGGGCGATAAGACGACATTGAGAGATTCATTCAGCACAATGTCCTTTCCGTCGTATTGTTCGATAACCTGCGGATTGACGTTCTTTCCGGTAAAATCTGTTGCTGTATCCACATGAGCCAGGAAGCCGATCGTCGGCACCTCTTTTTCCGTATTCGAAGGAAGCGTCGCCATCACATAGCCGTTTTCATCGATTGTGACGTCCTTCATGCCGATCTCTTTCAGCTCTTCAACAAGCATATTGGCGAGCGTCAGCTGCCCGGGAGTGGAAGGCGTCGTCTGACTGTTTTCGTTTGACTGCGTATCCACTTTCGCATAAGAAATGAGACGTTCAATCAGTTTGTTCTTCATGTTTCCTTCATCTCCAATTGTTGGTTTTATGTTTATCTTATCATTCATGGCGGGCGGATCGAAAACTTTTATTCCTGTATAGGAAAATTTAGTATAATATAGTTCTAAAGGATCATCACAATTGTAAGGGAGTATCACAATGGCTAAAGGTTATACAAATGAAGGAACAAAATGGGAGTTTGCACATTCTTTCTGGCTTGTGTTCACATGGGTTCCTTTTGGATTTTTAAGCTGGTTTGCATTTATTTATATCGCAGCGCGAACGAAACAAAGAAAATGGTTATTTGCCGGGATCGGATATGCAGCGGCTGTTTTATTCGCTGCTTTTACAGCCAGAACGTTCCTTTTCGATTTGGCTATGAAAGCCTTGCTTATCGTTTGGATCATCTCAATCATTCATGCTTTCAAAACAAGGGCCGAATATTTGGTTCGGCTTGAAGCCGTCTATCGAATCAAACGATCAAGTATGAATGAACTGAGGGAAGAGCTTAAATATGAACAGGAACCGCACGGCCAAACCGGAACTTCTAAAGTGACGCTGACAAAGAAATAAATAGAATCCGCTATTTTTGATGAAATAGCGGATTTTTTTAATGCAGAGAAAAAATTCCGTCCTTTTGAAACTTTTCTCATCCATTCTCTTCTCTAATGTTTGAAGGAGGCGCAACAGTGAAGCAAATCAGATTAGTTAAGAAAGCTGTCGCAGGCAATGCCAAAGCTTTTGAAATGCTGTTTCAAAAGCACAGCGATCAGCTTTACAGAACAGCTTACATATATGTGCGAAATAAGGAGGACGCGTTAGATATCGTACAGGAGACGGCGTACAAGGCATTTTTATCGATTGCCCAGCTGAGGAATCCCGAATACTTTTTGACATGGCTGACGAAAATCCTCATTCATCATGCATATGCCTTATTAGACAAGAAAAAGAAAGTGGTTTTAATGGACAGGCCGCTGCAGGATGAAGGCCAGGAGCAGGAGATGGATGCGGACGACAGAATGGGGATGCTTGAAGCCGTTCAGCGGTTGCGAAAAGAATATCAAACCGCCATCATTCTATTTTATTATCACGACCTGCCGATACATGATATCGCCGAGGTGATGAATGCTCCTGAAGGAACCGTTAAGACCTATTTGAAAAGAGCGAAGTTTGAATTAAAACAACTACTGACTGGGGGAGAAGACGCATGGACAAACAATGGTTCAAAAACGAAGTAAACAAGATCAATGTTCCTACAAAAGAAATCCGCGAATCAATCGATAAAGGCATCAATCGGGCCAAGCGGGAAAAAAGGTTTCAGCCGAAGCACGCCGTGAAACGAACCATTTTTGTTTCAGGCGCGGCCGCTGTGCTCCTTCTCGGCAGCGGCTTCGTTTCCCCAGCGATGCAAAGCGTGTTGGCTGACGTCCCGCTGTTTGGGAAAGCGTATCAACAATTCCATGACTATGTCGGTCAAAACTTGGTGGCGGGCCAGCTTGTCACTGAACTGAACGAGAAAGCGTCCAGCAACAACATAGACGTGACGGCGACAAGCGTTTATTTTGACGGCGGAATCATCGGTATGACGTTTAAGGTGAAAAGTGATACAAGAAAAGATTTGGATGATGGAGCGAGAATGATTCATTTCACATTATTTAATGGCGAGCGCAAATGGGCGATCGCTTCTCAAGGAGACATAAAGAAAACAGAGGATGGCTATACCGGCTACATTCAAATGGGCTATCCAGATAAACATATTCCCGATAAACTGACACTCCCGGTTACGATCACAGATATTAACGGAATCAGAGGGAAATGGAAGTTCGACATTCCGGTTGATAAACTGCCGTATAAAACGCTCCACGTAACCAAAAACAATACACAATCGGCTGATGGCCATAAGCTCGCCGTAAAAACGGTAATTCTCGGAAAAGAATCGACTGTCATCGACTATGAAGTATCCAATTCAGAGGAACATCCAAACGATCGTACATCAATTATAAAAGTGACCGATGATAAAGGAAACGAAATCCCTTATTTGAGTGGCGGGCAGAGGACGACAGACAGTACAAAGAAAGGAAACAAGGTTCGTCACGAAGAAAGGCTGATCCTTGAAAAAGTGAATAAAGGAACAAAATACCTCAAGATTGAGGCGAGCAGCAGTATGGGCGATTCCGAAAAAACGCTGCCACTCACAAAAACGCCCGCCGTGCTGAGCGCTGACCGTCATGATTTCCAAATTGCCGTTGATCAGGTGAAACAAAACGGCAGCAAACTGTCTGTCGACTATCATTTGAAACATGTCGATCAATCTAAGATCGATATGGACAGCATGCAAAATTTTTTAGAAACGATGTCGCTGGTTGATTCGGCTTATAAAGGCTTTGACGAGGCGCCGGAGGGACACAGCGTAAAAGGTAATTTTACAAAAGTGCTAGATCCTGAAAAACTTCGATTCCGTTCAGACTTTACGTTAGATGGTGAATTTGGAGCGAAAAACTTCAGTCTTGACCAATATTCGCTTGATGTCGAGTTTGGTTATTTAAGTGCATTTTATTCCACACCGTTCAAGCCGATCAAAGTGCAATTGCCACAGTAAAATATAAGACCCGCTGTTTCAGTGAAACGGCGGGTTGTCTGCTTTGATGGCCTCCCAACCTGAAAAATTTCCTCTCCCAAAGGAAAAAATATGCACCGAAAAGAAAGCGTTTTCATTGTAAAGTAAAAGCAAACCACCAAAAAAAGGGGGAGAGTAAATGAGCAGAATGGCGAAGGTGACCGAGATGTTTGAGCGGGTCGCTTTTAAAATTACAAGCTTCAAATATATCATGGTCATTAAGTCGGCGTTTGTTACGCTGATGCCGGTCATCATTGCCGGGGCGTTTGCGGTTCTGATGCAGAATATGGTGATGAGCCCCGAGACGGGACTTGCGGTTTTCAAGCCTTTTCGGTTCTTGTCTGCGCTTGAACCGATTATGGCCTCGATCAATTATGCGACGCTGAACTTTATTACGATCGGCGCAGTGTTTTTGATCGGGATTGAGCTCGGGAAGCTGAATGGGCATGAATCATTTTTTCCCGGCTTGATGGCGCTGATGTCCTATATCTCTGTCATTCCATCGACGGTGCTGTTGGAAGTGAACGGTTCGATGCAGGAAGTGGTTAACGTGCTGGCCAAGGAATTTACGGATCCGAAGTCACTGTTTTTGGGGATGTTTATTTCGATTGTGTCTGTTGAAATCTTCAGCAAGCTTTCGAGCATGGACCGGCTCAAAATTAAAATGCCGGACAGCGTGCCGGCCAATGTCTCTGTCTCGTTCGGCACTTTATTTCCTTCGATTATTACGGTCACGATCATCGCCAGCTTCGGATTTGCTTTTCATCGGCTGACGGGCGTATACCTTCATGAAGCTGTGTACAATGTCGTGCAAAAACCGCTTGAGGGTGCGATTCAAGGCCTTCCCGGCATTTTGCTGCTAGTGTTTGTCGCACAGTTTTTCTGGGTCATCGGCATACACGGAAACCAGATGGTGAAGCCGATCAGGGAGCCTTTGCTGCTCGCTTCGATTACCGTCAATATGAATGCATACGCTGCCGGCGAATCGATTCCGAATATCATTACGATGCCGTTTTGGGATGTGTACATGAGCATCGGCGGATCCGGCGTCACGATCGGCCTGTTGATCGCGATTTTTATCGCGGGGAAACGGGAGGATTTGCGCAGCATTACAAAAATTTCGTTTGGTCCCGGCATCTTCAATATCAATGAACCGGTGATCTTCGGGGTTCCCGTCATGCTGAATCCGTTAATGGCGATTCCTTTTATTGTGACGCCGCTTGTGACGGGGGCGATCGGTTACATCGCGACAGCGGCGGGCTTTGCCGGAAAAGCCGTTGTCATGGTGCCGTGGACGACACCGCCGATTATCAACGCCTGGCTGTCGACAGGAGGAAGCCTCGGCGCCGTCGTCACACAAATCGTATGCATCATCGTCTCTGCCCTTATTTATCTTCCGTTTGTGATGTTGATGAATCGAAGCCTTACGGTCAATTCTGAAAACAATGTTTCCATGTAAAGGCGTTGAAAGGAGCGAACGAAATGGCGAGACAAACGTGGAAGATTCCCGCCGATTTTATTCTCGGCGCAGCAGCGTCGGCGTGGCAGACAGAGGGGTGGGCCGGGAAGCGGCCGACACAGGATTCTTATTTGGATATGTGGTACAAGAATGACCCGCATGTATGGCATAACGGATACGGATCGGCTGTGGCAACCGATTTTTATAACCGCTATAAAGAGGATATTCATCATATGAAAGAGATCGGCTTGACACATTACCGGACATCGATTAACTGGTCCCGCTTTCTGATTGATTATGAAACAGCAGAAGTTGACGAAGTGTACGCAGGCTATATCGACGATGTCATCAATGAGCTGATTGCATCAGGTGTGGAACCGATGATTTGCCTTGAGCATTATGAGATTCCCGCAGTTTTAATGGAGAAATACGGAGGGTGGGGGTCTAAACATGTCATAGATTTATTTGCGGCATATGCGGAAAAAGTATTTGAACGATATGGAGACAGGGTGAAATATTGGTTTACTTTTAATGAACCGATTGTCCCGCAAACCCGGATTTTCCTTGATGCAATTCGATATCCATATGAGCAGAACACGAAAAAATGGATGCAATGGAATTTTAATAAGGCATTGGCGACGGCGAAATGTGTCAGGCTTTTTCACGCCCGCAAGTCCGATTGCCTGGAAGGCGCCAAAATCGGCGTTATTTTGAATCCGGAGGTTACTTATGCGAGATCAAGCGCGCCTCATGACCAAAAAGCGGCCCGCATCTATGATTTGTTTTTTAACAGGGTTTTTTTGGATCCGAGCATCAAAGGCGCCTATCCCGATGAATTGATAGAGCTCTTGGTTAAACACGATATTCTGTTTGACCATGATGAGGCGGAGCTTGACATCATCAAACAGCATACAGTAGATTTTGCCGGCATTAACCTTTATTACCCCCGCCGTGTAAAAGCTCCGTCAAGACAGTGGAATGACTCAACGCCATTTCATCCCGCTTATTACTATGAATACTTTGAGCTGCCCGGCAGAAAAATGAACCCATTCAGAGGATGGGAAATCTATCCCCAAATTGTCTATGATATGGCGATGAGACTCAAACATGAGTACGGAAATATCGAATGGCTGATTGCGGAAAACGGGATGGGCGTCGAACATGAGGAGCGTTTTAAAAATGAAGAAGGTGTCATTCAGGATGACTACAGAATCGATTTTATTTCGGCCCATTTGCGAGAGGCAATGAAAGGGATCGCAGACGGCGCAAACTGCAAAGGCTATATGCTTTGGGCGTTCACGGACAACGTCTCTCCGATGAACGCCTTTAAAAACCGCTACGGCCTTGTTGAGATCCGATTGGAGGACAACCGCAGCAGGGCGCTGAAAAAATCGGCTTGCTTTTATCGGGATATCATCAAAAACAGACAGTTTGAAACAGAGGAATTCCGGTATAAATAAAGGCGGCGGGGGGAATCATCCCGCTTGTCGTCGGGATGATTTCTCATATATGATCTACATAAAATACTCCGGCCGGTTGATCATAATCTGCTTGTTCATTTGACTGATCACGCCTTCGCAGCGGAGCTTTTTCAGGACGGCGCTGACGGTTTCGCGGGATGTCCCTGAGATTTTGGCAATTTCAGCAGCGGTGATCGGACAGTTGATGACGGTTGAATTGCTTTCTTTTTGACCGAGGCTTTCGGTTAAATAGTAAATGGCTTGTGTGACCCTGTCGTGTGCATGGGAGAGTGTAATGCGCTTCAGCCTTTCCTCGTGGAGGGCAAGAATGTCTGATAAATGATTGAGAATATCGTAAAGCAGGTTTTTGTTGTCCCGGACGAGATCTTCGAAGATGTTCATGGGTATATAGTAGAGTTCAATATCTGTTAAGGCTTCGGCGGCATAGTGATAATGCTCATCCCGAAACAAGCCTCCAAATGGAAAGAGGGTATGAGGACGTACATAGTCGGTATAAAACATGGATCCAGCTTCGTTTGATTTTTCGAGTTTGATAAAGCCGTCGAGAAGAAGGTACATTCGTTCCCGGGGGTCGTCTTCCATAAATAATATCTGGCCTTTATGGTAAGTGCGCCAATAGATAAACTGTTTCATATCTTCCAGATCTCTTTTATTCAGGGAAGCGAGAAGAGGAAACTTTTTCAGTTGATGTACGATGTCTTTGTTCTTCATATGGACCACCCTTATCGATTTTCTTATGTTGCGGCTATATAGTTTAAATTTTACTTGTTTTTGACGATTGGCAAAAGGAAGAACCCTCCCCGAGCCCTTCCTTTTGCTTTTAGGCTTGTTCGACAATCGTGCCGGCATTTCCTTGGAGAGCGTCTTTGGCTAATTTCAGGGATGTGATGACCGTTTTATTGCCTTTTTTGGCTTCGGCAAATTGGATGGCTGCTTTGACTTTTGGCAGCATGCTTCCTTCTGCAAATTGCTTTTCTTTTATATAACCTTTCAGTTCTTCGGTGGTGACGCGTTTCAGCGCGCGTTCTGTCGGCTTTAAATAATCGACGGCAACATAGTCGACACCTGTTAGAATGACCAGTTCGTCAGCCTGCACAAGTTCCGCCAGTTTGCAGGCGGCAAAGTCTTTGTCGATGACGGCGTCAATACCGGAGACGGCATCGCCGTTTTCAATGACGGGAACGCCTCCGCCGCCGGCCGCAATGACGATATGTCCGTGTTCGACAAGATCATTGATAACATCGTGTTCAAGGATCGATACCGGAGCCGGAGACGGTACGACCCGGCGCCAGCCTCTTCCGGCGTCTTCTTTAAAAACGAGGCCGCCGTTGCGGCTGTTCATCAGTTCTTTCGCTTCTTCTTCGCTGTAAAACGGACCGATCGGTTTTGTCGGGTTGCGGAATGCTTCATCATCGCCTCGGACGGCGACGCGGGTGATGACGGTTGCCGCATGTCCGCCTTTCCCTTTCGCATGCAGCGCCCGGTCAAGAGCATTTTGCAGCCAATAGCCGATCATTCCCTGGGTCATGGAAACACAAGTTTCAAGCGGCATGGCCGGTGTTTTCGGGGAATCCGCCTCTTTTTGCTGAATCATCAGGTTTCCGACCTGCGGGCCGTTTCCGTGCGTGACGATTAATTCGGCGCCGCTGTCGATCATATCCGCCAAATACATGGCGGTTTCTTCAAGCGCGCGCTTTTGCGCTTCTGCACTGGCATCTCCGGTTTGGATGGCATTACCGCCAAGTGCGACGACAATTTTTCTTTTTTTCATTTGATCATCACCTCTGTTTTGTTAAATTGAAATGCTTCCCGCAGCCAGCCTGATCACGGCGATGACAGCCAATACAAGAATCGCGGCGGCAATCAAAAGCTCGGTCTTATTGAAGACGGGGCCTTCTTTTCCTTTGCGGACAGCCCGGAATACGAGAATGCCGGGAGCGTATAAAATCATGGTCAAAAGCAGGTAATCAAGTCCTGCGGCATATACGAGCCAGACGCCGTAAATGCTTGCGATGATCCCGATGATGAGGTTCTTTCCCCGGTTAGGTTCTTTGTGCAGCCAGCTGTATTTAAGCTGATAAAGCCCGGAAAACAGATACGGGATCAAGATGGCCGAGGAAGCCAAGGAGAATGCAAACTGATAGGCCGCATCCGAAATGAGAAACGTCAGCAAAAACAGCTGGATAATGGCGTTTGTCAAAGTCAGCGCATTTGTCGGCGCGCCGTTTTTATTTTCTTTGCCGAACCATTTCGGGAAGACCCCTTCGCGCGCCGCGATCAGCGGGAGTTCGCCCGCGAATAATGTCCAGGCCAGCCAGGCGCCCAATACGGAAATGATTAATCCCAAGTTGATGAGCACAGCTCCCCATTTGCCGACGATATGCTCCATGATCGCGGCCATTGAAGGATTCGGAAGCCCGGCCAAGTTTTGCTGATTCATGACGCCGAGCGACAGCATCGTAATCATGACGTAAATCACAAGTACACTGATCAAGCCGATGACAGTCGCTTTGCCGACATCGCTTGATTTTTTGGCACGGCTTGAGAATAAGACGGCCCCTTCAATTCCGGTAAACACCCAGACGGTCACCAGCATCGTGCTCTTGACCTGTGTCCCGATGGAACCGAGCGACAGCCCTTTTCCCCAGAAATCGTTCGTAAATAAATCAAGATGAAACACAAAGATAATGGCGATAATGAAAGCAAAAATCGGTACCAGTTTTGAAATGGTCGTAATTAAGTTGATCATGGCAGCGGACTGTACGCCGCGCAGGATCAAAAAGTGCACGCACCAGAGGATTACGCTTGCACCGATAATCGATGCGACGTTTTGTCCGTCTCCAAACGCAGGGATGAAATATCCGACTGCGCTGAACAGCAGCGTTCCGTATGCGACATTGCCGAGAAGGGCTGCGAACCAGTACCCCCAGCCGCTGTTAAATCCCATAAAATGGCCGAATCCTTCCCGCGCATAAGTGAAAATACCGCCGTCTAAATCAGGCCTTTTCGTGGTCAAGTTTTGGAAAGAGAAGGCCAGGGCAATCATGCCGACTCCGGTGATGATCCAGCCGATTAAAATGGCTCCCGCCCCCGCTCCTGAAGCCATGTCGCTTGCAAGGTTGAAGGCGCCTCCGCCGATCATCGATCCGATGACAAGCGCGATAAGTGCAAACAGCCCAAGTTTCTTTTCTTCCGCCATTTTTGTCACCTCATTCGGTTTAGAATGGAAAAGGGAATGAGCCCCTTTTCCTGTCAGTCAAGATCGCCGAGTGTCGCTGCCATGACAGCTTTAATTGTGTGCATGCGGTTTTCAGCTTCATCGAACACTTTAGAGTGTTTGCTGCGGAACACTTCGTCCGTCACTTCCATTTCTTTAAGGCCGTGCTGATCGTAAACGTTTTGTCCGTAAGTTGTATGAAGGTCGTGGAAGGCAGGCAGACAGTGCAGGAAGATGACGTTATCGTTACCTGTTTTCTTGACGAGATCCATATTCACTTGATAAGGCTTGAGCAGTTTGATCCTTTCAGCGAACTTGTCTTCTTCTCCCATGGATACCCAGACGTCCGTATACAGAACGTCGGCTCCGGACACAGCTTCATCTGTATCGCTTGTGACGGTGATTTTTCCGCCGGATTCTTCGGCGAACGCTTCCGCCATTTTAACGATGTCTTGATCAGGGAACAGCTCTTGAGGCGAGCAGATTCTCACGTCCATGCCGACTTTGGCGCCGCCGATGAGCAGGCTGTTTGCGACGTTGTTACGGCCGTCGCCGATATAGGTGAGTTTGATCCCTTTTACGCGTCCCGTATGTTCTTTCACTGTCATAAAGTCCGCAAGCATCTGCGTCGGATGCCATAAATCGGTCAGCCCGTTCCATACCGGCACACCGGAATGCTCTGCCAGGGAAATCACTTTTTCATGTTCAAATCCGCGGAATTCAATTCCGTCGAACATGCGGCCGAGAACTTTGGCTGTGTCTTCGATCGATTCTTTTTTGCCGAGCTGAATGTCGTCTTTGCCCAAATATTCGGGATGCGCACCGAGGTCGATACAGGCTGTCGTGAAAGCGCAGCGCGTTCTTGTAGAAGGCTTTTCAAACAGCAAAGCGATGTTTTTACCTTCCAAATAGCGATGCTTGATGCCTTGCGCTTTTTTTTCTTTTAATTTTTGGGCGAGATCGAGCAAATAGAGGATTTCTTCTTCGGAAAAATCTTTTTCAGCTAAGTAGCTTCTGCCTTTTAAATCAATCGTTTGGTTCATGGATCTCTCTCCTTTTTCTTTAGGTTTGGCTATTTCACATCTTCGCGATAGAGCGGCATGCTCATGCAGCGCGGGCCGCCGCGTCCTCTTGAAAGCTCCCCGCTCGGGATTTCGATAACTTTAATGCCCTGTTCTCTCAAACATTCGTTAGAAATGTAATTCCGGTCATAGGTGACGACGACACCAGGAGCGATCGCGAGTGTATTGGAACCGTCATTCCACTGCTCCCTGGCTGAAGCGATTTCGTCTCCGCCGCCGCAGAAGATCAAGTTGACATCTGAAAGGCCGAGCGTTCTTTTTAGCACTTCCGGCAGATTGTGTTCTTCAGTCGTACGAATGTCGTCTGCCGTTTCCCCTCTCTCAAGAACGAAGATCCGCATGTCTCCTTCAGGCCCCTGGATGGCGGGATGGATCGTGAATTGATCTCGGTCAACCATCGTGAAGACGGTATCTAAATGCATAAAGGCTCTGCTCTTCGGTATTTCGACGGCCAGTACGCGGCGAATCCGGCTCTGCCGCTGAAATAAGTTCCGGACAAGACGCTCGATCGCCTGAGCCGTTGTCCGTTCTGATACCCCGATCGCTACGGTATCTTCATTTAAGACAAGCTCATCTCCGCCTTCGATATTGAATTTGAAATCACGGTCAAGCCAAACCGGAATCTCATGTCCTTTAAAACGCGGGTGGTGATTGATAATGTAGCGCATAAACAGCGACTCTCTCCTGCGAGCAGGCTCTTTCATTTTGTTGATGGTCAGTCCGCTGCCGATGGCGGCCGCCGGATCTCTTGTGAAGTAAAGGTTTGGCATCGGATCGAGATAAAATGGATAATGGTCTTCCATCAGCTCATGAAGATGCGATTTCTTTTCGCGTTCCAGCTCATTTTTTCGAATGCCGCTCATCACATGTTCGACCATCGAATCGGCGTCAAAGGTGAGCAAGAACTCTTTCAGTCTGTCGTAAGCGCCGTTGATATCTGCTTTGCTTTCCGTTAACAGCTCATCGATAAACCGCTCGCGGATGAAAGCGTCATCCAGGGCTTCAGCCGTCAGCTTTTCTAAATAAAGAACTTCAACTCCCTGTTTCTTTAACGTTTCTGCAAATTGGTCATGCTCTTTTTGCACCGCTGGCAAAAAGGGAATATCGTCAAAGAGAAGCCTTTCCAGATATTCGGGTGTGAGGTTTTCCAGTTCCCGACCGGGCCGCTTCAGCATGACGGTTTTCAAAGGGCCGATTTCAGAGTAAACGTGTATCGGTGTTGTCATGATCATCCCGCCTCCTAAGCTCTTTTTGTTACATGTACAGCTTAAAACAGGAAGGAAAAGCGCGATGTGAAAGCGATAACAACGAAAACGTGATATATTTCACATGTTTTTTGATGAAGCAAAAACAAAAATGAATAATTATGATAAATCGAAAATGAGTCCTTGCAGGAGCAGAGAATAGAACGTATAAAACGTGTATATTTTTAAAGGGGATTTTTTGAAAAAATTTTTTTTGAGGGAAAAAAAGCTGATCCGGATGGCCGGATCAGCATAAGTGATCACAAAATGATTGGGCTGCCTCAGGCGATTGGGAAATCACAAGGCATGTATCGTTCCCGCATATACAGCCCAGCATTTCCGGGCTTCCCAGCTTATCAAGAAGGACGCCGATGGCATGGGCGTTGCCGGGCATTGTTTTAATAATGATCAAGTTGTCCGTCCGATGCACATGCAGGACAACGTCGGAGATTTTATCTTTTAATATTTTGGAAGGGTTGATGGATAAGGAAGCATTTGTCGTGTAGACAAGCTTTCCGTTTTCACCGGGCTGTTTCACAAGATACATTTCTTTAATATCGCGGGAAATGGTAGACTGCGAAACGGCGATGCCCCGTTTTTCCAGCAGGGATGCCAGCTGTTCCTGATTTTCTACCGGATGTTCGAGAATGGTTTGCTTGATGAGCCATTGCCGTTTTTGTTTGTTCATAAGAGCGCCTCCCAGGCAAAACACGTATATCTATTATTATAGGACGGTTTTATCGTCGGCAGATGGAAGCTATTTTACAAAAAAACAAATCTTTCAGGCTGTAAAAGGGGTTGATAGACCCCAAAATTTCACTTATAATGCTTGAAGATGACAAATTGATAACAGAGAAAAGGTGGTTTTCTAGGGTTCCGCAGTGGGTTCCGCGCTGGTCTGGTCCGAGAGAAAACACATAGCGAAGATATCGTTATGACACGGTGGGATAAAAGCCCAGGAGTTTTTGCTCTTAATCAAAGAGCTTCTCTCCGGGGCTTTTTTACTTTTTACAGGAAATCGACTACGAATAAGGAAGGGGATGCAGTTATGAAAAAGAAAGCAATGGATATGATCCTGATTGTTATAGGCGCATTTTTCTTTGCGTTAGCCGTGAATCTGTTCGCCATCCCGAATGACTTGGGAGAAGGCGGCGTCACGGGGATCACGCTGATTTTATACTACGTTTTTGAATGGTCTCCGGGCATCACAAACTTTGTGCTGAACGGCATTCTTCTGATTATCGGCTATCGCTTTTTGGATAAAAAAACGACGATTTATACCATCATTGCGGTGGCGGCCAATTCATTTTTTCTGCATGTTACTGAAGATTGGACGGTGCCGGCTGATGAAGTGATCATCAGCACGATCTTTGCCGGGGTATTTGCCGGCGTCGGCATCGGCATGATCATCCGTGTCGGCGGAACCACTGCCGGGTCTGCGATTCTCGCGAGAATCGCCAATAAATATTTCGACTGGAACATCAGCTATGCCTTGCTGATGATCGATTTAGTTGTCGTGTTCAGTTCCTACTTTATCATTGGTGCTGAAAAGCTGATGTTTACGATTGTCATGCTGTACATCGCCACAAAGGTCATGGATTTCATTATCGAAGGGCTCAACACGAAAAAAGCGATCACGATCATTTCTGAGCATAAAAACGAGATCGCCGCGCAGGTCAATACCTTGATGGACCGCGGCGTCACGATATTAACGGGACGCGGACACTATACGGGCGATTCCAAAGAAATTCTATACATTGTCATTAATAAACAAGAGCTGTCCATGCTCAAGAAAATTATAAGAAGCACAGATAAAAAAGCATTTGTCATCATCCACGATGTCAGGGATGTATTCGGCGAGGGATTTGTTGATATTTCAAAATAGGGGAAGGCTGCCGGCAGATGGCCGGGAGTCTTTTTGTATTCATCGGGTCGTGTGATTAGGGACAGATCGTCTGCTGATTGGACGAATACGTGATCATTCACACTGCAAGTTTTATGCAGAAACCGGTTTCTGTGGTAAGGTAGATTGTGGCATGAATATCATTAATATAGAAATCCGCTTGCTGAAGTAAAGGAGGTCTATTATTTTTGGAACAGAAAGAAAAACAGCCAATTGATGTGAAAAGCCGAATGTTCTTTAGAGTATGGGCTTTTGCGGGGACGGCAGGTTTCGGATTGGTCGGATTGTGGCTCTTTTATGAAGCAATAAAACTCGAATCGAAATATTCATTGCTTTACCTGGGAGTCGGACTTTTCGGGATCATCTATGGTTTGATTACTTTTCTAATGATATTTCCGGCATTCACGAAAAAAGGAAACATCATCTTCAGCATGATCGAGGGAGAAGGCGGGCGGCTGTTCTCAGGGAAGAAATCTGTATTGTTCAAGGACATTAAAAGCCTTAAAATGGCGCAGCACCGCTTCAGCCCGAAAGGCATTTTCTTTATGGATATACTGATAGAGACGCGCGGGAACGGCATGGTGCGGATTCCGACGTACAACATTCTTCCTGAACCGGCATTTTATCAAGCGGTCGAGCTATACATTCTGCCCTATATGACGGAGGAAGCGCGTGCGGACTGGATCGGCCGGTTCACAGAAGCGCAAAGAAAAGCTTATTTAAATGAATTTCATAAAGATATTTAATCGTCCGGGAAAGAGCAATTTTCGAGATGAATGAAAATAACTGAAACCTTTGGGGAAATTCATTCGTCTTAATTAGAGGCCGTAGTCTTAAATGCGGAATTTTTTTACGCAGACGTGGACTGTTTGAGTGAGGGAAGCTGGGGGATTTTCATCGTGGACGTGCTTGAATAACCGCCGAGACTTTTAGTAGAATGATATATTATCGTTTCCTCACGCTTCATTGACTGAAACAGAAAGCGGTCTGAAAAAAGTTTAAAAAGGTAGAGGTTATCATGAAAAAAATATTCTCTCATAAGCTAAGCTTTTTTGTGTTAGCTGTTGTTTTTGTATGGGCTAAAACCTATGCTTCCTACTTTTTAGAGTTTAATTTGGGTGTGAAAGGGTCTACGCAGCACATGTTGCTGTTTATCAACCCATTCAGCTTCACGATTGCTGCACTCGGTTTGGCTTTGTTTGCTAAAGGCCGTCGGTCGGCGATATGGATCATCATCATTGATGCTGTGATGACGTTTGCTTTATATGCAAATATCCTGTTTTACCGTTTCTTTGATGACTTTTTGACGTTTGCAAACTTAAAACAAGCCGGAAACCTCGGCAACATGTCGGATGGCGTTTTTGACATCATGGCATTTCATGACGTTATCTATTTCGTCGATTTGATCATTCTGATTGCATTATGTGTGAAGCTGCCTGAACTGAAGGCGGCACAACTGAAAAAAAGATGGGCTGCAACTGTCGTTATCGGCGGAGTGGCGCTGTTTTTCATCAACCTTGCAGTTGCTGAGACAGACCGTCCGGAGCTTTTGACAAGAACATTTGACCGAAATTATATCGTCAAGTATTTGGGGCCTTACAATTACATGATCTATGATGGTGTTCAGGCTGCCCAAAACGCGAGCCAAAAGGCATATGCGAGCAGCGACGACCTGACGAGCGTCATCAACTATACAAATTCGCATTATGCAAAACCGAATGACGAGTATTTCGGCGCAGCAAAAGGCAAGAACATCATCAAGATTCATTTGGAAAGCTTCCAGACGTTTTTGATCGATTATAAGCTGAACGGAAAAGAAGTCACGCCGTTCTTGAACAAGCTGGCGCACGGCCAGAATGACATGATGTATTTCGATAACTTTTTCCATCAGACCGGTCAAGGTAAAACCGCGGATGCCGAATTGATGATGGACAACAGCCTTTACGGACTGCCTGAAGGCAGCGCGTTTGTAACAAAAGGGCAAAATACGTACCAGTCCCTGCCGGCGATTCTGAACCAAAAAGAAGGCTACACAAGCGCCGTGCTCCACGGGGATTACAAGTCATTCTGGAACCGCGACCAGGTGTATAAACAAATTGGCTATGACAAATTCTTCGATGCCAGCACATATGACATGTCAGAGGAGAATCTCGTCAACCTTGGCTTGAAAGACAAGCCGTTCTTTGAAGAATCAATTCCGAAGCTGAAATCGCTGAAACAGCCGTTCTATGCGCATTTAATCTCGCTGACAAACCACTATCCGTTCATTTTGGATGAAAAGGATGCCACCCTTGAAAAGGGAACGACGGGAGACAAAACGGTAGACGGGTATTTCCAGACGGCGCGTTATCTTGACGAAGCGCTTGAAGATTTCTTTAAAGAGCTGAAAAAATCGGGATTATATGATGATTCCGTCATCGTCATCTATGGCGACCACAACGGAATCTCAGAGAACCACAACCGTGCGATGAAAGAAGTATTAGGAAAAGAGATTACACCGTATCAAAACGCGATGAATCAGCGCGTACCGCTTATGATCCGCGTTCCGGGCAAAAAAGGCGGAGTCAATCATACGTATGGCGGCGAAATGGATGTCATGCCGACACTTCTTCACCTGCAAGGTATTGACAGCAAAAAATACATCAACTTTGGTACAGACCTCTTTTCTAAAGACCACGACGAAACCGTGGCTTTCAGAAATGGAAACTATGTAACGCCGAAGTACACGATGATTGATACGACCGTATACGATACAAAGACAGGAAAAGAGATCAAAGGCAACCAGGAAACGGAAAACCTCAAATCACAGGTGTCCGAACAGCTGGATCTGTCCGACCAAGTACTCTATAAAGATCTGTTAAGGTTCCACGAAATTTCAGACTTCAAACCTGTTGATCCATCAACGTATCATTACGGAAAAGAAAAAACCGGCGAGTAAAAACGAAAAGCCGCCTGACTGCTTTATGAAGCGTCGGGCGGTTTTTTTTTTGTGAGGCTGGTCCGCCGTTTGTTCTAAGAAGCCGGCCAGGCACATAGATTGATAGGAAAGAGGACAGAACAAGGATAGAGGATGTGAGAACGTTGACCAAATCTCAGTATTTTTTTAAATTGCATCCTTTAATGGTGCCGGCCGGCTGGACAGTGAAAGAAAATCATTTGTATCAAAAGCCGATTCGCGATCCCCGCCGTACGCTCTTCACCTTGGAGAATGAAACCTCCGGTAAAATGGTACAAGTTGAATATGCTGGAGAACTGAAGTACGTTATCAGGATGCTAAATGCTGATCAAACGCTGGTCAGTGAAGATTCAGATACGCCGTATGAACAGCTGGTCGAACGGTTGGAAGATAGGATTCGCGCCTCTGGCGGCGCCCGCAATTTGCTGAGGCTTAGAATCCCGGCCGGCTGGACGGTTGTGCATCACTCATTAACCGATACAAACCCCGATGAATTGGCGCCTGACAGCAAGGCCTGGCGGTCAGATTTCAAACGGGATCTTTTGAAGCTGCGGCATGAGGAAGAATGCCTCCTCCTCGATATAGAGTGGTATCCCGAGTGCAGTCCGGCCGGCCATTATGCGCTGAAATTGATTAAGAACGGGAACTGGAACAGTCCTTTGGAAGACATGCTGTGCATCCATCCGAAGGAATTGGCCTATGAGATTCACGCTGTTTTGAAAAAGACTTGTGAACATCAATATGTTGATGAAGCCGGCGCATAACGCGGCCGGTTTTTTGTGTGGAAAGTCCTTTGTTCAATACATACTTTTTATTCAATAAAATGTCATATTTTTCTTGAGTGAATAAGAAAAATATTTTATCATGGTAAAAGATACATAGGAATTAGACGAAAGGGGTCAAACGGGATGAAAAAAATAGCAGCGGGTCTTTTGTCTGCCGGTCTTATCATCGGTTTTTCCTGGGGTGCCGGCGATGTGGCAGAAGCAAAAACGAAGGTAAAAACGTACAAAAACTGCAAAGCTTTAAACAAAGACTATAAAGGCGGCGTCGCACGTTCGAAGTCGGTCAAAAACAAAGGCGGAAAAACGAAGTACAAGCCGTATGTTTCAAAAGCGCTTTATGACGCCAATAAAAAGCTGGACCGCGATAAAGACAAAATTGCCTGTGAGCGCTGATATATCCAAAAAAAGATCTCTTGCTGAGGGGGGTCTTTTTTTGTTTATCAGGAAATTTATGAAAATTAAAGACTGCTGAAACATAATCTTAACAGTGCGAACCTATACTTTGGCAAGAGAAGAGCAAAAGGGGAGTGGATGATGTGTCAGCTTTATTAAAGAAATTGATGTTATCTTCATTGATCGGGGTTTCTATCGGGTCAGCACTGTTTGCACCGGACGCGGGAGCGCAAGAGCCGGCGGCGAAGCCTAAAAAAGTGGCTGTCATTGCGCACAGAGGTGCTTCGGGATATGCGCCGGAAAACACGATGGCTGCCTTTAAAAAGGCGCATCAGATGAAAGCGGATTATATCGAGCTGGATGTTCAAATGTCCAAGGACGGGGAGCTTGTCGTCATTCATGATACAACTGTAAACCGTACGACAGACATCGGCTCAGTGCTGCCGGTCGCCGTAAAGGACTTGACGCTTGCCGAGCTGCGCAAGCTTGATGCTGGCAGCTACTTCGGGCCGCAGTTCGCCGGGGAACGCATTCCGACATTTGAAGAAGTGCTTGACCGGTATAAAGGAAAGATCGGAATGCTGATCGAATTGAAAGAACCTGCACGCTATCCGGGAATCGAAGAAAAAGTATCAGCGGCATTGAAAGAGCGGAGAATGGATAAGCCTAAAAACGGAAAAATCATTGTACAATCGTTTGATTTCAACTCTGTATACAAAATTCATCAGCTGCTCCCATCAATGCCGACAGGTGTCTTAACGTCAAAAACAGCGGACTTAACAGATGCAAAGCTCAAGGCATTTTCCGGCTATGCCAAATATGTGAACGCCAACTTAAAAAATGTGGCCGCTGATCCTACACTTGTGCCGAGAATCCATGCGTTCGGCATGAAAATTACCCCATGGACCGTCCGCTCCCGCGATGAAGTGCCTCCGCTTTTAAAGGCCGGCGTGGACGGGATTGTGACAGACTTTCCCGACTATGTTCCGAAAAAAGTACGCTAGATACTAAACAGAAAGCCTGCAGTTTGCTCTGCAGGCTTTTTCATTCATCAATAAAACTGGGCTAACAGCAGCAATGTCAGTGTAACGGTTATCGCTCCGCCGATTCTTGTGGATACCTGAGCAAACGGCATGAGCTCGAGGCGCTCGGCGGCGCTGAGAATGGCGATGTCCCCCGTTCCGCCCTGACCTGAATGGCAGGCATTGATAATCGCGGTTTCGATCGGGTACATGTTCAGCCACTTTCCTGTAAAAAAGCCGACGGCTATCATCGTGATCACGACAGATACGATCGTAATAATATTGGCAATATTAAAAGCAGCGATCAGCTTGTCCCACGGTGTCATGGAGACGCCAATGGCAAAAAGCAGCGGATATGTCACAGCAGTTGAAAAGAAACGTGACACGCCGTAGGCGCCGTTTTCCAAATTCGCCGGAGCCAAACGAAACAGTTTCACGGCAACAGCCAAGAGAAGCATCATGACGGGTGCTGGAAATCCGAACAAGTCATGTGAAAGCATACCGACCAAATATAATGAGACGGCAAGAATGCCTCCCGATGCAAAGTGGGAAAGGTTAAAAACGCTTTCTTTGTCTTTGTCGCGGCTTTCAAGCGGCAGTGCGTCCCCACTTTCGAAACGGTCGACTTTTCCGTTGCCTGTCCATTCAGGCTTTTTCTTCCCCATTACATTTAAAACCCCGGACAAAATGACAGCGCTTAAGCTTCCGAACATAATGGAAGGAATGACAAGTGCAAAAGCTTCCCCTTGTGACATGTGCATGATTTCCGAATAGCCGATGGACAGCGGAATGGCTCCCTCGCCAACCCCTCCGGCCATGATCGGAATCACAATGTACAGCAGCGTATGCTGAAATCCGAGGCCGAGCATTGTACCAACTGTCAGACCGACTGCCGCTGCGGCAATTGTCCCTGCGATCAGCGGAATGAAAATTTTAATGAACGCCCTGACCAGCGTTTCTCTTTTCATCCCTAAAATGCTTCCCACTACAATGGCTGAGATAAACAAATAAAGAAAGTTTGAGTTTTCTGTAAATTCAGTTGTTGATTTGATAATGTCATCGGGAATGAGATGGTAATAGACGATAGCTGAAGGAATAAATGTCGCAAGTATAGCGGCACCGCCGACAGAACGAAGAAGCGGCAGCGACTTTCCGATTTGGGCGAAGGTGAATCCGAAAAAGCCCGTAACCGCAATAGCAGTTAAAATGTCGCTTTTCAGATCGTGCATATAGACAAACGTCACAATCAAAGCGAAGAGCAGCAAGTATACGGGCAGCGGAATGATGCCGATTTTAACATTCATTGCTCTTGCAAAAAAATTTTCATCCGGTTCTTTCGTTGTTTGAATCGGTATATGTTGTACCTTTGGTTTTGCTTCCATTTTCTTTCCCCCATCCTTTTTGTTATCCCTTTGCTCTGAGTTATTTAACTAAATTAAGTATACTAAAAAAATCAAAATTCAGACAACCGTGCAGGAAGACCTAGCTGTTTTCACATGATGATCTAGAGCGGGTCCATTTGGTTAAAGACGTGTCTGGACACTGTTTAAAGGCCTTGTGCAGGCTTTTTTTGATGCGGTAATTCCCGAATCTCCTTTTACTGGAATCAAAATCGACACAAAAAAGCTGTCAATCCGTCAAAAATAAATCAAACATTTAGGAGCAGAGACCTTTTTTCCTGTGTGAACCGTTGATACATTCAGCTCCCGTCTCCGAAGAGACAGAGGACGTCTGCGACAAAAGATTCAATCTTGAGGTGGCATATATGTGAAGGGTTATTACGTTTAGCAGAAATAAAGATATATTTTTTTATCATTCTTAAAGAAAATGAAGTCAAATGGTGGTAATATATTCGAGTGCAAAAGAATGAAGTAAAGGAATATTTTAGAGAAACTCTGTAAAAGGTTTTTTATCAGCACATAAGCGCCGCAATAATTGCCCTCATTCTCATCGGTTTGCCGGCAGATGAATTTCAAGAAACGCTTGGCCGCTACAGCCAGTCCGCTTCACCCATCATTCAAAAAGCGATGTTTATATTTATGAAAGAAGGTTTTTTCGAAAGACACATCCGTAAAATGAAAAAAGTATATCAAGAAAAGCACAAAACATTAATATCGGCCATTAAAACGCATTTCGGAAATGACATGGAAATCATCGGCGAAAAAGCGGGGCTCCATATTTTGATGAAGACAGACCGACATGCACAAGACCTCATACATAAAGCGGAAAAACTCGGTGTGAAAGTTTATCCGGTATCAGATTTCTGGCTTGAGCCACATAAAAGCAGCTCTTCCATCGTCATGGCGGGATTTGGGGGGCTTTCTGAAGCGGAAATTGAAGAAGGGATCAGCATACTGCGTAAAGCTTGGCTTTCATCATCAAAGCAGGAACGGTGAAAAATGCTCGTTCCGAAACCGATATTAAAAAGGATTCAATAGATAGAAAGCGGGAATACTTGTGAAAAAAACGAAACTGCTCATTTTGCTGCTTATGTTGATGGGAATGCTGTACGGGTGTTCCAGTCATGAAGCAAAAGGAGAGGAAAAAACAGAACCAAATACGGCTCAAAAAGCGGCAAAACAATCAAAACAGCAGGCGGAGCATGATCCATCCTCCAAGTGGATCAAAGTGAAGGGCCCCGCCCGCATTCCGATTCTCATGTATCACAGCATTTCCACAGGAAACAGCCTGCGCGTACCGGAGGCGGAGTTCCGCGGACATATGAAATGGCTGAAGGATAACGGCTATTACACACTGACACCTGAAGAAGCCTATATTGTCTTAACACAAGACAAAATGCCGAGTGAAAAATGCGTGCTGATTACGTTTGATGATGGTTATACAGATAACTTTGAAAAAGCGTACCCGATTTTGAAAGATTATGAGATGAAGGCGACAATTTTCATGATCGGTAAATCGGTCGGCAGAAAAAATCATTTAACCGAAAGCCAAATGAAAGAAATGGCCGAATACGGTATTGCTATCGAAAGCCATACGATCAATCATGTCGAATTGAACGGACTTGCTCCAGAGCAGCAGCTGAGTGAAATGACTCGTTCCAAAACATTGTTTGACGGCATGCTTCAGCAGAACACAACCATGCTGAGTTATCCAGTTGGACGCTATAATGCCGAAACGCTCAAACAGGCTGAGAAGGCGGGGTATCAAATGGCGGTGACGACAGAGCCGGGGGCGGCTGCTAGGGATCAGGGGATGTATGCGCTGCACAGGGTCCGCATCTCGCCGGGAATGTCGCCGGACGCCTTTGGAAGAATGGTGGAACACAGCATACAATAGGAAAGACGGCATTTATCATGATGCCGCTTTCTTTATTTTTTTTCATTTTGGTCCGTCGGGCTCATGACAAGCCGCAGATTTGGACGCATACCTTCAGAGGTTCGGCGGTTTACCGGCTGCCCGGGTGCGGTTTCGATGACCCTCAAAAATCCGGTCGGCGCAGCTGCCTGGCGGATCAATATTCTGCTTTTCGGTGCCGCTTTTGTATAAGATCTTTTGTTGCTCTTGTCAAAAAAGAATGAATACAAAATAAACAGAGCCAATAAAACCAGTAAAAAAATCATCTGGAAAAAACCCTCCTTATTGTGAATGTCTTCTTTTAATATCGAACAAGTAGGTGCAAAGTTTTATATATTTTGTAACAGAATCGATTAATTGTGACTTTTAAATCGTTTGAAGAGCGGGAATCTGCTGTCTTTACATCATTCCCAATCGGAAGTCTGGTTAAACAACTGGATTGATGATGGCGTATTTGGAGTTAGATGGTGAATGAATGATGAAGTGAGATGGCTGGAACATACCCGGCTGACTGCAGCAAGAACTGCATACAGCCTAAGGGTCCGAGCAGAAGATAGGGAAAGGCAGCCTGCGGGTCTTAACAGCCGCCGCCATCACCGCCGCCGCCACAATCTCCGCCGCCACCGAAATCACTTCCGCTGTCGCCGGATGAATCAGGACCCCCGACAAAGAAAGTTGAAGAGCTGCTGCCGCTGTTGTTTCCGTCGGACGGCGCCATGGCGGCGTAGAGGAAGAATCCCACCAGGATAAAACCGATCATTCCAACAATCATATGAAAACCTCCCTAACCAATATGACTTCTGTTTTACTACGAACAACGGGCCAAAAAGTTTCGGAAATCTGTAAAATTATAGTAACACAAAAAACGGCTAGACGCCGTTTTTTTACTGCCTGATCAATTTGGTCCGAACTGCACTCGGCATATCGCCGGGCTGTACTTCTTCCCATGTCTCAACGTATTTTCCCTTCGCGTGTACCTTTAGGAAGGCGTTTTTTCGAAGGGAGGCGCTGGAGGAGAATGTAATTTCTTTTTCCTTCCCAGTGTCATTATATCCTTCCAGCGTGTACTCATAGCGGCCCGGACTCAAGTGCTTTCCGTCTTTGTTGATTTGGACATACACGCTTTCTTTCTTCACAAGTGGATTGAACCTGTCTGTCACCTCATGATGAATTAATAGAAATGCACCGATGCATACAACAGCCAAACCGGCTGTAATCAGAGAAATTGTTTTTTTCATATTTTATCACCTTAAAAATCTTTTAATTTTTTCAAATAGCTTTTTCGAATGATCATAAAGAATAATAGTTGGAAGGTCAGAAATCCGCCTATCGTCATCAACACCGGAGCTGCAAAATGACCAAGACTCTGCGCCTCGAGCGTCTTCATCGCAAAATACGTATGAACTGCTGCAAGAGCGAACGGAAAGAAGAACAGGATGGCCAATTGAATCGTCACGCTCTGCGACATTTCCTTTTCGCTCAGGCCGATTTTTGCAAGCGACCGGTAGCGCTGCTGATCTTCTTCAAGATCGGTAAACAGGCGGAAGTAGAGAAAACTTCCGGATGCCGTAAAAAAGAGAACCGCAATAAAAAGGCCGATAAACAGACTCAGGCTTGGAAGCTGAACAGTTTCAAAATAAGTACTGGCCTTTGCGTCAAATTGAAATCGGATATTGGGAGCTTTTTCTCTAAGGTCTTTTTCCAGTGATTGGATCATATCAAGGCTCTCTTTCCAGCGGTTGTAGTTATAGCCATACAATGTGACGAATTCGCCTTGATTTTTCAGCTTTTCGAAGGTTTTGCCGTTTACGACAACGACGCTGTTTAACAAAATGAGCGGTTTTTTAATACCTTTCACTTTTAGATGTTCATTTGCCGGCTTCGAATCTTTGTTTAACATGTTCAAGGTCTCGGGAATTTCCGGCTTTTCTTTCGCCTCGATGGCGTTCGGATAATACATCGCCTCGCCGTCTTTCAGTTCGCCGGAATCTGACTTAAAGTGCTTTTGGAATTCGCCTTCAGAGGTCAGGAGCACCCAGGGTCCCTGGCAATAGCTCATATAAATTCCTTTTGTCACTTCCTTTTCATATGAAAAATGTCCGTCCTTCAACTTTTGTTCGATCAGCTTAACGTGTGTCTGTTCCTTTTGGTTCCCGCTGTATAATAAGTACTCTATCTCATATCGAGAATCCAATTTTCCGATAGAAGTCTTGGAAATCACCAATGTGCCAGTGGCGGTAAAGGCGGCGGCTGAAATGATGCAAACGAGAAAGAACAGACGGGCATTATCGTTCAGCCGATAGACAAGATCGGATACCCAAAGCACGTTTTTTCCGCGCAAATAAAATGACTTCCGTTTTTTTAAGAGCCGCAGCAGCCAAATGCTGCTTTGGCTAAAGAAGAAATAAGTCCCGATGATCGTCAGAATTAAGATCGTGACGGCTTGGGGAAAATGGATGTCGGCGAACAATACGAGCCAGTAGCCTGAGCCGAGGCAGCCGATGCCGATGACCGAAAAGATAACAGACGGTTTTGGGTCAGATTTTATTTTCCCTGTGCCTTTGATCAGCTTGGTAACGGTTTTTGATTTAATAAACAAAACCGTAAATTGCGACAGCAAAATAAACAGCATGAGAAAGCAGGCGGCTGTGAGAGCCAGCGCTTTCCAAGGCAGATACAATGGCAAAGCGTCCATTTCCAGAATATAAGCGCCGATCGTAAAAAATGTTTTTGCAAAAACCAGACCGCCGATGATCCCTGTAACGATCGAAAGCACGCCGATGATGATGTTTTCTGCGGTGATCAGCTTCCTCAATTGACCCGGAGCGATTCCCTGGATGGTGAGGATCCCGAATTCTCTGCTTCTCGACTTGAGAAAGGCGTTGACGGAATAAAGCACAAACAGAATGGAAAAGGCGAAAATCATCCATTCAGCCACCGATAATCCCCGCTTTGCAATGGTGTTTAAGTAGCCTTTCTCTAAAGCGGGGTGGAACAAAAGCATCGCAAATGTGAAAAAAACCATCACTGAAAACGCGCTGCTTAAAAAGAAGGCAAGATAGGCTCTTTTATTCCGGACGACGTTTTTATAAGCGAACTGAAGAAAGGTCATTGGCGTTTCCTCCCAGCATGGACAGCACATTCAGTATCTCTTCATAAAATATTTGGCGGTTGGTGCCGCGGTGGATTTCGTTGAATAATGTTCCGTCTTTAATAAAAATGACGCGCCGGCAATAACTTGCGGCAACAGGGTCATGCGTGACCATCAATATCGTGGCATTGTCGTTTTCATTAAGATGCTGCATCGTTTCCATTACGTCTTTTGACGCCTTCGAATCGAGGTTTCCTGTCGGTTCGTCGGCGAGGATGAGAGCGGGCTGATGAATGACGGCTCTTGCGATGGCCGCCCGCTGCTTTTGTCCGCCGGATACTTCAAACGTCCGTTTATTCAGAAGTTGTTCGATGCCGAGTTTTTCAGCAATCGCCTGAAGTTTATCTTCCATGACGGAAAGCGGTTTATTTTCAAGCGTTAAGGGCAGCATGATATTTTCACCGATCGTCAGCGTATCCAGCAAATTAAAATCCTGGAATACGAATCCGAGCTGTCTGCGGCGAAAGTGGGCAAGCTTGGCCCTCTTCAGATGATGCGGATTTTCTCCGCGAATCAAAATGTCGCCGGAATCAGGGCGGTCAATCGTCGAAATGATATTGAGAAGCGTCGTTTTTCCGGAGCCGGACGGCCCCATGATCGCCGTGAACTCACTGCCTTCGACATTGAATGAAATATCTTTTAAAGCCTGATGAGAGACTTGTCCTTTATATGTTTTATTGATGTTTTTAACGATCAGCATGTCTGTCATGATATCCTCCTTTTGCGGTGCTTTTTAGGGGTGCCCGCTTCCAATATGTTGCGATTCTTCACATCCACTCCAGTGCCCATTCGGAATGCTCTCAGCCAAAAGCTTGAATGGCCCGTGTGCAGAAGCAAAGTATGGCGGGCCTCGTTTTTTGTTCAGCGCGTCGATAAATGACGAACAAAAAGGAAAAGATCATGTAGAAGCGCTGAACAAGTGACGTTTATTTGGGCGATCAGATGGCAGAGGGCCCGCCTGCCCTGAAGTCGATCATAAAAATGATTCCGCATAAAGCGAATCCTCTATCATCAATTGTGTCGATTCTTTTCATAAACTTGGATTGCAAATAAAAAATCCTCCTTGCCACGTTTGTTTGTGTAAACAAATCATATCAAGGAGGATGTGGATGAGCTATGCGGTTTTATTAAAGAAGACTTACATTTTTGTAAGGAACGAAAATTGCACAGTCGTTCCTTTCCCTTCTTCTGAAGCGATGCTCACATCATGATTGAGCTTTTCCGCAATCTCTTTTACAAGGTAGAGGCCGATGCCCGTTGATTCCTGAAAGCGTCGTCCGTTTTCCCCGGTGTAATAAGGCTCAAATACCCTTTTCAAATCTTGTGAAGGAATTCCGACTCCGTAATCTTTGATTTCCAGGATGATGCGTTCGCCATTACGGAATATCGTCATATCGATGCGTTCGCTTTTTCCTGACGAATACTTCACAGCGTTGGTGATAACCTGGCCAACGGCAAACTTGAGCCATTTGCGATCAGAGTAAATAACGGCGTCTTCAGCGGGAACCTGTTTATTTGGATAGACCCGATGCTGTATAAAATAGCGTTTATAGCGCTGAATCTGAGAGTGAAGCAGCTCGCCAAGTGACACGGCTTCAATTTTAAAATCCTTTTCAAACAGGTCAAGCCTTGATGAATAGAGGAGTGTTTCCAGTCCGTATTCAATCTGCTGGACTTCTTTTTTGATTTGTTTAAAAACGGGTTCGTCCTCTTCCTGGATGATCAGATTGATGACGGAAAGCGGTGTTTTCACCTGATGCACCCATTGATTCATGTAGGTTACCCTGTCTTCCAGCTTGGACTCCATCTCATGTATTTTGCGGTGGTGGAGCCGGCTCAGCTCCATATGTTTTTCATAGAGCTCTGAGCAAAATTCAGCCGTCCCCAAAAAAGGAATTTCTGTATCTTTTTGTTCTGAGCCGAGCCACTGGTAGACTCTGTGTTCTTCATACCATTTGTACGAAAGATAAAGCGCCAGCGCCAGAAGCTGAACGCCGAGAATGTAAAAAAGGTGGGTGAAAGTCTGCATGCCGGCAAACCAATAGTAAAAAAACACGAATCCGCCCTGAAAAAGAAACAGAAGAATGAGAACGGCATGGTTTTTTAGGAACAGCTTCATGATTTCGCCCTCAGCTGATACCCTTCGCCCCGCACTGATTCAACTGAGAAGGGCACGTCCATGCTTCGCAATTTTTTGCGAATCCTTGTAATATAGACATTTAACGTGTTTTCATCTATAAATGTATCGGTTTCCCATGTCTTCTCCATCAACCGGTCTCTGCTTGTCACTTTTTCTCCTCTTTCAAGCAGCACTTCCAAGAGTTTGCTTTCCTTTTTTGAAAGCTCGAGCTTCTCATCCCGGCAGCGCAGCTCAAAACGTTCGACAAACAGCTGAACGCCTTCAAATTCAATCACTTTTTCTCCTTGCTTAACGGCGTATTCTCCAAATGCCCTGCGAATTTGGCCTTTAATTTTAGCGAGCACCACTTCATAGGAAAAAGGCTTTTCTATATAATCATCGCCGCCGTTTTCAATCGCCATGACCTGATCCATTTCTCCGCTTCTCGCTGAAATGAAAATGATCGGACAAGTCGAATGCTGGCGGATTTGCCGGCACCAGTAGTACCCGTCGTATGCCGGCAGATTGATGTCAAGCAATACCAGATCGGGCTTCTCTTGGAGAAACATTTCGAGGATAGAGGTGAAATCAGTCGCTGCAACAGTTTTGTATCCGTATTTTTCTAAATGATCGCATAAAAGCTTCCGAATGTCTTCGCTGTCCTCGACAATCATGATTTTCGTCATTTTGAACACTCCTATGAACAAGTCTCCGCTGCCGAAAATGAGCGATTCCATTATAAAAGCGGCAGTGAAGGTCTCTTATGTTAAGAATATCATAAAAAATTTTTTTTCATGTGAGCGCTTAAGGTTTTTGCATACCAGATCATGATAATTCAGTTTCTGTGAGTTAAAATAGGAATGGACGACTGTCAAAAAAGGAGAGGATCAAATGGCAAAATACAGAGGCTATATCGGAACATATACAAAAGCAGACAGCGAAGGGATTTATACATTTGAGCTTGATACGGAAAAAAAGGCGTTAAGCACGCCAAAGCCGGCAGCAAAGCTGGGCAGTCCGACATATTTGAATATCGCCAAAGACAATGAAATGCTCTATGCAGTGGTCAAAGACGGCGATAATGGCGGGGTTGCCGCATATCGTGTTGACGGCTCCACAGGAGAGCTGACTTTCGTCAACCAGCAGGCCGGGGAAGGACCATCGCCTTGCCACGTCAGCGTCGATCAGAATAACCGCTATGTTCTGTCCGCCAATTACCACAACGGGACGATCATGGCATACCCTTTAAATGAAAGCCGCGGCTTGCTTGAGCCTTCAGCAAAAGTGCAGCATGAGGGAACAGGACCGCATGAGAGGCAGGAAAAAGCGCATACTCATTATTCCGGATTCACACCTGACGAGAAGTATGCAGTAGCCGTCGATCTCGGTACGGATCATATCATTACGTATCAATTGAAAGAGGACCGGCTTGAAGCGGTGAAAAAACACGCAACTGCACCGGGGTCAGGGCCGAGGCATATTGAGTTCCATCCGCAGGAAAAGTATGCGTATGTATTAACGGAGCTGAGCAATGAAGTCATCGTGTTGGAATACAATCCTGATTTGGGTGAATTCAGGGAGATTCAAGTCATTTCGGCATTGCCGGAAGGGTTTGACGGTGCAAGCCAAGGCGGCGCCATCCATGTCACTAAAGACGGCAAATTTGTATACGCTTCAAACCGGGGACACGACAGCATCGCCGTCTTCAGCATCAACGAGTATTCGGGCGAACTTTCCCTGGTTGAACATGTATCAACTGAAGGGGAATGGCCGCGCGACTTTGAGATTGATCCTTCAGAACAATTTTTAATCGCTTCCAACCAGGAAACAGGGACATTGACATTGTTTGAAAGAGACCGGACAACGGGCCGGCTGACGCATTTGCAGTCCGGAGTTCCTGCTCCTGAAGCGGTTTGTGTGAAATTTTTACATCAATAAAAGCAAAAAAACTTGACTGGCTAAAAAGGCCAGTCAAGTTTTTTTCTTTTTATAACACTTGCAGCATGCGGTTAACCGCTGTCATTTTACCCCGCATCCAGCTCTTTTTTGACCTTGATAAACGCAACCATCTGCTTGATTTCTTCTTCGGAAAGAAGCGTCCCGTCGACTGCCAGCTTGAGCTTATCCCATTCCGTCAGTTCAATGGCTTCGTTTTTAGCCTTTTCATCCCGGGGATCGTCAACTCTGCCAAGCAAAAAATCAGTGGAAGTATTGAATAAATCAGCGATTTCGATAAGCGCCTCTAAAGAAGGGCGGCGGTAGCCCGATTCATAGCCCGCGTAAGTGCTTTTCGCAATACCGAGGCGGTCGGCAGTATATTGCAATGACCATTTTTTATTTTTTCTCAGTGTTGTTAATCGATCTAAATTCATATCTTACGCTCCTTTTAATACACAGTGATTATAGCACATTATCAGCAAAAGTGTACGCGAAATGAATAAAGTTTCTTGATTATTTCACATTTGAGGACTATAATTGCATTGAAGGTACGCATAAAGCGTATACATTCCTGATGTATCAAGCCTTCTTCGTAAAAACAAAACATGCTTTATACTGTATAAAACTACTTCTTAAAGAGGTGTAGCACATGAAAAAGTTACTGCTGTTGACCACCGGCGGGACCATCGCTTCAGTAGAAGGCGAAAACGGACTGGCTCCGGGGGTTAAAGCGGAAGAGCTTCTCAACTATTTATCTGATGACCATTCTAATTATACGATAGATTGCCAATCTTTAATGGATATAGACAGCACCAACATGCAGCCTGAACATTGGGTGATGATGGCTGAGGCTGTATATGAGAATTACAGCAGCTACGACGGATTTGTGATCACGCACGGAACCGATACGATGGCCTACACCTCGGCGGCGCTTTCATACATGCTGCAGAATATTGATAAGCCTGTTGCGATTACGGGTTCCCAAGTTCCGATTACATTTAAGAAAACGGATGCGAAAAAAAATATTAAAGATGCGGTCCGCTTCGCGTGCGACGGTATCGGCGGAGTTTACGTCGTCTTTGACGGCCGCGTCATTTTAGGCACGAGAGCGATCAAATTAAGAACAAAAAGCTACGATGCATTTGAAAGCATCAATTATCCTTACGTTGCTTTCATTCATGACAAGGAGATCGAGTATAACAAACGGGTTCCCGAAGTGAAGCCAGGCGCTTTGAAACTCGATACCTCCTTAAATACCGATGTTTGTCTGGTGAAGCTTCATCCCGGATTAAAGCCTGAGTTTTTTGATTGTCTGAAAGGTTCATATAAAGGTATTGTGATTGAGAGCTACGGAAGCGGCGGCATTCCTTTTGAGAAAAGAAACATTTTAGAAAAAGTGAACGAGCTGATCGATTCCGGAGTAGTCGTAGCTATTACGACACAATGCCTTGAAGAAGGAGAGGATATGAGCATTTACGAGGTCGGCCGCAAGGTAAACCAAGATGCCATCATCCGCTCGAGGAATATGAACACCGAAGCGATCGTTCCGAAGCTGATGTGGGCACTAGGAAAAACCGGACAACAAGCTGAAGTCAAAAAGATTATGGAAACGCCAATTGCAGACGATATCATCATCTAAAAAAAGAAAGCAGGGTTAAAAAATGAAAACTGAAATGACATACCGGACGGAAAAGGATTTTCTCGGAGAAAAAAAGATTCCGGCCGATGTCTACTACGGTATTCAGACATTGCGGGCAGCGGAGAACTTTCCAATTACAGGATATAAAATCCACGAAGAAATGATCAAAGCGCTGGCAGTGGTGAAAAAAGCGGCCGCGCTTGCCAACATGGAGACAAAACGTCTTTATAATGGCCTTGGAGATGCCATTGTCCAAGCCGCTGATGAGATCCTTGAAGGAAAGCTGCACGATCAATTCATCGTTGATCCGATTCAAGGCGGCGCAGGAACTTCAATGAATATGAACGCGAACGAAGTCATCGGAAACCGTGCACTTGAACTGCTCGGCCACAACAAAGGCGAGTATATTCACCTGAGTCCGAATACGCACGTTAACATGTCTCAATCGACAAACGACGTATTCCCGACGGCGATTCACATTTCAACGCTCAAGCAGCTGGAAAAGCTGCTGGACACAATGGAATACATGCTTGACGCGTTTAAGAAAAAAGCGCGCGACTTTGACCACGTCATTAAAATGGGCCGCACACATCTTCAAGACGCAGTGCCGATCCGCCTTGGGCAGGAATTTGAAGCTTACAGCCGCGTGATTGAACGCGACATCAAACGGATTAAACAATCGCGTCAGCATCTGTATGAAGTCAATATGGGCGCTACCGCGGTTGGAACGGGATTGAACGCGGATCCGCGCTATATTGAAAATGTTGTCAAGCACTTGGCTGAGATCAGCGGTCTTCCGCTAGTCGGCGCTGACCATCTGGTGGATGCGACGCAAAATACGGACGCGTACACTGAAGTTTCGGCTGCATTAAAAGTATGCATGATGAACATGTCGAAAATCGCCAACGACCTTCGGTTGATGGCATCAGGTCCGCGTGCAGGACTTGCTGAGATTTCTCTTCCAGCAAGACAGCCGGGTTCATCCATCATGCCGGGGAAAGTCAATCCGGTTATGGCCGAGCTGATCAACCAAATCGCATTCCAAGTCATCGGAAACGACAATACGATTTGTCTCGCTTCTGAAGCCGGACAGCTCGAACTGAATGTGATGGAGCCAGTGCTCGTCTTTAATCTCCTGCAGTCCATCAGCATCATGAACAACGGATTCCGTTCGTTTACCGATCACTGTGTAGCAGGAATCGAAGCGAATGAAAAACGCTTAAAGGCATATGTAGAAAAAAGCGCAGGCGTCATTACTGCGGTCAACCCGCATCTTGGCTACGAAGCAGCTGCAAGAATTGCAAGAGAAGCGATTTTAACAGGGCAATCCGTCCGCGATCTCTGTCTTCAAAACGATGTGTTGACAGAAGAGGAGCTTGATCTGATTTTGAATCCTTATGAAATGACAAAACCGGGGATTGCCGGGGCTGAACTTTTAAATCGGGATTAAGCTGAAAAAACAGTACGCGAAAACACTCTGAAGCATTTTACCGGGATAGAAACACAGAGTGTTTTCGCTTTCCTTCAATAACTTTATGAAGAGAAAGGACAACAGCGGTGAAGTGGTACCGCGTCAGCCTTTTTCGTGGTATACTGTTCGTTGTTAGTTAAATTTTTAAGAAAAAATTGAAGCAGATTGCTATTTTTATGTAGCTTATTTTGAAAGCGTTTCAATAATAAGGGGGATTTAGGTTGAAAACAGCACGGTTGCCATCAATGTTGGAAATCATTTGTGTATTAGGTGCATTTTTAGCGATAGTTTGTTCATTTACAGTCAAATTTGATCTGCCGATTCAGCTGGCATTGTTTATTTCATGGTTTTTAGTGATTTTGCTCGGTCTGCGCCTGGGGCACCGGTATGAAGATTTGCAAAAATCGATTACAAACGGAATTTCAAACGGACTCGAAGCGATATTGATCCTGATTGCCGTCGGCGCTCTGATCGGTACATGGATAGCCGGCGGTGTTGTGCCGACTTTGATTTATTACGGGCTTGAGTTTATCCATCCGAGCATATTCCTGCTTGCCACGCTCATTATTTGTTCGATCACCTCTGTGGCCACAGGTACGTCTTGGGGTACTGTAGGAACGGCCGGGATCGCCATGATGGCAATCGGTGAAGGGCTGGGGCTACCGCTTCCGCTTGTAGCCGGAGCCGTGCTGTCCGGCGCCTATTTCGGAGATAAATTATCACCGCTTTCCGATAGTACAGTGCTTGCGTCATCCCTTTCAAAGGTCGAAGTGATTACCCATGTCAGAGCGATGTTGTATTTGTCGGTTCCCGCCTATTTGATCACGGCGGTGTTGTTCACCATTACCGGATTTATTTACGGTAGTAAAAATGTCGATTTGCAGAAAGTCGAATTTTTGAAAACTTCTTTGCAAAACACGTTTGATATTCATATTTGGATGCTTGTTCCGGCTGTTATCGTTATCGTTCTTTTGGCCATGAGAAAGCCGTCTGTGCCGACGATCGCGATCGGCGCACTTTTGGGGGCGATCTGGGCTGCGGTCTTCCAAGGCATGAATTTTGCGGATGCACTTGGCACGGCATACAACGGCTTTTCCATCGACACCGGGATCAAATTTATGGACGAGCTCTTAAACCGCGGAGGAATTCAAGGCATGCTCGGTTCGGTCGTCGTTATCATTCTCGGTCTGGGCTTTGGCGGCCTTTTGGAGCACTTAGGCGTTCTAAAAGTGATCGTGTCCAAATTCCAGCAAAAGCTGACTTCTGCCGGCAACGTCACATTCTCGACGATTATCGTCGCTTTCCTGGCGAATGTGTTCGGCTGCGCGATGTACGTCTCGCTCATTTTAACACCGAAAATTATGGAGAAAAGCTATGACAAGCTCGGAATTGACCGGAGGGTGCTCTCCAGAAACGCGGAAGTCGGCGGTACGATGACGTCAGGCATGGTGCCGTGGTCAGACAACGGGATATATATGGCGGGGATTCTCGGCGTGTCAACCTTCTCTTATCTGCCGTTCATGTGGCTGAGCTTTGTTTCAATCGGCCTTGCGATTTTGTACGGATACACAGGTAAATTTATTTGGTACACCGATAAAAAAGACTCGCCGGTTCAGTAGCCGATTTTAAAACAATTGATGGAGGTATTCTGTTATGAATGGCAACAATATTATTCGGAATTTGATGCTGGAAATCCCTTCAGCACCAGGAAACCTTGGAAAGGTGACAACGGCGATCGGCCTTGCCGGCGGTGATATCGGAGAGGTTGAAACGATCAAGGTGGGGCCGAATTATACGATGCGGAACATTACGGTTCAAGTTGAGCATGAAGAACAGCTTACCGAGATCCTTGAAGTGATCCGCAACTTAAAAGAAGGCATCCATCTTCATACCGTTTCAGACGACGTACTGGCTGCCCATGAAGGCGGCAAAATCCGCGTGAAAAGCAAGATGCCGATTCGCTCGCTCGCTGATCTGCGGCGGGTGTATACGCCGGGTGTCGCGAATGTGTGCGAGCTTATTAAAGAAGAGCCGCAAAAAGCGAATATCTATACAGGCATCGGCAATTCGGTTGCAATTGTAACGGACGGTACGGCCATCCTAGGCTTGGGAGACATTGGGCCTGTGGCGGGAATGCCTGTTATGGAAGGGAAGGCCGCGCTTTTCGACCAGCTTGCAGACATCAGCGGAGTTCCGATTCTGCTTGATACGAATGATCCTGACGAAATCGTGCGGACGCTTAAAAACATTGCGCCCGGATTTAGCGGTATTTTGCTTGAAGACATCGGTTCACCGCATTGTTTTGAAATCGAAGAGCGCCTGAAAAACGACCTGAATATTCCGGTCATGCATGACGACCAGCACGGTACTGCGGTGGTGACACTGGCGGCCGCCATTTCAGCCGCCAAGAGTGCAGGGGTCGATCTGAAGCAGGCCCATGTCGGCCAAATCGGCCTGGGTGCGGCAGGGGTCGCGATCTGCAGAATGTTTATGGCATATGGGGTAAAACGTGTCATCGGAACGGATAAATCGCTTGAGGCGATGGCGCGTTTAGAGAACTATGGCGGCCATGCGGCTGAAAGCATCGAAGAATTGATGGAAAGCTGCGATATCATCGTCGCGACAACCGGCGTTCCGGGATTGATCAATAAGAAATGGGTTCGGGAAGGCCAGGTGATTTTGGCTCTGTCCAATCCGAAGCCGGAGATTGAGCCTGAGGATGCGCTCGAGGCCGGGGCAGCCTACGCTGCGGATGGACGGTCTGTCAACAATGTGCTGGGGTTCCCCGGTATTTTCAGGGGCGTGTTAAATGCCGGAGCGGAATCGATCAGCCACCCGATGCTGGTCGCGGCCGCCGAAGCGATCGCATCCTGCACAAAACAAGGCGATCTTGTGCCTGATCCGCTGAATCCTGATGTTCACGAGATTGTGGCCAAAGCAGTCGAAAGGGTCGCACTTTCAGAAATGGGAAAAATGAACGGATAAAGAAAACAGCTGCTGCTTTATCGCAATACGGATAAAGCGGCAGCTGTTTTTCTTGCGAATGTTAACGGCGGTTCTACAGATTGAAAATGAATATATAAAATATTCGGTTTTGTAAAAATCCAATGATTGTGGAGAGCGCTGATGATGATGCCTTGATCGACAAGCTTTTTTGTAAACAACGGAATTTCTTCAGGCAAAATGGCAACTTCGGCCATATTCAAGGCGATTCCGTTTTGATCGAGCGACTCGAACATGACTTCTTCCATGCCGACTCCACGGCTTGGCCTTCCTTGAATCGTGACGCGCAAATTCCGTTTGATGCTGACAGAACAGACACCGTGTTCAATGTGCGGCTCCCCATTTAAAATATGTCCAAACTGCTGGCAAAGCGAATGAAAACTTTGCATCTGCTGAACCTCCATTTTTAAAGTTACCACGATTTTATGAAGGGAACCCGCATATTTAGAATCCTTTAAAAATGGACAATCTTTTTATTTGATGATTTCTTCACCGCCCGGCTTGTTTGCATAGTGGTACATGAAGCCCATCATAAACGCGCCTCCGATCAGGTTCCCGAGGGTTACCGGAATCAAGTTATGGATTGCGCCTGCAATCGAAATCGTATCCGGATGCTCGGTGACCAGAGAGACGGCAAAAGTGGCCATGTTCGCGATGCTGTGTTCATAACCGGAAATAAAGAAAGTAAAAACAAACAGCATCATAGAGAACATTTTCGCTCCGTCTCCTTTTTGCGCCATCGGAACAAAGAACGCAAGGCAGACTAGCCAGTTACACAAAATCGCTTTGAAAAACAATTCGGTCACCGGTGTATTCATTTTATGCTCCGCCACGCTAAGTATAAAGCCGGTGGAAGAAGGATCCTTAAATAAACCGGTCGCAAAGATGAGGCCTGCGAAAAACACGGCGCCCATTAAATTTCCTGCATAGCTGAACATCCACAGCTTGATAACAGCGGGCCAACGCATTTTTTTACGAAGCGCAGCCAATGTATAATAAAATGTATTTCCCGTAAATAAATCTCCTCCGCCATAGACGATCAGAATAATGGCGCCCCCGAATGTGATTGCTGCAATTGGATATGTGAACGGAGAATGTTCAACATAAAATAGATTCCCCGTTTTAAACGCTACAATGACTCCGAACCCGATAAACATACTGGCCAGCATAGCTCGTAAAAGATAACGAAGCGGGCTTTGCATAAAAATGCTTTGCTTTTTTAAGGCAAGCTCTTCGACTAGAACAAGTGATTTTGATTCCATGTTTTCCACCACCATCAAGTGTTTGCTAAAGAAGTATCTATCATAAATACAAACTAAGTATAGCAGGATATTGTGAAACATTTCACAAATTTTGTGTATTTTGTTTGAACAAATGTATGGTTCGATTTTCATAGAATAAACAGGGTATCGTTATTGTTTATTTTTAAGTAATAAATATTCCATCCATTCGTAAAAGCCTGAGGGAGCGATGTTTCAAAAATAGCTCGACAGGGAGGCATACGGCAGCAAGCAGGTAAATGCGCAGTGCAATCAGCTGGTGCTGCATGAAGGCATAGATGAAGGACGTGCGCAAAAGGCTGAGGGAAGATTTCACAGATTGGACAAAATAGCAGGACTTTCCGTCAGGCGTTTTCAAGCTGAAGGAAAGCGCCGAATTTGTTTGATTGCATATAACGGTATTCTTTTGATCCGCAAGGCTTTGCGCAGAGAATCGCAACCGTTGAATGACAAAATGCTCCGCGGGAATGAGGGGCATTTTTCTCATGCTGATTTAGTTCTTGTTAACCACAGTGTCACAAAATATCTATAATTTCTTCGGATAATTGTCACAATGACATCCATAAATTAGGGAATATGTACTTTATTTAAGAAGGGATTCGCGGTAAAGTACAGGTATAAATAACCATCCGGATAATATCGGAACATCAATGTGGGCCAAGGTCACCCTTTTGTCTGTGATCATATTCATAAGATTCATGTGAAACTTTGAGCAAGGGTGATGCCCATTCGGCAACGGTCCGGCTAGAACAAAGAGGAGGAGACTGGAACAGTGGACGAACTCATTTTGGCAAGATTTCAATTTGCTTCAACAACGATCTTTCACTTTATTTTTGTGCCGATGTCAATCGGGCTTGTCTTTATGGTTGCTTTAATGGAAACTCTATACGTCGTAAAGAAAAAAGACATTTACAGAACGATGGCTAAATTTTGGGGGCACTTATTTTTAATTAATTTTGCAGTCGGTGTGGTCACCGGGATTCTACAGGAATTTCAGTTCGGAATGAACTGGTCGGAGTACTCCCGCTTTGTCGGTGATGTATTCGGCGCTCCGCTCGCGGTGGAGGCGCTGCTTGCTTTCTTTATGGAATCGACGTTTATCGGTTTGTGGATATTTGGCTGGGACCGGCTTCCGAAGAAGATCCATTTGCTGTCCATCTGGCTTGTTTCGCTTGGAACGATCATGTCGGCGTTTTGGATTTTAGCGGCCAACTCGTTTATGCAGGAGCCTGTCGGATTCGCGATCAAAAACGGCCGCGCGGAAATGACCGATTTCTTTGCGATTATTAAAAACCCGCAGCTATGGGTTGAATTTCCGCACGTCATTTTCGGTGCGCTTGCCACCGGAGCGTTTTTCATTGCCGGTGTCAGCGCGTATAAAATGCTGAAAAAACAGGAATTGCTCTTTTTTAAAAAATCCTTTCAAATCGCGATGATTGTGGCGCTTGTTTCCGGCATCGGCGTAGCGTTCAGCGGACATGAGCAGGCCCAGCATCTGATGAAGAGCCAGCCGATGAAAATGGCTGCCAGCGAAGCGCTTTGGGATGACAGCGGCGATCCTGCAGCTTGGACGGTGCTTGCGAACATTGACGCGGACAAGCAGGAAAACAAATCAGAGCTCAGCATCCCGTATGCGCTCAGCTATTTGGCTTATAAACAATTCAGCGGCGATGTGCCCGGAATGAAGACGCTGCAAAAGCAATATGAAGAAAAATACGGAGAAGGAAATTATATTCCGCCGGTGAAAACGACGTTCTGGAGCTTCAGAATCATGGCCGGTTCAGGACTTTTAATGATCGTTGCCGCTTTGACTGGCCTCTATCTCAGCTTCCGTAAAAGACTTGAAACAAGCAAATGGTTTTTGCGGACGATGGTGGCTTTAATCGCCTTTCCATTCATTGCAAATACGGCGGGGTGGATCATGACTGAAATCGGACGCCAGCCGTGGACGGTGTTCGGTATTTTGACAACGGCGCAGTCCGTGTCGCCGAACGTATCAGCAGGAATGCTGCTGTTTTCCGTCATCGCGTTTACAGCGATTTATCTTGTACTGGCGCTCGTTCTTGTCTACTTGTTTGTGCGGGAGATTAAAAAAGGGGCTGCACACCATGACCACCATCATGATGATTCCGTATCGACAGACCCGTTTGATCAGGAGGTTTACCATGGTATCTCTTAATGAACTTTGGTTTATATTAGTCGCTGTGCTGTTCATCGGTTTTTTCTTTCTTGAAGGTTTTGATTTCGGCGTCGGAATGGCGACCCGGTTTCTCGGGCGCAACGAGCTTGAACGGAGGGTGATGATCAATACGATCGGCCCTTTCTGGGATGCCAATGAAGTCTGGCTGCTGACTGGGGGAGGCGCGATTTTCGCGGCTTTTCCAAACTGGTATGCCACGATGTTCAGCGGATATTACATTCCGTTTGTCTTTGTTCTTCTTGCATTGATCGGACGCGGAGTCGCGTTTGAATTTAGAGGGAAAGTCGAAACCGCAAAATGGAAGAAAACATGGGATTGGGTCGTATTTTTCGGCAGCATTCTGCCCCCGTTTTTGTTCGGTGTTTTATTTACCAGTATTTTGCGCGGTATGCCGATTGATGCCGATATGAATCTGCACGCCGGTTTTACTGACTATGTGAACGTCTATTCCGTAACAGGGGGAGTCACCGTTACGCTTCTCTGCCTGCTGCACGGCCTGATCTTTATTACGTTGAGAACGGAAGACGATTTGCGCGACCGGGCAAGACAGCTGGCTAAAAAAGTCGTATTCGCCGTTTTGGCGGCGCTTGTTGCCTTTGTTGCTTTATCCATTTTTGAAACGGACTTGTTCACGGGCAGGGGACATGTGACGATACCTCTTGCGGCTCTTATTGTCGTTTGTTATGTGCTGTCGATCGTATTTATGAAACAAAAACGCGACGGCTGGACATTTGCTATGACAGGGGCTGGGATCGCCCTCACAGTGGCGACGATTTTCACTGCGCTGTTCCCGCGCGTCATGATCAGCTCGGTCAAAAGCGCATATGATTTAACGGTTTATAATGCTTCATCAGGAGACTATTCTTTAAAAGTGATGACGATCGTCGCGCTGTCACTGCTTCCGTTCGTGCTGGGCTATCAGATCTGGAGCTACTATGTTTTTCGAAAACGGGTCAGCAGTAAGGAGCCAATGATTTATTAATGGGAAAAGATCTTTTGCAATATAAAGGAATGAAGCGAATTCTTGCAGCACTCACCGTACTGACATGCATGCAGGGCGCAGCTATTATCATGCAGGCCGAATGGCTTGCTGAAGCGGTGACCCGCCTTTTTAACGGCGAGCGGGTCGGTTCGCTTGTTCCGCTGATCATCTTATTTACCGCCGCTTTTTTATTCCGCCATGCCGTGACCCTTGTCAGGCAAAGGCTGATTTTTGATTATGCCGCCAAGACAGGGGCCGACCTGCGGAAAAAGTTTTTGGAGAAGCTTTTCCAATCCGGCCCCGGACTGGCGAGAAAAGAAGGAACAGGTCACGTCGTCACACTCGCGATGGAAGGAATTGCGCAGTTTCGCCGCTATTTGGAGCTGTTTTTGCCAAAAATGATCAGCATGGCTGTTATACCGCCGGCGGTTGTCTGTTATGTCTTTTTTAAAGACACATCCTCCGCTGCAGTCTTAATGATTACGCTGCCGATTTTAATCGCATTTATGATCCTTCTCGGCTATGCGGCAAAGAGAAAAGCGGACAGCCAGTGGAAGACGTATGAGATGCTTTCAAATCATTTTACTGATTCCTTGCGCGGCCTGGAAACATTGAAAGTGCTGGGCATGAGCCGTTCACATACGAAGAATATTTTTCATGTGAGCGAACGGTACAGGAAAGCGACGATGGGCACGCTTAAAATTGCCTTTCTGTCTTCGTTTGCACTGGATTTTTTTACCATGCTGTCCGTGGCGACCGTAGCCGTTTTTCTCGGTCTCGGTCTTGTTGACGGCACTATCATACTGGAGCCGGCGCTAGCCATTCTGATTCTTGCGCCTGAGTTTTTTCTCCCTGTCCGGGAAGTCGGCAATGACTATCATGCTACGTTGAACGGACGGGAAGCCGGTAAAGCGATCAAGGCGATATTGGAGTCGCCCGGTTTCAAGGATGAGGCGCCTTTGGATCTTGAGCGATGGTCAGACGACGATCAAATCGAGTTCAAGGATGTAGAGGTGCGGCATGATGAGGAGGAAAACTCCTCATTATCCGGCATTTCTCTATCGTTTAAAGGAAAGAAAAAAATCGGAATCATCGGAGAAAGCGGTGCCGGAAAATCTACGCTTATCGATGTGCTCGGCGGTTTCTTGGAAACGAAAAGCGGCGTGATCAAAGTCGGGGGAAAAGAGAGGACGCATTTGCAGACAGACAGCTGGCAAAATCAGCTCCTGTATATTCCGCAGCATCCCTATATCTTTCCGGATACGCTCGGAGCCAATATCCGTTTTTATCATCCCGGCGCTTCTGACGAAGAAGTTGAACAGGCAGCAAGAGCCGCCGGGCTGACGGAGCTGATTGATCAGCTTCCGTCCGGCTTAGAGGAGCGGATCGGTGAAGGCGGGAGGGCATTAAGCGGCGGACAGGCGCAGCGCACAGCCGTTGCCCGGGCTTTCCTGGGCAACCGTCCGATTCTCCTTTTAGATGAGCCGACCGCTCACTTGGATATCGAAACAGAATACGAATTGAAAAAAACGATGCTGAAATTGTTTGAAGACAAACTGGTTTTTATGGCAACTCATCGTCTTCACTGGATGCTTGATATGGATGAAATTATCGTGCTAAAGAATGGACAGGTGGCTGAAACCGGTACACATCAAGAATTGATTGAAAAGCGGGGCGTTTATTACGAGCTTGTGCAGGCGCAGTCGTTTGGAGGTGCATCATGAACAATGAAGACGGGTGGATTCTGCCCTATATCAAGAAAAATATAAGGCTTTTGATCATTGTCGTGTTGCTTGGCGGATTGACGGCATGCTCGGCTGCAGCTCTCATGTTTACCTCCGGTTATTTAATATCCAAAGCGGCTACGCGTCCGGAAAATGTTTTGATGATTTATGTCCCGATCGTAGCGGTCCGCACCTTCGGGATTCTGCGCTCGGTGTCGCGCTATGTTGAGCGGTTGACCGGACACCATATCATCTTGAAAATTTTATCCGATATGCGCGTCAGGCTTTACAGGATGCTGGAACCTCAAGCTTTAAAATGGCGTGAACGCTTTCGGACGGGGGATATGCTCGGCATTTTGGCCGACGATGTTGAGCATTTGCAGGACATGTATTTGAGAACGGTATTTCCCGGGCTGTCGGCGCTTCTTTTATATGGCGTATTCATCACTGCTATCGGCTTTTTTTCATGGCCTTTTGCAGGGCTGATCGCGATCTATGCAGCGGTTTTCGTGTTTCTTGTTCCGCTTGTTTCCCTGCTTGTGACAAGGGCGAAAAATGTTGCGCTGAAAAGAGGACGAAGCCTCTTGTACCGTCAGCTGACAGACGCGGTCATGGGCGTGAGCGACTGGGTGTTCAGCGGCCGGCAAAACGACTTCGTCCATGCGTATGAAGCGGCAGAGCAGGAATGGCTGGCGATCGAAAAGAAACGGATGCGCTTCAGTCGTTGGAGGGACTTTGCCATGCAATGCCTGGCGGCAGGACTTGTTCTTCTGATGTTAATATGGGCGGGCGGACAAAGCGCGGAAGGCGCCCTGGCTCCTGTGTTTATTGCAGCGTTTGTCCTTGTTGTGTTTCCTTTGACAGAAGCTTTCTTTCCGCTTTCAGACGCAGCGGCGTCAATCCCTGAGTATCAGGATTCTTTAGAAAGAATGGACGGGCTTGAGCCGCCGAAAAGGGAAGAAATTGGAGGCGCTGTTCAGCAGGAACGGGCGGAGGCTGTAGGTTTGGACGATGTCACGCTTCGCTTTGAAGATGTTTGTTTTTCTTATGAAGAAGGCCATCCGGTGTTGGACGGTGTTTCATTTATATTAAAGCAGGGGGAAAAGACCGCTTTGCTCGGGCCGAGCGGCGCTGGTAAATCGACGATCTTGTCGTTAATACAAGGGGCGCTCGCTCCTTCTAAAGGAAACATTACATTGAACGGCATTTCTACGCAGTCTCTTCAGGGAGAAATCTCACGCGCAGTCTCCGTTTTTAATCAGCAGCCGCATCTGTTTGATACGACGGTTTTGAATAATATCAGGCTCGGAAACCCTGACGCGAGCGATGAGGACGTGTATTGGGCGGCGCGCCAGGTGAAGCTTCACGATTATATTCAGTCTCTTCCCGAAGGATATCATACATCTGTTCAGGAAACGGGCATTCGTTTTTCAGGCGGAGAACGTCAGCGGATTGCATTGGCGCGGATTCTGCTGCAGAATGCGCCAATCGTTGTATTGGATGAACCGACTATAGGTCTTGATCCTAAAACAGAGAAAGAGCTTCTATCAACGATGTTTCAAGTGCTTGATGGAAAGACGGTTCTATGGATTACACACCATTTGGCAGGAGCCGAAGCGGCCGACCGGATTCTGTTTTTAGACAAAGGGAAGCTTGCAATGGCAGGGAGCCATCAGCAGCTTTTGGAAAACAATCCGCGCTATTCAAGACTTTATCGTCTGGATGCGCCTGTCGGCCGGCTTTCTTAGTAGAAAACCGCAAAAGACAGCTTCAAGCCGAGAAGCTGTCTTTTTTTATATGGCCCGCTCATCAACTGCTTTTATTTTGCATGTTAAAGAGCGGTGAAGGGTATATTCAGTTAGTATTTAATTAAACGTTTGTTTAAACTTTGTATTGAAAGGTGTGATCCGGATGTCTGCAGAACAATTGCCGATATGGACGAAAGACTGTGTGAAGGGCTCATTGCCGAAAAGGGGGAATGGAAGTCATAAAGGAACTTATGGAACCGGCCTTTTGCTCGCGGGAAGCGATGATATGCCGGGAGCGGCTCTCCTTGCAGGAATTGGGGCGATGCGGAGCGGTCTTGGAAAGCTTGTCATCGGAACGTGCGGAAGTGCCATTCCGTTGATCGTCCCCGTTCTCCCTGAAGCGACGTATTGGCGGGACGGCTTAGAAAAGGCGGCGTCCAGCGAGATTGCCGAATCTTACCGGGCGATTGCGATCGGGCCGGGGCTGCCGCTTTCGCAAATGACTGAGCAAGCGGTCCGGAACGTATTGACGAAAGACTGCCCGGTTGTCCTTGATGCGGGTGCTCTTTCAAAACGAACGTATCAAGAAAGGGAAGCACCGGTGATATTAACGCCGCATCCGGGGGAATTTTCGAAAATGACAGGCTTGTCCATTCAAGAAATTGAGACGAACCGGGCCGGTTATGCTCGAGATTATGCAGAGGAACACGGTGTTACTCTTGTATTGAAAGGCAATGAAACGATCATTGCTTTCCCGGATGGCAAGTGCTGGAGGAATGTAACGGGAAATGGGGCGCTGGCAAAGGGAGGAACCGGAGATACGTTAACCGGGATGCTTCTCGGAATGCTGTGCTGTCATGAGAATCCGAGAGAAGCGGTGTTGAATGCTGTCCACCTGCATGGCGCATGTGCTGACGCATGGACAAAGACCAGATCGGCCCATACGCTTCTCGCACATGAACTTTCCGATCTGCTGCCTACGGTTTGGAAAGCGTATGAGGATGGAAATGAGTGAAACGCTCGGAATGCCTCCGAACGTTTCACCTCAAAGTTTATGGATTGACTTTGCCGACTCCGGCATTTTTTTTGACGATTGATTTTACATTGTCGACATTGTCGAGTGAGTAGCTGTATGGCGGATTATAGGTTGTAGTAGAGGTAGTCGGCATGCTGCCCCTGGAGTTTACAAATTTGTTGTTGGATACATGCCAATAGCCTGGTGAACTGCTGTACCAAGAGACAATCGGATCTTTGGCGTTTTCAAAAAGGTTGTTCTCAATTTTGATACGTGCGCCCATTCTCGAATTAATTCCGCTGTCGATGATCTTATTGAAATAGTTGTTGTAAATGTGGCCCTCTCCGAAACGGAATGACGGCACACGCGAATTCAGATTTTCGAACCAGTTATGGTGGAATGTAATCGTCCGGTTGTAATTGTCGCTGTCCGATGAGCCCATCAGCATGGATTTCCAGCCATCGTGCACATAGTTCCAAGAGAATGTAATATATTCGGCGTCTCTTTTGACGTCAAATAATCCGTCATAGTAATCTTTGTCAACGTTCAGGCTGTGGTAAAGCTCGTTATGATCAACCCAAATGTTTTTAGAAGGGCCTTCAATGCCGATCGCATCTTTATCGCCGGAAGCTACTTCGTGAATTTTTAAGTTGCGGATGATGATGTTGTTGGCGCGCCATACTTTAATGCCGATGCCTTTGAGTTCGCCTTTGGTCCCTGACCCGACAATCGATACGTTTGACACGTCTTTGACGTCAATCTTTGATGCGGATGTATTTGAGGTTGTAATGGTGCCGTTGACATAAATTTTTAATGGCGTATTTGCATTCTTATTTTTTAATGCCGCAATGAGCTGATCTCCCGTTGTTACGGTTACCGTCTGACCGCCTTCTCCGCCTGTTGTTCCGCCGTTTAGTGTCGCGAAGCCTTTTAAGCTGAAATCGGCAAGCGGATTTACTTTGCCCGAGCTTAACGAAGAAGCTGCTTCTGCCGAAACCGCCGCTGTTAAAGACCCGATAACCCCTAATACAAAGATAAAGATGATGCTGATTAATTTCTTCACATTCATTCCTCCTATTCTTTTTTCATGCCGCCGCTATATAGGAAGCGCTTACAATTACGGCGGATGCCAAGTGATGGACACTGATGATCCCTCCCTTTTATTGGAATCAGAGAGAGCATAGCATACGTTTCTGAATAATCTGAATAATCATGATGTGAGTTGGATTTGTGCATAAGCTGGTGATTATGCCAAATGACACGAATCTGAGAATAAGCGCATTTAGTTGAAGGTCTTTCATCATAATGGTGCAAAAAAAAAGAATCTATGGAAATGAATAGCCATAGATTCTGCTTCTAAATCATGTTTTCTTCAGTTTTTCATTTTTTGGAGCGATTTACAGTCCCGCTTTCTCCGGTTCTGTGCTGTTGTATGTTCGCTCAACGACTGCGGCAAGCGTATCGATGAAGCGCGGATCGGTGTTCGGCATAGGCGGACGGTGATAGCTTGCGCCAAGCTCGTCCGTAACCGCTTTACACTCATAGTCGTTGTCATACAGCACTTCCAAGTGGTCAGAGACAAATCCGACCGGTGCGTAAATAAATGACCGGAAGCCTTCCTGATACAGTTCTTTTGTTAAGTCTTGGACATCCGGACCAAGCCACGGATCGGGTGTGTTGCCCTCACTTTGCCAGCCTACGGCGATCTGGTCAAACGACAGTTGTTCTCCGATTAGTTGGGCCGTTTTCTCGAGTTGATCCGGGTATGGATCTCCATGCTCCTTGATTTTTTCCGGCAGGCTGTGTGCTGAGCATACAAGAACCGCTTTTTTTCGTTCTTTTTCAGACATGCCGTTTAAAATGCTGCCGATTTCTTCAGACCAATAGCGAATAAAGCCTTCTTCCTGATACCATTCGTCAATCGATGCGATCCGGGGGCCGCCGATTGCTGCTGCGGCCTGTTTGGCGCGCCGATTGTATACTTCGGTACTGAAGGTGGAATAGTGGGGAGCTAAGACGACGGAAACGGCCGCTTCAATTTGGTCTTTTTTCATTTGTTCAACCGCATCCTCGATAAACGGAGAGATGTGTTTTAAGCCGAGATACATCACGTATTCGACCTCATCTTGGCGCTCGTTCAACGTTTTTTCCAGCTCTTTTGCCTGAGCGAGCGTAATTTCCGCGAGCGGAGAGATTCCGCCGATATGCTTGTAGCGTTTTTTCAAGTCTTCAATCATATCATCGGACGGCCGTTTTCCATGACGGATATGCGTGTAATACGGAATGATATCTTCTTCCTGATAAGGGGTTCCGTATGCCATGACTAACAGGCCGACTTTTTTTCGGTTCATATGTCTTCACCTCTGCTGCTGTTCTTGGCATGTTGTACAGATTCCGTAAATCCCTAAATAATGCGAGTTCACTTTAAAGTTCGTCAATTGTGCTGCTGCATGCTCAACCTCTTTGAGGTGAGGATAGTCCAGATCAGCGATTTTTCCGCATGATTTACAGACAACATGATAGTGCTCTGATGTAAATAATTCATATTTGCTTTTTGCGTCTCCATGGGACAGCTCTTTTAAAATGCCGAGCTTCACAAATAATTTCAAGTTGCTGTAGATTGTCGGGAGACTCATGTACGGCAATTCCCGGTGAATGTCTTCCGCCGATGGGTGGCCGCCCAGAGAAGCGATCGTTTTTAAAATCAGGACGCGCTGAGCCGTTATTCGTAAACCCCGCTTCTTTAAGAAAGGGACGAGCTGTTCGTCTTCCACACGTAACATCCCCTGTCGTTCTTTGATTAAGGTCAGGCACCCGCATGCTTAAGAAGACGGGTGCCTGTACCTGAGAAAATGAGAATATTCATTGAGAATGATTGAAATGATTTAGCCTTAAACTTCCTGCGGAACGGACAAGCCCAATCCTTCGGCAACTCGTGTGCCGTACTCCGGATCTGCTTTATAGAAATGCTGAATTTGCCGAAGCTTGATTTCGTCTTTTGTCACCTGCTTCATCGAACCTACGATATTGCTGACAAGACGAGTCCGCTCTTCTTCGCTCAAGAGGCGGTAAAGATCGCCAGCCTGTGTGTAGTGGTCGTTATGGTCGTAAGAAGTGCTGTCCGCCGAACCTGACACCGGATAAGCCGTTGTTTTGTTTTCAGGAGATTCCTGAGGGCCTCCGAAGCTGTTCGGTTCATAGTAGACAGAGCCCCCGCCGTTTGAATCAAAGCGCATTTGTCCGTCTCTTTGATAATTATGGACGTCCGCTTTCGGACGGTTGATCGGCAGGCTGTTATGGTTTGCGCCGACGCGGTAGCGGTGCGCATCCGCATATGCGAACAGGCGTCCCTGGAGCATTTTGTCGGGAGACGGTTCAATGCCGGGCACCAATGTTCCAGGGGAGAATGTAGCTTGTTCAACCTCTGCGAAATAGTTTTCCGGATTGCGGTTTAGAACCATGCGGCCGACTTCAATCAGCGGATAATCTTTTTGCGACCATACTTTTGTAACATCGAACGGATCAAAACGGTACGTATCCGCATCCTCCAGGGGCATGATTTGAACGTACAGCTTCCATACCGGGAAGTCTCCTTTTTCAATCGCCTCATACAAGTCCTGTGTATGATAATCGGGGTTTTCACCTGCAATCTTTGTCCCCACTTCTTCGGTCAGGTTTTTAATGCCTTGTTCTGTTTTGAAGTGGTATTTGATCCAGACGCCTTCTCCTTCGGCATTCACCCATTTGAATGTGTGGGAACCGAAACCGTGCATGTGCCGGTAAGTGGCGGGGATGCCTCTGTCAGACATCAGGATGGTCACCTGGTGAAGGGACTCTGGAGACAATGACCAAAAATCCCATACGGCATCCGGGTTTTTCAAATGTGTGACCGGATGGCGCTTTTGTGTATGAATGAAATCAGGGAATTTAATCGCATCGCGAATAAAGAAAACAGGTGTGTTGTTTCCGACGAGATCATAGTTCCCTTCCTCTGTATAAAATTTAACAGCAAATCCGCGCGGGTCGCGGACGGAATCGGCTGAACCGTTTTCGCCTGCAACAGTGGAAAAACGGACGAATAACGGTGTGCGTTTTCCGACTTCTGATAAAAATTTGGCTTTTGTATATTTGGAAACGTCATTTGTGACTTCAAAGTAACCGTGCGCACCGGCGCCTTTTGCATGCACAACTCGTTCAGGCACACGCTCTCTGTTGAAGTGGGCGAGCTTTTCGAGCAAGTGGACGTCCTGAATCAGCGTCGGTCCGCGTGAACCAGCTGTCATTGAGTTTTGGTTGTCTCCAACGGGAGCGCCCCAGCTGGTTGTTAGGTTGTTTTTATTTGTCGTCATCAAAGGATCACCTCGCGTAAATTTTAATTACAAAACAATGATAACATTTCTCAAGAAAAAAACAATATTTATTTATAATAATTATAAAGAAAAATTCATTATCGTTGATTAAATATATTAAAACTGAATAACTCCCTTAATTTGGGATAAGTTATTATTAATTCCAAATAAAGGAGGTACGGAGATGGATCAGCATTCAAACGAGCAGAAATCTGACATGGAGACGGATGAGACGTTAACGAACCGGCAGGGCCACCCGATCACAAACAATCAGCATATCAGGACCGTGGGCAACCGGGGGCCTTCCACATTGGAGAACTATGATTTCTTGGAGAAGATCAGCCACTTTGACAGGGAGAGGGTTCCCGAACGGGTCGTCCATGCCAGGGGGGCCGGAGCGCACGGCTATTTTGAAGCTTATGGAACAGCAGGCGATGAGCCGGTCTCAAAATATACGAGAGCAAAACTGTTTCAGGAAAAAGGGAAGAGAACCCCGGTGTTTGTCCGTTTTTCGACGGTGACCCACGGGATATCTTCACCGGAAACGCTTCGCGATCCCCGCGGATTTGCCGTTAAGTTTTACACGGAGGACGGGAACTGGGATCTAGTCGGAAACAACTTGAAGATCTTCTTTATCCGCGATGCGGTGAAGTTTCCTGATTTAATCCATGCATTTAAGCCGGACCCGGTTACGAATTTGCAGGATGGCGAAAGAATCTTTGACTTCATTTCCAACACGCCTGAAGCCATGCACATGATCACATTTTTGTTTTCTCCTTGGGGCATTCCGGCAAACTACCGGCAGATGCAGGGGTCCGGTGTCAACACGTACAAATGGGTAAATCAAGAAGGAGAAGCCGTCCTTGTGAAGTATCACTGGGAACCGAAGCAGGGCATAAAAAACTTGACGCAAAAAGAGGCGGAAGAAATTCAGGCGAAGAACTTCAATCACGCCACACAAGATTTATACGAAGCGATTGAGCGGGGAGACTATCCCGAGTGGGAGTTGTTCGTTCAAATCATGAGCGATGATGAGCATCCTGAACTTGATTTTGATCCGCTTGACGATACGAAGCTATGGCCTGAGGAGAAATTTCCTTGGCTTCCTGTCGGCAAAATGGTATTAAACAAAAATCCCGAAGACTACTTTACAGAAGTCGAGCAAGCGGCATTTGGAACAGGGGTTCTTGTCGACGGACTTGATTTTTCCGATGACAAAATGCTTCAGGGACGTACGTTTTCCTACTCTGATACACAGAGATACAGGGTAGGGGCCAACTATCTGCAGCTGCCGATCAATGCACCGAAAAAAAGGGTGGCAACCAATCAGCGGGGCGGCCAGATGCAGTACAAGGTCGACTTAGGCAAAAATCAAAGCCCGCACATCAACTATGAACCTTCAACTATCAACGGGCTGAAAGAAGCGAAGCAGGACGGCAAAGAATATACCCCGCATGTCGAAGGAAATCTGGTGCGCGAAAGTATCGAAAGACAGAATAATTTCAAGCAGGCCGGGGACACGTACAGGCATTTCGAAGACTGGGAAAAGGACGAGCTGATTACGAATCTGGTCAATACACTTGCCCCCTGCGATCAAAGAATTCAAACGAAAATGATCGAGATGCTCAAGCAATGCGACAAGGAATATGGAAGCAGGGTTGAAGAAGGATTAAAAAACGCTTCCAGCCAAAATACATCCAGCCGGGAGCCGATCGGGGCAGAAGGCGCCGAAGATGCGCCGAGACAGGCGGAAGAAAAAGGCCATAGTGAAGATCCTTATTAAAGGATCATCATTATCTATTCAAACTGATATTAAGATATGGATGCGCTTCAGCGTATCCTTTTTATTTTGGAATAATGGAGACAATCGGTTCAGCAGTGGAGGAAAAAGAAGAATACAGAAAGAGGCTTAAGGTGTTCGCTCCAATTTGTCGAGAAAATAACGAGCAAAAGAAGTTTATCCCCGCTCACTCCCTTTAACCAATATTTCCCTATATTCAACAAATGTACAAATCCACAGCAAAGAAGCAAACGGAAAATATGGTAAAATTAAACATGTATAAAGAGTTGAAAAAAAGGAGGAGTTTTCATGTTGAAAAAGTTGGCAGCGGTCGTTTTCATGTTGGGAATCATGCTTTGCGGTGCTGGCGGAACGTCTGTTTTGGCATACGGAAAGTCAATTTCTCAGGAATCGATTCATCCCTACAGCACGGCATATACAGATGTCAAGGTGGTTGGCAAAACAGTTCGCTTTTATATTAAAGGATTGGAGAGTCCGTTTAATCAGACTTATTATGAAAGAGTCGCATGGACAAGCACTGATGAGGAGCCTGATACATTAAAGGACAACATTTTATCTGTGAAAATACCGGCAAAAACGGGAAGCAGGTATGAGGCAAACTCAAGCGAAAGGCTTGAGCTGATCAGAGAAAAGGTCAATTCAGGCGATATGGTTTACGGATGGGCAAAAGCGCAGAATGGCAATTGGTATCCTGCCGGCTCTGCTAAAATATCTTATTGAGCAAGGCAAAAAGCAGGCATCATCCCCGCCTGCTTTTTGTACGTATCGAAAACTGCTTTGAAACGAGCATCACTCCTGCCCCTGCTAATGACAAAGCCCCGGCAAACCAAAAAACCTCCCGCAGCCCGAACAGTTCAGCCGTTTTTCCCGCCACAACCGGTCCGAGAAAAAAACCGAGCGCATAAAAAGATTGATAGAAACCCATCACAGACATTTTGAGCTGAGGCGTACCAAGCTGGACGACTTTGCTGACCAAAAGCGGAAAAATAAACCCCAATGTCAGTCCTGTCACGGCGTGGATCACACACACTGCGAAAAGGTTCTCGGCGAACGGCAGCAAGGAAAAGAAAACAGCCGTTATCACATAAGATATCCATATCAGTGCATCGGCGGCCTTTACTTTGTAAAAGATACACCACACGGAAGCCAGCGTTTGCGGAACAAAAAAAGCGCACATAATCCAAATCAGCTGCTTCTCATCAATGCCGACCGATTCCGCGTAAATCGGTGTGAACCCGAACACGGTCATAAATAGCACGGCATGGGCTAAAAACGATAATGTTGTAATCGCTTTTAAATTAGGAAGACGCAACGTCTGTTTAATATAGTCTGACAAAGCCATCCCTTTGGCCGTATGGCGGGGGCCGTTATCTTTAATGTAAAATGACAGAATCAGCCCGATGCACGAAACGGCAACACCGATCCAAAACGGAAACATCCAGCCGAACAAATGGACGAGGTATCCGCTGACAGCCATGCTGACAAATTGGGGGAGAACCGTTAAAAACTGCAGGATGCCCATCGCTTTTGACGATTGATCTTTTGTGAAATACTGCGAGTATAAAACGGTTGCCATCACCCACATCGCCGCAGTCATACCGGCGAGCAGCCTGGCCGTGATCACCATGATGAACGAATCGGACAACAGAAATATGCAGCAGCTCAACAGAGACATTGCAAAGCCGCTGATCAACAGCTGTTTTCTAAGCGGCGAAAGAACATCTGACAGGATGCCGAACGGAAACCGCAGTAATATCTGGGTGACGCCGTAGCTTCCGAGTATTATTCCTATCGCTGAATATGAAAATCCGATGTTGTCTAAATATAATCCGAAAACAGGGACATAGATGTATGTAGCAAACCAGAAACAAAAGACGGCACCCCAAAAGATGATATGATCTTTCCTTAAAATTTGTTTTTCTTCATAGACGATTTGTTTTTGCAGTTCCATCCCTTTTTACTCACACCCCTTTAAATTCCAGTACATCATAAACCCCGCTCGGAAAACAAGATGATTTTTTATCTTATTGAAATACAATTGAACGGTTTGCTTGCAGCCGTCGTCCTAGATACAGAGACAAAAAGAAAGGGGGTAGGCGTTTTAGTGGATCAAGCAGATGAAAAAGAACTGATCATACGGGCAAAAGACGGGGAAGATGAGGCTTTTACGATACTGTTTCAGCTTCACTATCCTTTTGTATATCAATATGTTCTGAAATTAACGCTGAACCCAGATCTCACAGAGGACTTGGTCCAGGAAACGATGCTGAAAGCGTATGTCAGCCTTCATCAGTTTCAAGGCAACGCGAAATTTTCAACATGGCTGATTTCAATTGCTTCCCGGCTGTTTATCGACCATCAGCGCCGGAAAAAACGCGAAAACCGCAAAACGCAAGCAGCAGGAGAGGAAGCCTTGCGAAAAATGAAATGGAAGTCTGCCCTTCACGGCCACGAATGGAGCGAATACTTGGAGCTGTTTGCTGCTCTTGAGCCTGAGTTCAGAATGCCAATCTTGTTAAGACACTATTACGGGTTTACTTACCCTGAAGTGGCAAACATGCTGAAAATAAAAGAAGGTACCGTCAAATCGCGCGTGCATCATGGATTAAAGAAGATTCGAAAGGAGTGGGGACAGTGAATGACCGAGATGAAAAAGAAACGGTTACACAGTTGAAACGCGAACTCGAAAGAATGGATGATACTTTTGTGCCGCCGGTTCCTCAAGTATTTGAACTGAATCAGCGTTTAGCGCGGTTTAAGCAAGAACGCAAGCGGGCGCTCAAAAAGGAATTGCTTTGTTTTATCATCATGGCGCTGGTGATTTTATCGGCTTACTTGACGATTTCCGTTCAAGTGCCGGCTGTTTTTATCATGGTGCAGGGTGCGGCGCTTATATTTCTGCCGGCGCTCGCCCTATTAGAAAAAAGGCGGCGTGCGGCTGACGGGGAGGCTGAATAAATGAATCTTGATATGACTCAGGAAAAATTGATGCTGCTGCTTTACATTTCACCGCTTTTATTTGCGCAGAGTATCTTTCTATTTCTTAATGCGAAGAAAAAAGGAGCCAATGCGTGGTTTTGGGGCATATGGGGCTTGATCCAATTACCGATGCCTTTATTATTCTATTATTTATTTGTTGTAAGGCCGTTTCATAAGAAAAGGAGGCCGTCATCATGACTGAAACAGATATACCTTGGGCGCTGCTCGCTCCTTTCATTGTGCTGTATTTCATTTTAGCAGTGTCCGCATTGGTCAATTGCATCAAACAGGAGAAAACGAATGGCCCAAAGTGGATGTGGATTTTGATCATTTTCGGGATCAGTTTTGTCGGTCCCGTCTCTTACTTTATCATCGGTAAAAAAACATATGAGAGGAGGCGGGTGTGATGCTGTCCGTCAATGGTTTAACAAAAATGTATCAGCAGCACCAAGCTGTCCGAAATGTCAGCTTCGACCTTGAATATCAGCAATGCGTTGCCCTTCTCGGGCCGAACGGAGCGGGAAAAACGACGACATTGCAAATGCTTTCCGGTTTATTGGCGCCTACATCAGGAGGCATCCGCTTTTTGGGGAGGGAATCGATAAACAGGCTGGAAATCGGATATTTGCCTCAGCATCCTGCGTTTTTTTCATGGATGACAGCTTTGGAATATATGGTGTTTGCTGCAAGACTTTCTAAAATGAAACGTCGTGAAGCCCTGGAAAAGAGTCGAACCGCTTTGCGCTATGTCGGTCTGGAAAAGGAAGAAGACCGGAAAATCAGCGGTTTTTCAGGAGGAATGAAGCAAAGGCTCGGGCTTGCGCAGGCTTTGGTTCATGAGCCGAGCCTGTTGATTTTGGATGAACCTGTTTCTGCGCTCGATCCGGCGGGGCGGCGCGAAGTCCTTGATATGATGAAAGATTTAAAAAAGAAGATGACAATTCTATTTTCGACTCATGTGCTGCATGATGCCGAAGAGGTGTGCGATCAAGTGATCATGCTGAAAGAAGGGGCTGTCAAATGGTCAGGTCCGCTTCACAGATTGAAGAATCGGCATTTAAAGCCATCTTATATCCTGACAGCTGAAGAGAGCCTTGAAGGATGGCTGGAACACCTGCCTTATGTCAGCAAAGTCGTGTATCATAAGCCTTCACAAGCTGAATTTTATTTAACAGATCGGTCTGACAGCCGCCGGCTGTTGGCTGAATGCTTGAGCAGACAAGTATCGATTGTTCGTTTTGAACAAAAAACGATGTCCTTGGAAGATATGTATTTGAAGGTGATGGGGCTATGAATTCATTTTTTATGTTATTTCAAAAAGAATGGACGGAAAGCTGGAGGGACGGAAAGCTGCTTTGGCTGCCAGTCATTTTGATCCTTCTGGGCTTGATTCAGCCGCTCAGCCTGTATTATATGCCTCAGATTATCGATATGGCCGGGAATTTGCCTGAGGGAGCTGTGATCGACATACCAAAGCCGGGAAGTGAAGAGGTGATGGCGAGCACCTTGTCCCAGTTCGGCACGATTGGTACTGCAATTTTCGTTTTCAGTGTGATGGGCAGCATTGTCCACGAACGAAACCAAGGATCCCTTTCATTGGTGATGGCGAGACCTGTCAGCCCGCTGCAGTATATCGGCAGCAAGTGGCTTCAGCAGGTGCTGCTCGTATTGGTTTCGTTTGCTGTGAGCTACGGTCTGGCTTTTTATTATACAAACCTTCTATTCGGAAAGGTTGAATTTGACCGGTTCTTATTTAGTTTATTCGTGTACAGTATATGGATTGTATTTGTCATGTCGGTCACGATGTTTTTCGGTGCCCTGTTTCGCCGTATCGGGGGGATTGCCGGCATGAGCATCAGTTTCATCGCCTTCGTTTCACTGGCGGGTTCCTTATTTCCCCGTTTTACCGAATGGATGCCTGATAAGGCGAAAAGCCAGGCTGACTATTTTATCATGCATGGTTCATGGGATAATGCTTTCGGCTGGATGGTGTTTTCGTCTTTGGGAATTGTGCTTCTTTTGTTCATGTGCACCGTTTTTGTTTTTAAAAGATATGAATCTTACTAATCAGCCGGGCTTGCCCGGTTTTTCTAATTGTTATCTTCATAGCTTAAGGTGTACAATACATTGGAAGGTTTCGAGGGCGTATTTCAAAATATAAAAAAGGAGTGATCCAATGGGTACGCTTAACAGCCAGGCAGATCTTGCGGCTCAGTCAAAAGCTAAGCCGAACAGGGTATGGATCGCTGTCATATTGGGTATTTTATCGGGAATCGGTCCGGTTGTGATCGATTTATATTTGCCCGGCCTTCCACAGATGGCATCTGATTTACATACGAATGCTTCCGTCGTTCAGCTCAGTTTAACATCGTGTTTACTGGGGCTGGCAATCGGCCAAATTGTCATCGGTCCTTTCAGCGATGTCCTTGGAAGAAGGCTCCCGCTGATCGTTTCGCTGTCCGTTTTTGCCGCGGCCTCATTTTTATGTGCTATGACATCCTCTGTATGGGTCTTGATTGCGATGCGCTTTATTCAAGGTGCAGCGGGTGCAGGCGGCATTGTCATATCACGCGCGATTGCTCGTGATCTATATTCTGGTACAGAATTGACAAAGTTCTTTTCGCTCTTGATGCTGGTTAATGGGATTGCGCCTATCATATCCCCGGTAGCGGGCGGCCAGCTGATGAAATGGACGACTTGGAACGGCGTATTTTTCATTATCGGCCTTTTTGGCTTGCTGATGATTTTGTCCGTGATATTCGGGGTGAAAGAGTCGCTGTCTCCGGAAAACCGCACGGCAGGCGGGTTCAAAGAGACGTTTGTATCATTTGGAAGGCTTTTCGGCCAGCGCACATTTATGGGATACGCTTTGGCGCAAGGGCTGATCGTAGCGGGGATGTTCGGCTATATATCTGCCTCTCCGTTTGTTTTGCAGGACATTTACAAATTGTCGGCGCAAGCCTTTAGTTTTTGTTTCGCATTAAACGGTTTGGGCATCATTATCGCGGCCCAGATTACGGGCAGGCTTGCCGGCCGGTTCGGCGAAGCTTCCCTTTTGCGGAGCGGTTTGCTGCTGTCTTTTACCGCAAGCGTTGTTTTATTTGTTTCTGTCTTTTTCAAAGCACCGCTGATTCTGATTTTAATTCCGCTGTTTGTCGTGGTTTCCTGCATCGGAATCGTGACGACGACCAGCGGATCCTTAGCGATGCAGAGCCAGGGAAAATCGGCCGGAAGCGCATCTGCGCTTTTAGGACTGCTTCCGTTTATTTTAGGAGCTGCCGCGGCGCCGCTCGTCGGTATTGGCGGAAGCCATACAGCTTTACCGATGGCAGTCGTCATTCTGTTTTGCAATATAAGCGCGCTCGCTTGTTTTAACATGCTGGTTCGGCGGGCAGCGCTTAAATGAAAAAAGCCTGCCGGTTCTTTTGCCGGCAGGCTGAAATGTTTTAGCGTGGCAGGATATCAACTGTAGCTTCAGCGTGGTTGTAGTTTCGTCCGAACTTTTGCAGCTCCGCAGTGACTCTGTGGGTTCCTGCGTTTGGAAGCGTTTTCCGAACCATGACCAGTTTGAACGCAGAAGAGCTGAAAGCATAAACCGGCACTCTGACGGTTTGCCCGTCATTTAAAATTTGTGTATAGTTCAGTGTTCTGCCGTTCAGCGAATCTCTTGTGTTCGCATGGAAGCGATATGGAAAGTTAAATTCAACATAGCTTGCACCGACAAAAGAGTTCGGTTTGTAAGTGACTTCAATGTCTGAGGTTGTCCACTCTTTGTTGCTGTCAACCGTTTCGACATGAAGCGTCGGAGCGTTTCTGAAAAAAGTGGCGCTCGCTTCCTCCGTCGGAAGAATGAAAGAAAACAATGCTGCTGAAGTTAATAGCCCGACTCCCATTTTACCGATAAATTTACGTTTTAACATGTACTTCCCCCTCCTAATGAATGTTGTTAAAAAAGATGAAAAAGGAAAAAATAAGTTCATCATCTACTATATTCCTTTTCCTGCTCCATCAATCTATCACCGTTTACCATTCAAGTAAATATTTTTTGAGAAAAATTCTAAAAACTTTTAAAAAATGCATGATATGTAAAGGGAAATACAGCAGAACGGCTGCCGGCAAATTGATGCCGGCAGGCCGAACATTGATTTAACGAGGAACAATCTCCAAAGTTGTTTCAGCATGGTTGATGTTTTTTCCATTTTGTTGCAGTTCAGCAGTAATTCTGTGAGTCCCTGCATTTGGGAGCGTTTTCCGAACCATCACTAATTTGAACTCAGAAGAGCTTAAAGCATAGACGGGAACTCGGACCGTTTGTCCATCATTTAAAATTTGTGTATAGTCAAGTGTTTTTCCATTTAGTGTATCTCTTGTGCTTGCATGAAAACGGTATGGAAAATGAAATTCAACATAGCTTGAACCGACAAAAGTGTTTGGTTTATAAGTAATTTCGATGTCAGAAGTTGACCACTCTTTATTGCTGTTAATGGTTTTTGCCTCAAGCACAGGCTTCTGAGTCGGGTTATCCGGCTGCGGATAATCCGGCTGCGGCTTAGGCCACGGCTTGAATGGCGGCGGACAAAAGATCGGTCCTCTAAAATGATTTGTTTTCACCTCTTGGGCATTTGCCCCTTGGGTAGGAATGATAAATGAAAACAATGCTGCAGAAGCTAATAGACCAACACTGATTTTGCGAATGAGTTTTCGTTTAAGCATCGATAAGTTCCTCCTAAATGCAATGTTAAAGTTAAAAAGTAGAGAACGTCCCATTATTTTCAAGAAAAGGTAGAAACGAGATCTCGATCAACTATATTCCTTTTCTTGTTTACTTAATCTATCACCATTTACCATCCAAGTAAATATTTTTAGATAAATTTCTAAAAAAAATTAGTATAAATTGATAGTTTTTTATCAATTTATAGCCTTTTTTATAAAAAGGAGTCGTATAAAGAACAAAATGGGCAAATATGTATGTTGGGTTGCGGTTCTTTGAGGGGCGTTTTAATATAAAACAAAAAGGAATGAGGGGGATGGATAATGAGAGACGTTCAGTGGTTTTTGGCCGGGGATTCAACGGTTTGCGATTATGATAGCGACAGGGCGCCGCGTGCAGGCTGGGGACAGAAAATTGGCGCGTTTTTAAGCGACGGTGTTTTGATCCGCAATGAAGCGGCATCAGGGAGAAGTTCAAAAAGCTTTATTGAAGAAGGCAGGCTGGAGCGAATCATGACACAGATCCAAAGCGGCGATTATTTGTTTGTCCAGTTTGGTCATAACGACCAAAAGCCGGATGATCGCTATACAGAGCCATTTACAACTTACAAGCAGCATTTGCGCCGGTATATAGATGACGCCCGGTTAAAAAAAGCCAATCCGGTCCTCATTACACCGGTCCAGAGAAGATCATTTGAAAGCGACGGCCGGTTCAAAAATACCCACGGCGACTATCCTGATGCGATGATACAGCTTGCTGAAGAGCTTCGGGTGCCGCTCATCGATCTCGCCTCCAAAAGCCGTCAATTGCTTGAATCGCTGGGCCCGGAAGCTTCCAAAAAGCTGTTTTTATGGCTTGAACCGGGGGAACACCCCAACTATCCGGACGGAGCCAGGGACGACACCCATTTTTGCGATTTCGGTGCAAATGAAATGGCTAAGCTTGTTGCACAGGGAGCAAAAAGAAACGGGAATTCCTTTATAAAACAGTCTACTTGAGAATAATTTTCAATTATTTTTCAAAATTTTTGCACTTCCGATGCCAAACTGTGATACGATCAATCTCGTAAAGATTCTCAAAAGGAGTGCACATCATCTTATGATACGCCGCTTTTTTTCATACTATAAACCTCATAAACGTCTGTTCTTCATCGATTTCAGCAGCGCGATCATCGTCGCAGTGCTTGAGCTGGCTTTTCCCCTAGTCGTTCAGTGGTTCATCGATACGCTGATTCCCGGGGGAGACTGGCTTGAAATTGTCTGGGTAAGCATCGGCCTCTTACTGATTTATTTGCTCAGCACGGGCCTGCAATACATTGTCAATTATCTCGGGCATAAGCTCGGCATCAATATTGAAACGGATATGCGCCAGGAGCTTTTCCAACATGTACAGCGCCAATCTTTCCGATACTTTGACAATACAAAAACTGGACATATCATCAGCCGCATCACAAATGATCTGTTTGATATCGGAGAGCTGGCCCATCACGGACCGGAGGATTTGTTCATCGCCGTGATGACCTTTTTCGGTGCATTTTGGATCATGCTGACGATTAATGTGAAGCTTGCCTTGGTTGCTGTTCTGTTTGTGCCGTTATTGATTATTTTAATCACTTATTCAAATATCAGGATGAACCGCGCTTGGCGCCAGATGTACAGCGAAATCGCCGATGTTAACGCCAGGGTTGAGGACAGTGTTTCAGGCGTTCGCGTCGTTCAATCTTTTACGAATGAACGCTTTGAGATTTCCCGGTTTTTAAAGAACAATCAAAAGTTCCGCAAGGCGAAGCTGAAAGGCTACAAAACGATGGCTCTCACGACTGCCGGGACCTTTTTGATGACGCGGCTGATGATTCTGGCAGTGCTTGTGTACGGAGCTTGGCTCAGTTTTTCCGGAAATATGTCCTACGGGGAATTCGTCGGGTTTGTTCTTTATGTCAACGTGTTGTTTAAGCCGATTGATAAAATCAGCGCCATTTTGGAGCTTTATCCGAAAGGAATGGCAGGATTTAAGCGGTTTACGGAGTTGATCGATACAAAGCCGCAGATTGTCGACCGCAAAGATGCGATTGATGTTCCGCTGTTGGAAGGAAACATCGTCTTCAAGAATGTGACGTTCGGCTATGAAAAACATAAACCCGTCCTGCAAGGCGTCGATCTGTCAATTACAGCCGGAGAAACGGTCGCTTTTGTCGGCCCTTCGGGAGCGGGCAAAACGACGATCAGCTCGCTGATTCCGCGTTTTTATGATATAGACGGCGGGTCTATCACAATTGACGGCATCGATATTCGCGACATGACAAAACGTTCTCTCCGTTCGCAAATCGGCATCGTCCAGCAGGATGTGTTTCTTTTTACGGGGACGCTCCGCGAAAACATCGCCTACGGAAAACTGGATGCGACAGATGAAGAGATTCAGCGGGCCGCCAAAATGGCGCATTTAGAACAGCTGATCGAGTCGCTCCCGGACGGTTATGAGACCCAAGTCGGCGAAAGAGGGCTGAAGCTGTCAGGGGGCCAAAAGCAAAGGATCGCAATCGCCAGGATGTTTCTTAAAAATCCACCGATTCTCATATTGGACGAAGCCACATCAGCACTTGACACAGAGACGGAGCAGGTGATTCAAAACGCTTTGACAGAGCTCGCAAAAGACAGGACGACGCTTGTCATTGCTCACAGACTTGCTACGATCCGCAATGCCGACCGGATTGTGGTCGTGACAGAAAACGGAATCGCAGAAGAAGGAACACATGATGAACTGGTTGAGCGCGGCGGTATTTTTGCGAATCTTCATCGTGTACAGTATCAGTCGTAAATGTTTGAAACAGGCAAGCCCATGTTTGGGCTTGTTTTTTTAATGGCAAAAGACCTTGAAAAGAGAGAGAACCGATGCTACACTTTCGTTATAAACTGTCGATATCGGATTTCGATATTGAGTTTCGTTAAAGGGGGTGCGGTATTGGAAGATAAAGTATTGCGAAAGCTATTTCTGGGATTTATTCAAATTCATATTTTGCACCACGCCAGCGAACATCCGATTTTCGGCTTGTGGATGCTTGAGGAATTGAAAGAGCACGGATATAACATCAGTGCGGGAACGCTGTATCCGATCCTTCATTCAATGGAATCTGACGGACTTCTTCGAAAAGAAGAACAGAATGTGGACGGGAAAATCAGAAAATACTACTCAACTACGGAAAAAGGAGCAAGCGTACTGAAGGAAGCAAGGTTGAAAGCATATGAACTGTTTAAAGAAATTAAAGAATAAGGAGTGAAATGATGACAAAGCATAAAGCGGACCGAAGCTTGAGGTCGCTCCTTGAAATTCTATTCGTTTCAACCAGGCTTGGATTGACATCGTTCGGAGGCCCGATCGCCCATTTGGGATATTTTCATGCTGAATATGTCCGCAAAAGAAAATGGATGGACGAAAAAAACTATGCCGATCTGGTCGCTTTATGCCAGTTCCTGCCCGGCCCTGCCAGCAGCCAGGTGGGGATCGGAATCGGCGTCATGCGAGCCGGCATCATTGGAGGCATCCTAGCGTTCATCGGGTTTACTCTTCCATCTGTCATAGCACTCGTATTATTTGCTATGATTCTGCAAGGCTTCGATATCGGGACAGCCGGCTGGATTCATGGGTTGAAAATCGTAGCCGTAGCCGTAGTCGCCCATGCTGTTTTGGGGATGGCGCAAAAGCTGACACCTGATAAAAGGCGCAAGGCGATCGCGCTGTTTGCTCTAGTCGCCACCCTTCTCTGGCAGACGGCTTTTACACAGGTCGGAGTCATCCTGCTCGCCGCTTTCGCCGGTTATCTCATCTATAAAGAGCAAGTTGAGACAGATGATTCTGTCATGCGGTTTCCAGTGTCGCGCCGTTTTGCGGCGGTTTGTCTCAGCTTGTTTTTCGGGCTTCTCATACTGCTGCCGATGCTCAGAGAACTGACATCTTCCAGCTGGATTGCCATGTTTGACAGTTTTTACAGGTCGGGTTCTTTAGTCTTCGGCGGAGGGCATGTGGTCCTGCCGTTATTAGAACGGGAATTTGTACCGACGGGCTGGTTAAGCGAAGAGGCTTTTCTAGCCGGGTATGGAGCCGCTCAAGCTGTCCCGGGGCCTTTGTTCACATTCGCTGCATATCTTGGTGCGGTGATCAGCGGCTGGCAAGGCGGAATGCTCGCCACAGCGGCGATTTTTCTGCCGGCGTTCCTGCTGATTTTGGGGACGCTGCCCTTCTGGGATACGCTGCGCCGCAATCCTAAAGTGAAAGGCGCTTTAATGGGAGTGAATGCAGCCGTTGTGGGAATATTGATTTCCGCATTTTATCATCCGATCTGGACCAGCTCGATATTGGCGCCGGTTGATTTTGCATTCGCCGCGGTTTTATTCAGCCTGCTTGTCTACTGGAAGCTTCCGCCATGGATCATCGTTGCAGCCGGTGCTGCCGGCGGTACGTTGATGCAACTGCTGTAAATGGAGAAGGCTGCCGACAATTCGGCAGCCTTTTTTCTCGTATTAACGATGTTCTTTTCCGATTTCGGGAAGCACCGTTTTGGCGATATTTTCGTCCAATTTTTCATAGTCGTAGTATTGAATTGCATCATATAATTCTTCGCGCGTCTGCATGTCATCGAGCACACCCTTTTGCGTGCCTTTTTCGAAAATTTCTGCGAAGACCCGTTCATAAGCTTTTGCGGCAGCGCGCAGGGAGGTTACCGGGTAAATAACCATGCTGCAGCCGAGCATTTGGAATTCGTCAGCCGTGTAATAAGGCGTTTTTCCGAATTCGGTCATATTGGCGAGGAGCGGCGCTTTAATGGATGAGGCCATTTCCTTAAACTCGGCTGCGCTCGTTAATGCTTCCGGAAAGATGGCATCGGCTCCCGCGTCGGCATATAAATTGGCGCGTCTGACGGCGGCTTCCATTCCTTCCGCTGCTTTTGCATCCGTGCGTGCCACAATGACGAGTGAAGGGGCGGTTTCTTTTATCGCTCTAATTTTTGCGATCATGTCTTCTGCCGGGACAAGCGTCTTTCCATTTAAATGTCCGCATTTTTTAGGCAGCTGCTGATCTTCGATTTGAACGGCTGCGACCCGGCTTTCAGCCATTTCGGCCGACGTGCGCGCCGCATTTAGGACACCGCCGTAGCCGGTGTCGATATCGACCAAAAGCGGAAGATTTGCGGCTCTCACAAGTTCGCTGGCTTTTTCAGCGATTTCCTGGGAATGAATCATTCCGAGGTCAGGGAGTCCGCGGCTTGCCGTGTAGGCTGCCCCGGAGAGGTAGAGCGCTTTGAAGCCGATGTTTTTTGCGGTAATGGCTGCCATCCCGTCATGAACGCCTGGTATTTTCAAAATATCAGGCGCTTTCATCAGCTTTCTGAATGTATTGGCCAGTTCTTCCTGAGTTGATTGTTTCGAGACAATCCACATATTCAAAACCTCCTAAATCACAAACAATTCCATAAAGTCCGGCACAGGTGTACCGCTTAATTGGCGAGGGGCATTCAGCAGGGCGTTGATTCGCTCCGCTTGCCCCGCCGGAAAGCGCGTTTTTAAGTTATTGGTGAATTTTTCTTTTAACAGCGGGATGCCTTCGTTGCGGCGGCGCCGATGACCAATCGGGTATTCGACCGCGATTTTTTCCGATTGTGTGCCGTCTTTGTAAAACACTTGAACAGCGTTGGCGATCGAGCGTTTTTCCGGGTCGAGATAATCGGTAGAATACTGTTTGTTTTCGACTGTGGTCATTTTTTCGCGCAGTCTGTCGATTTCCGGATTTTGCGCGGTTTCGTCTTCGTAATGGTCAGCGGTAATATCGCCGTAGATCAGCCCGATCGCTGTTATATACTGAAGGCAGTGATCACGGTCAGCCGGATTGTGTAATTCTCCCGTTTTGTCGATAATCCGGATGGCCGATTCGTGCGTCGTGATCACGATTTGATCGATGTTATCAAGTCTGTTCTTCACTTCAGGGTGAAGCTTGATCGCGGCTTCAGCAGCCGTTTGTGCGTGGAATTCCGCCGGATACGAAATTTTAAAAAGGACATTTTCGATGACATAAGAGTCGAGCGGTCTGGCGAGCGTCAATTCTTTTCCGCCGAATAAGACATCCTGAAAACCCCACATTGGAGCGGACAAAGCGGTTTTATATCCCATTTCGCCCTTCAAGGTCATCATTGCGAGCCTCACGCCGCGGCTTGTCGCATCACCGGCAGCCCAGGACTTTCGCGAACCGGTATTCGGAGCGTGACGGTACGTCCGCAGGCTTGAATTATCGACCCAGGCTTGGGAGACGGCATTGACAACATCCTGTTTTGTCCCCCCCAATAGTGAGCATGCCACAGCAGTGGAGGCGACTTTTACAAACAGCACATGGTCAAGCCCGTTTCTGTTTAAGCTGTTCTCGAGAGCAAGGACGCCTTGGATTTCATGAGCCTTCACAATTGCCGTTAATACATCGTGAATGGTGAGCGGTTCCTTGCCCGCCGCGAGCCGCTGCCTGCTGACATAGTCAGCGCAGGCTAAAATCGCTCCAAGGTTATCTGACGGGTGGCCCCATTCGGCTGCCAGCCATGTGTCATTATAATCGAGCCAGCGAACCATGCAGCCGATATTGAAGGCTCCGTGAACAGGATCGAGCTCAAATTGCGTTCCCGGGACGCGGGTGCCGTTCGGGACGACGGTACCCGGGGCAATCGGGCCGAGATGTTTGGCGCATTCCGGGTATTTGAGCGCCAAAATGCCGCAGCCCAGTGTATCCATTAAGACGTAGCGGGCGGTTTCAATCGCTTCTTCGCTTGAAATCTTGGCATTTACCGTATAGTCTGCGATCTCTTCCAGCAATTGATCGCAATTTTGGAGCGTTTGACTTTCTGTTTTCATAACATTTATCTCCCTTCTTTCTGAATCAAAGGCGAACTATGGATGAAGATGACGCGGTCCGATATAGTGAACTCTCGGGCGGAACAGCCTGTTGTCTTCGTGCTGTTCAATGACATGCGCGCTTAGACCGACCGAACGTGCTGCGAAAAATATCGGAGTATAGAGATCGATCGGTATGCCGAGCAGGTAATAGACCGGAGCCGCATAGTAGTCGAGGTTCGGATACAGGCCTTTTTCTTCGCGCATCAGCTTTTCACCGGCATCACACATCTCATATAAATCCTGTCGGCCGGTTTTATGAGATAGCGAATAGAGCGCCTTTTTCAGCAGGGCTGCGCGCGGGTCCATTTTTTTCATATAGACGCGGTGGCCGAAGCCCATGATTTTTTCTTTTCTGCTTAACTTATGCTCAATCAGCTTGCAGAAGCCCGATTTTGTTTCTCCTTCGAGCAGCATGTACATCACTGCTTCATTCGCGCCGCCGTGCAAATGTCCTTTAAGCGATGCAGCGGCGCCTGTGAAAGCACCGTATATGTCTGTGTTTGTCGATGCGATCACTCTTGCGGCAAATGTGGAGTTCGGCATTTCGTGCTCGCTGTACAGCATTAATGTCTGATCAAAGACGGCTGTTTCTTCCGGAGTCGGTTCTTTTTCCGTCAGCATGTATAAAAAGTTCTGGCTGAATGAAAGCTGTTTATCAGGCGTGATGACATTTTTCTGGTGAAGGATGCGGTAGCTGTTGGCGGTAATATTCGGAACCTGTGCGATCAAGCGCAGCGCTTTGCTTCTGTTTGCTGATGGAGACCTGTCATTCAATTCAGGATCATATCCAGCCAAAGCGGAAATCCCGGTTCGGAGCGCATCCATTGGATGGGTGTTATTCGGAAGCGCCTTCAGAATGGTATAGATTCCGCCGGGCAGTTCATACGAATTTTTTATAGCGCTTTCAATTCCTTGCAATTCCATTGGATCAGGCAGTTTATTTTGAAGGAGGAGATAGACGAGGTCCAGATATGTTTTTTGTTCTGCAAGTTCGATTAAATCATAGCCTTTAATGACGATTTGTTCCGCTTCCGTATCTAAGAAGGAAATGTTCGTTTCCCCAGCAATAACGCCTTCTAATCCCGGTTTAAATACACCTTGTTTGCCCATTTTTCCACCTCTTATTCGTTTTTTAACTTTTGTGTCAAAAACGTGCTGTGAGAATGGCATTGGCTGTTCGGCGGATTAGTATGAACGTTCCAGCGTTTCTTCAATGGAACGCAAGCTTCGTTTAATGTGGGAACGCATGGCGGCTTCTGCCAAAACGCTGTTTTTTTCTTTGACGGCATTAAAAATGTCCAAGTGTTCATTGAAAGATACAGACGGTTTGTAGTCAGGATTTTTGTATCCGCTGATTCTGCGATACCGTTCAATCCTGCTTTCAAGCTGATCCAGAAAACGTTTTGCGGTTGCGTTTGTGCTGATGGCGTGCAAGATGGAATGAAATTCTGATCCGTATTTGACCGTATCTGTTTTGCGGCCCTTTACGGCAGCCAGTTTCATCAGTTCGATGCGGTCTTCAAGCTGATGAAGGCTCTCCGGTGTCACCAGCTGTGCGGCTTCGGCAGTGAGCAGTCCTTCAAGCGCTTCCCGAACTTTAAAAACCTCTTTCGCTTCAGCAAGCGAAATCGGGCATACGCGAAGCCGGCCGTTCGGCTGTTTACTGACCAATCCTTCAAGCTCCAGCCGGTAAAGAGCCTGGCGAAGAGGAGTTCTGCTGATGTTTAAACCCTTTGCAAGACTGTCTTCAGCAAGCTGTTCAGAGGGAGGGTATTCAAGTTCGATGATCTTCGTTCTTAATTCATTGTAAGCGTAATCACTTGCAGACTGTCTTTTGACTGGATTTGAAGAGTGCATGAAAAAAGCTTTCGCCTCCTTTTTTCAGAATATAATTATTATTGTATACAATAATACAGATATGTCAATGTCATCCATGAAAGACTGAAAAATAAAATCAATGGGAGATCCTCATCTTAATCAAGGCACCTTCATTTTCTGGCATCCCGTCTGTCGAAAATGGTAAAATATATCACAATCGACAAAGAGGCATTTCGCCTTTGAGCAAAAAGGAGGCCATCCAAAAATGAATCCAGCTCACGAACCTCTCCCGCTCGAATTTTATAGCAAACCAACAATTGAACTCGCTCAATCCCTGTTAGGCTGTCTTCTTGTCAAGGAAACAGAAGAAGGGACTGCTTCAGGATATATTGTGGAGACAGAGGCTTATAGAGGGCCCGGGGACAGAGCGGCGCACAGCTACGGCAACCGCCGGACGAAACGTACGGAAATCATGTTTCATGAAGCCGGCTTGGTCTATACGTACACCATGCACACCCACACACTCATCAATGTTGTAAGCGGAGGAGCCGATGAACCTGAGGCTGTGCTGATCAGAGCGCTTGAACCCCATGAAGGCCTCGCGCTGATGGAGAAGCGAAGGAGCGGAAAGAAACCGCGCGATTGGACGAACGGACCGGGAAAGCTGACAAAAGCGCTTTCCATCACGATGAACGATTACGGCAGACCGCTGACATCGCCGCCGCTTTATATCGCAAAAGGATATGAACCTCAGAACATTTTGTGCGGCCCGCGAATTGGAATTGACAACTCTGGAGAAGCGAGGGAATACCCTTGGCGTTTCTGGATAAAAGAAAACCGCTATGTCTCAAGATAGTTAAAAGGTTTGGCTCCCGTTCAACAGGGAAAACAATAAAAAAACAGGAGGGAGTCAAGCTATGAAAAAAGTGTTTAAAAGCGCCGTCAAATGGGCGCCTGTCATCTATCCGATCGCATGGAAAATCATCAAAAGCCGAAGAGAGAAAAAGAATCTGAAAGCCGGGTAAACCGGCTTTTTTTTTTGGAGAAAGGCCAAATTGACTTGAAAGCGCAGCCATAATAGAATTTACTTAACTATGAGACAAATTTCACAAAAAGAATGAATATACCTGAGTGTATGGGTTTGGTCTCGGTTCAAGTATCTTAGTGGGAGGGTCTTTTTCTATGCTCAATGCTCGGCTTAAGCTTATCCTCGGCGAATTGATAGGAGCAGAATCACCGTTAACCAGCACATATTTGGCCAATGAGCTAAATGTGACCTCTCGGACGATCAGGTCAGATGTGAAAGAATTAGACCGGCTTCTCTCCAAAAACGGCGCTGCCGTTCAATCGATCAGAGGTGCAGGCTATCGGCTCTCCATCAAGAATGACCGCCTCTTTCGCCAGCTTCTGCAGCACACATTTCATGAAGAGCTTTCTACTCCCGTTTTTCCGAATGAGCGTATTCTCTATTTATTAAAAAGGCTTCTCTTAACTGAGGAGTATGTCAAACTTGAAGATTTAGCCGGTGAGATGTTTATCAGCAAATCGACGGTCCAAAACGATATGAGAGATGTGAAGAAAAGGCTTAAACCTTACGACATCGAACTGGAGATCAAACCGAATTACGGCTTTAAGCTGAAGGGAGATGAGATGAAGCTGCGATCCTGCATCGCAGAGCACCTTTTTCCAAAGCGGGAAACGGATATTGATATTATGAACACCCAGATATCCATCCTCCCAAAAGAAGAGCTGGCTATGATCCGTCAGACGATTTTAGAAAAAATAAGCGAAGATCACATTTCTCTTTCAGATATCGGACTAAACAACCTTCTCATCCACGTCGCCATTGCATGCAAACGTATTCGAAGCGGCAAACATGTTTCTCTTTATTCCAAAGATGTAAAGGAGATTATGAATCATAAAGAATATGAAGTGGCGAAGGAGATTGTCCGCACTCTTGAACAAAAGCTGCAAGTGGCATTTCCGGATAAAGAAACGGCCTACATCGCTATCCATCTGCTTGGCGCGAAAAGGACGGTTATGGCCTCCATTCGCAGCGATGCAATCGAAAATATGATGGATGAAGAGACAGACCGGCTGACGAAATTGATCATGAAAGCCATCGATCAAAAATTTACCCTTGGCATTGGGAATGACAAAGAATTAAAAATCGGTCTCGGTCTTCACCTGAAACCGGCTCTGAATCGCTGCAGATACGGCATGAATATCAGAAATCCGATGCTGGACGCAATTAAAGCCAATTATCCCCTCGCATTTGAAGCCGGGATTCAAGCTGGTGAAGTCATCAAAAAAGAGACGGGATTTGACATTCAGGAAAGCGAGGTCGGCTATCTCGCTCTGCATATCGGCGCAGCCATGGAAAGACGAAACATGAACAGGCCCTCAAAACGCTGCATGATTGTCTGCGCGTCAGGAGCCGGAAGCGCCATGCTGCTTCAAGACAGACTGCGGGCTACATTCGGTTCAAAGCTTGAAATCCTTGGAACAGTTGATTACTACAAGCTGAATCAAATGTCTCTCCATGCACTCGATTTTGTCATCAGCACCATACCGCTGTCCGCTGATCTTCCTATTCCGGTGATTCAAGTTAACGCCATATTGGGAGGGGGAGATTTAACGAAAATAGAACAGGTGCTTGCTGAAGATGACGGAATCGCTTCGACCTATACGAAAAAACAGCTCGTCTTTTTGCAGGAAAGTCTGTCTTCCCGAGAGGAGGTCCTCCGCTTTCTGTGCGGAAAAGTGATGCAATCAGGGCTTGCAGACGCAGGGCTTGAAGCCTCCGTCTTTGAACGGGAGGCCGTTGCGCCCACTTGCTTCGGCAATCTGGTTGCAATTCCGCATCCGATGGCACCAAAAACCGATTCGACTTTTTGGGCGGTTTGTACGCTGCAAAAACCGATAGTCTGGGAGAATAAGAGGGTTCAATTCGTTTTCCTTCTTTGCGTGGAAAAGGACAATACAGCAAATTTGCAAGAGATGTACAAATTTTTGGGCCGTGTTTTAGATGACAGGGTCATTGTCCGGGAGCTTCTGAAATGCAAAACGTACGGGGAGTTTATGTCCGTCTTCAAAAAAAGCAGGCCGGCTCATCGATATGCAAAATGAAGATGTCCCCTTGTCTTTTTTCCTCTTCACTGAGGAAAATCATTAAGTGTATATGAAAACGGTTTCATTGTATGATGGAACTGTAAAAGAGATCATACACGATACGTAAAAGGGGGACATATGAACATGAATATCTTACTAGCTTGCGCTGCAGGAATGTCAACGAGTCTGCTTGTGACGAAAATGGAAAAAAGTGCAGAGGAACAAGGCAAAGACTATAAAATCTGGGCCGTTTCCGGAGGAGAGGTTCAGAATCATATCGATAAAGCCGACGTATTGCTTCTTGGCCCGCAAGTCCGTTACATGCTCCCGCAATTAAAAAAATTAGGAGAATCGAAAGGTGTACCCGTCGATGTCATCAATACGGTCCATTACGGAACTTGTAATGGGGCAGAAGTGTTAAAATCCGCCGAACAGCTTGCCGGCTCTTAAAGGAGGCGGCACAAGTGAATAAGTTTAATGCGTTTTTAGAGGAGAAGGTCATGCCGGTTGCCGGCAGAATTGCCGCCCAGCGCCATTTGCAGGCACTGAGAGACGGTATTATTCTGACCATGCCATTAATCATTATCGGATCGCTGTTTCTCATCTTAGCCAATTTGCCGATTCCGGGATATCCGGAATTCATGGCGGGGATTTTCGGCGAGCAATGGGCTGATAAATTAAGCTACCCGGTTAATGTCAGCTTTGACATTATGGCGTTGATCGCAACGTTCGGCATCGCCTATCGGCTGGCCGAAAAATACGACATTGATGCTCTGTCATCAGGTGCCATTGCCGTAGCAGCTTTTCTGCTTGCGACCCCCTACCAGATTCCGTTCACACCGGAAGGCGCAACAGAGGAAATTTTAGTGTCGGGCGGCATCCCGATTTCATTAATGGGAAGCAAAGGTCTGTTTGTCGGCATGCTGATCGCAATGTTCTCGACTGAGGTTTACCGCTGGGTCGTTCAAAAGGATATTGTCGTCAAAATGCCGGACGGCGTACCGCCGGCTGTCAGCAAATCATTTATCGCTCTGATTCCGGGATTCGCCGTTATCGGCTCGATTTGGGGGGCGCGCCTTTTAATTGAGATGACGCCGTTTGGAAGCCTCCATAATGTCGTCAACGTACTTTTAGGCACACCTCTATCCATCCTTGGAGGCAGTCTCGGCGGAAGCCTTATAGCCGAAACTGTGAAAATGCTGCTGTGGTCCTGCGGCCTTCACGGAGCAAACATTGTCGGCGGAGTGATGTCGCCGATCTGGTACGGTGCGATGGACGAAAACCGTCTCGCTTTCCAAGCCGGTGAAGCGCTCCCAAACATATTTACGACACAGTTTTTTGAGATTTGGGTTAACATCGGCGGAAGCGGCGCCACTTTGGCTTTGGTCATTACGATGTTTGTTAGAGCGCGAAGCAAACAGATGAAACAGCTCGGCAGATTAGCCATCGGTCCCGCTATTTTTAACATCAACGAACCGATTATTTTCGGCATGCCGATCGTCATGAATCCGATGCTGCTGATTCCGTTCATCGTGTCGCCGCTGTTAATGTTAACGGCAACCTATATTGGAATGAGTACAGGTCTTGTCGCAAAGCCGGCAGGGATTGCGGTGCCGTGGACAATGCCGCCCGGCTTTTCCGGATATTTAGCAACAGGAGGGAAAATTTCCGGAGCGGTCATGCAGTTGATTAATTTGTTGATCTCGTTTGTCGTATACTATCCGTTCTTTAGAATGTGGGATCTACAAAAGCTGAGAGAAGAGAGCGAACTGGAGGCCGGAACGGCCGTAAGCGACGGTCAACAGGCCAGTGTATAGAAAAGGGGTGCCAAGATGTCCGAGGAATTGGAACGAACGATATTTCAAATTATCCTTCACGGAGGAAACGGCAGGAGCTTTTGCATGGAAGCGATAGCCGAAGCCAAAAAGGGAGATTTCGCCGCTGCAAAAGAAAAGATCCGGGCGGCTGACGAAGAACTGATCAAGGCGCATCATTTTCAGACAGCTTTGATTCAAAATGAAGCGAAGGGGGCGAAAACCGAACCCTCACTTCTCATGATTCATGCCCAAGATCATTTAATGAATGCGATGACCATGAAAGATTTGGCCGCGGAGATTGTCGAGCTGTATGAAAAAATGAATGTCCACGGAGGTGTCAATTGATGAAAAAAGGATTGAAAATCGTAACAATTGGCGGAGGTTCTAGTTATACGCCCGAGCTTGTCGAGGGATTAATCAAACGGCATGACCAACTTCCGGTCAGCGAGCTCTGGCTCGTCGATATACCGGAAGGGGAAGAAAAACTCAATATCGTCGGCACGCTGGCGAAGCGAATGGTCGAAAAAGCGGGCGTCCCGATCGAAGTCCATCTGACGCTCGACCGCAGGGAGGCTTTAAAAGACGCTGATTTTGTCACGACGCAATTCCGTGTCGGTTTGCTCGAAGCGAGGGCAAAAGATGAACGAATTCCATTAAAATACGGGGTGATCGGACAGGAAACAAATGGACCGGGCGGTCTTTTCAAGGGGCTCCGCACCATTCCGGTCATCCTTGAGATTGCAAAAGACATCGAAGAACTGTGCCCTGACGCGTGGCTTGTCAACTTTACCAACCCGGCAGGCATGGTGACTGAAGCACTGCTCCGCTACTCTAATTTGAAAAAAGTCGTCGGGCTCTGCAATGTGCCGATCGGCATGAAGATGGGGGTTGCAAAAGCGCTTGATGTTGATGAAAGCCGCATAAACATTCAATTTGCCGGATTAAATCATATGGTGTTCGGACTCGACGTTTTCCTGGACGGCGTCAGCGTCAAAGACAAAGTGATCGAAGCGATGGCAGATCCCGAAAATGCGATGACGATGAAAAACATTTCCGGAGAATCGTGGGAACCTGACTTTATCCGGGGGCTCGGCCTGATTCCGTGCGGCTACCACCGCTACTACTACAAAACGCAGGAGATGCTTGAACATGAACTGGAGGCTTCAAAAACGGAAGGGACGCGTGCAGAGGTCGTTCAGCAAGTTGAAAAGGAATTGTTTGAGCTGTATAAAGATCCGGAGCTGGCGATCAAACCGCCCCAGCTTGAAAAGCGCGGCGGCGCATATTACAGTGATGCCGCCTGCAATTTGATCAGCTCGATTTATAATGACAAGCACGATATTCAGCCTGTCAACACGATGAATAACGGAGCGATCGCAAGCATTCCGGATGACTCCGCAGTGGAAGTCAACTGTGTCATGACGAAAAACGGGCCGAAACCGATCGCGGTCGGAGATTTGCCTGTCACCGTGAGGGGCCTTGTCCAGCAAATCAAATCATTCGAACGCGTTGCGGCTGAAGCGGCTGTTACAGGTGATTACAACACCGCGCTTGTCGCCATGACAATCAACCCGCTCGTTCCGTCCGACAAGATTGCGAAACAAATACTGGACGAAATGCTTGAAGCGCATAAAGAGCATCTTCCGCAGTTTTTTAGATCTGTAGAAGCATAGGAATAAAATTGAGGTTCCGGTGTGTCAGCCGGAACCTTTTAATAGATATAGGCGCCGCCGTGTCCGAATGGCCCGGCGAAACAGCGGCCGTCCCATTCATGCCTACATATTTGCGCTTGCTTCTTTTTCTTTGACCAGATCTGACTGCCGGGCTTTGGCAAGCTGAGTGAATATGAGGATGCCGATGCCCGCAATGATTTCGATGAAGCCGCCGATTGCGATCACGCTTCCCGCGCCAAGCGTTTTTGCGGCATATCCGCAGGCAATTGCTCCTAAAGGAAGCGATAGATTTGTGATCATATGGATGACTGCGAACACTTGAGGCTGGTCATCCCCTTCGACAGATGTCTGGATAATCGTGAATTCGGGGACATTGATCGAACTGATGGCTGCTCCGAATGCAAAGGCTGCGAGAAATACGAGCGGCAGGAAAGTATTCAGTCCAGCGATAAAATAAGCCGCACCTTCAAGAATGCCTGCCGTGATGAAAAGGAGTCCGTACCTGTTGATTTTTACTTTTGCAAGGATAAAACCAAGTAAAAATGCTCCTCCTGCCGTCGTAGCCTTCAGCAGCGAGTGGATGAACGGCGTTCCGTTTAAATCCTCTGCAACATATACCGCAGAAAGGGCTTCCCAGGGTGAAGCCGCCAGGTTCATGAAGATGCAGTAAATCGCCAGCGGATATAATATTTTGTGGTTTTTCACCAATGTAAATCCTCTTTTTAATCTCGCAAAATATGTACCTCTTTGAGCAAGAGACTTAGATTGTGATTGATTCCGGATGATGGTGTATTTGATGCAAAGCACGAATAGGCCCGATATGATATAAAAGATAAATGAAAAGACCAAAGTCGTTGCAGGACCGATAAAAGTCAGCAGCACACCGCACAATGTAACGGCTCCCAGCCTGATGATTTCTGAAGAAGACTGGAGAATCGCGTTGGCTTTTTGGATGAGATTTTCGTTCACGATCTGCGGAATCAGCGTAATCGACGCCGGGTTATAAGTCGCACCAGTTGCCGAATGGATGATCATGAGCCCTAAAACAAACCACATCGGTGAAAAGCCGTTTAAGTAGCAAATCGGTATTGTAATGACGACGGCTGCTCTTGTTAAATCCGAAAAATACATCCAGAATTTCAGGGCGCTTCTTTTGACTAAAGGCCCTGTAACCGGCGCCAAAAAGGCTTCGGGGAGGAAAGTGACGGCAAGAAGCAGGGAGGTGCCGATTGCACCTTTTCCGTCAAAAATTAAGAACCATAAAATAGAGTTGAAGGCAAAACAGTCAGCCGAGATTTTGATTAGCCTGGAGATGAAAAGGAACGTGTAATTCTTTTCCCAGACGCTCAATTTTGTTTGATCCATTGTTCAGCGTCCTTTCTTGATTTGCATGTTACATGAGAACGGATAATCTCTCCTTTCTGGTGTGGTTATTGATAATTTTAACATAAAATATATAAAATGGAATCGTTTTGTGCGGGGGATTGACTAGGCGGAATGAAAAAGAGGGGCGAGCGGTGTGGAAACAGAGCCTGCCGCCGGTACATTTCGCGATAAGGGTGCAAGCCCTCTTTTTTGCAAAAGAGAGCTTAAACCGCTTAGCAGGATTGGCTGACTTTATCAACTTCAACTGTCCAGCCGAATGTGTCAGGCAAAGCGCCTTTTTGAATACCGGTGATCGTTTGGTAGAGCCTTTTGGCGATTTCGCCTGTTTGTCCGCTGTTGATCACAAGGCTTTCGTTTTTCCAGATCAGCTCGCCGACCGGGGAAATGACAGCGGCGGTTCCGGTGCCGAACGCTTCTTCAAGCAGACCGTCTTTGTGAGCCTGAACCAGTTCATCAACTGAAATTTTCCTTTCGGTTACGGAAAGTCCCCATTGTTTTAATAGATGAATGACGGAATTTCTCGTAATGCCTTCCAAAATACTTCCGTTTAGAGCCGGAGTGACAATTTCACCGCTGATTTTGAAGAAGATGTTCATGCTGCCTACTTCTTCAATGTATTTCTTTTCTACTCCGTCAAGCCAAAGTACTTGCGAGAAGCCTTTGCTTTCCGCCACTTCCTGAGCCTTCAGGCTCGCCGCGTAGTTGCCGGCCGTTTTCGCATTGCCTGTACCGCCTGCCACAGCACGGACAAATTCGCTTTCAACGGCAATTTTCACAGGGTGGATGCCTTCTTTGTAATAAGATCCGACCGGCGATAAAATGATCAGCATTTTATACATATTGGACGGGGCGACGCCGAGGTACGGTTCCGTTGAAATAATGAACGGACGGATATAAAGGGATGTCCCCTCAGCTTGAGGAATCCACTCTTTGTCGATCTGAACCAGCTGCTTCAGCCCTTCCAGAACGGTGTCAGGGTCAACCCGCGGAATGCAGAGGCGGTCGTTGGATTTATTGAGCCTCTCGACGTTTTTTTCAGGTCTGAACAGAAGAACGCTGCCTTCGCTTGATAAGTAAGCTTTTAACCCTTCAAAAACGGACTGCCCGTAGTGGTAAACCATTGCAGCCGGGTCCATTTCAATCGGCTGATAAGGAACGATTCTTGGATCGTGCCAGCCGTTTTCAGCCGTATAGTCCATGATAAACATGTGGTCGGTAAAGGTCCGGCCGAATTCGAGCCGGTCAGCCTCTGGCTTTTGCTTTTTTGCTGTACTGAGCTGTACGCTGATCGTTTGTTTTGTCATATTCATTCTCCCTGCCGTTTCTAGTCTTTTTCCAAAAAATATTTATCTTCTATTTTAAACCTTCTCTTGATAATCGCAATAGATTTCAGAGAAATTTGTAAAATAGAATTTTTGGAAACTTTAAAAATTTAAATCGGACAAAAAAAGGACTCCCCATGGGGGAATCCTTTTTTATGATGACTTTTTATAAAAGGATTCGATCTCCTGATCGACGTAAACCCAGCCTTTCCAGCCAAGGTGGAGCGTATCTTTCAAGAAGTATGGATCATATTCATGATTCGTTAAATCAGCAACTTGAAAGCCTTCTTGTTCGATTTCTTTTTTAATCTTTTTATAGAAATCTGTCCGGCCTTTTTTAGGGAAGCCGGTATAGTCGTAAAACTTGCCGTGGACCGGAACCGAGATGAACAGCGGTTCTGCGCCGGATTCTTTCAGAACATCCATCATGAGATGGAAATCGTGGAACTCGACTGACTCGGCATAGTTCATCTTTTTATTGTGGCCTTTAAGCTTTTTCAGCTTCGGCTTCAATTTCTTATAAACGCCGTTTGAAATTTTAAACTCATTGTTGCGGGATTCTTTGGCGCCGACCTTTTCGGCCATCTGCTTTAATTCATCCCACGATTTGTTTTTTACATCCTGGGAAATGGTCCGCTTCGGTCCGTTTCCTTCAACCATGGAATAGTAGATGTCCTTTTTCTCCAGAATGCTCCGGTAAGCTTTTGCCGGCGGCGTCAGAAGGGACAGCGCCACTTTGTCCTGATCGAGCTCGGCTTTAAAAAGGGCTGAAAGCAGAGCGTCGTTTGTAACTGCATGAAATTTAAGCATGCGTTTGATGATTTTTTTCTTCAGCTCGGGATCGACATTTTGATTGAACACAAGATCGTATGCCTGCAAAGCCGAGAAGTTCGGCGCAAAGTGGGATTCGTCCGAGCCGTCTTTTTGAAACCACTGCGGAGAAATAATGAAAACGATTTTCTTGCCCTTTAATTGACCAGACTGCGCCGCAAAGTTGATTGCATGAATCAAGGACTGTGAACCGCCTTTCCCGACCAGGTAAGGCGTGAACCCTTGGTTGTTTACTTTAAAATAGTTAGACGGATGAAAGGCATCTAACCGGGACAATTCCGATGATCCGTAAATCGGCAGATATTTCGGATCTTCAAGCGCTTTGCCTTGAAGATACATACCCTGGAACATCATCGGGTTTATTTCTGTAGCTGAAGTTTCGACACGATCTTTAGGAACCAGTTTTGCCAGCCATGCATTTGGAATCAAGATCGCGGTGAAAAAAAGTAAAAATGCCAAGATGATTGGCCCGAATAAAAAACGCTTTTTCATTATCTCAACTCATTCAGCTGCTTTATGATTTGATTTGGCGTGTTCCATGCATCCCGGTCAAACTCTGTAATCGGCACTGTGATGTTAAAGTGGCTTTCGAATGCAAGCAGCAATTCCACCGTGCCGAAGGAATCGAGGATTCCCTCTTCGAAAATATCAATATCCGGATTTTCCTTTACGATATCGTCCTGACATACCTCTGCTAAAACTGAAAGTACTTCTTGATTAAAATCCATTATGAAAATCTCCTTTTAGTGTATTAGTTTCCCTGAGAAAATTAAAAATCCAAAACATACGAAGTGGAAGGTCACCACGACTGAGACGGCTGTCGTCCACTTATTGTTCGGCCACCACTTGTATTTCTTATTCCATTTTTCAAAGAAGTTAAAGCCGACCATGAGCAGCGCGTGATACAGCCCGTAGACGATGTACTGAGGGGCAAGGCCGTGCCAGACACCCATCAGAAGGAACAGCAGCACATATCCGATATTGGAAACAGCCATCCGGTTTGTGATCCATTTTTTCTTCGTCATCCAAAGGACAAAGCGCATGAACACGTAGTCTCTGAACCAGAATGAAAGCGACATATGCCAGCGGTTCCAGAAATCTTTAATATTGCGGCTGATGAACGGCTTATTAAAGTTTTCAGGGGATTTGATTCCCATGATATAGCTGACGCCGACCGCAAAAGCAGTGTATCCGGCAAAATCAAAAAACAGATAAAGGCTGTACGCATACATGTATGCCAATCCATGCGAGATGCTGCCGGAAGTCAAAAACGGCAGTTTCATAATGACATACGTATTAATACAATAGCCGATAATGAATTTATATAAAAAGCCGAGAAAGATTTTATTGATTCCTTTGTAAAGCAGTTCTTCGTATTGCTCCTTCGTCCATACCGTCTGATCGTCTTTTTCAAAACGGCGGTACCTGTCGATCGGACCTGACGAGATGGTCGGGAAAAAGAGAATAAAGTAAAGCAGTCTGCTGATTGGGAGCTGCTTTTTAATGAGACCGTCGCGGGTTTCAATGATGAGCTGAACCCCTTTAAAAGTTAAATACGAGATACCGAGAAATGTTGCCCAGTTGTCAACGGCGAAAAACGGCAGCAGCTTTGACAGTGCCAGAGGCAGGATAGAAGCTGCTGCAGCGAGACAAAATACGATGCCGCTGTTCGCTTTGAGACGGTAAGCGATATAGCCTTTGATCAGAACCATCTGCCAAAGCGTAAACAGGCACAGCATGATCAGCCCGTGCAGGCTGTTTGAAAAAATAAGCGCCAGAACCAGAACGGAAACCGCCATGTTATATAAGCGGAAGCTTTTTCCGTTCAGTCCGAGAATGATGGTCGGCGCCAGTAAAATTCCTAATATGATGAAGAAAAGAAATGAACCATAGGGTGTCATACGGTTACCTCTTCTTTTAATCTCTTGCGGTCAATTTTACCGTTTGCTGTCATCGGAATCTCTTTTTGATACATGAATTTTCTCGGAATCATATATGCAGGCAGCTTGCTGCCCAAATCTTTCTTAATCGCGCTGGTTAACTGGTATTCCTTTTCGAAATCGTGTTCGGCAGGCACGATCATGGCGATCAGATACTCGATTTTCTCCTCGCGGTAGTATGGAATAACGACCGCCGACTGCACGTATCGGGACTGATTGATTTGGTATTCGATCTCTTCAAGCTCAATCCGGTAGCCATGCAGTTTGATTTGGAAATCGAGTCTTCCGAGGAAGAACAGCTGGCCGTTTTCTTTGTACCCTGCGTCACCGGTGCGATAAGCAGGGGCGCCGTTGTAAGAGAAAAACGCTTTTTCCGTCAGCGCTTTTTCGCCTAAATAGCCTTTGCTGACGCTGGCTCCGGTAATAATGATCTCGCCTTTTTCCCCTTCTTGGACGGCTTTTCCGTCTTCATCGATGATCACGATCTCGGTTTCCGGCTTTTCAGAACCGACGGGAAGAGAAGAATACTTGTTTAATACGTCGTCTGTTACTTCGATGGAAGTGACGGCAACAGTCGCTTCGGTCGGGCCGTATGTGTTAAAAACACGAGCCTTCGGAAATCTCTCTTTAAGTTGTCTGGCGACTGACGCGGGAAGCGTTTCTCCGCAGAACATAAACAAGCTCAGTTCAGGAAGCAGCTCTTCAGAATAAGACGGATCCATCAAGCACATTTGTGCGAATGAAGGCGTTGATGTCCAGACGTTGACGTTGGATTGTTTCAGCGCTTCAAACAACAGTTTCGGACGGTTAATCATATCTTTCGTAACCGTCCATAATGTGCCTCCGGACTGCAGGCACGGATAAAGGTCCATCACCGATAAATCAAAGGAAAACGGGGCTTGATTTAAGAACACTTGGCCGCTTTCCACCGGAAAGTCATTCGTGATCCAATCTGTGAAGCTCTGAAGATTGGCGGCTGAGATTTGCACGCCTTTTGGATTTCCCGTGCTTCCGGATGTGTAGATAATGTAAAAGGTATCTTCACCGTGAACCCAGCGTCCGGGATCTGTCTCCGGCACCCCGTCTCCTTCAAGAACGCCCGGTTCCACAACGGAAATGAGGGCATCTCCCGTGTCAACCGAAGTGCCTGAGTTATTGAGTATAAGCTCGGCTTTTGAGCTGTTGATGATTTTCAGAATCCGGTCTGCCGGAATCGATACGTCAACTGGAATGTACGGATGGCCGGCTTTCACGCAAGCCAGGAAAGAAACCGCCATGACCGGTTTCATATGTCCGTAGACAATGATCGGAGAAGCCTCTGTTAATGCTTCGCTTTGAATCCGCGCGGCAAGGCGCTCAGATTGTGACCAAAGCTCTCCGTATGTCAGCTTTTCTTCTTCATTCACAAAAGCAAGGGTATCGGGTTGTGTTTGCGCGTATTTTTTAATAGTTTCTATCAGTTTCATTGTTTTTTTCTCCATTAAAAGTCATTATAAATATATGAACCTGTATTTGCTGTGTGGAATCCGTAAATTAAAAACAGCAGTACGAGAATAAGAAAGTAATAGGAAGTGTTGAGCAGCCACTTCATTGTTGTTTTTTCATACAACATTTTTAGCTTATTTAACATTGATCTTTTCCTTTCCGTTATTGAATTGCCTTAACAACAGTATAAGACGAAAATGTTGTATAAAAGTTTCATTTGTGGGAGAGTTTTATTTCTGAGCGTTGTCAGCTCAGAGCCTATCCTATTATAAACATTTTTTGTTATTGTGGAAATAACTTCTTTTTAAATCACAAAAAAACAGGCTCATATGAAAAGCGGAGCGCTTTTCGATATGAACCTGCAGTTTGTCGGAAGTGCGTGAAGGAATTAATACTTTACAAAAGCGGAACCCACAATGATCAGCAAAATAAATAATACAACGATCAAAGCGAAGCTATTAGAGTATGACATATTCTCACCTCCGAAAAGTGGTAATACAGAATATGAATGTTTTATGACTTTTGAAAGGGAAATAAATTTATAAAAGTGGAAAATGATCAACCAGACCACTTTTTGATCTTGCGATTTAAGTCGAAACTTTACCGTGGATGTGCCCGTCTACTAACTGAAAAAACGATATGATGTCATAAGGAGAAAAATATAATGGATATGGCGATAGATAAGATGATAGGACTGCCTGAAGCCCAGATAGAAGATTTAAGAAACCTGATGGAGGACTGGAAGAACGAACTCCTTGTCTATAAATTTGCCTTGGATCAAATGGATACGAAATTTTCGATTATCAGCCAGGAATATAATTTAATCCATGGCCATAACCCGATTGAGCATACGAAATCAAGGGTAAAAAGCTTTGAAAGCCTGATCAACAAGCTTGTGCGGAAGGGCTGCGATATTACCACAAAGGCCGCTAAGGAGCACATCAATGATATCGCAGGTCTCAGAATCGTCTGCTCGTTTTTATCCGATATTTACAATATGGTTGAAGTGCTGAAGGAACACGAAGACATCAAGATTTTAAACATGAAAGACTACATTAAAAATCCGAAGCCGAACGGATACAGGAGTCTCCATCTGATTGTAGAAGTGCCTGTTTACTTGACCAACCGCGTCGAGCACGCCAAGGTGGAGATTCAAATCAGGACGATCGCGATGGATTTCTGGGCGAGCCTCGAACATAAAATCTACTACAAATTGAACAATGAAGTGCCGAACCAGCTCACGGATGAGCTGAAAGAAGCGGCTGACATCGCGAACTATCTGGATGAAAAGATGCTTCATATTCGAACAAAAGCGGATCAATAAAAAGCAGCCGGGCATTTTTTAGCCCGGCTGCTATTTTTTTCTGTCGCTTGACCCGAAGTTGTCAATCCTTGAATATCAACCTCATATGTAATATCGGATTCGGTGAAAATCTCATCCCATTTCCCTTCCGCTTTTCGATTCCAGAATTTCAAGACGTCCGTCCGGTATTCACCCTGCAGTTTGCCGAGCGCGCTCTTCATTCACACTTTCACCTGATCTCCGGCAAGACGCTCGACTTCTTTCCGCTTTTTGTTTTGGAAATCATGGCCCGGCGATGCCTTCGCGTTCTTCTTTTGTGAACTTTTCACTATGCCAGCTTCGTCAAATATGTTTTTCAACTAAAAGAAAAGAGGAAGAACGCTCCTTTGTATCAAAGGTTATGACTGTCATGAATCGAAAAAAGAAAACAAGAAAATGATAAGAGCACGAGGAGGTCTAAAAATGAAATCGGATATTGAAAAACTTGCGGAATGCGGTTTGCAAAACGGAGCGGCAGCGATGATGAACCGGGAGTCGCAACGGCTTGATGCTGCTTTATACGGGACCGTCGGCAATGCTTTCGACCGTGATGCGGGTGCGGAAGGTAAAGCGGACGGAGCTGGCGAAAGGCTGCTTTACCCTAAGTAAATGGCCGGATTGAAAAAGAACCGCGCCCTGTTTTTAACAGCCGTTGCATCAGGGACGATGCTGAATCCGCTCAATTCTTCAATGATTTCTTTGGCGCTGCACAGCATCCAGCATGAGTTTCATCTTTCATTTGCAACCGTATCGTGGCTGATTTCATCTTTTTATTTAGCCAGTGCGGTCGCGCAGCCTGTCACGGGAAAAATCGGCGATTTAATCGGTCGGAAAAAGATGTTTTTGACAGGGCTTGTTCTCGTTGCCGTATCGGCAATCGGCGCTCCTCTCGCACCGGCTTTTTCCGTCTTGCTGATCATGCGTTTGTTTCAATCGATTGGGAGCGGCGCCATTTATCCTTCGGGAGTGGGCCTGATCAGAAGTCACATTCATGAAAAGCGGGCGTCTGCACTAAGTGTGCTGTCCATTTTTTCTTCGGCTATGACCGCTTTTGGACCGACTGTGGGGGGATTTTTAATCGTTCTCGGGGGATGGCCCGCCATTTTCCTTGTGAACTTTCCATTTATTTTGTTCAGCTTTTTGCTGGGGATGTACATGTTTCCGAAAGATGAGAAAAAAGCCGGCTTAAATGTCCGCGCCGTCATCAAGCGGCTTGATCTGACCGGGATTCTTCTGTTTGCGGGCGGAATCGTTCTCCTGCTGGCATTCCTGCTCTCATTGAGCACGGGCGAGCCCCGTTTTGCCGAGGGGATGTTCGGGCTTGTCTTGCTTTTGATGTTTGTTTGGTGGGAGCTGAGAGTGAGCAGCCCGTTTATTGATATCAGACTGTTGATCGCGCGCAGGACGCTAACTTCGGTCTATGCTCAATTTATTATGCTGAACATCTTTAACTACTGTTTGTTTTTTGGACTTCCGAGTTATTTTCAGGATGAAATGCACCTTTCCGTTCAAGCGAGCGGTCTTTTGATGCTGTTCATGTCCGGGACGAGCGTATTGATTTCACCTTTCGTCGGGAAATGGATTGACCGTTCAGGTGAAACGCAGCCTGTTTTCATTGGTTCTTGCATAATGGCGGCCGGCGCCATCCTGCTTACATTGTTTTTTGTCGATGCACCGATGTTGTGGAAAGGCATTATCCTCTCTTTGCTGGGGGTCAGCTACGGACTCGGCAATGTCGCCCTGCAGGCTGCCATGTTTTCGGCAAGTCCGCCGGACATCGTCGGGACCACTTCGGGGCTCTTCCAAACATGCCGCTATCTTGGCTCGATCTTTTCGTCCGTCATTCTGGGTCTGTTGTTTGGAGAAGAAATAACCGCGGGTCATTTTCAGGATCTGGGGGTGGTCATGATTGTGGTTGCCATCGGCAGCGTTTTGATGAGCTTCCGGTTTATTAAGCTGATGAAGGATTGAAAAGAAGCGGTATAAAAAAAAGAGCAGATCAATTCGATCTGCTCCTTTTTAATATTATTGGGCGACTGAGCTGTAAGACGGTTTTCTGTTTTCTTTTTTGCTCAGGTTATACACGGCTGTTCCCGCGATTTGACCGGCTGTTTTCAGCCTGTCTTTGCTGATGTGTTCAATCGTGTCGTAAGGGGTGTGGTACCAAGGCTCCAAAGCACCTGTTCCCGGCTCTCTCCAAATGAAGTTGGCCGAGTCGATGCCGGCTTCATGGAATGGGACATGGTCGGATGATCCGCCTTGATGTAAAAATAATACGTCTTTCCCAAGGCTTAAAGAAGCGGCTTTACTTAGCTCCCAGACGAGGTTTGCCGAACCGTCGGGTGTATTGATGTACAGCTGTGAAGCATTTTCCCAGCTTGTCGCCACCATATCTAAGTTAAAGTTGGCAACGCTCTGTTTGACTTCCCGCTCTGACAAGGTGCTGACATAATGGCGCGATCCGAGGAGACCGATTTCTTCGGCACCGAATGTAATAAAGCGAATTTCTTTGTCGGCTGGAACCGTCTTCATGATCCGGGCCAGTTCAAGGACGACTGAAGTTCCGGAGGCATTGTCATTGGCTCCGGGAGCATAAGGGACGCTGTCATAATGCGAAGTCACATACACGATGTCCGGATTTTTGACACCTTTTGCTTTGCGGACGCCGATCACGTTTTGCGATGTTTGATTTTTATGAGCCTTCAGCTTCAAGATCGCTTCTTGTTCAGAAAGCAGCTTTTCTCCGTCTTCCTTTTTGACGCCGACTACCGGAACATCGACTTTATTACCGCTGAGATTCGGAGTCAGAGGGACGAGGCCGTCGACGTTATTATAAATGATCACTCCGCTTGCGCCTGCGTCAGCAGCGTTTTTTGCTTTTTCATAGAATGTCAGCTCGCCTCTTAAAATGACGGCGATTTTGCCTCTCGCTTCCTCTGTGAAGTCGCCGGGCAGGCCGAGGCCGGCATCATAGAGAGGAGCTGCCAGGCCTTCTGCTGCTGTCGGGGCGGAACCGGCGGCAGGCCGCGAAGGCACGTTATTTCCCTGAACGGTAAGCGTTCCTTCCAGCCGATCAGGTATGCTGAAGGTTTGTGTGGTCACTTTCAGATTTGATTTTTTCATCTGTGAGGCGATGAAAGCGGCGCTCTTTTTTTCTTCCGCCGTGCCTGTCACACGCGGTCCGATTGTTTCGCTTAAATGGTAAATCGTTTGATAGGCGCGATTTTCGTTGAATTTTTTGCTGAATTTTTCGACATCTTTTGCGATGGCTGTTTCCTGAGGCGCCGCTTGAACAGCATTTCCCGTTCCATCGGCGAACACGCCGCCTGCTATTACGGATAGCGCCAATCCGATCATCATCATTTTTCTCTTCATACATAAACCTCCTTGATGGTCTTGTTTTCCTGAGAAGAGATATTCGCAGCTGAGCGGGTGAATCCTGCATGCATCTGATAAATGATTCGATAGACCAGTAATTTGAAGTTTGATAAAAAAGTTTTTTTGTTTAATAGGATGGTTGACGTGAGCATTCTTTCTGTTTAGAATACGTCCGAATTATCAGGATCCTGATTTTGAATCACATATGTGAATGTTGGAGGGTGTCATGTCAGTAAAATCCGCGGTACGTGTTGTACGTATATTTGAATTGCTGTCAAATCATCCGGATGGATTATCCGTAAAGGAGATCAGCAAAGAATTGTCGCTGCCGCAGAGCAGTACATTCAATTTGGCTGCTACACTTTTGGATGAAGGATACCTTCAGCAGGATGCTATCAAGCGTTACAGGCTGGGGGCAAAACTGATCCAAGTTGGAACCGCTGCCATGGAGTCGATCGACATTTCGTCGCAAGGTGTTCCGTTTTTAAAACAGCTGATGGACGGCGTTCAGGAGACGGTGTTTATGGCCGTTCTATCCGATGATCAGCTCGTCTACATCGCAAAAATCGATAACAACAGGTCAATCAGAACAACCGCACAGCCCGGTTCGCGCAAGCCGCTATATTGCACCGGGCTTGGCAAGGTATTTTTGGCATTCATGCCGGAGGACAAAAGGGAAGGGCTGCTCGACCGCATGGAATTTATCCGGTTTACCGGGCATACCATCACCGCCAGAGATGAGCTGGAAAAGCAGCTGCAGACATTTTTGGAACAGGGATATGCCGTTGACAATGAAGAAAATGAAGAAGGTTTGTTTTGTCTGGCGGCTCCTGTCTATGGTCCGGATGGCGTAATGAATGCGGCGATCAGCACCGCCGGGCCAAAGGAGCGCATGCTCGCAAGAAAGGCGCTTATCGTTGAGCAGCTGCTTCACACAGCCGGAAAAATTACAGAAAGCATTGGCGGATTTAAAAAGCCGCTTTAGCAAAGGGGGAAAGTTCTGATGGATGTTATTAGCATAGGAGAGACAATGGCGCTGTTCACTCCGAATGAAGACGGCCCTCTCAGATACGCAAGAAACTATCAGGTGAGAATAGCGGGCGCAGAAACCAACACGCTGATCGGGCTTTCGAAGCTCGGGAAAAAAGCCGGCTGGATTACCCGGCTTGGAAAAGACGAGTTCGGGGCGATGATTCTTTCTGCTGTCAGAGGAGAAGGAGTCGATGTCAGCCAAGTGAAGCTCGATGACACGGCGCCGACCGGTTTGTTTTTTAAAGAAAGGAAAAGCGCGGCCAAAGTCAATGTCTTCTATTACAGGACGCTTTCAGCGGCGAGTTTTTTGAAAAAAAGCGATATTGATGAGCCATACATTGAGAAAGCGGGGTTTTTATACATTACGGGAATTACCCCGGCTTTAAGTGAAAGCGCTTCAGATGCAGTGTTTTATGCAGTGGAGCTCGCCAAAAAGCACAATAAATGCGTTGTATTTGATCCGAATTTTCGAAAAAAGCTCTGGGACGGAGCGCGGGCTCGGCAGACGATGTTTGATTTGATCAAACAGTCTGATATCGTGCTTCCCGGCTTGAGCGAAGGGCGTTTTTTGTTCGGCACCACTGATGAGAAAAAAATAGCGGAAGCCATCCGCGGACTCGGGGCTGAAACCGCCATCGTCAAGCTTGGTGCAAAAGGCGCCTACTATGCCAGCGGGAATGAAAACGGCTATGCGGGAGGCTATCAGATTCAGACTGCAGCGGACCCCGTGGGTGCCGGAGACGGCTTTGCAGCCGGTGTATTATCGGGTTTGATTGATCATATTCCGCTTTCTGAAGCTGTCAAACGCGGCTGTGCCGTCGGCGCCATGGTAGCTGCGGTAAACGGTGATATTGAAGGGCTGCCTGACAGCGATTCACTGTTTGCGTTTATGGAACAATCTGATGAAGAAGATGTCAGCCGATAAAAAAACCGTAAAGAAAGGGTGGCAGAAATGCATGTATTGTCACAAATCAAAGAACAAAAAGTGATTGCGATCATCCGCGGATACAATCCGGAGGAGGCAGTGAGCATTGCCGGCGCCTTAAAAGCGGGCGGCATCAGGCTTGTGGAAATTACGCTTAATTCCCCTCAAGCGATCAAAGCGATTGAAGCGGTTTCAGAAGATGTTGGAGACGAAATGCTTATCGGAGCGGGAACCGTTCTTGATCCCGAATCTGCGAGAGCGGCGCTTTTAGCCGGCGCGCGGTTTATCCTGTCGCCAACTGTTCATGAAGAGACGATCAAGCTGACAAAGCGATATGGAGCGATCAGCATTCCGGGCGCCTTTACCCCGACGGAAATATTGACGGCGTATGAAAGCGGTGGAGACATCATCAAAGTATTTCCCGGAACGATGGGGCCTGGCTATATCAAAGATATCCACGGACCGCTTCCGCATATTCCGCTGCTTCCGACGGGAGGGGTAGGGTTGGAAAACCTTCACGAGTTTTTACAGGCCGGTGCGGTCGGTGCTGGAATCGGCGGTTCACTTGTGAGGGCTCATCAAGATGTGAATGACGCGTTTTTAGAAGAGCTGTCCAAAAAAGCAAAGCAATTTGTTGAAGCAGCAAAACAGTAAAAGGGGAGATCAGAGATGAAAATAACGGGATTCGAGTGTTTCCAAATTCCACCGCGCTGGCTTTTCTTAAAAATCGAAACGGATGAAGGCATTACAGGGTGGGGAGAGCCGGTAATCGAGGGAAAGGCGGCGACAGTTAAGGCGGCTGTCGGCGAGTTAATGGAATATTTAATCGGCAAAGACCCGATGAACATTGAAGACCACTGGAATGTCATGTACAGAGGCGGGTTTTATCGGGGCGGACCCATTCTGATGAGCGCGATTGCAGGAATCGATCAAGCGCTTTGGGACATTAAGGGCAAGTTTTACAATGCGCCCGTGCATCAGCTGCTCGGAGGGAAGAGCAGGGAATCGATCAAGGTCTATTCCTGGATTGGCGGAGACAGGCCTCAAGACGTCGGCCTCGCTGCCAAGGAGGTGGTTGACCAAGGCTTTACAGCCGTCAAAATGAACGGCACGGAAGAGCTGCAATACATTGATTCACATGAAAAAATCGATCAGGTGATTGAAAGAATATCAGCCGTCAGAGAAGCTGTCGGCCCGTACATTGGAATCGGCATCGACTTTCACGGCAGGGTGCACAAGCCGATGGCGAAGATTTTGGCAAAAGAGCTTGAACCGTTTCGCCCGATGTTTATAGAAGAGCCTGTTCTGCCGGAAAACAACGAGGCGCTCCGCGATATCGCCAGCCTCGTCTCAATTCCGATTGCGACCGGAGAACGAATGTTTTCAAAGTGGCAGTTTAAAGATCTGCTGACTGACGGCTATGTCGATATTATTCAGCCTGACTTGTCACACGCCGGCGGAATTACCGAATGCAAAAAGATCCTGTCGATGGCGGAAGCATTTGATGTCGCCGCCGCTCCTCACTGTCCGCTGGGCCCGATCGCTCTGGCGGCCTGCCTTCAGGTTGATGCAACGTGCCACAATGCATTTATACAGGAACAAAGCTTAGGAATCCATTACAACAAAGGCACGGATTTGCTTGATTATATAGTGGATCAAAAGGTGTTTTTCTATGAAGACGGCTATGTCCGGATTCCGGATGGCCCGGGCCTTGGGGTGGACATCAATGAAGATCATGTCCGGAAAATGGCTGATATCGGGCATAACTGGCGCAATCCGGTATGGCGGCACAAGGACGGAAGCATAGCTGAATGGTAAAAATGATACCGTTTTCAAAAGATGTCCGTCATTACAAACAAATAAAAGGAGAGGGCCTGTCATGAAACAAGCTGCTGTAAAAGAGAAGCCGACAAAGGTTAGAGTGCGGGTACTGCTGTTTATTTTTGTATGTGTCGTGATCAATTATATGGATCGAAGCAATATCTCAGTCGCAGCTTCTGCAATAGGAGACGATTTAAACTTGTCTGCCGTTCAACTGGGTTTGATTTTTTCCGCTTTCGGCTGGGCATACTGCGCCCTGCAAATACCGGGAGGCGGGCTTGTCGATCGGTTTGGTCCGAGGCTTGTCTACGGTTTTACCTTGGTTACTTGGTCGCTCGCAACATTGCTTCAGGGGTTTGTCCGCGGCTTCGGTTCTCTATTCGGGTTGCGTCTTGCGACGGGGGCGTTTGAAGCGCCGGCTTTTCCGACCAATAATCGGGTGGTGACTTCATGGTTCCCTGAACAGGAAAGGGCTTCAGCCATTGCATTTTATACGTCGGGGCAATTTGCCGGCCTTGCGTTTTTGACGCCGGCGCTCAGCGCCATCCAGCATGTCGTCGGCTGGCGCGGCCTGTTCATCGTAACTGGGGTGATCGGCATCATCTGGGGCCTTATCTGGTATACTTTTTACCGAGATCCCGACCGTCATCCAAAGGTAAACAAGGCTGAACTTGATCATATAGAAAAAGGCGGGGGTATCGTCCGCCGCGGCCGGACTTCCGAAAAGGAAAAATCGGCATTTAATTGGAAGCATTTTAAACAAGTGACCGCTCATCGCAAGCTGTGGGGTATATATATTGGACAGTTCGCCGTTAATTCGACTTTATGGTTTTTTCTGACATGGTTTCCGACATACCTTGTAAAATATAGAGGCCTTGATTTTCTCCAATCCGGTTTTCTCGCCTCGCTTCCGTTTCTTGCGGCGTTCATCGGTGTTCTGTTGTCCGGCTTCCTGTCCGACTTTCTGATCAAAAGGGGCGTATCGGCCGGGGTTGCCCGCAAAACACCGATTATTACCGGATTGATCCTGTCTATTTCCATTATCGGTGCCAATTATGTCGATCAGACATCACTGATCATTTTATTTATGACGCTTGCCTTTTTTGGAAACGGTCTGGCCTCCATTACATGGGTGCTGGTATCGTCTTTAGCGCCTAAGCATTTGATCGGACTGACCGGCGGAGTATTTAATTTTGTCGGCAGCCTCGCTTCCGTTATCGTTCCGATTGTCATCGGCTTTCTCGCAAACGGGGGAAGCTTTGCGCCCGCCCTCGTCTTTATCGGCACCCTTGCCCTTTTGGGAGCCCTTTCCTACATCTTTCTTGTCGGAAAGGTTGAACGGATTCAGGTCAATGATAATGTAAAAGAAAACGATTCTATTTCTATGTGACACCCGGCTGCCGGACATTCGGCGGCCTTTTTGAATAATAGATCATGGTTTGTCACAAAATAACGTTAAAATATTTTGATGACAGGTGCTTAAGATGAAAACATATTTTCAAAAAGATTATCAGCTCGGCTCGTTTCAATTTTTTTCAACATCTCATATACTGACTTTGCTGGTGCTTGCAGCGCTCGGTGTTTGTTTGTTCGTCTTTCGCAAGACGCTGCAAAAACCGCGGTGGAACCGGATGCTTCGCTATGCCTTTGTAGCGGTTTTATTGATTTCTGAAATCAGCTACCACTCCTGGTTTATCTATGTAAATTCCTGGACGCCGCGCTATTGTTTGCCGCTTCACCTCAGCGATCTTTCGGTTTATCTCGTCATCATTCTGTTATTAACGAAAAACCTCAACTTGTTTAAATTTCTTTATTTTGCCGGTTTGGGAAGCGCTTTGCAGGCGATTCTGACGCCTGACTTGGGAAGGTACGGCTTTCCTCATTTCCGCTTTTTTGAATTTTTCATTTCCCACGGAATCGTCGTACTGGCCTGCCTTCTGATGATTGCAGCCGAGAAGTATAAGCCGACCGTGCGCTCTCTCTGGGTCACGTTTCTTCTCGTCAATATTTATGGGGCATTCATCTTTTTAATCAACCGTTTGCTGAAGTCGAACTATATGTACATGATGAAAAAGCCAGGCGGCGGAGCTTCGCTGTTAGACGTGCTCGGGCCGTGGCCATGGTATCTTTTATCAGCGGAAGCGGTCACGATCGTCTTCTTCTATCTTCTCTATCTGCCGTTTTGGATCGCCAGGAAGGTGAAAGAAAAAAAGGATCTTGCATGATTCCTGTATTTCTGAATAGGTTCGGCCGTATTCCATTGGCCAAGAGACTTTAAAAAATCAAAATGAGTGATTGCGCCATGAGTGTCTCCTTTTTAACTAATCATTCACACCGTGATCAGGAATATGAAGAAAAAAGCAGATCTCGTAAAAGATCTGCTTTCTATTACATACTGATTTGTTTCTTTTGTTCATAATCTATTTCTGGCTGTATTTCCTTCGTGAGTTGATGCCCTTCTATGTCCACATTCGGAATAATCTTGTCCAGCCATTTTGGCAAGTACCAGGCTGCATTCCCCATCAGTTTCATGACACTTGGAATCAGTGTCATTCGTACAATAAAGGCATCAAAGAGCACACCAAAGGAAAGAGCCAACCCGTTGGCTTTAATAGAAGCTTCTCCAGCAAAGATAAATCCTGCAAAAACGAAGATCATGATCAGGCCGGCTGCGGTGACAACAGGACCGCTGTGTTTTAATCCGGCTTGAATCGCTTGTACTGGATTCTTTGTTTTCACATATTCTTCACGCATTCTGCTGACAAGGAATACTTGATAATCCATGGCTAATCCAAACAGAATTCCAATAGATAAAATCGGCAAGAACGCGAGTATCGGCCCTTTTTCTGGTATTTTGAAAAAGTCGACGAGATTCCCGTCTTGTAAAACAAATACACAGATCCCAAGAGTGGCAGTCATTGTCAATACGAAACCAGCAACAGCAACAAGAGGCACAAGCAGCGAACGGAATACGATTGTCAGCAATACAAACGCAAAACCAACAATGAGCACAGCAAACACCGGTATCGCATCATTCAGGCGATCTGAAATGTCAATATTCACGGCAGTCGATCCAGTAACGAGCAAATCTACCCCGTTTTTATCTGATAAGCTGCGTACTTCCTTTACCAAATCCTTCGTTGCCACATCATTTGGACCTGTTTCAGGAACGACCGTAATGATAGCAAAGTTCCCTTCTTTATTAGGCATTGCAGGAGTGACACTCGCTACATGGTCTAGTTCCTTTATTTCTTTCACTGCATCTGTGAAGGCTTCCGCCTTATTTTCTGTCACACTTGTAGCATCCGCTACGATTGTTAATTGACCATTAAATCCTTCTCCAAAACCGTCGGCAAGCAAGTCATATGCCCGGCGTTCCGGATTATCCTTCGCTTTCATCCCTGCATCAGGCAAGCCCAGTTCCAAATGCATAGATGGAATACTAATGACGAGCAAAATGAGAATGCTGCATACACTTAGCATGATAGGGTTTTTTGTGACAAAGCGTCCCCAGACATTTGTTTCAGCGCTTTGTTTATCTTTTTTCTTGTTTGATTTCGGAACCATCCGTTTCCCCGCTATCGATAAGACGGCAGGAACAAGCGTGATTGAGGCGAGAACAGCTAACAATACACTAAGCCCTGCTGTCAGCCCCATTGCAGACATAAAAGGAATGTTAACAACCGTCAATCCGCAAAGTGCGACAATAACAGTAAGTCCGGCAAAAACGACTGCACTCCCAGCTGTTCCGGTAGCTCTGGCAATTGATTCATTCTTTTGTATGCCTTCGCCTAGAAACTGGCGGTGCTTCGTAAAAATAAATAAAGCATAATCAATCCCAACAGCCAGGCCAATCATTCCGGCTAATGAAAGACTGACGGAAGCAATATCGAAAACTTGTGTTCCAATCAAAACAAGTCCAATACTAACACCTAATCCAATCAGTGCAGTTAAAATCGGTAAGCCTGCTATTAATAAAGAGCCGAATGTAATGGCTAACACTACAAAGGCCAGGATAATGCCGACAATTTCAGAGATACCGCCTATCTCCATCTCGGCTCCCGGTACATCACCGCTCAGCTCAGCTTGCAGTCCCTCATAATCAGCCATTTTCAAACTGTCTTTTAAGTGTTTGATAGAGTAATCCTTTATATCATCTGCTGATGATTTATACTTGATATCAGCATAGGCAACTGTGCCGTCTTTCGCGATTGTTCCTGTCACAAAAGGACTTGCAATCGAGTCAACAGAACCATCTTTATCGATTTCCTTTAACGTATTTTCTATTGCTTTTTTGGCTGACTCTGCAGTAAGTTTCTCTCCATCTTCAGCACCGAAAATCACCCGTATGCTCCCTTTATCAGGGCCGTGAGGAAATTCTTTTTGAATGACATCCATCGCTTTTTCCGAAGGTGTGTCAGGTATGGACATATCCTCAGAAAAACTTGGTTTTAACGTAATGGCAAGCCCTATCGAAGCAACTAACACAACGATCCACGCGCATATAACTTTTATGCGATGGCGAGCAACCCATCCTCCTAATTTATATAACATTTTTGACATGATAATCTCCTTTCAACACATTGCTTGATCATATTCCTCCTCATTGTAGTGGACAATGAAATAAAAAAAACGTACATTCGGGTATGTACGTTTGGGCAAATTTCAAATTTGATGTTATTTGTCTAATGTCAGAATGCCTCTTTGCATGGCAATCGTTACGGCTTCAGTTCTTGAATTCGCGCCTAATTTATTGTAAATGGACGTTAACCTGGACTTTACTGTTCTCTCAGAGACGCCCAAATCAAAGGCGATCGCTTTGCTTTTAAGACCTTTAGCAATTGCTTTTAGAACAATGACTTCCTTTTCTGTCAGCTGCGTATCACTGCTCTGTTTTTTCATCCGCTCCAATTGGATTTCTTGCAGACGTTTTAAGATTTCAGGCTGCAACAGCACGTTTCCTCTTATTGCTGCATCCATTGTATGAAAAAGGGTTTCTGAACTCGTATCCTTCAATAGATATCCTTTCGCCCCTAATTCAATTCCTTCGATCATTAAGTGATCTTCATTATAAGTAGTCAAAATAATGATAGGGATGTCATGTTTTTCTTTTATTTGTTTAATGGCTTCTAACCCGCTCATCTCCGGCATATACAAATCCATGAGAATGATATCCGGTTTTAATTCATCTGCAAGACGGACTGCCGCTTTGCCATTTTCGGCCTCTCCTATGATGGTGTAATGATCATTCGTTTCAATTAAAAGCTTCAGACCTTCCCTCACGACAAGATGGTCATCAACGATTAAAACCTTATTCATCTTGCATCTCTCCCTGAATTGGTACTGTGATCTCAATTTGTGTTCCTTTTGATTTTGTACTCTTTATATTAAATTGGCCTTTCATGGCTCTGACGCGTTCTTCTATGCCGAGAAGCCCGTAATGTCCTCTCTTTTTCTTGCTCTTTTCAACATCAAATCCTTTGCCATTGTCCTTGACAGTTAAATGGAGCCTCCCCTTATCATCATCCCAAATGGATACCGATATCGTTTCTGCTTCAGCGTGCTTTGCTGCATTCGTTATGCATTCTCCAATGATGTAATAACAGTTTTCAGCTGTACGAACGTCTAATATCTGATGTAATCGGTAGTCTAAAAAACCACCCATGCCTGTCGACTCTTGAAAATGATCCATTAGTGAGGTAATTCTTTCTTTTAGAAAACCGATTTCCTCTGATTTGCTGCGCAGATCGTCAATCGCTGAACGCGCGTCGGCCAATGTACCTCTCACTCTTTTCATCGATTGTTGAATGATTTCTATTGCTCTCTCTGTGTTGCCTTTGGCGAGATGAACATGAATAGCATCGAGCTGCATATTTAAACTGACCAGCCCTTGAGCAAGCGTATCGTGTAAGTCCCGGGCCATACGCTGCCTTTCGTTTTGCAACGTCAGCTGTTCGACCTGCTGATGAGCCAGCTCCAGCCGTTCAAGAGTCAGCTGAGCTTTTATCTTTTCATCGACTTGGGCAAATAATGTAGCGGCATAAGTAATAATCACGATCATAATAGGTACGGCAATGACAAGAAAATGCAAATAATCACCTTTGTGAATCTGATGTGTTGCATTGATTGACAGCAGAAGCAGTAAATACAGTATGAGGAAAGTCCTTCTTCTGTCTGCTATTCCTGCAATCTGTCCAATCAAAAATGCATAAAGGCCGATGATGACCAGCACTAAGAAGCCAGTCATGATATTAGCCAGTGTAAAAGTGATCAAACCTTGCAGCACAAAATATAGAATGACCCTTTTCTTAACCCAGCGATATGAATGCCAATGCAGCAAAGCAAAAATGGCGGTCAATACTGTAAACACGTTAAGCAATAAAATGGACCAGCTCCCAATAATAAATTGCAGCACGATAGAGGCTACATAGATCATGAGAATAAAAGCCAGTCCCGGAACTCTGAGCGCAAGCATATTTAATGCTCGTCTATCATGTGAGTAATGCTTTTCTTTAAAAGGATTCAAACCTCATCCACTTCCTTTAACAGTTTAACCGAACAGAGATTCATGAAATTTATTGAACGTGAACATACATTTATCCAATCATTTTATAGGAAGAGAAAGAACACAACAATACCGAGGTGCAGTGAACCATTAGATGTTCCCAAACATATGATCATTGCCCAAACGTACATAAGCGTTCTGCCTTTATGTACGTTTTATCTTTTCAAATTTACATTTAAAATCATGAGGAACTCACTATTTATTAAAGGAATGATCAACATTGAAATCGATTGATCTCACAATTTTATCATTAAAAAGAAAAGGAATCAGAACTGAGAAAGTGTCAAAAAATCAGTGCCCTGATCGATTAAGCAATACGAACGAAAAAACAGACAAACATAGAAACAAAAATAGTCAATCCAAGAACATGTGTAAAGAAAAAGGGGAATGAATATGTATTGGTTTTTAGGTGCTTTATTATATTTTCTCATCGGTACTTGTATATTCATTGGAGTCATTAGAGACATTCACTCAGGCTCATGGATGCTCCTTACATTAGCAGCTCCAATCATCATTATTGGCTACCCTTACTTTTATTCAAAGAAGCTTTTTGCCAAAAGATAGTGAAATAGACGCCATACAATCAGAGGATCTTGCATGATCCTTTTTTTTTCAGCCTATCGACGGTGTTTATCTTTTAAAAAAAGGGAATAGAACAAAAAAAGAAAAGGAGATGGAAGACATATGAAAAGCGACCGAACCATGCATATTATTTCATGTACAGACAATAACTACGCACAGCATTTAAGCGTGATGTTCGCATCATTGCTGACGAATATGGATCAGACGCGCGATGTGAAACTGTATGTCATCGACGGAGGGATTGAACCGGAAAATAAAAAGCGTCTGGAAGAGACGACCCTTCAATTCGGAGCCCCTATTACATTTCTGAATGTAGAAAAAAGCCAGTATGACCGTGCGGTCGAAAGCAGCCATATTACAAAAGCGGCATACTATCGGATTTCCATCCCCGATCTGATTGATGACGAATCCGTCAAACGAATGATCTATGTCGATTGCGACGCCTTAGTGTTAGAGGATATATCGAAGTTGTGGGACAAGGACATTTCACCTTATTTCGCAGCGGCAGTAGAAGATGCAGGCCAGCATGAACGGCTGAAAAAGATGAACATCAGCGACGAAGCAAAATATTTTAACTCAGGTATTATGATCATCGATATGGAAGCCTGGAGAAAAAACAACATTTCGAAAAAAGTCATCGACTTCATCAATAACAACGATGAAGACATGTTTATGTTTCATGACCAAGACGCGTTGAATGCGATTCTTTATGATCAGTGGCTCGAACTTCATCCGAGGTGGAACGCCCAAACACACATTATTTTAAAAGAAAAAACGCCGGCTTCCCTCATCGATCAAAAGCGCTATATGGAAACAAGGGCAAACCCGGCAATCGTTCATTTCTGCGGCGGAAACAAGCCTTGGAATTCAAACACCTCACACCCGTACGCCCGTCAATATTTTAAGTATTTGCAGTCCACAGCCTTTAACCAGCCGGCCAAATTGTCTAAAAACCATGTCAGCTAACATGCCAATCTCATTTTAAATCGCAGGATGAATCGATATAATGACAACAAACCCTGACGTATCCCCATATTCGCTTGTTTCCTTTCGGAAACAAGCATTTTTCTTGGCTGCAAAAATTTTTGACGAATGGAGGAGCGCTTTTGGTTAAAGTGCTGTTGACACTTAACGGACTGTTTTACCGCGCAGCGCCGCTGTTGAAGGAAAGGGTCGAACGGCTCGGCGCCGAATTTGCATTTTTGGATTCCAATCGGTTGACGAGACAGGATTTACTGACTCATATCAAGGATGTTCATATTTATATCGCCGGCGTTGAAAAAGTGGACCGGGAGCTGATCGACGCCGCCCCGGAACTAAGATATATCATGAAATTCGGTGCGGGAATCGACAATATTGATGTAGAATATGCAAGCGAAAAAGGAATCCTCGTCACGAATGCACCCGGCCAAAACGCCTCGGCAGTCGCCGATTTGGCATTCGGCCTTCTGCTGTCTGGCGCCCGTTCGATCCCGCAGTCAAACGCCGCAGTCAAAGCCGGTTTGTGGCAATCCGAGATGGGCTATGAGCTCGATGGAAAAACGCTGGGGCTTATCGGTTTTGGGGAAATTGGCAAAAAGGTTGCAAGACGGGCTTCCGGGTTTCATATGAACGTTTTGGCGTACGGCACATACAAAGACTACAATGCAGCCAAACGGATGAATGTACGGTTTGCAGAGCTTGACGAAATCCTGGCAAAATCTGACTTTGTATGTATCAGCACGTCATTAAGACCTGCCACCTATCATTTGATCAATCAAGAAAAGCTGGCAAAAATGAAGAAAACCGCGTACCTGGTCAACATTGCCCGCGGAGAAGTGGTAGACGAAAGCGCGCTCATTCAAGCGCTTGAACAAAAACAGATCAGAGGTGCAGCATTGGACGTCTTTGAAACCGAACCGCCGGCCGCCCGGATCACTAGTCTCGGCAATGTCATGTGCACGGCGCATATCGGCGGCGCTACGTATGAGAGCATCAGGCGCATCAAAGAGGTGACATATCAAAACATCAAAAGGTTTATCGAAAAACAGCCGCCGGCTTTCCGCGTTTCATAAAGACCGGAAACGGCGAAAAGCCGCATCCGGTTATGTTCTTTGAAAAAACTCAATTATTTCTCCTTCGGGCCCAAAAAGAAAAAAATAGCGGAAGCCGTTTGGCAATACGGTGATCTCGTCTTCCATCAGCTTGATGCCGGCGCTTTTTACGCGGGCGAATTCAGCCTCGATATCATCGGTTGAGACGGCAAAATGATGTACTTTTCCTTCCTGAGGAAGACTGTCGTTATATCCCTCGATCAATTCAAGCTCTGTCTCGTCTCTGTTCTCAAAGCCTAAAAAAGCCAGCTTCATGATGCCGTTTGTATGGGTCATTCTGCCTTTCAGCGTCATTCCGATCACATTTTGGTAGAACGCGATCGAAGCATCAATGTTTTTCACCATCAGTCCTACGTGGTCAATTCGCGCCATTACGCCATTCCTCCTTTTGTTTCTCCATCATTTTAGAAAGGTCGGAATCATCTGTCAATTATCTCGATTACATGATGAATAAGAATATTGATCAGGCGTTATGGTAGGATAGAGAAGACTTTAAAATAAGGACTGAAATCAAATGCATACATTAAAAATAAAACATCCATTCGCTGCAAAAATGAAAAAGGGCTATCCCTTAATTGAAAAAGAAGCTGTTTCTTCGCAAGAAAACGGCATAAAAGAAGGTTCGCTGATCAGGGTTGCCGATGAAAACGGCACGTTTTTGGGAAAGGGCTACTATGGCGAGCAAAACAAAGGGATCGGCTGGATTCTGACCCGAAACGAAGAGGAATCAATTGATCAATCATTCTTTTTAAGCAGGCTGGCGAACGCCTTTCAGGCCAGAAAATCGCTTTTTCAAGACCCGGATACGACCGCTTTTCGTTTGTTTAACGGGGAAGGCGACGGAATCGGCGGCTTTACGATTGATTATTATGACGGCTACTATTTGTTCCAATGGTACAGCAAAGGGATTTATACGTTTAAGGAAGCGATTATGGAAGCCCTCGATGAATTGACAGACTATAAAGCCGTATATGAGAAAAAACGGTTTAATACGGCCGGGCAGTATGTAGAAGATGACGACTTTGTCAGAGGAGAGAGAGGGGAATTTCCGATCATTGTGAAAGAGAACGGCATACATTTTGCCGTTTACCTCAATGACGGTGCGATGACAGGCGTTTTTCTCGATCAGCGCCATGTCCGCAAGGCGGTTAGGGACCGGTATGCGGAAGGAAAAACCGTGCTCAACACCTTCTCATATACAGGTGCATTTTCTGTGGCGGCGGCGCTTGGAGGCGCTGAAAAAACGACGAGCGTTGATGTTGCAAACCGCAGTTTAAGCAGGACGATCGAACAATTCAGCGTGAACGGGCTGGATTATGAAGCTCATGATATTAAAGTCATGGACGTTTTTAAATATTTTCAATACGCGACCAAAAAAGAACTCGCCTTTGACCTCGTCATCCTTGATCCGCCTTCATTTGCGAGAACAAAAAAGCATACATTCAGCGCGGCAAAGGATTATAAAAATCTGTTGAAAGACGCGATTCGAATCACTAAAGATCAAGGTGTGATCGTCGCTTCGACGAACAGCAGCGCTTTTGGGATGAAAAAATTCAAAGGCTTTATCGAAGCGGCATGCAAAGAAACGGGGACGCGCTTTACAGTGCTTGAGGAGCATTCGCTGCCCGAAGATTTTAAAACGGTGAAAAGCTATCCTGAAGGCGATTATTTAAAAGTTGTCTTTTTGCGGATCCGCCGCCGTTAATGTTAAGGGCGGGGAAAAATTTTGCGATAAAAACAATACCTGTCGATCAATTATTCATGTATATTGATATTACGCGAAAAACTCAGGCAGGGGGAAGTTATGGATTACGGAATTTTAATATCGATAGGTATTTATATGGCAGGAATGCTTTTTATCGGATATTTTGCATATCGAAGAACTTCAAATTTGACCGACTACATGCTTGGCGGAAGAAATCTGGGCCCCGCCGTCACCGCGTTAAGCGCAGGTGCTTCCGATATGAGCGGCTGGCTATTAATGGGGCTGCCTGGTGCGATGTTTCTGAACGGATTGAGCAGCGGCTGGATCGTTGTCGGTCTGACAATCGGCGCGTATTTGAACTGGGTGTATGTTGCGCCGAGGCTGAGAACGTATACGGAAACGGCCGGCAACAGCATTACCATACCCGATTATTTCGAAAACCGTTTTAAAGACGGTTCAAGGCTGTTACGGGTGACGTCGGCTTTCGTTATTTTAGTATTTTTCACTTTTTATACATCATCCGGAATGGTGGCGGGCGGAGAGCTGTTCAGAACAGCATTCCACCTTGATTATCGGATCGGCATCTGGCTGACGGCCGGGGTTGTCATTCTTTATACGCTCTTCGGGGGCTTTCTGGCTGTCAGCTGGACCGATTTTGTTCAAGGGACGATCATGTTTATTGCGCTCATCTTAATGCCGATCGTCGTATTTGTCCAATTGGGGGGAATTGCGCCGGCGTTTTCGGAAGTGAACGCGGTCAACCCGGACCTCCTCCGTCCGTTTCAAGGAACAACCGCAATCGGTATTGTTTCTTTACTGGCGTGGGGGCTCGGCTACTTTGGACAGCCTCATATTATTGTCAGGTTTATGGCGATTTCAAGCGTGAAAGAGTTGAAGAGTGCCAGAAGAATCGGCATGGGCTGGATGATCTTTTCGATTTGCGGAGCGATGCTGACAGGACTCGTCGGCATCGCCTATTTCAGCGCAAATCATCTTTCGTTAAAGAATGCCGAGACGATATTCATTAAGTTGGCAGACCTTTTGTTCCCATCGATGATTACGGGGTTTTTGCTGGCTTCCATTTTAGCAGCTGTCATGAGCACGATTTCTTCACAGCTTCTTGTAACCTCAAGCGCGCTGACAGAGGATTTTTATAAAGCGTTTGTCCGGAAAGGAGCTTCTGACAAAGAACTTGTTCTTGTCGGAAGGCTGTCTGTCCTCGCGATTTCACTGATCGCCCTCATGATGGCGCTTCATCCGAATGAAACGATACTGAATCTTGTCGGCTATGCGTGGGCAGGTTTCGGAGCGGCCTTTGGTCCTGTCGTTCTGCTGAGTCTGTATTGGAAACGAATGACGAAGTGGGGTGCGCTTTCAGGGATGCTGTCCGGGGCGCTGACTGTTATTGTGTGGGAGCAAGTAAAAGCTTTTGACCCGGTTTATGAAATCATTCCCGGATTTATTGTTTGTACAGTCGTGATCATCGTCGTCAGCCTGATGACAAAGAAGCCGTCCGTAGAGATTGAAAAGGAATTTGAGACGGCGGTTGAACAGCTGAAAGGTTGAGAATAGGGTGATGGTCTTTGTCAAAGTATTATGGACAATCACTTTTCTCACAGGGGCTTTCACGGGATTTCTGTGGACATTTTCCAAAGAAAAAAGCGATGAATTTTTTCGGAAATGGCGGCGGATGGATCGGGAATCTTCACACTTTTCGGTTTGATTGGTTTGCTGTTCGCCAAGCTGTTAAAAGCAATTTCTCCAAAACTGCCGCATGACTGGGCTCTCAGGTGTATTTCTTTTATTCTGGCCCTTATATTATTGATAATGTCCATATTCATATGGCTGCTCGATGTCTAAATGAAAAAAACCAAATTGGCGGAAAAAAACTTCCCCAATTTGGTTTTTTTATTTTTCGGCTATGACACTGCAATAAGGGAAATGAGAAACGGCGCTGCGCAAAGCGTGATGATCGCAGCCAGGATCATCGATACGCTTGAAATCGTTCCGGACACGGAGCTGAGCTCAAATGCTTTTGACGTACCTGCGCCGTGGGCGCTTGTGCCAAGCAGCACGCCCCTTGCAATTTCATTATCAATCCGGAAGTAGCGAATGACCATCGGTCCGATCACTGACCCGGACAGGGCGGTCAATATAACAAAAACAGCGGTCACCGCGGGCATTCCGCCGATCATTTCAGAAACGCTCATTGCAATTGGCGTTGTGACCGATCTGGGAACGAGGCTCTCAATCAGGTCTTCATTCAGCTTGAAAAGTTTTGCGATAAACGCTGTTGACAGGATCGCGATACAGCAGCCTACAGTCACGTTGATAATGATCTCAACCGCGTATTTTTTCAAGACTGGAAAGTATTTGTACAGCGGAATTGCAAAAGCCACGGTTGCCGGCTGGAGCATGTCTGTCAACAAGCGACCGCCCGCATTGTACGCTTCAAAGGGCACATTGATGAAAAGCAGCAGGCCGACAAGTATCACCGGCGTGACCAATAAAGGTGACGCATACACCTTTGGATGGCGTGAATAAACCGCTTTTGCGCCCAGATAAATTAACACTGTTGCGATCAGACTTAAGCATCCGATGAGCATGTTTTTTTCCTTTCCTTTCTTTTGGCAATCAATTGAGTCAGCATTCCGGTCGACACCATGACGACGAATGTACTGATGAGGACAACGAGTATAATGCTAGTGCCGAATTCAGCCAGAATATCTCCGTAGTTCATAATCCCGACGGCTGAAGGGACAAAGAACAAAAGCAGCTCCGCGAGAAGCCACAAGGCGCCGATTTCAATCCATTCCAGCTTAATGATTTTGAAATGAAGAAGCGCAAAAATGACGATAATCCCGAGAATGCTGCCGGGAATGTTTATATGAAGAACCTCGGCAATCAGATTCATGAAACGCGCGAATAAAAATAAAAGAGCGACCTGACCTAATCCTTTAATGAATGTTTTCATGTCATTATCCCCCTTTCTACACATGAGTGTACATGAGTTTTAAGTATAGGTAAAATACATATACAGAATAGATATTATTCATTTTGTCTATAGTTAAAAGCGCAAATCAGGTCAAAAGAAACAGTTTCCTGACTAAAATTAGAAATTGTCGTCCGGAATCATTTGGCGATTTTTTGTGACCATTAAACTGCCGTATTCCCGTGCCTTTAGACTTGTCCGCGATGAAAGCGGTGTACAGATGATTCAAAAAGACGGGTTATATGTCCTTGAAATGCGCTGTGAGGAAGATGATGAACTGTGTATATATCCCTAAAAACAGTATTTACAGCCTATTCAACATCCGTGATTTTCGACTTAAACTATAAATATTGGAAATGAGAGCAAGTCCAGTCAAAGATGTGAATCTATGAAAAACCAACCGAATCATAATTTGACAAGGAAACAATCCATGCGAATCATACTGCAATTTCAGAGGTGACAATAATGGACTACTCAGACACGCTGCAAAAAATACACGGTGTCCTCTCTCATAAGGCGGCAGAGCTGGAAGAACAAATTGCAAGGCTGGAGCGGGCAAAGCGCGATGTAGAGCGGGAACAAAACCTCGGAATCGAAGAAATCAGGCAGATTTTGCGTCCGAACCTTGATGAGTCGTGGACCGGAAGCAGGGCAGCCGATTTTGACGAAGCACGTGATGAAGCGCACACGGCAATGTACAGAATTTTCACCGATGAATATGATCGGTATATTCATAAAATTGATTTAAAGATATTTGCTTTAGATTCTGAAAAAGGGGCTGTTCAAGCTGCAAGCTGGTCGGCCGACCGGGCGGACTTTCTGATGGAAAAAGGAGAGGAGGCCGTCGACGCTCTGCACAGCACAATCAACGGTTTAAAAGGGTGGTTGAAATGAGCAAAACGATTAAACTTAACCATGCAGCGGTTATGAAGCAGCTGGAGCAAGTAAGCAGCACGCTTCAAGCCGTGTCTTTAAAAAGCCCGTCAGCCGGAGCGCTCGGGCGGAACAACCTTGATTTTACGAAAAAGTGGCTTGAACGCGAAGCCGAAATTTGCAATATGGTCGAACAGTATAAAGAGGCTGTTCGTAAAAACATTGAGGACACCCGCTCTAATGTGGACACGCTGAAGGAACAGGATGAAGCGATTGCCCGAAGATAGGCGCTGCCGGCTGTATGCCGGCGGCGTTTTTTTATGTTGATGTAGAAGGGTGCTCCGCGGGGGTGCAGAAAACAATGAAATTGGTTTAGAATATGAATACAAGCAGGAACTCTGAAAGGGTGTCAAACAAATGGACATACGCCACTTAACCTATTTCTTGGAGGTAGCCCGTCTGAAAAGCTTCACAAAAGCCGCTCAGTCATTATACATATCTCAGCCGACAATTTCCAAAATGATTAAAAATCTTGAAGAAGAGCTCGGGATCGAGCTGTTTTACCGGCGGGGGCGTCAGATCGAGCTGACTGATGCGGGGCAAAGCATGTATGTGCAGGCCCAGGAAATCACCAAGTCGTTTCAAAATTTAACTTCAGAGCTGAATGACTTGATGGACGTCAAAAAAGGGCACGTGCGGATCGGTTTGCCGCCGATGATCGGCTCCGGCTTTTTTCCGAAAGTGATAGGGGATTTCAGAGACAAATATCCGAACGTCACCTTTCAGCTTGTTGAGCACGGCTCTGTGAAAGTGCAGGAAGGAGTGGAAGACGGATCGCTTGATATCGGCGTTGTCGTCCTGCCTGCAAAAGAGGAGATTTTTCACTCCTTTACAATCGTAAAAGAAGACTTGATGCTGATCGTCCATCCGTCTCATCGTTTTGCTGATGCGGACGAGATCGAGCTTCGGCAGTTAAGCGAAGAACCGTTTATCTTTTTCAGGGAAGACTTTGTTCTTCACGAACGGATCATTACGGCTTGCTTGAAGGCTGGATTTCAGCCGAATGTCATTTATGAAACCTCGCAATGGGATTTCATCAGCGAAATGGTTTCCGCTAACCTTGGAATCGGGCTTTTGCCCGAAAGAATCTGCCGCGATCTTGACCCGGAAAGAGTGAGAATCATTCCGCTGGTGAGGCCGGCCATTCCTTGGCATGTCGCCGTCATTTGGAGAAAAGACCGCTATCTGTCGTTCGCGGCGAGGGCGTGGATTGATCATACAAAATCGTATATATGGAGCGAAAATTCAAAAACAGAAGGGAATGCAGCCGAATGAATCTGGAAGATGCCGCAAGAGGAATTGAGAAAGTCAGAAAGCAAAAACCGCTCGTACACAATATGACAAACAATGTCGTCACCAATTTTACGGCAAACGGTTTACTGGCTCTCGGCGCATCGCCGGTGATGGCGTATGCGAGGGAAGAAGCCGCCGACATGGCAAAGATCGCCGGAGCCCTTGTGCTGAACATCGGCACGCTTAGCCGGGAATCTGTTGAATCGATGATCATTGCAGGAAAGTCCGCCAATGAACACGGTGTGCCGGTTATTTTTGACCCAGTCGGTGCTGGGGCGACGCCGTTTCGAACAGAATCGGCTCAAGCGATTATGCGCGAAGTGAAGGTTTCCGCCGTCAGAGGCAATGCCGCGGAAATTGCCAACACGCTTGGAGAGGACTGGCTGATCAAAGGCGTGGATGCAGTCGAAGGGAGCGGTGACAGAACAGAGCTCGCCAAAAAAGCCGCGAAATTATGGGATACAGGCGTCATCATAACCGGAGCTGAAGATGTCTTAACGGATGGAACAAAAACGTATACCGTAGGCAACGGACATCAACTGTTAACGAAAGTGACGGGGACAGGCTGTCTGTTTACCTCTGTCATCGGTGCGTTTTGCGCCGTTGAAAAAGACGTTTGCCATGCCGCTGTATCTGCAGCCGCTTTTTATGGAACGGCGGCCGAGTTGGCCGCGGAGAAAACGGAAAACCTGGGGCCCGGAAGCTTTCAAATCGAGTTTTTGAATCAGCTTGCCGCTGTTGAAGCGATGGATATAAAAGAACGCGGCAGGATCAGAGAGGTGGAATAAGATGACGCGAGTCTCAAAAGAAACGATAAAAGATCTGTTGTCAGTCTATTTTATTATGGGTTCAAACAATACTGCAGGCGATCCTTTAACTGTCATTGAACAAGCCTTAAAAGGCGGTGCGACACTTTTTCAATTCCGCGAAAAAGGCGAGGGCGCGTTAAAAGCAGGAGATCAAAAGGCGTTTGCTCGACAGGTGCAGGCTTTTTGCAAACAGTTCAATGTTCCGTTTATCATCAACGATGATGTAGAACTCGCGCTTGCGCTTGACGCCGATGGGGTGCATATCGGGCAGGATGATGATAAGGCCGCCGACGTCAGAGCGAGAATCGGGGACAAAATCCTCGGCGTTTCCGCGCATACACTTGAAGAAGTCGTAAAGGCGGAAAAGGATGGAGCGGATTATATCGGTGCAGGGCCGGTTTACCCGACTGAAACAAAGCGGGATACAAAAGCTGTGCAGGGTGTCTCGCTCATTCAAGAGCTCCGCAGGCAGGGGATTGGCATACCTGTGGTCGGAATCGGCGGGATCACGGCCGAAAACTGCGCCCCCGTCATCGAGGCCGGCGCTGACGGCATCAGTGTCATCAGCGCCATCAGCAAAGCTGCCGATCCAAAGGCGGCCGCCGAGGCGTTCAGCAAGAAAGTGCAAGCTGCTAAACAAAGCGCGCATTCCTAAATGGAATATGCGCTTTTTGATATAAAAATTAAAATCTCTCGTTCATAAACCGTTCCAGAAAATGCCCGATCACCAGGGAGGACATGCCGAGCGATGAGGCAGTGCGGCCAAGCGAGGAGATTTTCAAATGATAATTAGACAAGGCTTCTGCAGCACTTCTTGAGGCAATCGTTTTTTTAATCGCATCGACGATGATCGGATAGGATTCTACAATGGTATTCCGCAAGATAATCGTATCGGGATTCAACGTCTTCAAGATGTTGAGAAGTCCGATGCCGATATGAAAACCGAATCTTTCAAACGTCTCCATCATCCCCGGATCACTGCGGTCTGCAAGTTCTTTAACGGTTTCGTAAAGCGAGGCTTCGGAATTCGCTCCATAGTGAGAGAAGACGGCTTTTTCCGAAGCGTAAAGCTCCCAGCAGCCTCTATTCCCGCACCGGCACAATGGGCCGTCAAAGTGAATGGACATGTGCCCGGCTTCTCCGGAAAAACCTTGCACACCTCTAAACAGTTTTCCATTCATTAAAATCCCTAAACCAATCCCGGTATTAATGCTGACAAACACGGCATGCTCCAGCTGTCCGGCTTCTCCGTATTTCTTCTCGCCAACGGCGCCGGCGTTTGCTTCGTTTTCAATTAAAATGGGAACGCCGAACCTTTCTTCCAGTTTTTCCTTTAACGGAATCAAATGGATTGGCTTATTTGGCGTAAACACCACCTGCCGTTCGTTGTCTACCAAGCCGGGTACGCAAACGCCGATTCCGGTCAATCCGTATGGGGAAGGCGGTATTTTGTCAACGGCTAGCCCTGTCAATTCGATTAATGCCTCTTCTGTCGCCTGAATGTCTTCTTCATCCAGCGTCCGTTCGAATTGTTCAATCAAATGCCCTTCAAGATCGGTTAACACAACAATCATATAATTGGTTCCGATATCTACACCGACCGCATAGCCGGCTTTTCGATTGAATTTCAGCATCACGGGCCTCCTGCCGCCGCTTGACTGGCCGGGGCCGGTTTCATAAATGATGTCCTTTTGAAGCAAGGAAGATACTTGGGAGGAAACGGTCGCTTTATTTAATCCCGTTATTTCCGAAAGTTTTGCTCTTGAAATGGGTGCGTTCTCAATAATCTGCTCAAGAATCAGAGCTTTGTTCATTTTTTTTACAAGGGCTTGATCCGCTGTATTCAATGTCAATCACTCCATTGTTTTGAAGCTGTGAATTTATTATAGTATAACAAATTTAGAAAACTCAATTTTTTCCTTCATTTCCATTGAAAGCGGTTGATTCATCCTGTAAAATAAATACAAGGAAGTTAGTTTAATGGTTAAACAAACTTGTTTTTTAACGTTTGCTTTGCAAGGAAAAGTGAAGGAGGAGATCGGAATGTTTTTTAGAAATGTCGGAGTGATTGACTATGAAGGAGCCGATTCGGAAAATCCTTACGCATTTAAATATTACAACCCTGATGAATACGTCGGCGGCAAAACGATGAAGGAACATCTTCGCTTCGCTGTTGCGTATTGGCATACCTTTGATGCGGACGGGAAAGACCCTTTCGGTGACGGGACGATGTTCCGGCCGTGGAACCGGATGACACATCCTTTGGATAAAGCAAAAGCCCGGGCGGAAGCGGCTTTTGAATTTTTTGAAAAGCTCGGCGTGCCCTATTTCTGCTTTCATGACGTTGATATCGTTGATGAAGGAGCAACGTTGCGTGAGACCTTTACGTATTTGGATCAAATGTCGTCTTTTCTTAAAGAAATGATGGAGACTAGCCGTGTTCAGCTGCTTTGGAATACAGCCAATATGTTTACCCATCCGAGGTATGTCCACGGGGCCGCAACTTCCTGCAATGCGGATGTCTATGCCTATGCGGCCGCAAAAGTGAAAAAAGGACTGGATATCGCCAAGGAGCTTGGAGCGGAAAACTATGTGTTCTGGGGCGGAAGAGAAGGTTATGAAACATTGCTGAATACAGATATGAAGCTTGAACTCGAAAACTTGGCTTCATTTTATAGAATGGCAGTTGAGTATGCGCGCGAAATCGGTTTTGACGGCCAATTTTTGATCGAGCCGAAGCCGAAGGAGCCGACGAAGCACCAATACGATTTTGATGCGGCCACAACGATCGCTTTTTTAGAAACTTACGGTTTAAAAGACCATTTTAAACTCAATCTTGAGGCGAACCATGCGACCTTGGCCGGGCATACATTTGAGCATGAACTACGGGTGGCTGCCTTGCACGACGTGCTGGGTTCCATTGACGCCAATCAGGGCGATTTGCTCCTGGGCTGGGATACTGATGAGTTCCCGACCGATCTGTATTCTGCAGTACTTGCGATGTATGAAATTTTGAAAGCAGGCGGGTTTAAAACCGGCGGCATTAACTTCGATGCTAAAGTAAGGCGCCCGTCTTTTGCGGATGAAGACTTATTTCACGCTCATATCGCAGGAATGGATACGTATGCAGTCGGCTTGAAAGTCGCCTCCCGTCTGCTTGAAGACAAAGCCCTCGACCAGATCATTGAAGAGCGTTATGAAAGCTATACGAAAGGGATCGGGCTTGAGATCAAAGAAGGCCGCACCGATCTGAATAAGCTTGCCGCATACGCTCTTGAACACGACCAAATTGAAAATCAGTCAGGCCGCCAGGAACGACTGAAAGCGACCGTTAACCGTTACTTATTGAACGCTTTGCGCGAAGCGCCGGCAGAAAAGGAGACACGCTAGTGGAATACGTGATCGGGGTCGATCTCGGCACCAGCGCGGTTAAAATCATCCTTGTCAATCAGCGGGGAGAGCTGTGCGGCGAGGTCTCCAAACCATTTTCCATCATTCAGCCCCATTCCGGTTATTCTGAACAGGATCCCGCAGAATGGGCGGTAAAAACGAAGGAAGCCATTAAGGAATTAGTTATGCATTTCCCGGGAAAAGCATCTCAGATTAAAGGGATCAGCTTTTCCGGACAGATGCATGGATTGGTACTTTTAAACGGCAACGGAGAGGTTTTGCGAAACGCGATCCTGTGGAACGATACACGGACAACCAAACAATGCCGTCTGATTAACGAGAAAATCGGAAAGGAGCGCCTGCTCGAGATCGCGAAAAACCCGGCGCTCGAAGGCTTTACCCTTCCGAAGCTTTTATGGGTGAAAGAACATGAAAAAAAGCTGTTTGAAAAGGCGGCCGTTTTTTTGCTGCCGAAAGACTACGTCAGGTACACGATGACGGGGCGTCTGCACAGCGAATATTCAGATGCAGCCGGAACGCTTCTGCTCGATGTGAAACATCAGACATGGAGCGGGGAAATCTGCAGCAAGCTCGGCATCCCGGAGTCCTTATGTCCGGATCTGATTGAGCCGGGCGCCTGTGTCGGCGGCGTCAGTCCGGAATTCGCGGCTGAAACCGGTCTGGCTCCTGAAGTCAAGGTGTTTGCCGGCGGCGCTGATAATGCATGCGGCGCGGTCGGCGCCGGTATTTTAAGAGAAGGAACGGCCCTTTGCAGCATAGGCACCTCAGGGGTTGTTCTCACATATGAATCAAACCGAGATCAAGCGTTTGATGGCAATATTCATTTTCTGAACCACGCCGCCCCCAATGCGTTTTATTCAATGGGAGTGACGCTTTCCGCAGGACGCAGCTTCAGCTGGTTTAAAGATGTATTTGCCGGGCAAACGTCATTTGACGAATTAATCAGCGATATTGACCATTCCCGTCCCGGTGCCCGGGGGCTGCTGTTTACCCCTTACTTGTCAGGGGAGAGAACCCCTCATGCCGACGCAGATATTCGCGCCAGCTTCATCGGGATGGACAGCGCACATACACGGGCGGACTTCGTCAGAGCCGTCATTGAAGGCATCACATTCTCCCTTCACGAGAGCATTGAACAATTCCGTGCCGCTGGAAAGGATATCAGCCGCGTGATTTCAATCGGCGGAGGCGCCAAAAGCGATCAATGGCTGCAAATCCAGGCGGATATCTTCAACGCCGACATCATCAGACTCACAAGCGAACAGGGGCCGGCATATGGAGCAGCCATGATCGCGGCCGTCGGGTGCGGCTGGTTTCCGTCGCTTGAAGCTTGTGCAGACCGATTCGTTCTCATCAAAGAAACCTTTTCACCCCGCCGTGAATACAGTAGACAATACAAAGCTCTGTTTCAAATTTACAGAGATGTCTACCGGCACACGAAAGCGCTGAACGAGCGGCTGGCGAGCTTTCGAGAATAAAAAAACTTATGAGCCGGCCGGCTCATAAGTTTTTTTCGGGTGTGCATCCAGTTTAAGATTGATCCATGTGAATGCCTGTATGCGCTTTGACCTGAATTTCTGCAAATGCTTCTTGATCAGGGGTTTTTGAAGACAGAATCGTCCCGAGATAAGCGCCTAAAAAGCCGAGCGGAATGGAGATGATACCCGGATTGGAAAGCGGGATCAGCGGTTCTCCAACAAAGATAGCGTTTCCGGCCGGGTCCCAGACGCTCGGGCTGATGGAGACGAGAATCAGCGCGCTTAAAAGACCGGTCAGACTGCCGGCCAAAGCGCCGGCCGCATTAAATCTTTTCCAGAAGACGGTGAAGATAATGAGCGGCAGATTGGCGCTTGCCGCCACGGCAAATGCAAGCGAGACAAGAAACGCGACATTCAGCGATTGGGCGAAGACAGCAAGCAGAATCGAAAGGACGGATACGCCGATGGAAGCCCATCTTGCAGCGATCATTTGCTCTTTTTCCGTAGCCGCGCCTTTTCTGATAATCTGGCTGTATATATCATGCGCAAAAGCGGATGCCGCCGACAGCACAAGACCTGTGACCACTGCCAAAATCGTTGCGAACGCGATGGCTGAGACGAAGGCGAACAGAAAATCTCCGCCGAGCGCCTGAGCAAGCAGCGGTGCAGCCATGTTCCCCGCTTTATCGGCAGCTAAAATGTTTTCAAAACCGACAAACGCGGCAGCACCAAAACCGAGAAAGACCGTCATAATATAAAATATACCGATAATCCATGTAGCCGAGATTACCGATTTCCTTGCCGTTTTGGCATCTTTTACTGTATAAAACCGGATGAGAATGTGAGGCAGGCCGGCTGTCCCGAGGACGAGTGCCAAATTGAGTGAGAGTGTTTCAAGAGGAACATTATACTTATTGCCGGGGTTCAAAAAATCAGCCCCAAGCGGAGTAGCTGTTTTCATTTGTTCAAACATGTTCGTCAGGCTGAAGCCGAATTTTGAAAAAACGATGATTGAAATAATGAGCGTCCCTGCCATCAAGAGAACGGCCTTGATGATCTGGACCCAGCTGGTTGCGATCATTCCTCCGAATACGACGTAGATGGTCATCAAAACCCCGACAATGCACACGGCCAGCGTATAATCGATGCCGAGCAGAAGCTTGATCAGCGCACCGGCGCCGACTAACTGTGCAATCATATAAAAGGTGGAGATCGTGATCGTGTTTAATGCGGCGACACCGCGAATTTTCTTTTGTTTAAAACGAGAGGCAATCATGTCCGCCATTGTAAATTTGCCGAGGTTTCGGAGCGGCTCTGCCACAATGTAAAGCACGACTAAATAAGCGACGAGGAAGCCGATGCTGTAGAAAAAACCGTCAAACCCGTTCAAAGCGATCATCCCGGCAATGCCGAGGAAAGAAGCCGCTGACATGTAATCTCCCGCAATAGCCAGTCCGTTTTGAATGCCGGTAAGCCCTCCTCCCGCCGTGTAAAACTCATTGGCCGTTTTTGTCTGTTTGGCCGCGAAATACGTAATGACAAGCGTGAGAGCAACAATGGCAAGAAACAGAATAAAGGCTGTGGCACTCATGAATCAACGCCTCCAATCTTCTTTTTGAAATCGTTTGCAATTTGATCGAATTGACCGGCTTTTTTTGTATACATAATGCACAGCGTCCATGTCATAACAAACTGAGCTATCGCAAAAACCCATGCCCATGTGATGGCTCCGACTGCCGGCTGATTCAAAAATGTGAAGTATGATGTCATAACCGGCAGCAGGAAATAAAAGAGCAGAAAGAAAATCGTCATCGGTACAATAAAAGCCCGTTTCCGTGATAACAACCGCTGGAACTCCGGAGATGCCGCAGCTTTGCTGTAATCTATTTTGCCTTCTCTCATTTGTTCTTTGCCCCTCCTTGTGTTTGTCTGAAAAGATACAACAAAGGTATGTAACGCGCTCCGGATTTATTCTTCAATTTTCACACAGCGTTTTATTTATATAAGATGAAAGACCTGATCATCTCGAATAAATGTTTTTTCCATAAAAGAAACCGTTTGTTCACCTTTTTCTTCTCATTTGTCATGCCTTCCGCCTCGTTTCCGCCTCTGTCAGCTTCCTTCTCAGTTCATTTGCAGACGCAATCGCTTCCCGGTCTGTTATCACGCCGCCGGGCTTGTTTCCTTTGCCGAGCAAATAGCCGTCGAATGTCATGTTCATAAAATCAAATATGTAGTGAAACTGTTGAATGAGCGGCAGCCCTTTCAAGCGGGGATCATCGTCTCCGACAGCTGCCACGTAGACCGTTTTTTTCGCCATTTGCTGTTTAAATGCAGATCTTCCATGCTCTATCAATGTCTGTGACCAGCGGTCAATAAAATTTTTCATCAGACCCGACATGCCGTACCAATAGATCGGAGTGGCAAAAACTAGGATATCCTTCTCCAGCACCCGGCTGATCAAGTCTCTGTAGTCATCATCAGGGTAAAAAGGGGCTGTATTGCTGTGCCTGTAGTCCGATACGGGCTGAATGTGATAGTTTCGCAGAAATATCTTATCGGCATCAAGTCCGTCTACTAATCGATTCATCAGTTCTTCCGTATTTCCATTTTCACGGGAGCTTCCGCAGATTGCTGCTATCCCCATATTGTTTCATCCTCCTTTGGAATCGGTCATGAATTCAGTTTAAGATAACAACAATCATCAGTAAAATTGATATTTTAGATATTTACCATCGGAAAAATCGATTATATAGGCAAACTTAACAGAAAAGAGAGAATGGAAAGGAAGCATGAGGATATTATCAGAAGGATCAAGACGAAAAGCTCCGCCCCCCTTCGGGAGAAAGGCAATCGAAACCGATGCAGAAGAAAGTGAATGGGACTGCTGGCGTCAGCGTTGGTTAGCAATGGCTCTAAAACGCCTTTTTCAATCCGGTCTGGTACCCCTTAAGAGAGTGAAGCTGGAAAAATGAAACGACCTATGTACAGGGCAAAGGTAAGGCTGCTCCTTAAAACGCGCGTTTCTATGGAGCAGACAGAATCTATACACAGGCAGCAGGCCTGCTGCTCAAATACGTCATTATCAATTAAAACACTCGTTAAAACAGCCGGTTGGATCATCTTGATAGATCAAGATTCAACAGAACCGCCTGTTTTTTTGGATAACTGATGCTTCTAAACGCTTACTGCTTTATCGGTTTTTCAGCATCGCTTTGGACGGGCTGACTGTGAAGAAATTCTTTCACATCTTCAATTTGCAGCCCAAGTTTTTTCGCCTCCTTCATCAAAATCACCCAATCTTTGTCCAACTTGTGTTTCGTTTGAGTATTCATAGCTTCCTCCAATATGATAAGACGTTGTTCACCTCAAAGAAAAAAACGGTTTTTCCTTGAGATGCAATAAAAGTTATAAAACAACAGCCATGTGAAAACAATGACAAATTTCATAAAAAATTCACAAAGTCATCTTTGATAAACCTACCTATTCCCTAAATAACTGACTAAAAAAACCAAAAAATCTTAGATTCTTACTTATAATAATAAACAATCAATTACTGACTGGATAGTATTCAATTAAAAATGATCATTTTTCCCTATTAAGAATTTCTCAATTGCAGCCGAATATCCTTTGAATATTCTAAAAATAAGAAAGAGATTTTTGGCAGATTATTATGCAAAGTATTGGAAAATCAATGGTTTCAAGGAATGATTTAGAATAAAGACATGGTGGGTAGGGAGGGTCCTTTCGTCTTAGTTGCTGTATGGGTTAAAGAAGGGTAATACGAAAATACTATTATCGACCAGTATTAAGTGGAAAAAAAGAACATTGGTTTCAAATGCAGAGAAAAAAGTATAGCTTTTGCCTCAAAATCGCTTTAATTCACCAGGATGAAACCATTGTAATGGATAAAAACCCGAACTATTCCTTGTAAGGTATTTAATGGAACAGAAACCTTTCCACTTGTTTTGCCCCTAGTTTTTATTTGAAGAAATGATGAAAATACGAGCCGGGAAATGCTGAAGGTGGTAAAATGAAAAAGGAATATATCATCTTAGGATTAAAAAAGAGATTCACAGGCGTTTTATAGATTTAAAATGGAATAATAACGCCGCTGAAAGGAGAGAAATGAATTGGCAATATTAGTATGCGGAGGGGCGGGCTATATTGGAAGCCATGCTGTAGCGGAACTGTTAAGCCGCAATGAAGAAGTCGTGATTATTGATAACCTGCAAACTGGACATCAAGAGGCGGCTTTAAAGGGAGCTTCTTTCTATAATGGAGATCTGCGCGATGAAGCATTCCTAAGAAAAGTGTTTCAGGAAAACGAGATTGAGGCTGTCATGCATTTCGCGGCCGATTCTTTGGTTGGAGAAAGCGTAACAGATCCTCTCAAATATTATGACAACAATGTTTACGGAGCCGTTTGCCTGTTAAAGGTCATGAAAGAGTTCGATGTAAAGCAAATTGTCTTCTCATCAACGGCTGCAACATACGGAGAACCGGATCGTGTGCCGATTATGGAAACAGATCCGACGGATCCGACAAATCCGTACGGGGAAACGAAGCTCGCGATTGAAAAAATGCTGAAGTGGTCTGAAAAAGCATATGGAATCCGTCATGTCGTCCTTCGCTACTTTAATGTTGCCGGTGCGCATGTAGACGGATTGGTCGGCGAAGATCATCAGCCTGAGACGCACCTGATCCCGATCATTCTTCAAGTCGCGCTTGGCAAACGCGACAAGATTATGATTTTCGGCGACGACTATCCGACTGCAGATGGTACGTGCATCAGAGACTACATCCATGTAATGGATCTGGTCGACGCGCATATCCTCGCTGTCGAAAGGCTTCGAAAGGGCGGAGAAAGCACTGTATACAATCTCGGAAACGGCACGGGCTTTTCAGTCAAAGAAGTCGTTGAAACAGCCCGGAAAGTGACAGGCTGCCCGATACCGGCGGAGGTTGCAGAGCGGCGTGCTGGAGACCCGGCACAGCTGATCGCCTCTTCTGAAAAAGCAGTGAAAGAACTGGGATGGCAGCCGAAATACGCCGAGCTGGAAACGATCATTGACAGCGCGTGGAAGTGGTTTAAAGCACATCCGAACGGCTATCAAAGCTAGAATGCGGTGACGCCTATTAAATAGGATGAAAAAGAGCTTTCAGTTACAGAAGGAAGCTCTTTTTTGATGTTTTGAAGTTTAAAGCGTGCTGTCAACAGGGAAAAGGAATGGAGGAAGATAATGATTCACTATGAAAAAATTTAACAATGTTAAATTAATGATTGACCAAAGTTTTTTATTGTGGTAAACCTAAATTTGACAGATTTTTTGTTTCGGAGGGATTTGTCAGCTCTTGCTATGTGTGTAAAAAGAACTAAAAAATTACCAGTCTATTTCCTTCATTATTCATAATATCATGAACAAATTTTGACGATTTTGTGACATTTGGGTGAAAAAAAGGTGAACAATCGAAAAAAATAAGGCTAATTGGTGAAGATTTTGATAGCATAGCAAGGTAGAAGAAAAAAGTTTTTCAGAATCCTTTTATCTTAGATATTCTGACCAAATTTTAGACATCATTTAAGGAAGGATGGTGATCCTCTTGTTCAGAGCATTTAAACCACTGATTATGCTGACTCTACTTTCCTCCATTTTTTTATTGGGCGGCTGCAGTCAAATCGCGGTATTGGATCCTAAAGGACCGGTTGCTTCGCAGCAAAGAGATCTTATTCTATTATCGATTGGATTTATGCTGTTTATCGTAGCGGTCGTATTTGTCCTTTTTACTGTGATGATTGTGAAATACCGTGAGCGTAAAGACAGAAAGTCTCCTTACAGCCCGGAAGTAGAAGGCAATACATTTTTAGAAATCGTCTGGACAGTGGTTCCGATTTTAATTGTTATTGCGCTGTCAGTGCCGACAGTTCAAACAATTTATTCTCTAGAAGAGGCTCCAAAAGCATCAAAGGACAAGGAACCTTTGGTCGTATATGCGACATCTGTCGATTGGAAATGGGTATTCAGCTACCCGGAACAGGATATCGAAACGGTCAACTATTTGAATATCCCGACAGACAGACCGATCTTGTTTAAAATCTCATCTGCCGATTCTATGGCGTCACTGTGGATTCCGCAGCTTGGCGGGCAAAAATATGCCATGTCCGGAATGGAAATGGAGCAATATTTGCAGGCAGACCATGAGGGTACTTATAAAGGCCGAAATGCAAACTTCACAGGTGAAGGTTTTGCAGAACAACAGTTTAATGTCAAAGCGGTATCTGAAAGCAAGTTTAACGACTGGGTGAAGAAAACGCAGAAAGAAGCTCCTAAGCTGACGAAAAACCAGTACGATGAACTGATGCTTCCTCAGCATGCGGACGAAATGACGTTCTCATCGACACACCTGAAGTATGTTAACCACGGAAATGATGCGGAATACGCCATTAAAGCGCGCGAAAGATTGGGCTATAAACCATTGTCTCCGCACTCAAAATCAGATCCGTTTGAAAACGTGAAGACAAACAAAGATCAAAAACAATCTGAAGACCAAGATTCTCACTAGGAAAGGAGGAAGCTTGCATGAATTTGAAATGGGACGAATTCATAATTACAGGTGACCCATTAATTCTTGGAGCACAGATTTCCATTTTGCTTACATCCATTGCAATCGTATTTGTGCTGACATACTTCAAAAAATGGAAATGGCTTTGGAGAGAATGGATTACCACCGTCGATCATAAGCGTTTAGGAATCATGTACCTCATTGCCGCAGTCATTATGTTCTTCCGCGGCGGCGTCGACGGGTTAATGATGCGTGCCCAGCTCACGCTTCCTAATAACAGCTTTTTAGATTCAAACCACTATAATGAAGTGTTTACGACACACGGTACGATCATGATCATTTTCATGGCGATGCCGTTTCTTATTGGATTAATGAACGTCGTCGTACCGCTCCAAATCGGTGCGCGCGATGTTGCATTCCCGTATTTGAACAACTTGAGCTTCTGGACCTTCATGGTCGGAGCGATGCTGTTTAATATTTCATTCGTCATCGGCGGATCGCCGAATGCAGGATGGACGGCTTACATGCCGCTTGCAGGCAATGAGCTGAGTCCTGGGCCTGGGCAGAACTATTACTTGCTCGGACTTCAGATCGCGGGTATCGGTACGCTTCTCACCGGGATTAACTTTATGGTGACCATCCTGAAAATGCGTACAAAAGGCATGACCCTATGGCGGATGCCGATGTTCACTTGGACAACGCTGATCACTTGTGTGATTATCATTTTCGCCTTCCCTGTCTTGACAGTGGCTTTGGCGCTGATGACATTTGACCGCTTGTTCGGAACAGCCTTTTTCACCTTGGCGAACGGCGGTATGCCGATGCTGTGGGCGAACTTGTTCTGGATTTGGGGACATCCTGAGGTTTACATCGTTATTTTGCCTGCTTTCGGTATTTTTTCAGAAATCATTGCGACATTCGCAAGAAAGCAGCTGTTCGGCTACAAAGCAATGGTTTATTCAATTGTTGCCATTTCGGTTCTCAGCTTCGTCGTTTGGCTGCACCACTTTTTCACAATGGGCAACAGTGCGGCGGTCAACTCGTTCTTCTCGATTACGACGATGGCGATATCGGTGCCGACCGGAGTTAAAATCTTTAACTGGCTGTTGACGCTGCATCGAGGCAGAATCAAAATCACAACGCCGATGCTGTGGTCGCTTGCATTTATTCCGAACTTCGTCATCGGCGGTGTTACGGGCGTTATGCTTGCGATGGCAGCTGCGGATTATCAGTATCACAACACATACTTCCTCGTATCGCACTTCCACTATGTGCTGATCGCGGGTACTGTGTTTGCATGTTTCGCCGGATTGATCTTCTGGTATCCGAAAATGTTCGGTCACAAACTGAACGAACGCATCGGAAAATGGTTCTTCTGGCTGTTCATGACGGGCTTTAACATCTGTTTCTTCCCGATGTATTTCCTTGGATTGCAAGGAATGCCTCGCCGTATTTACACATACGGAGCAGAAGACGGCTGGACTGCATTGAACATGATTGCGACATTCGGCGCATTGCTGATGGCCGCAGGATTCATCGTTCTCTGCTACAACATTTTCTACAGCTTCCGTCATTCAAAACGCGAAGAATCAGGAGATGCTTGGGGAATGGGTCGTACACTTGAGTGGGCTACATCTTCTGCGATCCCGCCGCACTATAACTTTGCGGTTCTGCCTGAGGTTACATCACCTGACGCATTTGCGCAAATGAAGGAAGACAATGTCGAGATTCATCCTGAAAGCAAGTTTAAAAAGATTCATATGCCGAGCAATTCAGGCCGTCCGTTTCTTATGTCATTATGCTTCGGATTTGCTGGATTCGGGCTTGTCTTTGAATGGTTCTGGATGGGAATCGTCGGTCTGATCGGTGTATTCCTCTGTATGATTCTTCGTTCATTTGAATATGACGACGGCTACTATGTAAGTGTTGAGGAAATAAAAGAGACTGAACGAAAGAATGCCAAGTAAAGGAGGCGGGATTGATGGAACATGCAGAACACAGCAATTCTAACGCTCCTATGGAATACCGTTCTGAAATCGGAAGGTTGAATATCCTTGGCTTTTGGATTTTTCTTGGAGCGGAGATTGCTTTATTCTCTACGTTATTTGCGACCTATGCTGTTCTTCATAACAGAACAGCGGGGGGCGTACTGCCGGCAGAACTGTTCGACGCAAAGCTCGTTTTAATCATGACGTTCCTGCTGTTAACGAGCAGTTTCACATGCGGCATCGCAGTGCATGAGATGCGCCGCGGCAGTTTGAAAGGCGTGATGATCTGGATGATCATTACCCTGTTGCTCGGTGCTGGGTTTGTCAGCTATGAGCTTTATGAGTTCAATCATTATGTACACGAAGGTGCCACTTTATCGACAAGTGCTTACTGGTCATCTTTCTTTGTTCTATTGGGAACACACGGACTGCACGTATCGATCGGTATCTTCTGGATTATCGGCATTTTGCTTCAGACGAAAAAGCGCGGCCTAACCCCGCAAACGTCTGCTAAGCTGTTTATCTCAAGTTTGTATTGGCACTTCTTAGACGTGGTATGGATTTTCATCTTTACCGGCGTCTATTTGATAGGGTTGGTGAATGTATAATGGCAGCAAAACAATCGGCTGAACACAGCCACTTTCCTTGGAAGCATATTGTCGGGTTCGTGTTGTCCATTGTGCTGACCTTACTGGCCTTGTGGGTGATTTATACGGATTTAAGCATGGCTGCAAAGCTGTGGATTATTTTCGGTTTTGCGATCATCCAAGCTGGACTTCAGCTCTTAATGTTTATGCATATGACTGAAAGTGACAGCGGCAAAATCCAAGTCGGGAATACGCTGTTTGCCGCATTTATTGCGGTTGCGATTATTGCCGGTTCCGTCTGGATCTTTGCTGCTCACAACTATCACGGAGACAACCCTGAGGGCGGTACTCCAGGTGCAAAACATTCTGAGCACAGCGGACATTAATTGATTGGCAAAAGAGTGCGGATTTCAACGATCCGCACTCTTTTTTGGTTGCTGAACGGAAAAAGAGAGAGCCACAGGCTCTCTCTTTCTCATACACTCTTAACCGCGTTTTACGCCGCGGCCGAATTTGCCGTCGCCCGGCTTGCTCTTTTTAGAAAGAGTAACAGTCAGGAATGTACCATAGTTTTTAACTTGGGCAGTTTCCAATTTGCGCATCTGTGTCACCTCCTTATTACTTCCAGTTGATTACATATTCATGCTATCATAGAATAAAGTGGTAAAAACCACAAAAAGGCACTAAAACCCGACATCATCCTTCAATTCTATTCATAGGGTTTTTATTGCGGTATTTGTTCGGAGGAAACTGATTTAAGGAGAGTGTTACTGATGATACGCGTGTTGTTAGTAGACGACTACAGGGTTCTGACATCCGGAATGAAGGAAATATTAAAAAAATATAATATGGATGTCATCGTTTGCCACGAAGGAAATGAAGCTCTCGACCTCTTAAAAAATCAAGAGGTACATATAGACGTTTTTCTTTATGATTTAAAAATGCCGGGGATGAACGGGTTGGAACTGTCTCTTAAAACGCTGGAAACCGCACCTCAATCCAAAATTATCATTATGTTTTCGGGAGATGAAATTCACTCATATTTTAATAAGCTGATTGAGGCCGGAGTTAAAGGGTTTATCGATAAATCGTATACAGACAGCATGATTGCTTCGAGTATTTTATTGTGTTTAAAAGGGGCTGTGTTATTTCCCGACGGCTTGCTGCAAAAACTGAGGCTTGATTCCGATCTTGCGGTGGACGAGCATTTAACAGACACAGAACTGGATATTTTGCAGAAGGTGGCCAGCGGTAAAACAAATAAAGAGATCGCAGCAGACCTACAAATGTCGACGCGCAACGTAGAGTATCACTTGAGCAAAATCTATAAAAAGCTCAAAGTAACGTCACGGTACTGCGCAGTAAAAAAAGGAACGATGCTTAATTTGATCAAGCAGAAAGTTTAGACAAAGTATATGTTTGCTTTTCCCTGCAAAAGAGAGTCGATAGGCTCTCTTTTTCTTTTTCCTCCGAATAAATCCCGTAATAATGGCCCATTGATGCCATTGGCTATTCATGTCGGTTTTCGGTAGTTTTTTGCGGTTTTTTTGATATTGTCCTGTGATAATCTGATTCATGTGGTCAGTTGGTAAATTCAGGGGTATCGTCGCATTGCAGGCTCTTTTTAAAACGCTCCAAAGCTGAAATGATAACGGCATTCGCCAAGGGCGTGGAAAGAACATCATGCATAAAGTGCTGAAAGAGAGCTTGCCGGCTCTCTTCTCCTTTATTTTTCTGAAATCATGCATACCGGGGAGGTCTAATCTTTGAAAATTATTCGAAATCAAGAGACAGCGACAACCGTGTTGGAAAATGAATGCATCGTCCTAAACCTGGACAATGGGCAGTATTTCGGATTGGAAGGGGCTTTAAAAGAGCTGTGGATCGAAATTGAAAATGAGCGAAAGGATAAAAAAGATATTCTGATCAAGTGGCAATCGGCGTTCGATCAGACAGAGGAAGAACTGTCAGCGATATTAAATGAGGCGATACAGGAACTGACACATCATAAGCTGATTAAAATAGAGGATAAAAGCTGATGAAAAAAAGAGCGCTTGTCAAAAATCACGAATATTTTACAACCGTTCATGCTTTTGTACGTATGATGCTGTTAAATCATGATTTTGAAGAAGCTTATGAAAAAATTGCGATCCATCTGTTTCCGCTGTATGCGAGCGCACAGCAAAGAGGTGCAGGGCTGCTTGATATAGACGAACTGCACCAGAACGGCGAATATTTATATTCGCTTGATGAAGACGACCATTTGGTTACTTCGTGCGTTTCTATTGCATTAACGATTCAATCTATATTATTCAGCAATGGGTTTGATGCTGATCTCATGATCGGGGTCAAGAAAATTGATGACAAGCTGTTTTCTCATGCGTGGGTTCAAATGGAAAACGGCAAATCGATCGATCCGAATCATAAAAATAAGGATTTAAAAGTTTTACAGACGTATAAGATGAGCGCTTACGCTGAAAGGTGGGTGTTATCTCTAGTATGAAAGTATGGTTTGGAATGCAGGGAGACAACACCGTTGCATGGCATGAGTGGGTTTCCGCCGTCAAGAAATGGGGACGGGCGGAACGGATTCACAGCTACAGCCGCGGGATCGCAAACATGGCTGAAGCGCATATCCGATACGATGAAGCTTTTAGACCTACAACTCAAATAAATCTTTTGCATCCCGTCATCTTAGACGGCTGGATCAGCGGCGGTCTTAACGCAAAATCGGATGGCACCCGAAAGATTGAACAATATGACAAGCTGTACGCGTCTTTGAAGCAGGATCAAGCTGCCATGCTGTCTCACTCGCATGGCGAATTTACGATGATGTGGTGGGATGACAGTCTACATAGCCTTGTTTTGGCGACTGATATATACGCAACCCGTCCTGTTTACTACTGGGTCAGTCCGAAAGGAGAATGGTTTGCAGCGAATGACTTGCGCATCCTTTTGCTTGTTCATGACATTCCTTTTGCGATCGATCAAAATGTGTGCAGAATGTTTCCTACTTCAGGCTTTGCTGTAGGAGAAAACGGCTTTGAAGATCGGACGTTTTTTAAAGGAATACGCAAAGTGCCTGCGGCGTCCTACGCTTTTCTTGGCCGGGATCATGCGATTCACGCGCACAGCTATTGGGGACTTTCGCAGCTGTTAAACAAGAAAGATCTTGCTGGAGACGCAGTTCCGCGGTTCCGGGAGCTTTTTCAGGAAGTGACAGCAGATCGTTTAAAAGATGAAAAGCATATTGTCGAATTAAGCGGCGGACTGGATTCAGCTGCCGTAACCGCCGCCGCAATTGCAGGCGGACGGAAGGAACAGCTGCTGGCCGTCAATATATCATTTGCCGAACCTGACATGATACTAAGCCATGACAAGGACCTTGTAAAAAATATGATGCGCGATATGGACATCCCCGGCCTGATCATTCTCGGAGACGCCACAGCCAAAATTCCAAACGCGGAAATCGGGCGTGATCCGCTTTGGTTTGTAGACGGTCCTGATCCGAGAGCCAATTCACTGGTTAATGAGACTTTTACAGTGATCGCTGAGGAGTATGGTGCTTCGTCTGTCCTGACGGGTGAGGGCGGGGATTTCATTTTTAGCGGAGAAGTGTCAGTGATCGATTCTCTGCTTCGGCAGAGACGGTTTTCTGAAATCTACAAATTGCTTCGCGAATGGTCAGGCGGCAGCATGAAAGAGATGCTGAAGCTGGGATTTCAATATGGAATCGCCCCTTTCATGCCTTATATCGGAGAAAAGCTCTATTACGACCTGCTGTGGTCAGATACGGAATATGAGCTGCCTGAATATTTTACTGAAGAACACCGAAAGAGAGAACACCAGATCAATAAGGAGGATCATCTTCGCTATCGAAAAAGCCGGGAGCTCTCGGTGTGGGGTAAGAGGTTCCATTATGACTTTTTGTGGCCGAGAGCGAGGTACATGGATGCTGTTGGTGTGACATTGCCTACGTACCATCCGTTTTTGGATCGGAGGCTGATCGAATTTTCATTTTCCGTACCGCCTGAACAGCATTTTGATGTTTTAAAAGGGCTTGAAGAACATTATGCAGGCTCTAAAATGCTTCTTCGCAAATCTTTCACCGATATCCTGCCTGCCTATGTTTATAACAGATCAACGAAAACAACATATGCCCATATGGCCAGGAAAAGCTTTATGAATGACCGCAGACACGTTCTTCAGCTATTTGAACCGGGAGAGCGCGTCTTTGTTGAAGAGCTCGGCATCATTAAGCGCGGTATATGGTGGAAACACTTGCTGGCTATGGCTATTCGCTCTGAAGATCCAAATAATGATCTGGGCATGGGCTATCAGTACATGAGATCTGTCATTGACTTGGAAATATGGCTCAGGGAAGCATCCAAGGGGAAGGAGCACCTTCTCGACCGGAGCCGTCCGGGAAAACCAAGGGTCATGGCTGATATCGAAACCGTCAATACGCCGGAGAAAGCCAAAATATACTCGTATCAATGACCACAATAGGTATAGAAAATGAAGGTGAAGCATGTGTGGAAGATGAAGCATATTCAAGAGCCGCTGCAAACGGCGGGCCTGCTTGGGAAAATGGTCTGGAAATCCGGTCCGCGGCTGATGATTTGCATGGTTATCTTCATGCTGATCGAAGCCGGAGCACCTTTAATCCAATTGTACGCTTCAAAGCAAATGATCGACGGCATTGTCGAGCAGGAAGCGGTCATCTATGCGGAAATATGGGCTGTCATTTATGCGGGAAGCCTGGTCATGATCAGTGTCGTTAAATCATTGGAAAAATGGGTGAAGGCCATGCTTTCTGAGAGGTCGATGATCACAGTCAACAGTTTGTTAATCGACGCTTTTGACCGCATTCCGGGGATGCGTTTTTTTGAGGATCCAAAGTACAGGGACCGGCTGGAAACACTGCGGGATCGCTCGACATGGCTTCCTTCCCAATTCATTAATATCAGTTCGAACTTGGTGACAGCCGTTATGTCTTTGGCGGGCGTTGTTTTAATTATTGCCTATCTGTCGCCCGTTCTTGCTGTCATCCTCATTTTATCTACCGCTCCATTCGCTTTTGTCCATAATCATTACAATGAAATGGAGTGGGAATATCACAAGGATTACGCCCCTGTCAGAAGGAGGGCCGCATATGCTCGCCACATTCTGCTCGGGAGACGATCCGCCAAAGAAGTACGCCTGTTTGGCTTGGGATCTTTCTTTCTTGATTTATATCAATCTGCTTTTAAAGGCTTGTATTCTGTGCTGCGGAATATTCAAGTCAGAAGCGCGCGCTGGTCGGTTTTAACGGGTTTCTTATCGGGGGCGGGAACGGGTTTGGGGTACTTTTGGATTCTGTCCCAATCCCATTCAAACAGTTTTTCTGTGGGGGATATATCGTTGTACTTGGGGGCCGTGTTCCAATTATCAACGGCTCTCCGGGATATCGCCAAGGAAGGTGCAGATACGTTGGATATATGGAGAATGGGAAGAGACTTTTTTCTTTTTATGAACGCCGAAAAGGATATCAGGCTTCCTTCCAATGGCGAATCTCTCGGGGACGCAGGACCGCTGGCAGTCGAATTCAAAAATGTCACCTTCCGCTATCCTTTCAGAGAAGCGGCTGCCGGCTCCCGGGAAAATGAAGCTGATGTGAATGAGGAAGATTTGGATATGCTCGATGAGCTTGAAGATGAAGAAATGCGGGAACACGACGAGCAGCCTGAACCGAATGACATGCACACAGGCGATGTTCTAAATCGAATCAGCTTTTCAGTATCACCGGGAGAAAGAATTGCCATTGTAGGGGCGAATGGATCGGGGAAAACAACGCTCATCAAACTGCTCTGCCGTTTTTATGAATATGATGAGGGTGAGATTAAAGTGAACGGCAAAGACATCCGCAAGATCGATCTTCAAGAGCTGAGAAACAAGATGGCGGTCGTGTTTCAGGAATTTGGTAAGTACGAATTGTCACTCCGGTACAATATCGCGGTAGGCCGAACGGAAGCTTTAGGTGATGAAGAAAAACTTCGCGCCGCCGCCCGGTCCGCTAAGCTGGAACCAATCATCGAAGAGTTGCCTGAAGGGCTGGAAACAATGATCGGCCCTGAATGGGGGGGCACCGATTTTTCGGGAGGCCAATGGCAGCGGATTGCTTTAGCCAGATCGTTTATGAAAGATGCCGGACTTGTCATCTTGGACGAGCCGGCCGCATCTTTGGATATTCGGGCTGAGTATGATATTTTTCGGCAATTTCACAGCTTCACAGAGGGAAAAACGGTGATCATGATTTCCCATCGGTTCAGTACGGTAAAAATGGCTGACCGCATACTGGTTTTGAAAAACGGAAGAATTGCGGAAGAGGGAAGCCATCAGGAACTTATGGACAAGAACGGGGAATACAGCAGAATGTTCCGCATGCAGGCCAAATCGTTTCAGGGGAAGGATGAGGTATATTGCTGAAGTTTTGTTCCTTTTTCAAAAAGCTGCCTCAAACCGCTTCCATCATCTTTTATGGTTTATCGTTGTTTTGGCGCTGCGACCCTTTTAAGTCGGCTGTTCTATTTTTTATTACACTGCTGAATGCAATGCTCGGACCGCTCCTAGTCTGGCTGAGTGCAGAGGTGATCGATGAGATTGCACGGGCGCCGTTTGAGCTGTCTTCTTGGAATGCGCTTGTTTGGGCGGCCTTTGCATACATTGCTTTTACGCTGATCGTAGATGCCCTTCAGCCTGTGGCTGAAATGCAGAAAAGGCTCCTTACCGCCAAGCTCGAAGCTTATCTTGATGAAATGCTCATGAAAAAGGCAATTTCCATTCCTGATATCGCGGCTTTTGAAGACGCATCTTTTCATACCAATACACAAATCATCCGCTATAATGAATATTTTGTCACGATGTGGGTTTCCATCGTGTCTCAAACCTTCGGCGGAATGGTGATGATTGCAGCCAGCAGTTTACTGATCGGCATGTCTGCACCGTGGGTGCCGCTGCTGTTTCTCATATTGGCCGTTCCTAAACTGTACTGGGAGGCGAAATTAAACAACGCGACCTTTGAAGGACGGAAAGAGGTTCAGGAACTGAGACGGCGCGCGGAATATTATGCAGGTGTCCCTCTCATGTCTGAAACAGCCGGAGAGGTCAAGATATACAATCTTGTTCCTTTTTTTAAGTCTTTTTATAAAAACACCTCGATGGAGCTCCTCCATACGCTGTCCAACGATCAAAAAAAACTGGCGCTGTATCAGCTGTTCTGGTCGGTATTACAATCTTTGGCCGCAGGTGCCGTTCTGATTTACATCGTTCACCAGGCTTTTTATGGTCGGTTGTCCATCGGGGATGTGATGCTGTTTATCGGAGCCGCGGTTCAGTTCAACGAAGGAATCAATGAAATGTTCGCTGCGTTTGCGATCGGTGCAAGAGAAACGAGGCACCTCGGAAATGTTCATTCTTTTTTAAACAGCAAAAATGGCATGGAAAATGGGGAAACCGCGCCAGCTGTTCAAAAGGAACAAGGATTTACATGTGATCAAGTGGAATTTTCTTATGATGGAACCAAAACGGTTCTTGATATTCATAAGCTCGATATTCCATTGAATAAGACGACCGTTCTCGTGGGAGAAAACGGATCAGGCAAAAGCACACTCGTTAAATTGCTCCTGCGTTATTTTGATCCTAATCAAGGCACGATCTCTTATAATGGTTTACCGCTTTATAAGTATGATATTGAACATTACCGGTCAAATGCCGCGGCTGTGTTTCAGGATTTTTTACGGTACGAAATGACATTGAAATACAATATCGGCTTGGGCGACATTTCTTCTTGCACCGACTTGGCTAAAATAAAAAGTGCTTCGGCCTTCGGCGGAGTGGATCAGTTTTTACATAAGCTTGAAGACGGTTATGAAACAGAGCTTGGCAGACTGTTCGGCGGCAGGAATTTGTCGGGGGGAGAATGGCAGCGGATCGCCATATCCCGCGCATTTATGCGTGATGAGTCTGCCGACATTTTGATATTCGATGAACCCTCCTCTGCGCTGGATGTGTTTATTGAGGAAGAGATATTTGATAAGCTGCAAAAGCTGACGCAAGGCAAAACAGTCATTATTGTCTCGCACCGGTTAAGCACGGCCCGTTTTGCCGATCACATCGTATTTTTAGAAAAAGGAAGGGTAGCGGAGGCCGGCACCCATCAAGAATTGATGAAAAATCAGGCCCAGTATGCAGAGCTGTATCGCCTGCAGGCTGAAAAATACGCGCAGTAAAGGAGAAAACAATGAGCAGTATAGAAGAACTACGTCTGTTTCGAAAAGAAAATATTGAATGGCTGCAGACTTGGTTTGAGGATGCAGAAGTGAAAAGGCGGCTGGAAGGGATGATGCCGCTTGACGAGTGGTTCAATTTTGCAGACGGGAATGAAAACTACCGGGTATGGGCGGCTTTAGAGGACGGCAAGCCTGTCGGCGTTGTCATGGTTGAAGTTGAGGAGGACTTGACCGGGAACATTGCCCTTGTAGTCGATCCGTTTTTGCGCGGAGAGGGATATGGAAAAGCGCTCATCAAAAGGACGATGGCATTGCCGGAAATGAGCCGGATCAACAAATGGTTTGCCGGAATTGAAGAGGATAACGAGAGGTGCTTAGCGTGCTTCCGATCCGTTGGATATTCATTAGAACATGAACAGCCGGACGAGGACGGCTACTACTCTCTTATTTATTTCCCGGAATCTTAAATAAGGAGCATAAGAAGATGAACTTGATCAAATGGATTGTGGTTTCCGTTATTTCAGTCGCCTTTTTTCAGCCGGCATCAGCCGCTCTATTAAAAGAAAAAGACGACTACACTATTCTTGTATATATGATTGGTTCTGACATGGAAAGCGATTTTCATATGGCAAGCGATGACATTCAGGAAATGATGGATGCGCGTTCATCTTCAAACGTCAATGTCGTTCTTCAGACAGGAGGAGCAAAAAAATGGGCGAACCCGTCGATCAGTCACAAGGTGAATCAGAGGTGGAAAGTCGAACATCAGAAGCTGGCGCCCCTCGAAAATATCGGGAAGACAAATATGGACAGTCCCGGCTCCGTCACAGATTTTATCACATGGGGAGTCAAAACATACCCGGCTAAAAAATATGTATTGATCTTCTGGGGGCATGGGCTTGGCTCCGTTGACGGCTACGGGGGAGACGAAAACTTCGGCAATAAAAAAATGAAAATAAGCGAGCTCCAGTCGGGAATCAAAAAGGCCTATGAACATACGAAGCAAAAGTTTGATTTAATCGGTTTTGACAACTGTAAAATGGCCGGGATTGAAACGGCATATGCCTTGAGGGATTATGGAAAGTACATGCTGGCTTCAGTCGACTATACGAATCAAAACGGCTGGGATTACAAATATGCGCTGCAGTCTGTTCAAGACGACCCTTCAATCGATCCGAAAGAGCTTGGCAGGGAAATCGCGGCAGGCTACATAAAGCAGTCAAAAGAAAACGGTGAAACAGAAGACCTGCAGCAGTCTTTAATTCAATTGAACCGCGTCAAAGACGCTGTCGATGCCATCGACAGGTTGAGCTTAAGCATGAACCGGGCATTGAAAGAGCCGGATGGAAAGCGCCTGCTTCACTACGCTCGTCTCGCAGCCGAAGATTATGCAGATGAATCGGATATGGTTGATTTGGCGGATCTGTCAAGCTTGATCGGCCAGCAGATCGGAGCTGAGAAAGAAGCGAAAGAGGTCGTAAAATCCGTCAAAAAGGCTGTCATCATGAACATCAAGTCTCCTGAGCACCCGAGAGGAAGCGGCATGTCCGTTTATTATCCGGCCAGAGACAACCAAAAGCGGTTTGCAGAAAAATCAAAAATATACAACCTGCTTGATTTCAGCGGCCGGTATCAAACATTCATCAAAGATTACTCCCATTCAGCATTTAACTTTGATCTATAATGGTGTCTCTTACAGCAAAAAAAGCGCCGGCGGAACAACCGGCACTTTTTTATCGGCTCATGTGCTTTCGAATCAATGGAAGTCCGTAAATGATGAAAGCGGCGACATGGGCGATGACAACGTTGAGAATAAAGAGTACGATCATGAGAGAGTGTCCTGTAGGAGAAAGGCTGCTGGTCATGTAGAAAAAGAAGAAGACCCACATTAAAATGATTGGCGGAATAGAAGAAATTGCGACCTTTTTGTTGTCCAGCCATAAAAATAAAGGAGTGGCGCTTGCGATCAGCAAGTAAGCGAAAAACATATCCATGCGTTTTCAGCCCCTTTCAATAATGATAGCGCTGCCAAAAAAGCGGAATGAAACAACAATTGTGTCTAATTGGAGAATATTTTGTGAACATTCTGTTACATTTATTATACCACGTTCTTCGAAAAATGATACATACTGGAAAGCATTTTCCGCTCCAACTATCGGCTCAATTTTCGCGGCGATTCAATAGGACATAAAGGATGAAGGAGAGAAAATGCGTGGAGGAAATTGATCCTGCAAAAGTTAGCCAAGACCTCGCGTTCCCTATACGAAACCGGCAGGATTCCGGAAACGAAGAGGAAGTGACAGGCTGGACCGCACGATAAGGCCGCAGCCCCCTTGGATCAACGACTTTTTCTAAACAAAAAAGGCTCTCGGCATTTGGCGCCGAGAGCCTCTTATTTGTCTAAAAAATAAAGTGGGCGCACAGTACGATGACAGGCAGCGTAATCAGCGTCCGAACGAGAAAAATCAAGACGAGGTCAAGGAATGTCACCGGAATTTTGGAACCGAGCAAAAGACCGCCGACTTCCGACATGTAGATTAATTGTGTAACCGATACACAGGCGATGATGAACCTGGTCATTTCACTTTCAATCCCGCTTCCGAGCACAGACGGAAGGAACATGTCGGCAAACCCGACAACAAGCGTTTGTGAGGCCTCGGCGGCTTCAGGAACCTGGAGCAGTTCGAGAAGGGGAATGAACGGCAGCCCGAGCCATTTGAAAACAGGCGTATATTCAGCGACAATCAGTGCGGCTGTGCCGAGGGCCATGACGACGGGAGCGACGCCCATCCACATATCGAGCACGTTTTTGGCTCCGTCCTGCAAGAAATCTTTGACGCTTGTATTTTGTTTTGCTTTTGCGACAGCACGGCTGAGTCCCCATTGGAATGGAGTGTATCCTTCGGGAATCTCCTCTTGATCCTGATCCGCTTGGTCTGTAATATAAGTATCAGCCTTTCTTGATAAAGGCGGAATCCGCGGGCTGATCACCGCGGCTACGGCACCCGCCAGCAATATCGTCAAATAAAACGGAACGAACATATGGGCAAGGTCAACCTGTGAAATAATCACGAGGCAAAACGTGATGGAGACGACTGAGAAAGTCGTGCCGATGACGGCGGCCTCACGCTTCGTGTAGAATCCTTCTTCATACTGCTTGCTTGTCAGGAGCACGCCGATCGTGCCGTCGCCGAGCCATGAAGCCATACAATCGATCGATGACCGTCCCGGCAGCTTAAAGACAGGCCTCATCAGCTTTTTCATCAAAGCGCCGCACAGCTCGAGCAAGCCGAAGTTCAACAGAAAAGGCAGCAACAGGCCTGCAAACAAAAAGACGGAGAAAAGAACGGGCAGCAAGCTGAATAATAATGTTCCGCCTGTACTGTCGGCATATACCGCTTCAGGGCCGATCTTAAAGTATGCCATCACTGCGAAAATCATGCCGAACAGGCGGACGATATACCAAAATAAAGATACATTCAGCAAGTTATAGAAAAACTCGCTTTTTTTAATGAAAGCCGGATGAAAGGTTTTGGTGATAAAGGTTAAGATAAATGTTGCGGTTACGATGACCGTCATGATTAACGGCAATTGCTGCTGAAGCAGCTTCTGCAATGCATTTGAAAAGACAGCAATTGGAATCGTTAAATTTCCTTCGATTTTAACGGGAATCATAAACAGAATAATTCCGATAAGCGAAGGGACCAAAAATTTTATGAGATCAAGCCGTTTACGCTTTTGAAGTGCTTTATCCAAAATGAAAAACTCCTTATGAATTGGTGATTCTGTATCGCTTCTGCCGGAGGCAAAAGTTTAATTTTATGCAACATTACTCATTTTAATACAAAACAATCAAAAATCAATGAATTTATCACATTCGACAATAGTTGGAAAAATCCTTTAAAATAGAATAGGAATTTGTTCGCAATAAAATCGAAACATTTTATTCTTTTGTACGTCATATCATTTGTGAGGAAGCGGATGCCGTCTTCCTGGATTATTTCATCGTGTCATATTATAAGGGCGGGATTTCGAATGAGTCAGAAAAAGAATATTACAAATCCCTTTTATCAGGGGGATTTGATTTTTGTCTATATTGTCTTTTTTATCATAAGCGTTGTGGCTGTGTACGCCGCTCAGCAGTTTAATCAATATAATGAACCCTTTGCGATGAAACAGTCCCTTTACTATTTGCTGGGGGCCTTTATCATCATCGTGTTTCTTTATTTTGATTTGGAGCAGCTTGAAAAGCTCAGCTTTTATTTTTATCTGCTCGGGATTTTGATGCTGATCGTGTTAAAGTTCAGTCCGGCATATATCGGATCATACAGGTTTGCGCCGGTCATCAACGGTGCCAAAAGCTGGTTTATGCTTCCCGGGTTTACGCTGCAGCCGTCGGAATTCATGAAAATCGGGCTGATCATGTATTTGGCTTCCTTCATGTCGAAAAACGGGCCTGTCGGCAAGCGTACGTTGAAAGAAGACTGCATCTTTCTGCTGAAAATCGCCGGTATTATCATTGTTCCGTTCGGCTTGATTTTAGAACAGGATACGGGTACAGCCGGAATCGTCGCGTTTGTCATTCTTGTGATGGTATTCCTGTCGGGCGTGAACTGGAAATTGATTTCTCTCATCTTCGGAACGGGTCTTACAGTCATTGTTTTGATTTTGTTTGTCATTATCAAATTTCCCGATGTCGCGGGAGCACTCGGGGTTGAACAATACCAAATCAACCGTGTCATGACCTGGGTCAATCCGAGCGAACAGAATGCCGACGATAAAATGCAGGTCGAAAGGGCGCAGCTGGCGATCGGTTCGGGGAAAGTATTCGGAAATGGTGTAAGCGATCTTCAAGTCTATGTACCTGAGGCGCAAACAGACTTTATTTTTGCCGTCATCGGCGAGAGCTTCGGGTTTGTCGGATGCACTTTTGTTGTCATTATGTTTTTCTTCTTAATTTACCGGCTTGTCGTGCTCATAGACCGAATACATCCGTTCAGCAGGTTTGCCTCATTTTTCTGTGCGGGCTTTACCGCTTTAATTGTCATTCATACCTTTCAAAATATCGGAATGAATATCGGCATTATGCCAGTGACCGGCGTCCCGCTGCTTTTGGTCAGCTATGGAGGAAGCTCAGTCGTAGCAACCTTGATCGGCTTCGCGGTTGTCTACAATTCAAGCTGCCAGTTAACAAAGTATCAAAGCTATATGTTCAAATAACAGCCTGATGCATGCAGGCTGTTATTTTATTCACCCTTTTTCGCAATGTGAACGGTTGTTCATGTTATAATGAAAGTTAGTGCTTTTGATGAAGAAATAAGGCGGGGTACAATGGGTCAGAAGAAAAATACGACAAGTCCCTATTATCAGGGAGATTTGATTTTTATATTAGCCATGTTCTTTTTAATCAGTGTGATCGCTGTTTACGCTGCAGAGCCGTCTTTTTCACTGAAGGGCTATCCGGCAAAGCAATTGTTCTTTTATCTGCTCGGCATTTCGGTGATCGTCGGCTTTCTCTATTTTGATCTAGAGCAGCTTGAAAAATTCAGCATATACATATATCTATTCGGCATCTTGTCATTGATCGTGTTAAAGTTCAGTCCAACGTCGATCGCACCGATTATCAAAGGAGCGAAAAGCTGGTTTCAATTTGGTTCGGTCACGCTGCAGCCGTCGGAATTTATGAAAATCGGTCTGATTATGATGCTGGCTTCGGTGATTTCCAAAGCAAGTCCGAAAGGCTCGCGCACGATGCAGGAGGATGTTCACCTTTTGCTGAAAATCGCAGGGGTATCTGCGGTTCCGGTCGGTTTGATTTTAATGCAGGACGCCGGTACGGCCGGTATCTGCATGTTCTTTGTCGCCGTTATGGTGTTTTTATCAGGTGTAAACTGGAAGCTGATTTCGATTGTGGCGGGGTCAGGAATCACCCTCGTACTGCTCGTTCTGTTTTTGGTGATCAATTTTCCGGAGTTTTCGAAGGATACGCTGCACATCCAGCAATATCAGATCAACCGGGTGATGACATGGGTCGATTCGAGCCAGCAGGACGCGAACGATACGTATCAGACCGAAAAGGCCGTTACGGCGATCGGCTCTGGAGAAATCTTCGGAACGGGTATGAACAATTTGAAAGTCTACGTTCCTGAAGGCCAAACCGATTTCATCTTTGCCGTCATCGGGGAAAGTTTCGGTTTTATTGGCTGTACTTTTGTCGTCATCCTGTTTTTCCTTTTCATTTACCGGCTTGTCGTACTGATCGATAAGATACATCCTTATAATAAGTTTGCGTCATTTTTCTGTGTCGGGTATACGGCGCTGATCGTCATCCATACATTCCAAAATATCGGAATGAACGTCGGACTGATGCCGGTTACGGGCGTTCCCCTTCTGTTCATCAGCTACGGAGGGAGCTCTGTGTTGTCTGCTTTGATCGGCTATGCGATCGTTTATAACGCCAGCTGCCAGCTGACAAAATATAAAGGGTATATGTTTAAGTAAAAAAGACAGCCGAATCAGGCTGTCTTTAATCTTGGTTTAAAAATGCGAGAGCTGCCGACACAAGAATTTTCGCCGCGTTCAGCATGCCTTTTTCATCGATATCAAACAGCGGGTGATGGTGCGGGTAAACGGCTCCAGTCTGCGGATTGCCCGCGCCGGTAAAAAAGAATGATCCAGGGACATGTTCTAGATAATAAGAGAAATCTTCGCCGATCATATTCGGTTCGAGTTCGATGACGGCTTCAGGGCCGACGACGCGTTTTGCACATTGGCGGACGATGTCCGTTTCTTTTTCATGGTTGACGACAGGCGGGTAGCCTTTTTCATAATCGAGTGAAAATGAAGCGCCGTTGCTGTCGCAGACGCCCTTGATGACGCGTTCCATCTCGGCGATGATCGTCTCTTGGACATGCTTTGAAAAGGTGCGGACCGTTCCTTCAATGACCGCTTCTTCGGCGATGACGTTAAACGCCTGGCCTGAATGAAACGTTCCGATCGACAAGACGGCTGCTTCCGTCGGATCGATTCTGCGGCTGACGATTTGCTGGAGATGGTTGACGACTGAGGCTCCTGTTATTAAAGCATCTGTCGTTAAGTGAGGCGCGCCTCCGTGTCCGCCCCGCCCGGATATCGTGACTTTAAATTTATCAGCGGCTGCCATAATCGGGCCTGATGTAACACCGACTTGACCGACGGGCATCGGAGCCCAGATGTGGGTGCCGAAAATGGCATCCACGCCTTCGAGACAGCCGGCTTCAATCATCGGCTTGGCGCCGCCTGGTGTGACCTCTTCACCGAATTGATGGATCAGCACGACATTTCCTTTCAAGTCTTTTTGATGCTTTGCCAGGGCTTTTGCGGCTGTGAGGAGAGCCGACGTGTGAGCATCGTGTCCGCAAGCGTGCATGACGCCGGGGACAGTCGACCGGTACGGAACATTTTTTTGATCCTGTAATGGCAGAGCGTCGAAATCGGCTCTCAAGGCGACCGTCTTGCCGGGGCGGCCGCCTTTAATATGACCGACGACCCCTTGTCCGCCGACATTTGTTCTCACGTCAATCTCGAGGTTTTCCAAGTAATTTGCAATGGTGCGCGGTGTATTGACCTCGAGGTGGGAAAGCTCCGGATATTGGTGAAAATGTCTCCTGAGTTCGATCATTTCCGGATATAATGCATCTAATTCTTCAATTACAGACTTCACCGTCATCTCCCTTTCCGCTTCAAAAATTGTAAGACGATTCTATCATTTTACCATATGAAATTGAATCCATCTGCAGTCCGCCAAACCGTTTTGCTTTAGGGAAAAGCAGATATTGGATATGATAAAGGTTGAGGAGGTAAAAGGATGAATAAAACGATTGAAACAATTTTAAATCACCGTTCGATCAGGTCTTTTACAGATCAGCTCCTGACCGAAGAAGAGATTCGCCTGCTTGTGGAGAGCGCTCAAAGCGCATCGACGTCCAGCTATATTCAAGCTTATTCAATCATCGGTGTCACCGACCCGGACAAGAAGCGCAAGCTTGCGGAATTGGCCGGAAATCAGCCATATGTTGAAAAAAACGGCCATCTGTTTGTATTTTGCGCAGACCTTTACCGGCATGACAAAATGGCCCGGGAAAAGGGTGTAGATATCACAGCTTCTCTTGAAGGGACGGAGACCTTTATGGTCAGCGTCATCGATGCAGCTCTTGCCGCTCAAAATATGTCAATAGCGGCCGAATCAATGGGCCTCGGCATCTGCTATATCGGCGGGATTCGCAATAACTTGAACGAAGTCTCCGGGCTTCTGGAAACACCTGAATACGTTCTGCCGCTGTTCGGGCTTGTCGTCGGCCATCCGGCCAACCTGTCGGATAAAAAGCCGCGTCTGCCGCTTGATCACATTTATCATGAAAATGCCTATCAAGCGGACGAAGCCGAGTTTAAAAAACATATGTCCGCATATGACGAAACGATTTCAAACTATTATCAAAAGCGGACAGACGGCAAACGGTCTGACAAATGGACAGACCAGATCACCGGCAGCCTCAAAAAGCCACCGCGTGCGTATATGAATGAATTCGTTAAAGGAAAAGGTTTGAACAAAAGGTAAGGAACGTCCCCTCCGACTCGGAGGGGACTTATCTTGTCAGCATGTATTGAAGAAAAAGATAAAACATCAGCCAAAAGGGAAGACTGAAAAGGATTCCGAATAAACAGCCTTTTGCAAAGCGTTCTTCTACGACTGGCGGGTGCGTTTTTTGCTTCGTCTCATTCATCAGTATTAGGAGCTCCTTTAGGTTTATCCATGATACTATTATTTCTTTTTGCGCAGGAAAAGTAAACGAAGACTTGGGGTGAAAAAGATGTTGTCATTAAGCATACTTGATCAGACTCCCGTTTCTGAAGGAAGCACACCTGAACAGGCTTTACAGCATACGGTGGAGCTCGCGCAAGCGGCGGAGCGCCTCGGATACAAGAGATTTTGGGTTTCCGAGCACCATTTTTCAAGAAACTTGGCAGGATCAAGTCCGGAGGTTCTGATCGGTTATCTTGCGGCTAAAACAGAGAAGATCCGTATAGGATCCGGCGGCGTCATGCTTCCCCATTACAGCGCCTACAAGGTGGCAGAAAACTTCCGCGTCTTGGAAGGACTTGCGCCCGGAAGGATTGATCTCGGTGTCGGACGTGCTCCGGGAGGGATGCCGATCGCTTCCATGGCTCTTCAAAATGGAGGAAGACGGATGACTGACCAATATCCCGAACAAATTCAGGATCTCGTCACATATTTACACGATCAGGCCGATGAACACCACCGCTTTCCCAACTTGATCGCATCGCCGAACGTGGCCGCAGCGCCCGCTGTCTGGCTGCTCGGCTCCTCAGGGGAAAGCGCGAGGCTTGCCGCCCAAACAGGGGCATCGTATACATTTGCCCAATTTATTAACGGCGAAGGCGGAGAAGAGGCGGCCAGACTTTACAAAGAGAGGTTCGAACCTTCTGTATTGGGTGAACAGCCAAACGTGATCATTGCTGTATTTGTGATTTGCGCTGAGACAGAAGAGAAAGCGGAGAACCTTGCAAAAAGCTTGGATTTCTCTTTATTAGCCAATGAACAGGGGATAGTGACCGAAGGCTTTCCATCATTGGAAACGGCGCTGTCATATCAATATTCTCCTTATGAAAGAAAGAGAGTGGAAGACAATCGAAAACGGATGGTCATCGGGACGCCGCGGCAGGTGAAGGAACAGCTGCTTGAACTGGCCGGCGCTTACGGAACGGATGAAATCATGGCGGTGACGATCACCCACGATTTTCAAGACAGGCTGGAATCTTACCGGCTGCTGGCCGAAGCGTTTCATCAGTCAATTTAACGTTTTTGCTGAAAAAAATCGAGAAAATGGCGGATCGGGAAAAGAATAAACAGAATGCATATGTATAAAGCGGTAAACAGCCAGCTGAGCGGAACGAGGATGACGGTATCGACGGTTTGCTCCGTTGCTTTTTGAAAAGGCTTGGGCTCGCGCTTCTGCAGGTTGACGGCGAAGTACAAAATCGTGAAAAATATAAAGCAGACAATAAGGAAGGATAAGCCGAATAATACGATAAAAGAAAGCATATATACGATGTCCTCCGATTGCTTTTTTCACGTTTTGAAGAGAAGGGAGAGCTTCTCCTGAACGCATTATCCGTATTTTAACATATAAAAGCCTTGTTGAGTGGTTCTCAACAAGGCTTGTCATTATTCGACGATAAAAGGGTCTTCCGTCAGAATGTAGCTTGATTTTCCTTTGGCGGACGCATAGGCTAGCATATAGTATTTTCCGGACTTAAGGGTTGCGGCGTCATTGATTTTGCCGTTCCATTGATAAGATTGATAGCCTTTGCCTTGGTTTTTATAAACGCCGGCCTGCCCGAGAAGGTTCAGATTTTCATCATAGACGAGAAATGCGAGCTCTTCAGCCCCGCCCGGCAGGTAGGCTTCGATCGTGTAAGCACCCTGCTTTGCCCCCGGTTCAACCGTTACGGATGTGACGCGCGGGTAGTCAGGCTCTTTGACGATCAACAGGAGCGGAATTTCGGCGACTTTTCTGCCTCCTTCACGGACGTAAACCGTGCCTTCATATGTGCCTGCTTTCGTTTTGGCGGAATTGACGGTTACTTTTGCCGTTGCTTTACCTGTTTGATGGGCCGGTACCACGACTCGTTCCGTTCCTGATACCGTGATGCCCGCTCCTTTAAAGGAGTATTCGAGCTGATAGGCTTTTCTGAATGAAGAAAGGTTTTCAATTGTGAACGCTTGTTTTTTCGTTTGTTTTCCTTTGTCTTTCAGGAACGTTCCGTATGAGTGGCTGCCCGGCGTTACAATTGATGAAGCATGAAGGGCCTCGATGATGCGGATGCTGCCCGCTCCTTGCGTATTGTGAGGGAGAGGCTTTCCGTTTTCATCCGTCAATTTTTCCGCCGTATTCATCAGCACGCCTTTGATTTGCTCTGGCGTCCAATCCGGTTTGGCCTGCTTTAATAGGGCTGCCGTTCCCGCGACATGCGGGGAAGCCATGCTTGTACCCTGCTTTGAACCGTAACCGTGAGGGTTTTTCGGATCGTGGGTCGGAATGGTGCTGACGATATTGACGCCTGGCGCTGAAACGTCAGGTTTAATCATCCATGTATCCATGACAGGTCCGCGTGACGAGAAGGAGGCAATCGTTTCCCCGAGCTTTTTGTCCAATTTGAAAGAAAAGACAGCAGAGCGTTCCCCTTCTTTGATCTGCTGAACAAGCTTTTCGCCCTCTTCTTTCGACAATTTGACAGTCGGTACGGCCATCCCCATAACGTTGGCCTCGATTTCCCCTGTTACATTATTGTAAATCACGGCTCCGACAGCGCCGGCGTTTTTGGCGTTTTCGGCCTTATCCACAAATGGAATGACGCCTCTCTGGATAACCGCTACTTTTCCTTTCACATCTTTGCCTTTGAAATCGTCAGCTTGTCCGATGCCGGCTTCAACAAGTTCCACGTCTTGACCGTTCAAAGCTTCAAGATCTTTTTCCTCCTGGTATCCCATCACTTTTGCTGACGAATACGAAGGAAGCCTCACAGAATATTCATTATATGGAAGCTGCGAGGCGCCGACGGAAATCGCATCTCTTGAAGTTCCCGGCGAGCCGACCGTCCAGTTTTCCGGTCCGCTGTTTCCGTTTGACGTAACGGCGACAACTCCTTCGGCCATCGCCCAGTCCAGTGCGATGCTTGTTGCATAATCAGGGCTGTTCAGTGAATTGCCCAATGAGAGGTTCATCACTTTTGCTCCGTCCGCGACGGCTTTTTCAATGCCTGCAATCACGTTCTCGGTTGTTCCTGAGCCGCCGGGGCCGAGCACACGGTAAGCAAGAAGCGTTGCTTCAGGCGCCACCCCTTTAATCTGACCGTTCGCGGCGATGGTCCCCGCAACATGGGTGCCGTGATCAGTCGCTTCTCCGCGCGGGTCGCCTGCCGGTGTTTCTTGTGGATCATAGTCATTATCCACAAAGTCATACCCCTTATATGGGCCGAAATTTTTCTTTAAGTCAGGATGTGTGTAATCCACACCCGTGTCAATGACAGCTACCTTAATGCCTTTACCGGTATAGCCTGATTTCCATGCCTGATCTGCTCCGATGTACGGTGCACTTTTATCCATCTGTGGATAAATGGCATCCGCTGCAAGTGTCACGTCTTTTCCTTTTATGCTGTCAGGTTTGTAAGCTGCGTTCGGATAAACCGCTTTTACTTCCTTGACGGCGAGCAGCTTCGGAATTTCACTGGCCGGCAGTTTCATTGAAAAACCCGAAAATACACGGTCGTATTCGCGGTTTATTTTCGCTTTTTTGAGTGTTTTCAGCGCACTGTTTTTCGCTTTGCTGCGAGCGATTTTTAAAGAAGCTTTCGTTTGCTTTTCCCCATCCGCTTTTGCTTCGGCAAGCGACTTTTCTTTCAGCTCCACAATAACTGTTGTCTGTTTATCAGACGTCACATCAATATCACCGTAGATTTCAGCTTTCTCAAGTTCAGGCGACTTTTGATCGGGAACGGATGTTGCCTGCACTCCGGTGAGGAATGTGGATAACGAAAATAATAGAATAAAAGCCATGACGAAATAGCGCATGATACTTTTTCTCAATCTGTTTTCCCCCTTACGGATAAATGGTTTCTTTGTAATCCTTAGAGTTTCGAACTTTTAAAATATTCTCTCAGTTTCAAAAGAATCCTTCTATATATAGAAATAATTTTCAAAGATTCAATGTATTGGAGTGGATGTCTTTAGATTTATGCACAATTTACTGTGTATAAGTGAATAAACTTGTGTATAGATATTGTAGGGAATATACGTTCTTATACTAAATGTTGAATAAATATGTGGATATGTGGATATACCCTGTGGGTAATATGTGTTTATCCTTAGGATAAGCTGTGAGTAAGTTACATTCATGGTTTGTTTCCGTTGAATCATGCGTTTCCATCAGTTTTCAACAAAACTTCTAAAAACTAGAATCATTTTGCACACACATTGTGACAAACATTTTCATTTTGCTGGGATAAGATAGAGCAAGAAAGTTTAATAGAGTTGCTAGTTTTACCACAACGAAACTGGAGGGGATCGGTATGAAAGGTTTGATATCATTTTTAAAATTATGGACGGCCGTGCTGCTGAATGCGGTGGTGCCTGTCAGAGAGACTCAAATGAAGGTGATGGCGTTCGCCGGCGGTACATATCAGGCTGCCGATGCTTATCAGGCAGGCGGCTTTTCGGAAAAAAGAGAAGAATCAACAGAGCGGATGTCGGGCTGTAAGAGAGCGATGCCCGGCAGTTTTACGACAGAACCCAACCGGGCTGTTTGCCAAAAAGCGGTGAAGAGGGTAAGAGCCGGACCAACTCTTTACACGGGAACTTAAACAAGGTAAAATCCCACTCATAACGGGAAGTGGGTGACGGCTTTGAAAATCTATAAAGTATTGAACAACAATGCAGCAATCATAAAGGAGGATGGTCAAGAAAAAATTGTCATGGGGCCTGGTATCGCTTTTCAAAAAGGCAAAAACGATACCATTCCAAGAAACAAGGTAGAAAAAATTTTTACCATTCATGAAGAAAATGAAAAGTTTAAACAAATCCTCGAAACACTTCCGGAAGAACATATTGAAGCTGCCGAAGAGATCATCAGCTATGCGGAAGGGCGGCTGTCCGCACCGTTGAGTGATCATATCCACATCGCCCTTGTGGATCATTTGTCATTTGCGATCGAGCGAGTCCGCAAAGGATTCGTCATTCAAAATAAATTATTAAATGAAATCAAAGCGCTTTATAAAAAAGAATATGAGATCGGACTCTGGGCAATCGATTTGGTCAAAGAAAAATTGAAAGTCGAATTGCCTGATGATGAAGCGGGTTATATTGCGCTGCATATTCATACCGCAAAAATGGATGCGGAAAACATGCAGAAGACGCTTAAATACACGAACATCATCAAAGAATTGATAGAAAAAATCGAATGCTGTTTCAATCAGAAGATTGACGAAAACAGCATCTCATATCAGCGTCTTGTCACGCATCTCAGGTATGCCATCAACAGGCTGGAATCAAATGAAGCGTTTCATGTCATGGACGATGACATGCTTTATTTCATCCGGAAAAAGTATCCTGAAAGCTACCAGTGTGCGGCAGGGCTGGCGGATTACGTGAAAACTGAATATGATCTTCATCTTCCGGAATCGGAAGTCGGATATATTACGCTGCATGTCCAGCGTTTAAATGATTCCTATAGGTAATACCGCCTGATAACGCGCGATCAGGCTTTTTTAGGTCGATTTTCACAGAAAATAAAAAAGTAGTTGACGAAAGCGTTATCACATAATAAAATGAAAGCGTATTAAAAAATAAATACCGGGGATTGTGACTGGTAAAGCAGGCAAGACCTAAAATTTGCTAGATGAATGGGGAGAATCTATCCGCCATTCGTTGGTGAATTTTAGGTCTTTTCTGCTTTTTTTTTAAAAAAAAAGGAGGAGTCATCATGAATCACAAAGAAATCGCCGTACGTCTTATACAGCTTCTTGGCGGAGAAGATAATGTCATCAGTGCAGCTCATTGTGCGACAAGGCTTCGTTTGGTGATCAAGGACGAAGCGAAAATCGACCAGGAAAAGGTCGAAGAGCTGGAAGGTGTAAAAGGAGCCTTTTCGAGCTCTGGCCAATACCAGATTATTTTCGGAACAGGACTTGTTAATAAAGTGTATGAACAGTTTGCTAAAGAGCTGAATCTTGATCAAAAGGAAACGGTTCAGCACAGCGATGCCGCAAAGGGAAAAATGAATCCTTTAGCGCGATTCGCGAAAACGCTGTCAAATATTTTCGTGCCCATCATCCCGGCCATTGTTGCAAGCGGTTTATTAATGGGGCTGTTGGGGATGATGAAGGCATTTCAGTGGGTCGATCCTGATGCAGCGCTGTATAAAATGCTTGATATGTTCTCAAGCGCGGCATTTATTATCCTTCCGATCTTGATCGGTGTCAGTGCTGCGAAAGAATTTGGCAGCAATCCTTACCTAGGGGCTGTACTTGGAGGAATTTTAATTCACCCGAGCTTGTTCAATCCTTGGGGATTGGCAACTGCATCACCGGATGTGATGAACTTTTACGGGCTCAAAATTGAGATGCTGGGCTATCAAGGAACCGTTGTTCCAATTTTGCTTGCCGTGTATGTGATGAGTAAAATCGAAAAAGGCGTAAGAAAAATTGTTCCAAACGCGATCGATCTTTTAGTGACACCGTTTGTCACGATTATTTCAACGGGATTTATTGCCTTTATCGCAATCGGTCCTTTAGGAAGAATGCTTGGTACAGGGATCACGAACGTTTTAACTTATGTGTATGATCTTGCCGGACCTGTTGCCGGACTGATTTTCGGAGGAACATACTCGCTGATCGTTTTAACTGGTGTTCACCACAGTTTCCACGCGATTGAGGCCGGCCTTATCGCTGATATCGGCAGGAACTACCTGCTTCCGATCTGGTCTATGTCCAATGTCGCCCAAGGCGGGGCCGGACTTGCCGTATTCTTTTTGGCAAAGCGCGCAAAAACAAAAGAAATCGCTTTACCTGCTGCTTTCTCTTCTTTTCTCGGCATTACCGAACCTGTTATTTTCGGTGTTAACCTCCGTTACCGCAAGCCGTTTATCGCGGCAATGGCCGGTGGAGCGCTCGGTGCTGCATACGTTGTCTTTATGAATGTTGCGGCAAACGCCTACGGTTTGACGGGAATACCGATGATTGCGATTGTTGCTCCGCTTGGAATGGGCAACCTGATCCATTATTTAATCGGAATGGCGATCTCTGTGTCTGTCGCGTTTATCACAGCCTTTATCTTAGGAATTAATGAAGACGAGAAAAAGTGACGGAAGGAGGGGAAAACGATGAATCAAGATCAGGAGCTTCGTCAAAAGGCAATAAACCGGGTTGAAGAATACCGGGATATTGTAAATCTTGATCCCTATCGGCTGCATTATCACATCATGCCTCCTGTCGGACTGCTGAATGATCCGAACGGGTTCATTCAGTGGAAGGGAGTTTACCATCTTTTTTATCAGTGGATGCCTTTTAAAACGGGGCACGGTGCAAAGCTGTGGGGGCACTACTCTTCAACAGATCTCGTGAACTGGCGGCATGAAGAGATCGCCCTCACGCCGAGCGACTGGTTTGATAAAAACGGCTGTTATTCAGGAAGCGCGATCGCTGAAAATGATGTGCTCCACCTGTTTTATACGGGGAATGTCAGAGACGACGAGGGAAATAGGGAGACCTATCAATGTCTCGCCGTCTCGAAAGACGGCATCTCGTTTGAAAAACAGGGGGTTGTTGCAAGGCTTCCGAAAGGATACACGGCTCATTTCCGCGATCCGAAAGTATGGAAAAAGAATGGCAGCTGGTACATGGTGCTCGGCGCCCAGACTGAAAAACTTGAGGGCAGAGCCGTTCTGCTTCAATCGGATAATTTGAAAGACTGGCAGTTCCTTGGCGACATCACAGGTTCAAATACAGATCAGCTCGGGGAATTCGGCTATATGTGGGAATGCCCTGACATGTTCGAACTAAACGGCAAAGACGTCTTAATTGTCTGTCCGCAAGGCCTTGAAGCAAAAGAGATGCGCTACCAAAACGTCTATCAGTCAGGTTATTTTGTCGGTGAATTGAACGAGCAGAAACCGGGTTTTACACACGGAGACTTTGAAGAGCTTGACCGCGGCTTTGATTTTTATGCGCCGCAGACGACAAAAGACGAATCAGGCCGGAGGATACTGGTTGCCTGGATGGGTGTTCCAGACCAGGATGAACAGAGCCAGCCGACGATTCAGCATCAATGGGTGCACTGTATGACATTGCCGAGGGAACTGCATTTGCAAAACGATAAAATCGTTCAAAAACCGGTCGCGGAGCTTAGAACGCTCCGCCAAAACGAAAAACGCGCAGCAATATCACTTAATCAAGGCACCGAAAAACTGGACATTGTTCAACCGGACAAAACCGAGCTTTTCATCAGCCCGCAACTTATTGAAGACAGCTTTGAGATTTCCTTCAGGGGTGCCGCGCGACTCATTTACAATAAAGCTGACGGCATCATAACTTTGGAAAGAAACAGCTATGTTGATGAAAGAACGGAAGCCAGACATTGTCGTTTGCATGAGCTCCGCGATTTAAACATCTTTTTAGACGCGTCTGCGATTGAAATCTTCGTCAATGGGGGAGAGGAAGTCTTTACGGCAAGATATTTTCCTTACCCGGGAAATAATGATGTTTGGATCGGTGCCAGAAAAGAAATCATAGTGAATGTAACATCCTGGACGGTCGCATAAAGGGAGCGGTTTGCTATTTTCTGTACAATCCCTTTATGATATGCTTTTTTTAGAGAGAGTGCAGTGAAAAAGGGGTTGTTTTTTTGGATCAAAACCAGCAGAAGTTGACAGCTGTGCGTTTGAAAAAAATGGCGGATCATATTGAGGATACGAGAGAGGAATACAATGGTTTGCTCCTTCAGATGAAGAAGCTGATCGGCGGTATTGAAGATAAAACAATTCCGGATGATGAAGAAATACAAAAGAAACTTCAAGACACTTATGAACAAATGAAAGAATATGCTCTTTTTGTGGAATCGATCGAGACTTTCTTAAGATCATCTGCAAGAACGATCAAACGCGAAAGCTAAATAAAAGCCAGCCCCTTTTAATGGGGCTGGCTTTTATTTGCCACTGAGCCGTAAAGCGGAGTGCTTCGTCGGCCCGACGTATTGATTCAAACGGAATGATTCGCGGATGGCTTCCGTAATAAATGTTTTTGCAGAATAAATGGCTTCTTTTACATTTGAACCTTTGGCGAGTTCAGCCGTAATCGCTGCGGAATAGGTGCAGCCCGCCCCGTGCGTGTATGGAGTTTCAATTCTTTCTCCTTCGATGACTTCTGCATCCCGGCCGTCAAATAATACATCTACCGCTTTTTCGTGATTCAGTTTGCCTCCTCCTGTAATGAGGACGTGTTCAGCGCCGAGGCCGTGAATGACTTTTGCCGCTTCCTTCATTTGCTCAACCGTTTTAATTTCTCCAAGTCCGCTGAGCTGGCCGGCTTCAAAAAGGTTTGGCGTAATGACCGTGGCAAGCGGAGCCAAAAGCTCTCTTAAAGCCTTTGCGTGTTCGGGATACAGCACTTCATTTGCTCCTTTACATACCATAACGGGATCAATGACGACATTTTTCATGCTGTGCTTCTTGATTGTGTCTGCCGCCAATTCAATGATATCAACGGTCGGAAGCATGCCCGTTTTCATCGCATCTACCCCGATGCCGTCCACAATCGTCGACAGCTGGGCGCGGATGACTTCTGTATCAACTGGGAATACCTGGTGATTCCAGTTGTTCTCAGGATCCATGGCGACAACAACCGTAAGGGCCGTCATTCCATAGACGTTCTTTTCTTGGAACGTTTTTAAGTCCGCCTGAATGCCGGCGCCTCCGCTTGAGTCAGAGCCGGCGATTGTCAGTGCTTTGTGCATTGTCATGTTCAGTCAATCCTCCACGATAAGAGATTCCATCCAAAGTTGGTTTATTACTTATTATAGACAGCTTTTCGCAAGATCACAATGAAATGGCTGCCGCTTTATAGTGCAGCGGTCCTCTGCCAAATTTCGTGAATGGATTGGCATAAAAAACCAAACCATCTTTTGATCCATGTGAAATTATTCGCATTATGATTTAATATGTTTAGAATGAAATAAGAAGGAGCGTATATCACAAATATGAACATATCTATCGTAGTTGTCACGCACAACCGGGTCACCGCTTTGTGCGAATTGCTTGAATCCATTACAAAACAGTCTGTTGCACCGTTTGAAGTCATTATTGTTAATGATGCCGGGGAGAGCGTCGACTTTGTTGAGCGCCTTTATTCAGACCTTCCGATCAGAGTTATCCATCTGAAAGAAAACGTGAAGCATGTAAAAGCGAGAAATATAGGGGTGAAAGAAGCTTCCGGAGATGTTATTATGCTGTGTGATGATGATGATTTTTTCACTCCGTGCCATATGGAAAGAATGTTGAATGCGCTGGAGACCGCCGATTTTGTTTATTCGGATGCTGAGATTGTGTCTTTCGAAGAAAAAGAGGATAAAAGAATTCCGACAAGCCGTTATCTTTTTGCGTATTCCTTTAACTTGGATGAAATGAGGAAGTTTTCTACATATGTTCCTTCAGGGAGTATGTACAAACGGTCTCTTCATGACGAGATCGGCTATTTTGATCCTGCTGTCCACAATTATTGGGATTGGGACTTTTTCCTGAGAGCAGCTGAGCGCTTTCGCGTGAAAAGGGTTCCTTTTGCAAGCGTCATCTATGCGTTTTCAGATCAGGGTGACAACCAATCCGGAGATCTTGGCGGAATGAGACAGTATTATTTGGATGTCTTGAGTGAAAAGCATCAGCTTGGCAAGCTTCCGACAAAGAACTTTTTCGTACTTCTCGAAGAACCTGCTATGAAAAAAAGGGAAGCGGAAAGCGAAATCGTCTGGGACGGAAAACCGGTCGCATCCAGGCTTTCCGCTGCAAGACAATTGAGTTAAGGAGGCCTGAACATTGAAACAGATTTTGAATGACAGCTGGTGGCAGCAGCTGAAGGACGAGTTTAATAAGCCTTACTATCAAGAACTGAGGGAAATGCTGAAAAGGGAGTATGCAGAGCACACCGTATATCCTGAACCGAACGATATATACAATGCTTTGCATTATACTTCCTATGAAAATGTTAAAGTCGTGATTCTCGGCCAGGATCCGTATCATGGCCCGGGGCAGGCCCATGGCTTAAGCTTTTCCGTACAACCCGGTGTCAATCCGCCGCCTTCTTTGAAAAATATCTTTATAGAATTGCAGAATGACATTGGCGCCGACATCCCTAATCACGGTTCTCTCGTCAGTTGGGCCAAGCAAGGCGTTCTGCTGCTGAACACCGTTTTGACTGTGAGACGGGGCCAGGCAAATTCGCATAAAGGAAAAGGGTGGGAACAGCTGACAGACAGTATCATAGATGTTTTAAACAAAAGAGATAAGCCGGTCGTTTTTATTCTCTGGGGCCGGCATGCCCAAATGAAGAAAGAGCGAATCGATACATCCAAGCATTTCATTATCCAGTCGCCGCATCCGAGCCCATTCTCGGCTAGAAACGGGTTTTTCGGGAGCAGACCGTTTTCAAGAGCCAATCAGTATTTGGAACAAATCGGTGATGAGCCGATTGATTGGTCCCTTCCGAATCTTTAAAATCGCGAGAACCGCTAAAATAAGCGGTTCTTCGTTTGTCTGGCTCCTATCTACCTGAGAAGTTTTTTGATGATTCGCAGCCCGTTTTTTGATGAAGGGTAACGGAATGAAATGTCAAACAGGTTTGTCTGTTTTAAAACGCTTTTCTCGTGGGAAAACGTCTTAAAGCTGTGATACCCATGGTAACTTCCGATTCCGCTTTCGCCTACGCCGCCGAAGGGGAGGTAAGGTGTGGCTGTGTGCATCAGCGTGTCATTGATGCATCCCCCGCCAAATGAAATCCGGCTGAGGATGTGCTTCTGTACCGGTTTTTCATTCGTAAACAAATAGAGCGCGAGCGGTTTAGGGCGGCTTTGAACCATTTGGATAACGTCTTCGATTGTTTCATAGCCGATGACAGGAAGGAGCGGCCCGAAAATCTCTTCCTGCATGATCGGCGATTCCCAGTCGGGTTCATCGATAATGGCCGGAGCAATTTTAAGTGCGTCTTTTTGATACGTTCCGCCTGTTACGATATTCTCGTTGTGTAAAAAGCGGAGTAACCGTTCGAAATGACGTTCGCTTATGATTTTTCCGTACGCCGGATGGCTTTCCGGCGCTTTTCCGTAAAATGTTTGGATCGATTGCTTCAGAGCGTGCAACAGCCCGCTTTTCACATCTTTGTGTACGAGCAGATAATCAGGCGCAATGCACGTCTGTCCTGCGTTTGTCAGCTTTCCGAAAACAATCCTTTGAGCTGCAAGCTTAAGATCAGCATCCTTGTGCACGATGCAGGGGCTTTTTCCGCCAAGCTCAAGTGTGACTGGAATGAGCTGTTTTGCTGCGGCTTCCATGACGACTTTGCCCACGGGAACACTGCCTGTAAAAAAGATATAGTCAAATTTTTGCCGCAAAAGCTCTTGATTCGTCTCCACCCCGCCCTCAATAACGGATACATATTCGGGGGGAAAGATTTCTTTAAGCATCTTGGATATGACGCTGGATACAGCGGGAGCAAGCTCTGACGGTTTGATGACGGCCGTATTCCCCGCAGCAAGTGCGCCGATCAGAGGCGAAACGGCAAGCTGAAACGGATAGTTCCATGGCGCGATGATCAGGACCGTGCCATAAGGCTCCGCAATGACGATGCTTTTTGAACCGATGTGCGAGACGGCCGTTTTGGCCTTTTTCGGCTTGGCCCATTTTTTTAATCGTCTGCTGATGAAGCGGATTTCTTCCAGTACAATGCCGATTTCCGTCATATAGGCTTCGTGCTCTGATTTATTAAGGTCTTTCTGAAGGGCTTCAAGTATGTCCCGTTCATATTTTTTTACAGCATTCTTAAGAATGTTAAGCTGTTCCAGACGATTTTCAACAGCGAGTGTTGCCCCGCTTAAAAAATATCGCTTTTGCTCGGTAACGGTCGTTTCGATGGAGGGTGTACGTTCTGCCATTCCCTGATTCCTTTCGCTTTTAGAAATTCGAGTGAAGTTTTTTTTCATTATGTGTGACAGCCTTTTCAGCTGTCAACTTTTAGCCGTAATAAAATCGGCGTTTTCCACCTGCGTTTGCCTGCAGATATCTTTTTTAAAAGTGCAAAAGGTGATATTTCACAGCAGGAGAGGCAATTTTTCGCAATGGATATTTGCAAAGTGCATTCGGCACGGGAGAAGTTAATTTGGTAAAATGAAATGGAAACTGAAAACGGTTTGGAGGATCGATTTGATGAACATACATATATCAAGTTTGCTGCAGAAGATGGAGGACGAATTGAAAAAAGCAAAGGAATGCAGCCAGGAAAATGAATTGAAAATGCACATCGCGGTTATCCGCTCCCTTTGCGACGTCATTGTTGAACCGCAGCAGCGGCCGTCCGTCCAGTCTTCACCCTATGTTCAAACGGCCAATAAACCATCGAGCGACCAGCTGATGCTAGAAAAAATGATGGGGAGCGCCGGTGCTGAACAGTACAAAAAACAAGAGAAACAAAAGCACGAAGATGACGGCAACGGAGATTCTATTTTTGATTTCTAGGCGCCGTCGGCTGTTTTAAAAAAGAGAGGTTGATCAACTTGAAACTGCTTTTTGGGGCTTTACAATGGACGGCATTTATTATTGCGGCCGCAATCGTGGTGCCCATTGCAATCGGGCAGTCATTCGGGCTGAACCAGGCAGAGACCGCAGGGCTGGTTCAAAGCACTTTTTTCGTGCTCGGCACAACGGCTTTTATCCAATGTTTATTGGGACACCGCCTGCCGATTAATGAGAGTCCGGCCGGCCTCTGGTGGGGCGTGTACACGATTTATTCCGGTCTTACAGGGACCGTATTTGCGACTCATATTGAAACGCTTCAGGGGCTGCAGGGAGCGATGCTGCTAAGCGCGGTTTTCTTCTTTATTTTTAGTTTATTTAAAGTTATTGATAAGCTGGCTGTGATGTTTACTCCTGTTGTGACGGGCATTTATTTACTGCTGCTGGTCATCCAGCTTAGCGATCCGATCGTTAAAGGTGTCATGGGGATCGGCTACCGGAAAAACGAGGTCGATATACCCGTGTTTTTGCTGGCGGTTGTGGTCATGCTGGCTACGTTTCTGATGAGCCGGTCAAACATTCCGGTTCTCAAGCAATATTCAATTTTAATTGCGCTTTTCGGCGGCTGGGTCTTATTTGCCGTATTCGGCGTGGCGAAGGCGCCTGAGCATGCGAACCAGCTGTTCCGCCTTCCGGATATTTTTCCGTTCGGAATGCCGCTGTTTGACAGCGGATTAGTCGTTACTTCGCTATTTATTACAGTATTGTTAATCGTCAATATGCTCGCCAGCATACGGGTGGTTGAAGGAGCGGTCAGACAGTTTGAGAAGCTGGAGGAGAGGAGGCGGGCACGTCCTGCCGGATTTATCGCCTCCGTCAGCCATTTGCTGAGCGGATTGCTCGGAGCTGTAGGCACGGTGCCGATATCCGGGGCGGCCGGGTTTATTCAAACGACGAGAATGTCTTCGAAAAAACCGTTTTTGCTCGGGAGTTTGATCGTGATCGTCATCAGCTTTTTCCCGCTGGTCATGAATACTTTTGCCAGCCTGCCGTCTCCGGTCGGCTTTGCGGTGAACTTCGTCGTGTTTTCAACGATGGTCGGCCTGGCATTTGCCGAATTCGATTCTTATGAAAAGGACGAGGCAGGCCGCATCCGTTTTGTTACCGGGATTGCGCTCCTTGCCGGCGTGGGGGTCATGTTTGTACCTGAAAGTGCTTTGGAAGGAATGCATCCTGTTTTTGTTTCCATTTTAAGCAATGGGCTTGTCCTTGGAACAATTGTAGCGATTGCTGCGGAACAGATGCAGCTACGGAAAAAGAAATTTGACAATATCGTGTCATGAGATGTGTAAACGTTGAAATTAAAGGCGTGTGCGCTATGATGATAAAAGAAAGGCGGGCGATTTGATCGTGAAATTATTTTTAATTTTAGGTGCTGTCAATGCGATGCTTGCGGTTGCTTTAGGGGCGTTCGGAGCTCATGGTCTTGAGGGGAAAATTCCCGAGAAATATTTGCAAATCTGGCAGACCGGCGTCCAGTATCATATGTATCATGCGCTCGGTTTAATTGCCGTCGCGCTCATCGCGTCAAAGCTTACAGATGCGGGAAGCGTAACTGCGGCAGGTTGGCTGATGTTTGCCGGAATCGTTTTATTTTCAGGAAGTTTATATGTCCTCAGCCTTACGCAAATCAGCGTCCTCGGTGCGATTACTCCGCTGGGCGGCGTGGCGTTTATTGCCGCATGGATCATGGTTGTTGTATCAGCTGTTAAATACTTGTAGCTTACTAAAAAGCCAATCTCCTGAAAGGATTGGCTTTTTTTTTATTTTAACAGGGGCTGATTCATGGTAATTTAATGTTATGAACAGGGCGAAAGACCCGGCTTTTGCATTTTGACAGAAGGGATGTGCATGGCGGAGGACCGGTCTCCGTTCAAAGATGAAAATTAAAGTGATCATTGCGGATGACAATTCATTCATAAGAGAGGGTATGAAAATCATACTGAGCACTTATGATGAATTTGAAGTGCTGGCGACGGTGGAGGATGGCTTGCAAGCGGTCGAATTTTGCCGCGGCCAAGCTGTGGATATTGCACTGCTTGATGTCCGCATGCCCAACATGGATGGAGTGGAAGCTGCGCGGCTCATTTCAGAAACGGGCGCCAAGCCTTTTATTTTAACAACGTTTGATGATGACGAATACATCGTCGCTGCCATACGGAACGGAGCAAAAGGATATTTGCTGAAAAATGCCGATCCTGAGCGAATTAGAGACGCAATTAAAAGCGTGTACAACGGCCATACTGTCATGCAGGATATCATCCTCGACAAGATTAAATCTAATTTGGCGGAGCATAAAGAAGCGGAATCCAAAATAGACGAAAGCCTGTTTACCGAACGCGAGCTCGGAATTATGGCCCTGATTGCCAGAGGGCTGTCCAATAAAGAAATATCGAAAGAACTGTTTATTTCTGAAGGTACGATTGCCAATTATATTTCCTCGATTTTGGGGAAAACAGGGCTTGAACACCGGACGCAAATCGCAATTTATTATTTAACTGGAAAAGTTAACTTTTAATCTGGGGGATCACCATGGAATTGCGGATTTTGACCGGCAAACTGATTTTGCTGGGATTTATCATCTATCAATGCGTTTCTTCGGAAATTGACAATCTGCCGTGGCTTGTGTTCAGCATTCTTGTTTACGCCTGTATCAACCTCGGGATTTCAATTTTATCTGAAGGAAAAATAAAAAAGCTTTTTATTATTATGTCTGTCATCATTTCAATTTTTTCTTATGCCGAGGTGCACCCCCTATTTATTTTATTTCTTCCTTTTAGCCTGTATGAAGGAGCAGCTAATTTCGGGCTGCCGAAGTGGATGGTACTTGCCGCTTCAATCGTTCCGGTTTTGTTTATCAATGAAAGCATCTCAGCGGTCTACGCGTTGACAGCCGCTTTTCAATTTTTGCTGTACTGGGCGGCAAGCCAAGATGCAGCGCGGATTGAAAAGCTTGAACATCATATCGATCAAACGAGAAGAGACCTGGAGAAGGTAACAAACATGCTGCAGGAAAACAAAGAGTTTATCAGACAATCCGAATATACGTATAAGCTTGAGGAGCGGAACCGGCTTTCCCAGGAAATACACGATAAAATCGGCCATTCCATGACAGGAGCGCTGATTCAGCTCGAAGCGGCGAAGCGCGTCCTTGACATAGACAAGGAAAAAGCTTCCGAGCTCCTGCAAAACGCGATTAACATCTCCAAGGACGGGATCGAAAATATCAGATTGACGTTAAAAAGCGTCAAGCCGCCCTCAGAACAGATGGGTATCCATAGATTGAAGCTGTTTATCGATGAATGTTCGGCGCGGTATCATATGAATATTTCATTTTTGCATAAAGGCGATTTGGATGTTATTTCTCAAATTCAGTGGAAGATTATGTTTGAAAATATCACCGAAGCACTGACAAACTCGGTGAAATATGCAGAAGCGACACATGTATCCATCTATATTCATGTGCTGAATACACTCATTAAAGCCGAAGTGAAAGACAATGGAAAAGGGCGGCAGAAAATCAAGAAAGGGATGGGGATCATCGGGATGGAGGAACGGGCCGCTTCTGTTAACGGAAAGGTGATTGTTGACGGTTCGAACGGCTTCTCTGTCACCACCTTGCTGCCCAAGCATGAATGATTTCATGAATTGAATATGAATTTTCTCATGTGAAAAAGATGAAATGCTGCACTGCCGCACCATTCATCTTTTTTTTATAATGAAATCAAAATGAGGTGAGAACATGAATGTATTGGAAATCCATCATCTAACAAAAAAATTTGGCGACTTCGTTGCCGTCGACAATATATCACTCTCGATCGAAGAGGGCGAAATATTTGGATTGCTCGGCGCAAACGGGGCCGGAAAGAGCACGACCATTCACATGATCTCGAGTTTGCTGAGATGCAATGAAGGCGAGATTTTGATTCTCGGAAAAAACATTGCGAAACACCGCAAATTCGCCAAGATGAATATCGGCATTGTCCCGCAGGATCTGGCCATTTACGAGGATTTAACGGCATATGAAAATGTGAAGTTTTTCGCCGGACTCTATGGTCTCCGCGGGGCCCAATTGCGCAATCGGGTGGAAGAAGCATTGCAGTTCGTCGGTTTAAGCGATAAGCATAAAAGCTTCCCGAAAAATTTTTCAGGCGGAATGAAAAGAAGGCTCAATATCGCCTGCGCGATCGCCCACAGGCCAAAGTTGATCATCATGGATGAACCAACGGTGGGGATTGATCCGCATTCGAGAAATTATATTTTGGAATCCGTCAAAAAGTTAAATGCGATGGGCTGCACGATTATTTACACCAGCCATTATATGGAAGAAGTTGAAGAGATCTGTACGCGGATCGCCATCGTGGATCATGGAAAAATTATCGCCGAAGGAACGAAGGAGCAGCTGAAATCGATCATTACCAACACGAAAGATATTCAGGTCGTTCTTAAATCGGCGGAAAATGTCGATATCGGCGAACTGAAAACGATCAGCGGCGTGGAGGCGGCTGCTCTTGAAGACAATACGATCAAAATCAACTCGGATGCAGGTGTCAATAATTTAAACCAGATTATTGAGAAGCTGATGAAAAACGGGGCCGAGATTCGTTCATTGGAAGAAAAAGCGCCTAATTTGGAAACCGTGTTCCTGACCTTGACCGGAAGACAGTTGCGCGATTAGAAAGGGGGCCATGGTTTGAATACACTCATCATTGCGAAAAAAGAAATTGTATCGGCTTTTCGGGACAAGCGGACATTCCTTTTTATGCTGGCATTTCCGATTGTACTGATTATGATTTTAGGCACCGCGCTGACGAACGCTTTCGATCAGCAAACAGCAGCGGTCGGCGAGGTTCATGTTCTGTATAAAGACAAGGCTGACGGAGCGTTTTCGGAAGGTTTTAAAACATTCGCAAAAGAAGCGAAAACATCCGGCGTTCATTTTAAAAAAATATTGTCTGATACGGATGGAAAACAAGAAATCAAACAAGGGAACTACGATGCTTACCTTGAGATCGAAAACAGCGGCATCAAGCTTTACCAAATGGATAAAAACAGTATGAAAAACAGCATTATTCAAGGAATGCTGACCGCGTTTGCAAACCGGTACAATGCCGCACAAGAGATCATCAAAGCCGCTCCTGAGCAAGCGGGTGCCGTGCTCGGGGACATACCTGGCGACCATTATATCAAGGAGACGTCTCTCAGCTCAGACAGAAAGCCCAACTCCATGGATTATTACGCGGTTACCATGACCACTCTGATCGCGCTTTACAGTGCACTAAGCGCCAGTTATTTAATAAGGGGAGAGCGGCTTGGAAAAACAGCCGACCGGCTGATCGCGGCGCCGGTTCATAAAGGCGAGATTTTTGCCGGCAAGCTGATTGGCAATCTTGTGACAAACGGATTGTGTATTTTTGCCGTCGTCATATTCAGCAAATACGTATTTAAAGCGTACTGGGGAGATCATCTCGCCCTTGTGGCGGCCGTGCTGTTCAGCATCGTATTGTTTGCCGTATGCCTCGGCCTTGGCGTCAGTTATTTGACGAGAACGGGGGAAGCGGCAGTGGCGATCATTAACGTGTTGATTCCGCTGTTTGCATTTTTCGGAGGCGCTTATTTTCCTGTCGAGGGTGCGGAAGGTGTTTTAGCTTTGATCAAAGACCTGTCTCCGCTCACATGGACGAACGAAGCTATTATGAACATTATATTTGCGGACGATCTAGCGGCGGGGCTGCCCGTAATCTTGCTGAACATCGGTTTATCCCTGTTATTTCTGCTGATTGCCGTTGTCTCATTGCAGAGAAGGGAGGGGCTGTAAGATGAAAGAAATGCTATGGCTTGTCAAAAACACACTGAATGTCACCTTCAAAAAGAAGATCAATATCTTTCTGTTCGTATGTCTGCCCTTGCTAGGCATATTCGTATCGCTTTTAACAGAGGGAAGCATGGACAAGACAGATTTGCGCGTCGGAATTATCAATCATGACGGCGGACGAATCGCCGAAGATACTAAGGATTTTTTGAAGGGGATCGAGAATGTCAACATCAGCGCGGTCAGTGAGGCAGAAGGGAAAAGTCAAATTGCGTCAGGGGAGCTTGATTGCGTCATTACGTTTGAACAAGGCTTTTCTCAAAGCGTGCAGAGCGGAGAACCGGCTCATATCGCCATTGCATCTGTCAAAGGCGCTGAAATCACCGGGTTTGTGAAATCGTATGTTTATCATTACATTGATAATATCGCCGCAATCGGCAAATCGGCGCAGGGGAATGAAAAGCGTTTTGAGGAAATGTATAAAAATTACCGGAGTTCTGAAACGGGTGTCAAAACATATACGGTTGAAGACACGGCGAAAAATAGAAACATGACGGAGCGAACGGTCGGTTTTCTTCTGATGGCGATGCTTTTTTCAGCGGGAAGCTTGACCGAACTGTTAGTGAAGGAAAAAGAGAACAGAACGTATTTCAGGCTTTTGACCACACCGATAACGGCAAGACAGTACGTTATGTCCAATGTGGCCGTCAGTATGTCTGTCATCGCATGCCAAATCTTTTTAACATTGATAATGGTGAAATATGTGTTCCGGATGGAGACTGGCATCTCATTTTGGGAGATGGCAGCGGTGCTGTTGATTTTTGCGCTAAGCGCGGTCGGCCTGGCGCTGATCACCGTCGTCTTTGCAAATAGCTCCAAGTCATCCGGGGTATTGCGAAATTTAATATTTATGCCGACGATCATGCTGTCCGGATGTTTTTGGCCGATTGAAATCATGCCGTCTTTCGCACAACGTATCGCGGACTTTCTTCCGCAGCGGTGGGTGCTGGATACGCTGGCAAAATTGCAGGAGGGACAGCAGCTTCAAGGTCTTTATTTGAATATCATGATCCTGTTTGCTTTCGCTGCTGTCTTTTTCCTCATCGTTATTTACAAATTCAAACGTAATAATGATGTGAGAAACTTTGCTTAATATCTATAAAAAAAGGGTTCGGTTTTAATGAAACCGAACCTTTATCTTGGGGTATATGAGGCCATTGAATACGGATAATCATAAGTGATCGGCTCATCAAACGTAATATAGTCAAGATACACCATCAGCAGCAAATAGCGTGTGCCTGTTTTTCTGTCGCTTAAAATAATGTGGTCGCGGCCGGCTGCTTCAATTTCTCCCCGAAAGACTTTCGCATTCCATTCCGGATTGTTTTCAAATGTCATATATACGGTTGCCACTTTTCCGCGATTGAGCCGCAAAATATTTTCAATGTAGGATTGCTCAAGCGGCAGCATGCCGGGGATACTCGGTGAAGTCTGCTGTGCTGAAGGCATCGGAGGGACCTGGACTCCTGCCGGCTGCGGCTGGAACAGCTGTGGGCCGGGCTGCTGATACGATTGCTGCCCCCCCGTTTGGGTGAAAGGCTGCTGTCCATGCTGCTGGTACATTTGCCCCATCTGCCCCATCTGCGGATAAGGGTTGGGCCCCATTTGCTGCCGGAAATCCGGCATTTCAAGCTCCTGAAGCGGCTGAATCTGATTTTTTTTAAATTTCATCTCGTTCCTCCTCATTTCATTGTGTCAAAGTCATGCCTACCGTCCATACATGAGGAATGATAAAGTGCTGCTATGAAGACGATCCGGCTGTAAAAGACTCAAGATGATAGATCAATATTTCCCATCCCTTTTACAGTATGAACGGGCGGGATGGAATATGACGACACATCATGTTGGAAAGAGAAAAACAAAAAGACCGCTCGTGAAAAGAGCGGTCTTTCTGCATATTAACCTGTGATCACTTCATCTTCAGGATGGCGGATCGGCGCCTTCTTCGGCTTGGCCAGCGTAAACGCCATAGTGAGAGGCCCGACGCGGCCGATAAACATCATCATCATGATAACCGCTTTGCCTGCGGTCGTTAAATCAGGTGTCAGTCCCATCGACAGGCCGACCGTTCCAAAAGCGGAAAATACTTCAAAGACGATTTCCAAAAATGGAGCATTCTCTGTGATCGTCAATATAAATAATGCGAAAAGCACGAATAAAAAACTGATCACAATGATGGCCAAAGCTCTTAAAATGGTTTTCATTTTAATCGCCCTTTTGAACACAACCGTCTCGCTTTTTCCCCTTAAAAAGGTGATCGTCGCCAAGATCATCACGATAAACGTTGTCAGTTTAATTCCGCTTCCTGTTGACGCGCTTCCGGCTCCGATAAACATCAAAACGATGGTTAACAGGAGGGACGGCGTTGTCATCTGGGCGATATCAAGCGTATTGAATCCGGCAGTTCTCGGTGTCACACCCTGGAAGTAAGCGCCCCACATTTTGTCGGCTAAAGGCAGTCCGCCGAGCGTACCTGGATTCGAGTATTCCAAAATAAAAATCAGCAAGGCGGCTGTCGTATTGATGATCAATGTTCCAACGATCATGAGCTTGGAATGCAGCGATAATGTCCGGAAGTTTCGCTTTGTCCATAAATCCAGCAGAACGGTAAAGCCGATACCCCCTGTAATGAAAAGGCCTGTGATGACAATGTTGACAATCGGGTCGCCCACATATTGAGACAAGTTGTCCGGCCACAGGGAGAACCCCGCATTGTTAAAGGCTGAAATCGTGTTAAACAAACTATGAAACAAGCCTTTTTGCAAACCGTATTCAGGAACCCATCTGATCGAAAGGATCAAAAATGCCACAAATTCTATGACAATGGTAAAAATAAACAAATGCTTGACCAGGCGGACAAGTCCGCCTAAAGAAGTCTGGTTAAATGCTTCTTGAACGAGAATCCGCTGCTGCAGGCCGATTTTTTTGCCGATCATCATGATGACGAGAACGGCAAACGTCATTAAGCCGAGTCCGCCGATTTGAATCAGGCACATAATAACTGTTTGTCCGAAAACCGTAAAATCTGCCCCTGTATCGACAACAACAAGCCCAGTTACCGTAGTTGCAGAGGTGGCCGTGAATAAAGCATCCACCCATGAGATGTAAGTAGTGGATGCGCCGGGCAGCTTCAATAAACAGGCGCCGATGGCAATGATAATCAAGAAACTGAGCGCCAGCGTCTGCGGCGGACTAATATTGATGATCTTACCTTTTACAAGATTTGAAGAAACCAATTTAGGCATTTTTTCGTTCCTTTCTTCATCCATTCAGTCAAAACATGAATGGAGAAAAAGCAAGGTGATTTCAAATTTAAACGCAGATGGTCATGTTTCAATAATGTCAATAATGTACAGCCAGATACACCGTTTGTCAACAAAAATCAGGAGAATGAAGAGAAGGAATGCGGACGGGTCTTTTGTCCTTTACTAAAGAACAGCGAAGAAAATCAAGAGGAGCAACGCCTGGTTAAATTCTATTATTTTGCATTTCTTTTAAAAATATGACATGGAAAACATTTACTACCTGTTGAAAAAATGGTAGTTTTTAATAGAAATCACCAAAGTGCCGGCGCTTTGGGAAGAAGGCGTTGCTTGATGTTGCCTTTCTTGTACGCTTTCGTCATGACGAATGATGAAAAAAATGATGACTAGGGGGAATTGCTGTGTTGAAAAGAATGTATCGTTCTAAATTGTCAATCTTGGCGGTTAGTCTCGTGATGATGGTTTCGATTTTTCTGCCTTCGTTCCAGGCTAGCGCTCAAACAACCAAAACTGAATCTGTCTACTGCCCGGCTGCGAACGCTTCCTTGTATGCGACTATAACAGGTGCCAGCAAACAGGAGTGGTCGTTCTCGGATATTGAGCTGACGTATCGTCCGAATTCAATCCTGGCGCTGGGAACGGTTGAATTTACATTGCCGTCGGGATTTTCCGCAACAACGAAAGATACCGTGAACGGAAGAGCGTTGACTACAGGGCAAATTTTGAATAACGGAAAAACGGTAAGGCTGCCGCTTACAATTGATCTGTTGGGTATTGCGGAGTTTAAGCTTGTGCTGGCAAACAAAACGCTGCCTGCCGCAGGAAAGTATACATTCCGGGCGGAGAACAGAGTGCTGGGGCTCGGATCGACTTTCTATGCCGAATCTTCAATCGAGGTGCAAAAAAGGGCGACTCCGCCTACACAGCCGTGTAACTGCAAGTAATAGGCAAAAAAGCTCCAAAGACCGAGGTCTTTGGAGCTTTTTATCATTACACATGCAAAAATGCAGGCAGCTGTTCATTTGCGAGGCGGTTGCCGACAAAGAATGAACCGAATTCACCGTACCGGGCGCTTACTTCATCGAAGCGCATTTCATAGACGAGCTTTTTGAACTGGAGCACATCATCTGAAAAGAGCGTGACACCCCACTCATAATCGTCAAATCCGATTGAGCCGGTAATAATCTGTTTCACTTTGCCCGCATAGCCGCGGCCGATCATCCCGTGGCTGCGCATCAAGCTTCTTCTCTCTTCCATAGACAGCATGTACCAGTTGTCATCGCCCGATCTTCTTTTATCCATCGGATAGAAGCAGACATATTTGGCGTTCGGGAGCTCAGGGTACAGGCGCGCACGCACTTGCGGATTTTCGTAAGGGTCTCCCTCGCCGCTTCCCATATAGTTGCTCAGCTCGACAACGGATACGTATGAATAAGCAGGTATCGTGTATTCAGCGAGTTTGGATTTATTGAACTCAAGTTCAATTTGATTTAATTCCTCCATCGTAGGACGCAAAATCATCAGCATGAAGTCCGCTTTTTGGCCGACGATGCTGTATAGCGTGTGGCTTCCGTTTCCTTCTTTTTGAGCAGCTCCCCATTTTTCGAGAAGACCTGTAAATTCGCTGATAATGATCTGGCGCTCATCGCTTGAAAGCATTTTCCATGCGGACCAGTCCATTGTCCGGAAATCGTGAAGGGCATACCAGCCGTCAAGCGTTTGGGCGGCTTCGTTCGTTTTTTGCTGTTCGCTCATTTTGCAATCACTCCCAATTTGTATGTACTTGCCTTCATCATATCATAGTTTGCCGCGTTTTATCCGTTTAGAAGATTTGAACAAAAGGTGACGATCTGTCGTATAACTGGGAAAGGCTGTTATATACTAATAGAAGTGTTTAAACCCTGCCGCACTTAAATTAATTTAAAAAAAGCGTTTAAAAAGTGAAAGCATTATAATAAAATACAGAAGGATTGAATTTATATCACAAAAGAGTATGCTTAATAGAGAAATGAAGTATTTGTGACACTTTCAAGGAGGGTATATAGTGGCAGATCTATTTACAACAGTGCAGGAAAAAGTAGCAGGAAAAGGAGTTAAAATCGTATTTCCGGAAGGTATGGACGAGCGCATTCTCAAAGCTGTCAACGATTTGGCCGGAAACAACGTATTAAAGCCGATCCTTGTGGGAAACGAGCAGGAAATCAAAGATAGAGCGAACGGGTTGAATTTGACGCTGGATGGCGTTGACATATACGATCCTCATACATACGAAGGAATGGAAGACCTTGTTCAGGCTTTCGTTGAACGCCGCAAAGGAAAAGCGACGGAAGAACAGGCCCGCCAAATCCTTTTAGATGAGAACTATTTTGGAACGATGCTTGTTTATAAAGGGCTTGCCGACGGTCTTGTCAGCGGTGCGGCTCATTCAACAGCGGATACGGTTCGCCCTGCGCTGCAAATTATTAAAACAAAAGAAGGCGTGAAGAAAACTTCCGGCGTGTTTATCATGGCGCGCGGCGATGAGCAGTATGTATTTGCAGACTGTGCGATCAATATTGCGCCTGACAGTCAGGACCTTGCGGAAATTGCAATCGAAAGTGCGAACACAGCGAAAATGTTCAACATTGACCCTCGTGTCGCCATGCTCAGCTTTTCAACAAAAGGCTCTGCAAAATCAGACGAAACTGAAAAGGTAGCCAATGCGGTTGCGATCGCCAAAGAAAAAGCGCCTGAGCTTACACTGGACGGCGAATTCCAATTTGATGCGGCATTCGTTCCATCTGTCGCCGAGAAAAAAGCGCCGGACTCCGTCATTAAAGGTGATGCAAACGTATTTGTTTTCCCAAGCCTTGAAGCGGGGAACATCGGCTATAAAATCGCTCAGCGCCTCGGCAACTTCGAAGCGGTCGGTCCGATTCTGCAAGGGCTGAACATGCCTGTAAACGACCTCTCCAGAGGATGCAACGCTGAAGACGTTTATAATCTTGCGCTGATTACGGCAGTTCAAGCGCTGTAATTTGTTTTTGAAAAAGGTGAACCTGAAGAGGTTCGCCTTTTTTTATGCTTCAATCGCTACATTCAGCAGAGATTCCGCCCCTTTCCGACCGGGATCGAGAGGCGGCCACTGACAAAGGTCAAAAGGAAAATCGGAACCCGGAACAAGGCGGTCTTCTCCGATGAGCTTCTTTAAATATGCCGCACTTTCTTTCTCCCACAGCACGCTGTCAAACCAAAACTTCCGCAAATATTCGCGCGGCGGCGCCGAAAGCGATGAAGAAACGCCGGCCCATTTGTCATATCCTTTGTCCAGTCTTCCGATCTGATAGGGCAAAAAGCCGCCGCCGTGCGCCAGCAGAATTTTCACATTGCGAAAACGGTCTGTAAACCCGCTTAACAAAAGATCAGCGGCGCAAATTGTCGTTTCCCACGGAACGCCGATCAAATTTGGCAGCATCCTGCGGCGAAGCCGCGGATCTTCAGAAAGGAGCGGATGGATAAAGATAATCGCTTTTCTTCTGTCAGCCGTTTCCCAAAACGGTGTAAATGCTTCGTCTGAGAGAAGCATTTGCGAAGCGCCGGGGCCGATAATCGCTCCTTTAAGGCCGTTGTTCATCGCTTCATTCAGGCGCTCGCTCGCCTTTAAAGGGCTGTTCAGCGGGACGGTGCCGAGGCCTGAAAGGCGGCCGTCGTGTTTTTTAACCCATCCGGCAAGCGCTTTGTTGTATACAAAGGACAATTCGTCTGTGATTTCTTCGGCGAGATCGTAAAGGAAAAGCTGGGGAACCGGCGATACCAATGAGTGTGAGACGCCGGCTTCCTGCTGGGCTTCCAAATATAAAGCTTCCTGGTAGAACAGCTCTTTTAATTCAAAGCCCCATTTGTGATTGACCGTCAAAAACTCCGCTTGGCGGCCATCCTTTTTTTCGCGGACGGCGTGGACCTTCTTTTCATTGTCGTCCAGCCAAAGCAGCACATCGTGCGGTATAAAGTGCGTGTGAAGATCATACAAAGCCGATTCCCCCAATTTTTATATTCGTTTCCAGTACCCGATTCTTTCGGAAATATCCCGGGCCGCTTTTTTCACTTGGTATACGATTTTCGCCTGCCGGGCCTTTATGCGTTCTGCCGGACCTACGACACTGACGGCGTACAACACTCGTCCCGCGTGGTTTCTGACGGGAGCTGAGATGGATGTGACACCATCAATGAATTCCCCGCAACTGACGTCAAACCCGTTTTCTTTAACGGTTTTCAACGCCTCCCTCAATTTGTCCTCGTCTGTAATCGTTTGTTTTGTACAGCTTTTCAAGCCTTCCTTCACATACTCATCCAATATGCCGTCTTCGTCAAAGGCGAGAAGCACCTTGCCCGAGCTTGTGCAATGCATCGGGTTTTGCCGCCCGATATATGAGAGAAGTTCGACAGGGCGGGGGCATTCCGTCCGATTGAGATAAACGACGCTTAGATCGCGTCGCATCGCAATATGCGACGTTTCGCCGGTCTCTTCTGTCAGCCGTTTGAGGACCGGCTGGGATTCGCGGTTGATTTCAAGAGTGGAGTTGACAATGGTGTTTAACTTCAGAACCGATAAGCCGAGCTTGTATCTTCTGGATTCCGGGTCCTTCATGACAAACCCTTCGCTTTCCAATGTAGTCAAAAGGCGCGATACTGTGCTTTTTCCGAGGCCGAGCGATGAGGCGAGTTCGGTTAGTTTCTTTTCCGGTGTCTCTAATGTAAACGATTGAAGCAGACGAAGTGCATTTTTTACTGAACCGAGCAGCTGGTGGTCCTTTGTCTCAACAGTCATAGGTTCCTCAACTCTCTCCCTTGTTTTCGTTGCCTTTTATTCCATAATATAACATGATTTAAAAAATAAAAAAGCGGAAAATATCAAATTTTCGGAAAAAATGTCTGATTTGTTCCGCATAGAGGAACATTGCTGTTTTCTTGTCGTTTAAAATCATTTAACTTAATGGAAAGGATTTGAAAAGGAGGATGTTTGTAGAATATGAATGTTCAGACCCCATCGGCAAAACTCGTAAAACCTTTTGACTGTCAGCACTACATAAACGGCAGGTACTTTCCTTCAGAGAACGGCAGTACGTTTGACAATATCAATCCGGCTACACAGGAAATCATCGGGAGCGTTGCGGAAGGAGGCAAAAAAGAGGTCGATCTTGCAGTCGCGGCCGCAAGGCGTGCTTTAAACGGACGCTGGAAAAACATGACCGTTGACGAAAGGATTCGGATCATCAGAAAGGTCGGCGACATCATACTTGAGCGTAAAGACGAACTGGCAAGGCTCGAGACATTGGATACGGGGAAGCCGCTTTCGCTCTCAAGTAATTTAGATATTCCGCGGGCTGCTTTCAACTTTCATTTTTTTGCGGATTTTATGAGAGGAGCCGGAACAGAAGCTTATCAAACTGACGATCTTGCAATCAATTATGCGATCCGCCGTCCGGTCGGCGTCGTCGGGCTGATCAATCCGTGGAACTTGCCGCTGCTTTTGCTGACGTGGAAATTGGCGCCTTGTCTGGCGGCGGGAAATACAGCCGTCATCAAACCGGCTGAACTGACGCCGCTGACAGCCACGCTCCTCGGGGAAATCTGCCATGATGCAGGAATGCCTGACGGAGTCGTCAACATCGTCCACGGGTTTGGGCCTGATTCCGCCGGCGCTGCGCTTTCTGAGCATCCCGATGTTGATGCGATATCTTTCACGGGAGAAACGACAACCGGCAAAATCATTATGGAAGCTGCTTCGAAAACATTAAAGAAACTTTCCTTTGAATTGGGAGGAAAGAACCCGAATATTATTTTTGCCGATGCCGACATGGAGGAAGCCGTCAGTATCTCATTGAAATCGAGTTTCGTCAACCAGGGCGAAGTATGTATGAGCGGCTCCCGCATCTATGTCGAGCGGGAAGCGTATGACGAATTTCTGAACAAGTTCGTTGAGAAAACGAAAGAGCTCAAAGTCGGCGATCCTTTTGATCCGGATACGAATATCGGCGCCTTAATTTCTTCTGAACACACCGAGCGTGTGATGAACTACATCGAATTGGCCAAACGGGAAGGCGGCGTTATTTTAACCGGAGGAAAACGCCCTGAAGGACAGGAATCCGGCTGCTTTCTTGAACCGACGATTATCACCGGACTTTCCCGCAATTCCAGGCTCATCAAAGAAGAAATCTTCGGGCCGGTCGTGACGGTGATTCCGTTCGACGAAGAGGAGGAAGTTATTGCACAGGCTAATGATACACATTACGGATTAAGCGCGACCGTATGGACGAACGACCTCCGCCGGGCGCACCGCGTAGCCGGGCAAATCGAATCGGGCATGGTATGGGTCAACAGCTGGTTTCTCCGCGATCTTCGGACACCGTTTGGCGGCATGAAACAGAGCGGGCTCGGACGAGAAGGAGGCATTCACAGCCTCGAATTCTTCAGCGAATTAACCAATATTTGCATCAAGCTGTAAAAGGAGGAAAACGGATGAATGCCACAGCATTGAAGGATACGGCGCGCCTCTTGTATCTTGCTGAAACAGAGAAGCGCGAGGTTGAAAGAATCACAAAGGACTACCCGGAGCTGACCGTCGAAGAGGCGTATGCGATTCAAGAAGAACTGATTCAACTGAAATTATGGGATGGCAACGGCATTATCGGTCCGAAAATGGGCCTGACAAGCCGGGCGAAAATGGAGCAGATGAACGTCGAGGAGCCGATCTACGGTTATATTTTTGAAGATATGATCGTACCAAACGGCGGAAGCATCCGGATGAACGAGCTGATTCACCCGAAGGTTGAAGCCGAGATTGCTTTTGTGCTTGGAAAGGATATTGAAGGGCCGGGTGTTACAAAGGAGAAGGTCCTTGAAGCCGTTGCTGAATTGATTCCCGTTCTTGAAGTGATTGACAGCCGTTATGAAAACTTCTCATTTACCCTGCCTGATGTCATTGCGGACAATGCGTCATCTTCAAGGGTGGTGTTAGGTGAAAAAGTGAAGATGCCGGACCATTTCAAGCTTGATGAAGCAAAAGTCTCTTTAGTGATAAACGGCGAGGTCAAAGAGCAGGGCACTGGTGCAGCAGTTGTCGGACATCCCGCAAATTCGGCGGCCATGCTCGCCAATATGCTCTCCAGGAAGAAACAAAAGCTTGCGGCCGGAAGCATCATTTTAACGGGCGGTGTAACGGGAGCTGTCATGCTGCAGCCGGGCGACCGCGTTTCAGCACAAGTAGAAGGACTGGGAGATGTATCATTTTCAGTCCAATCATAACCTGAGGTGATCATATGCCGATCGTTCATATTCAATTATTAGAAGGCCGGCCGCCTGAAAAGGTCGAGGAAGTCATTCAAAAAGTGACGGAAACGTTGAGCGCCACCCTTGATGCTCCGAGGGAAAACGTCCGTGTTCTTGTCACCGAAATTCCTAAAAGCCACTGGGGCATAGGCGGAACACCGGTTTCAAAATTAAGACCTTAAAGAAGGCGACGGGAGGAATCTACATGTCAATCGAATTGGCGGCGCTTGTTCCGCATACACCGAGGATGTGCTTTGAAGATAAAACCCCTGACTTTCAAAAAGAGCTGGTCAAAGGGATGAAGCGGCTCTCCGGGATCATCGAAAGAATTCAGCCTGATGCCGTTGTCTTGATTTCCTGTCACTGGACGTCAAGCTTCGATCATCTGATCGATGCGGCTCCCGATCATCAAGGCGTTTTAACAGCTTTGGAGTGCCCGAATTTAATTTCCGATGTTCCGTATTCTTACCCCGGGGACACGGAATTGGCGCTGCAGTTGGCCGAAGCCGGCGCAAAAGAGGGGCTTTCCGTCATTCCTATCAACGATCCCGCCTACTGCTGGGACTACGGGACAGTTGTTCCGCTGCGCTATCTCGTTCCAAAAGGGGATATTCCCGTCATCGATTTATCGGTTACATTGGCGGCGAACCTGGAAGAAACGTATTTGTGGGGCCGGATTGCCGGAAGAGTACTGAAGGAAAGCAGAAAGAAAATCGTGTTCATCAGCAGCGGGGCACTCAGCCACCATTTGGTGAGAGGGCCCGAATGCATGCCGACTTTGGCCGAACAGGCCCTCGATGCTCAATTTTTAACCTATTTAACAGACAACGATCTTATATCTGCTCAGCAGATGCTGCCTCAATATGCTAAAAATGCCGGACTTGAAGCTGGCGGCCGTCACATTGCAATGCTTTTGGGCGTGCTTGAAGACGGATGTAAAAGCACGTTTTACGGATACGGCCAGTCTTCCGGGAGCTCCAATGTCGTCATGGCATTCGAACCTGCGGGGCAAAAAGCTCGCACGCACGCTTTCAATGAAAAAGACACCGTACGTTAAGCTGTTCTCATAATACGATTAGAATCGTGGAGGGAAACATGAAAAATCGTTCAGTTCATCCAGCAGAAATCATGGCGGCCAGCAAATTCAACAAAGTGCATCTGACTGTTTTCCTATGGTGTTTTTTCGCCATCGCCTTTGACGGTTATGATATTGCGATGTACGGCGTCAGCTTGCCGTGGCTGATGGAGGAATGGAGCCTGACCGCCATTCAAGCCGGAGCGATCGGCAGCTATACATTGATCGGTATGATGCTCGGCGCACTTATTTTTTCACCGCTCGCAGATCAATACGGCCGCAAAAAGGTGTTAGGCTTCTGTATTTTTCTGTTCAGCCTGTTTACGGCATTGGCCGGGCTGATCGATTCTCCGCTTTTGTTTACGATCATGCGGTTTCTTGCTGCTCTTGGAATGGGCGGGTTGATGCCAAATGCGATTTCGCTGATGACCGAATATTCGCCGAAAAAAAACAGAGCGGTGATCGTAGCCGCCATGTATTGCGGCTATTCCGCAGGCGGTGTGCTGGCGTCTCTCGTCGGCATGTTCGCCGTGCCCGGGACAAGCTGGAGAGTGCTGTATCTGATCGGAGCCGTGCCGCTCTTTGTGCTCCCGTTTTTTTTCAGCCGGTTCCCCGAATCTCTGTCATTTTACGTTTTGAAGAAGAAGACGAAAGCGTTGGCTGAGATTCTCAATCAGGTGCATCCGGCGGGACGGTACAGGGAAGACGACAATTATCAAATTTCGGTGATTGCGAAAGAAAAGAAGGGCTTTCCAGTTAAAAAACTGTTCGAACAAAAACGTGCAGCGAGCACATTCGCATTCTGGCTTTCCGTTTTCAGCTGCCTTCTCATGGTCTACGGCTTAAATACATGGCTTCCGAAAATGATGCAGGAGTCAGGTTACGGGCTGTCGTCAAGCTTGTCATTTAATCTGGCGCTGTGCAGCGGACAAGCCGCAGGAGCGGTATTCGGCGGATATTTGGCAGATAAGGCCGGCCATAAAAAAGTGCTTGCGGCGATGTATGTCATCGGGGCCTTTTGTTTTGCAGCGTTTGGAATGACGATGAACGCCGTTCTTCTGTACTTGCTGATTGCTTTAGGCGGAGCATGCACTGTCGGAGCGCAAAATATCGCCAATCCTTATATTTCAGAATATTATCCGAAAGAAATCAGAGCGACCGGAATCGGCTGGGCGCTCGGGGTCGGCAGACTCGGAGCGATCATTGCTCCTTCGCTGTTTGCATTGATTCTTGCTGCTGGGATGGAGCCGAAGCAGGCTTTCATGGTGTTCGCGATCCCGAGTGTTTTTGCTGCGCTTGGCATCATGCTCGTCCAAGAGAAGCATGCTTCATTTGATTTTGTCTCTAAATCGGAAAGCGCCGAGTTTACGTTAGAAGCCACATCAAAACATGGATAAAGGGAGGAAACCATTTTGCGGACACAAGTGGGAATTATCGGAGCGGGGCCTGCCGGGCTTATGCTCGCAAACCTGCTCCAACGCCGGGGAATCGAAGCGGTCGTGATCGAATCCCGCTCGCGAAAGGAGATTGAAGAAACCATCCGTGCAGGCGTTCTTGAACAGATGACGGTAGATTTGCTAAATGAAACAGGCGCCGGTGAACGGATGATGAAAACAGCCATGTTTCATCAAGGGATTGAGATCCGCTTTGGCGGCAAGCGGCACAGAATTGATATGCACAAGCTGACGGGAGGAAAGTACATTGCCATCTATCCCCAGCATGAAGTGATCAAAGATTTAATCGACGTCCGTCTGCAATCGGGAGGGCGCATCGTTTTCAATGTGTCTGGCGTCCGCCTGTCAAATATTGATACAGAAGCGCCCGTCATCACTTATCAGACTGAAAACGGCGATACAGAAGAACTGACCTGCGATTTCATTGCGGGGTGCGACGGATTTCATGGGCCGAGCAGACAAAGCATTCCGAGGGAGATCCGCAAAGAGTACGAAAAGGTGTACCCATACGGATGGCTCGGCATATTGGCTGAAGCCCCTCCGTCCTCGTCTGAACTTGTGTATGCCCATCATGAGGACGGGTTTGCCCTCGTCAGCACGAGGACTCCGGAAATCCAGCGGCTTTACCTGCAAGTCAGCCCTTCAGATTCAATCGGGAACTGGCCGGACGAAAGGATATGGGAGAAGCTTCATTTAAGGCTGTCGGCCGATGACGGATGGAAGCTGACTGAAGGCCCTGTGATTCAAAAGAACATTGTCTCGATGAGAAGCTTTATATGCGATCCGATGCAATACGGCAGACTGTATTTAGCGGGGGATGCCGCGCATATTGTACCGCCGACCGGTGCGAAAGGCCTGAATCTTGCGATGGCGGATGTCCAACGGCTTGCGTGGGCGCTCGAAGACTATTACGAAGCCGGCAAAACCGAGCGGCTGAACCGCTATTCTGAGGCTTGCCTCCGTCGCGTCTGGAAAGCGGAGCGCTTTTCCTGGTATATGACATCCCTGCTGCACCGTCATCACGGCTACACGCCATTTGACTACCAAATTCAATTGGCTGAGCTTGACCATGTCACAACCTCAACAGCGGCCGCTCAAAGTCTTGCCGAAAATTACGTCGGGCTGCCGCTCGAATTCGGAGAACCGTCTTTAAGAGTCACATGAATGAAGGAGAAGCGCCGGAGATAAGAAAAATCCCACATCATGTTTTCGTAAATGGTATAATGGATGTTGGCTGAAATGCATAACGAAAGGGTTTACAATATATATGGCAAAGCAACCGATTGATCTACTCATCCAGCCGAAATGGAGAATTATTGACCAATCCAGCCTCGGCCCATATTTTGATGCAAAACAATCATTTGCGATAGATGATACGCTGTGCGCTTCTGTCGGAAAGGGTTTGTCTCCGGCGACGGCGCGTTCCTGGGTGCACCATGACACGATCGTGCTCGGAATTCAGGATACAAGGCTTCCTTATTTACAAGACGGGATTTCATTGCTTGAAGAAGCGGGCTATCAAGTCATCGTTCGCAATTCCGGCGGACTGGCCGTCGTTTTGGACAGCGGGGTTTTAAACGTTTCGCTGATTTTTCAGGATAAGAAAAACGGAATTGATATCGACCGGGGCTATGAAGCGATGTTTGAGCTCGTTAAGCGAATGCTGTCATCCTATGACGCAGCAATCGAAGCCTATGAAATCAAAGGCTCTTACTGTCCGGGGAGCTTTGATTTGAGCATCGGGGGAAGGAAGTTTGCGGGAATTTCCCAGAGGCGGCTGAGAGGCGGAGTGGCTGTTCAAATTTATTTATGCGCTGATCAAAGCGGAAGCGGTCGCGCTGAGCTGATCAAACGTTTCTACGACACCGCATTGAAAGACATGCGCGGGAAAACAAAAGCCGTTTATCCCGATATTCGCCCGGAAACGATGGCTTCGCTCTCTGAGCTTCTCAATGAAGACATCTCGGTGCAGGACTTGATGCTCTTGCTTCTGACACAGCTGAAAGAGCTGGGCGGGGAGATTTATCAAGGCCCCCTCACGCCCGCAGAAGAAGAAGCCTATGAAAAAAACCTCGTCCGTATGATTGAGCGGAATGAAAAAGTTTTTGGATAGAAGAAGAGCCTCTGCGCTCCCGTTATATTCGTTGCCAGGCATGCTTAAAGCGGCGAAAAACCGCGGCTGCCTCTAGCGGATTGAGAAAATGCTTCATAGACGGCAAAATCCTAAAACGGTTGAACGTTTCAGGATTTTGTCACACTTCACCGCTTCCGAAGCGGTTTTTTTATGCTGCGCTCAAAGCGCTTTTTCGTTTTACATATGTTTTGATGAGAAGATAAGCCGCCAAAGCGATGATATACGCCAAACTGACGGCCATTAAAATTACGGTTGCCGGCGTATGCTTGGCCGCGTAGACGAAAAAATCAAGCTGGGAAATATCGTGTGCGTATTTTATGGAGTCCTCTCCATAGAGCAGTTTTGTAAACTTGGCTGTATATTTCCACTCCCACGGCACCTTTAAAAGCTCGCTGCCTTGATACCAGCTTGCCAATGCAGAAAACAAAAACAAAAGGGCTGCCGTGCCTAACTGAACCGCATATAAAACAAACTTCATCGAATACCCCGCCTTATAAATTGCTATCCCTATTATGAAATTTTTGTCATATGAAAGCAAGCCGCAGAGGTAAAAAATACCCCCTTTTTTCAAGAAAGGGGTATCAGCGTATCGGCAAATTTTTATGCGTTTTCAGTTCTGTCTCTTTGCCGCACCCTCTGAAAGCGCTATTCAGCCATTTTTTCTAAATTGCCGTTCCGGTCCATTTTGAAGGCGGGCGCAGCGTGTTCGTCTTCTTCGAATAAAACTAGTTTTCTTGCACGGTTCATAATTTTTACGAGCGTTTCGTAGTCTTCCTGGATGGTCGACTGGTCTTTTTCCAGCTTTTTGACTTCAGCTTCAAGCTTTTCAACTTTTTTCGTCAGCTCTTCATTTTCCTGTTTTAAGCGGTCATTTTCCATTTTTAAAGCGGCAGTCTGTGCTTCGTTTCCTGTGTAGTTTTGCAGGAAGCGGATCACATCATCGATCGTCATGTCTTTCGATGAATCGGCTGAATGGCCTGCCTGCGGCTGGTTTGGCGATAGAAGGTGCGATAAACTAGCTAACTCTTCTTTAAAGCTCTCATCAACATAAGGCAGATGCTCGCTGGCGATCGGCTGCTGTTCGCTTGAATCGGCGGTTGCTTTCTGCTGCTCAATGACGCTTTCTGCAGGCGGTTCAGCCTCTGTTTCGACAGGCGGCTTGTATAATAAGCGTTTTTTCGCCGGCTGGCCGTTTCCAAGGGCGCGCATTCTTTGCTTCCTTTGTTTTTTAGCCAGCTGCAATGCTTTTTCGTATTGGTGGCGGACAACCGCGTTCCATCTAAAACCGCAGGCGGCTGATGTCCTGTTCAGTCTGTCTCCCACTTCCTCGAAGGCGTTCAGCTGTGTGCTGCCTTCTCTGACATGCCGCAATACCGTTTCAGCAAGCAGTAAATCATTCTCTTCAGACCAAGCGTCTTGTCTTTGTTTCATCACTTCTCAACTCCCATTGTCAGTATTGGTATTAGATTGTCCATTTTGGAAAATATTTATACAAGTTTGCTAAAAGAATAGGAACTGATTTTTTTAGCGCGATCCTTGCAGGAATGAAAGAATCCTTGTAAAATGAAGGATGGTGTCATTTTTTATCAAAGTTCGGCACGGTTGAATGCCTTTCATAAAGACAGATGAACAAAACGAAAGGAAGCGTATGAAATGGCTAATGAATTTCGAGTATGCGACGATTGTCAGGCCACTAATTTAAAGACGCTTTTGCCCCGTCTGAAAGAAATCGATCCGGATGCAAAAGTGGAAATCGGCTGCCAGTCTTACTGCGGGCCGGGACGAAAAAAATCGTTCGCGTTTGTCAATAATCGTCCGCTGTCAGCTCCTGATGAAGACGAGCTGATCGAAAAAGTGAAAAAGAAACTCAAAAAATAACCGCCTCCCTAACGGGTCAGGCGTTTTTGCTTGTTTGCCGGCTTTTTTGCAGTCTGGAACAAATAGCCGGGTAAATTCAAGGATGTTTTCAAAAAAGCAGACTCGATATAATAGAAACAGACCTAAAAGAAAACAAGCAGATCGGGCAATACTTACAATATACATTTAGTTCTCCGAAGAAAAAGAGACGGATGGGCAGCGATCAGTTTGCCTCACGTTTGAAAAAAAGAGGGACAAAAATGGCGTATCCAAACGGAAAATTATCAGAAGAAAAAGTGTTTAAAGATCCTGTTCACCGCTATGTCCATGTACGGGACAAGCTGATATGGGACTTGATCGGAACCCGTGAATTTCAGAGACTGCGCAGAATCAAACAGCTTGGAACGACCTATTTGACGTTTCACGGAGCCGAACACAGCCGTTTCAACCATTCTCTCGGCGTCTATGAAATTGTCAGAAGAATGGTTGATGACGTTTTTAAAGGCAGGGAGGAATGGGATGACAGCGAGCGTGATCTGTGCCTTTGCGCCGCATTGCTGCACGATTTGGGGCACGGCCCGTTTTCCCATTCGTTTGAAAAGGTCTTCCGGCTTGATCATGAAGATTTTACGAGAGCGATCATTTTAGGCGATACAGAAGTTAACCAGGTGTTAAACAAGGTGAGCCCGACGTTTGCAAAGGATGTCGCTGAGGTCATCGCGAAAACCTATCAGAACAAGCAGGTCGTCAGCCTGATCTCAAGCCAGATTGACGCTGACCGCATGGACTATCTTCAGAGAGACGCCTATTATACCGGCGTCAGCTACGGCCATTTCGATATGGAGCGGATCCTCCGCGTGATGCGGCCGCGCGAAGACCAAATCGTGATTAAGCAAAGCGGAATGCATGCCGTTGAGGATTATATTATGAGCCGGTACCAGATGTACTGGCAGGTCTATTTCCATCCTGTGACAAGAAGCGCGGAAGTGATTTTGACGAAGATTCTTCACCGTGCAAAGCAGCTTCATGAGGAAGGCTATGTTTTCACGTATGCGCCCGTGCATTTTTATTCTATTTTTGAAGGCAATGTCACATTGGAAGATTATTTGAGTCTTGATGAAGCAATCATTCTTTATTATTTTCAGGCCTGGGAAAAAGAAGAGGATGAAGTTTTGTCTGATTTATGCCGCCGTTTTATCAACCGCAGGCTGTTCCAGTATGCGGAATTCAATCCGAATGAGGAAATGGCGACTTACTTTGAACTGACCGCCTTGTTTAAAGAATCAGGGATTGATCCCGATTATTATCTTGTGGTGGATTCGTCCTCAGACCTTCCTTATGATTTCTACAGACCGGGGGAAGAAGAGGAGCGCCTCCCGATTCAATTGCTGACGCACAACGGCCAGATTAAGGAGCTGTCGCGGCAGTCCGATATTGTCGATGCGATATCAGGCAAGCGGAGAACGGACCATAAGCTGTATTTCCCGCTCGATTTAATCGAAGGATTGCCTGACGGCCGTCATGCGAAAAGAATGAAAGAATTGCTCGGACTGATATAGAAAGAAAAGGATGAAGGAGATGGCGGAGATTTGTTAAAAGAACATGCAAAGCTGATGAAGGTCTTCTCGGATTCGGGAGAGATTGTCGGGCGGAAAAAGCTGCAGAAAATCATTTATATCGCAAAGAAATTGGAGCTTCCCTTTTATGAAAAGTATGATTTTCATTTTTACGGGCCCTATTCAGAGGAGCTGACGCTTCAAGTCGAAGAACTTTGCAATCTCGGATTTCTTCATGAAGTCAAAGAAAAAAAAGGCGGCTATTATCAATACCGCTATTCGCCCACTGAAGCGGGAACGCAGTTTTTGAGCCAGTGTGAGCTGGATATGCGGGATATTAAAGCCTATATAGACGACGTGAACGGCCAGTCATCGCGCTTTTTGGAACTGGTGTCGACGATTCTGTATTTTGAAGGACTGGAGCAGGAAGAGATCAGAGAAAAAGTGTTTACCGTAAAAAGCAAGCAGCGGTATACGGACGAAGAATTCGATGAAGCCGTCGCTTACATAAAAAAGCTCAGAGACCTTTGTTCATAAACCTGCCGGAAAACGGTAGGTTTTTTGTTTTGTTTTTTTGTAAACATTTTGGAATTTTTGTGGGGAAATAGAAAGGAGCAGTAAACAGAACGCGTGCAATATTTCCTCTTTTTGGATGAATTGAAGGAATTTTTAGACAACTAGCAGAATCTTTCATTCGTTCAAAAAAAAGGAGGGAATTAGCAGTGAAAAAGCGTTCTATATTCTTATCTCTATTACTTTCCGTCAGTCTCATCCCCGGTTTGACTGCAGGCGCCGCCCAGGTTGACGGGCACGATCATGACCACGGCCATGAAGTAAAAGGCACTCATATCGATTCTTTGCCTAAAGCGAAAGACTTTAAAGACTTGAATGGAAAAGTTCAAATAGAAAGAACGGTCAATACGAAAATATTGGATGAGAAAGGAAATGTGACGGGGACAAAAACGTTTAAAAAGAATACGAGCAAAGGGACATTTTCAACCCAGGCAGGCACGGGCAGTCAGAAAGTGAGCGTCCTGGCCGTGGCTGACGCTCAGTATCGCGCGAAATACAGCGATTGGCAGACGAGAATCGTCCAAATTATTGAGCAGGCGGATGTCATGTTCAACAGGGACCACGATATTGATTTTGTCGTCGAAGCCGTGGCGCCTTGGACTTCTTCAGGCAGCAACAGCTCTCAAATTCTATCAAACCTTCAGAGCAATTTCAGCGGGCGCAGTTATAAATTTGTCGTCGGATTTACGGCGAACAGCAATTTTGACGCCGGCGGCATCGCATACGTATACAACAGCAAGCCGAACGGCAGCGCCTTCAGCGTAAACCTCGACCAGGGAACGGCCAACACGGCAAAAGCGGCGACCCACGAATTTTCCCATAACTTCGGCTTGAACCACGATGCGCAAGGAAGCGAAATCCGCTGCATTATGAACTACGACTACGCCTACACGGTCGATGTCTGGGATTCGGCTCACAATAGCCAGATCACAAGAAATAAAGCTTGGTATAAATAATAAAAACGGCGTCCCGCATGTAAGCGGCAGACGCCGTTTTTATTACATATCGCTCATTCGTTTACCGGCGACACCGTAGTTTTCCTTTTTCAATTCCTCAATGATGACCGCGATTTTTTCTGCAGGTGCGCCTGTTGTTTCGGAGACGGCTTCGGTCACTTTTTTCACCAGATTTCTTTTTTGATCATCTGTGCGGCCTTCCAGCATTTGAACCGTTACGTACGGCATATGTTCTCCTCCTCCTTTTAAAAAATGGCTGCTTACTTTAGCATCAGCTGCTCTTATAGTATACTGGAGATAGTAAATCTTTGTATATGAGAAAGAGGGAAAGCCACATTTTAGACCGTTTTCTTATTTATCCGCTGGAAATGATTCCGTATGTTGTTTTGACACTTGCTGCCGCATTCACTGTGCATGAGGTCGCCCATGCATATGTGGCATACAAATTCGGTGATGAGACGGCCAAACGGCAGGGCAGGCTGACGCTCAACCCGCTCAAGCATCTTGATCCGTTTGGAACGATTTTGATCTTTATTTTGGGATTCGGATGGGCAAAGCCGGTGCCCGTTAACCGCTTTTATTTTAAAAATCCGAGGCTGGCCGGATTTCTCGTGTCAATCGCAGGACCGATCAGCAACCTGATCCTTGCTTTCATCGGTTTTATATTGCTGCTTTTGTCCGTGAAGCTGTCCGGGACGCTGCCTTCCGGTTTTTACAGCGGCTTGCTTCAATTTTTTACGATTTGGGTGAATCTCAACCTGCTTTTATTTCTGTTTAATTTAATGCCGTTCCCGCCCCTTGACGGTTTTCGGGTTATACAGGATGTGGTCGCCCCCGATGTGCGGGCGAAGCTGTCGAAATATGAAGCGTACGGCTCGATCGTGTTTCTGATCATCGTCATTACGCCGCTTGGCCAATATGTATTCTGGCCGTTTTTGAATGAAGGGCGGGAATATATCATCTCGATATTTAACAGCGTTTTCCGGCCGCTGATGTAGGAGGTATTTTTGATGGAACAAGGAAAAAAGAAAAAAACAATCGGATTCAATATTATTAAAAGCGATCCGACGGACGGACACGGGGGATTTGGTGCAGGGGCTTTAAGCCTTGACAACATCTCGCCTGTCTTTGTCGATGTCGAAGAGAAAGAAGCGTTTGTTGATATCGGCGCCATGCACGCCCGCAGCACGGTTGAAAAAGGAATCAAATTTTTGCCGAACAAGGAAGAGGTGCCGAACGGAAAACCTTACTGGCTTGTGTGGGTTACGATCGACCGCAGGGAAGAAGGCCCTTATTATGCGGGGGTGACGGCTTGCGAAATGACGGTGGACAGAAGCATCCGCCGCGGCTACAAATCGCTTCCGGAGCACGTGAATTTAATGGATAAGTCGATGAAGCGGAAGATTATCGTCGAGCACATGGATGAAAGTTCCAAGCGCGTTCTGGCCGATTTTCTGAAAAATCATGATCAAGGGCTTTGGGACCGTTCATCAGACGAGCTGAAAAAGGGATTGCTTCAGCAATAGGAAAAAACCCCCCGGACCGCCGTGAAGTCCGGGGGGTTCGTCTATCCCGCCCAAAAAAGTTTATTCTTCTTTTTTAAACCATTTTTCCCACCACTTTTTCCGCTTGTGGGGAGCGGCGGGTTTTTCGCGCCCGGCTTTTTGATCCTTATAGATTTCTTTTCCGTAGCAAACCTGCTCGGGTTCAGTACCTTCGATAAAATAAGCGAAATATTTGGACGGACAGCTGGGCGCCGCCGCATAGCCTGTAGCAGGGTCAATATACATCCCTTTCACGCCTTCAGGCGGCTTTAAAGCTGCGGCGGGCGCGTTTTCAAGCGCTTTTTCCATAAATTTGGCCCAAATTTGTTTGGCATAGTTTTTCTCTGCGACGGCATCGATTGTCCGCTCTTTGTCATATCCCGTCCACACGCCTGAAGCAAGGCCGGGATAAAAGCCGATCATCCAGCTGTCGGTGCTGGTCGTTCCCGATTTTCCGGCGTATGGGCGCGTCAGCTGATCTGCGATCGTCCGCCCGGTAACAGATGTATAGCCGTTGAGTGATTTGTCGAACATTCCGCTCATCATGTTGGCCGTGATAAAAGCCGCTCTTGGGTCAAGGATTTGTTTGCTTCGCTTCGGTTTTTCGTAAAGAACCTCCCCGTTCGAATCGGTAATTTTCGTAATAAAGGAAGGTTCGATTTTTTTTCCGCCATTGGCAAACATGGCGTATCCGTTTACCATTTCAATCGGCTTCACGGGGGATGTTCCGAGCGCAAGCGACGGCACTTTTTGCAGCGGGCTCGTGATGCCGAATTGTTTTGCAGCATCAATCAGTTTGTCCATGCCGAGGAAAAGGTGCGTTTTCACGGCGTAAATGTTATCGGACAAAGCCAGGGCCTGAAGAAGAGTGATCGGGCCGTCTGCGTAATAGCCGTGATAGTTGCTCGGCGAATAAGCGCTGCCTTGCCCGAGCTCAAATGTCGTTTCCGCGCTCCTCATCCGGGTGGCCGGCGTAAAACCGTTTTGAACAGCCGAATAATAAAGGAAAGGCTTCATAGTGGAGCCGGGCTGCCGCATAGCCTGGGTTACGCGGTTAAACGGGCTTTTTTCGTAATCGCGTCCTCCGACAAGCGCGAGAACGCTGCCGTCGGACGGATTGATCGCTGCAAACCCTGCCTGAATGTCAGATGACGAATCAATCGTGCGTTCGATCGTGTCCTCGGCAATTTTTTGGAGACGCGGGTTGAGCGTGGTGAATACGTTGTAGCCGCCGGTTTCTGCTTGCTCCGGTGTCAAATGCAGCAAGCGCGCGATTTCTTTAACCGCTTCGTCATAAAAGTACGGAGCGGTTTTAGCGGTTGTTTGCTTATCCTGTTTTTCAAAGCGGAGCGGCAGTTTTTTCAGTTCTGCCGCCTGCTTTTTCGTGAGCTTGTTTTCTTTCTCCATCATTGTCAGGATCATTTCCTGGCGTTCTTTCGCCTTTTTTTCATTAACAAAAGGCGAATAAACGGAAGGACCCTTTGGAATGCCGGCAAGCATCGCAGCTTCCGCCGCATTGATATCCTTGGCCCGTTTGCCAAAATACATCCGGGAAGCAGCTTCGATTCCGTAGGCTCCATGCCCGTAATAAATCGTATTTAAATAGCCTTCCAAAATATCTTTCTTTGTGTAGTTTTGTTCGAGCCGTATCGTATAAAAAGCTTCATTCCACTTTCTTTTCCATGTTTTATCGTGGCCGAGGTAGAGGTTTCTCGCATATTGCTGTGTAATGGTGCTGGCTCCCTGAACTTTGGACATCGCCTTTAGATCGGCGATGAGGGCGCCGCCCATCCTCATATAGTCGAAGCCGTGGTGCCGGAAGAAGTTCCGGTCTTCAACGGCAAGCGTGGCATCGATGACGGCGGGATTGATGCTTTTCAGCGAAACCCAGTACCGCTTTTGCCCGTAATGCGTCTCCCCTATCTGCTTTCCGCTTCCGTCATACAGCACGGTAGACCTCGGCACCTGAATCGAAGGAGCGCCTTGCCATTTGGCTGCCAGGACCACCGTCATGACAACGATTGAAAGGAAGATCAGCATCAATGCTCCCATGAACAAAAATGCGCGTATCGTCTTGATAGTTAAACGGACCCGCTTGTCCGTCATCATGTCCATGTTCAAATCTCCTCCCGGATAAATAAATGTTCTTATCATTATGAGGAAAAAGAGGAGGGTTTAAACAAGCGGGAAGGAAAAAACGGCAGACCCTCTAGGAGGCGATTAACAGAGCAACCGGAGGAATCCTCAGTTTTGGCAGTCGCCGCTGCAGAATTAGCTTATGTACATCTGTGGCAAGCTCAGCCCAAAACGGCCGTCGGGAATGGAATGACTCCTGAAAATGAATTGATCCGTCTTTACAATCACCTGCAATTCCTCTATACTTTTTCCTTAGGCAAAAGCCGATGCTTCAGTGCAGAATAATCGTCGCCGCAGGCGAGAAAAATAGATGGAAATACAGCTTATCACGAAAGGAAGATGACGCTTTGAGCGGACTTTGGTACACAGAGAAGCAAACGAAAAACTTCGGCATTACGATGAAAATCAACAAGACTTTACATACAGAGCAGACGGACTTTCAAAAGCTCGAAATGGCCGAGACGGAAGAATTCGGCAACATGCTGTTTCTTGACGGCATGGTCATGACATCTGAAAAAGATGAATTTGTCTACCACGAAATGGTGGCGCATGTGCCCCTGTTTACGCATCCGAACCCTGAGCATGTACTTGTGGTCGGCGGCGGAGACGGCGGCGTCATCCGTGAAATTTTGAAGCATCAGAGCGTCAAAAAAGCGACGCTTGTCGATATCGACGGCAAGGTGATCGAATACTCTAAGAAATTTTTGCCTTCCATTGCAGGCAAACTTGACGATCCGCGCGTCGAAGTAAAGGTCGATGACGGCTTTATGCACATTGCAGAATCTGAAAATGAGTACGATGTCATCATGGTCGATTCAACCGAGCCTGTAGGGCCGGCTGTCAACTTGTTTACAAAAGGCTTTTACGCCGGCATAGCAAATGCGCTAAAGGAAGACGGCATTTTTGTTGCTCAGACGGACAACCCTTGGTTTACACCTGAACTGATCACTAACGTTCAGCGCGATGTAAAAGAGATCTTTCCGATTACAAAGCTGTATTTGGCCAACATTCCGACATATCCAAGCGGATTGTGGACGTTTACGATCGGTTCGAAAAAATACGATCCTCTTGAAGTGGAGGACAGTCGCTTCTTCGATATTGAGACGAAATACTATACAAAAGAAATTCATAAAGCGGCATTCGTCCTTCCGAAATTCGTCAGCGATTTAATCAAATAAAACAGTTTGGCGCAGGATGGTATTCTGCGCTTTTTTTCAGGGAGGTTTTTGAAGATGAGATTTGATGAAGCATATTCCGGCAAGGTGTTTATCGCAAGCCGCCCCGATTGGGAAGAGGCGGACGCCATCCTTTACGGCATGCCGATGGATTGGACGGTCAGCTACCGTCCCGGATCGCGCTTCGGTCCGGCGAGAATCCGCGAGGTGTCCATCGGGCTTGAAGAATACAGCCCTTATTTGGACAGGGAGCTTGACGAGGTTCATTTCTTTGACGCCGGCGACATCCCGCTGCCTTTCGGGAACCCGCAGAAGAGCCTCGACATGATTGAAGAATATGTTGACAGCATTTTAGAAAAAGGAAAATTCCCGCTCGGAATGGGAGGAGAGCACCTCGTTTCATGGCCGGTCATTAAAGCGATGTATAAAAAATATCCCGATCTTGCCATCATCCATATGGATGCGCACACAGATCTCCGCGTCGACTATGAAGGAGAGCCGCTCTCGCATTCGACGCCGATCCGCAAAGCAGCGGAACTGATCGGTCCCGGCAATGTCTATTCATTCGGCATCCGCTCCGGTATGAAAGAGGAGTTTGAATGGGCAAACGAAAACGGTATGCACATTTCCAAATTTGAAGTGCTTGAGCCGCTTAAATCCGTCCTGCCGAAACTCGCAGGGCGTCCGGTTTATGTAACGATTGACATCGATGTCTTAGATCCCGCTCATGCGCCGGGAACCGGTACGGTTGACGCCGGAGGCATCACATCAAAAGAGCTGCTCGCTTCGATTCACGAAATCGCCCGCTCAGACGTCAACGTTGTTGGAGGAGACCTGGTTGAGGTCGCTCCGGTCTACGACCATTCGGAACAAACCGCAAATACGGCAAGCAAGCTGATTCGCGAAATGCTGCTCGGCTGGGTGAAATAAACAGGCTGTCCTTTTTCGGGACGGCTTTTTTCTTAGAAAATGGTTTATCTTCCCGTCCGTTCTGTTAAGATGGTATAAAGGAGCAGCGGTTGAACTTTTTTTCCCGAATGATTATACTAATCAAGTCAAATCGGATCAAAAAAGGAAGTGTCGGAATGAACCAGGAGACACCCGTTAATATCCATGTGAAATCTGTTATCCGGGAAGGATCGGACACGGAAACGATCGAGTTCCGGACAACTGGGTTTTATTATATGAAAAAAGATAAAATATATCTTTCTTATCATGAAGAGCATGATGCGGGAAAGGTGAAGACGATTGTAAAAGCAAGCGAAAACGAAGTTCTGGTGATGCGTTCCGGCGCCATTGAAATGAAACAGCGTTTCAGGCCAGGCAGCCGCACCGTCACTCATTATAAAATGCCTTTCGGCAGGCTCGAGCTTGGCGTGGATACAAAATCCGTATCAGTCACCCGGCAGCCGCCAGACGGAAAGATCAGCGTTGAGTACGATATGATTGTAAGCGATGAACAAAAGCATTTACATATGATGTCGATTTCGTATAGAGGAGGACACGAGTCATGAACATAGTCGAACAAATGAAAGATGTGCTGAAGCAGGAAATTAAAGAAGCTGTCATGAAAGCCGGCCTCGCCGCAGAAAGCGAGATTCCCGAAGTCGTATTGGAAGTCCCGAAAGACAAGTCGCATGGAGACTATTCCACTAACATGGCGATGCAGCTGGCGAGAATCGCCAAAAAAGCGCCGCGGAATATTGCCGAGGAAATCGTCGCATCCTTTGATAAAGGAAAAGCGTCGATCGACAAACTTGATATCGCAGGACCGGGTTTTATCAATTTCTACATGAACAATCAATATTTAACGAAGCTCATTCCGGCTGTGCTTGAAGCAGGAGAGGCCTACGGTGAAACAAATATCGGAGGCGGAGAACGCGTTCAGGTGGAATTCGTCTCAGCAAACCCGACGGGCAACCTGCATCTTGGACATGCCCGCGGAGCCGCTGTCGGAGATTCTCTCTGCAATGTACTTGAAAAAGCGGGGTATGAAGTGAGCCGCGAATATTACATCAACGATGCCGGCAATCAAATCAACAACCTCGCATTATCCGTCGAGGCCCGTTACTTTCAGGCGCTTGGAAAAGACAAGCCGATGCCTGAAGACGGATATCACGGCGAAGACATTAAGGAAATCGGCCGAAAGCTCGCCGATGAATTCGGCGACCGTTTTGTTCATGAAGAAGAGAGCGAACGCCTCGCGTTTTTCCGTGAATACGGCTTAAAGTACGAATTAGGCAAACTTCGTGAAGACCTCGAGAATTTCCGTGTCCCATTTGATGTCTGGTACTCAGAGACATCGCTTTACCAAAACGGAAAGATCGATCAGGCGCTCGAAGCCCTTCGCGAAAAAGGGCACATCTATGAAGAAGACGGGGCGACATGGTTCCGCTCGACGGCGTTCGGCGATGACAAAGACCGCGTCCTGATCAAAAAAGACGGGTCCTACACGTATCTTCTGCCTGACATCGCTTATCACAAAGACAAGCTTGACCGCGGCTTCCAAAAGCTGATCAACGTATGGGGAGCGGACCATCACGGCTATATCCCGCGCATGAAAGCGGCCATTGAAGCGCTCGGTTATGACAAAGAAACGCTTGAGGTCGAGATCATCCAGCTCGTCCATCTCTACAAGAACGGCGAAAAAATGAAGATGAGCAAAAGAACCGGAAAAGCTGTGACAATGCGCGATCTCATTGATGAGGTCGGCCTTGACGCGGTGCGTTACTTCTTTGCGATGCGCAGCGCCGATACGCACATGGACTTTGATCTTGACCTGGCTGTCTCCACATCGAATGAAAACCCGGTTTACTACGCGCAGTACGCTCATGCGAGAATTTGCAGCATGCTGCGACAAGGCGAAGAAAAAGGTATTTCATTTGAAGGGAACCTTGACCTGACGAAAATCGCTTCTGAAAAAGAGTATGATCTGCTTAAAGTGATCGGCTCGTTCCCTGAGGCTGTCGCCGATGCCGCAGAGAAGCGGATTCCGCACCGCATTACAAACTATATTTTTGAATTGGCATCTGTGCTCCACAGTTTTTACAATGCTGAGAAAGTTCTCGATCCGGCAGATGAAGAAAAAAGCCGAGCGCGTTTATCATTGATGAAGGCAACACAAATCACATTAAATAATGCACTCAAGCTGATCGGCGTATCAGCTCCTGAAAAAATGTAAAACGAATCCCCCGTCCTTTGAACGGGGGATTTTTTCTTGATTTGGTGAGGAGGCGTCTCACACAAGGAAGGTCCGTCGCCTTCCCTTATTGAACTTGAGCGTCAGAAAGAATCGATTGTGCTTTTCTTACTAACTCCTGCGCCATCTTCCCTTCGATGACAATCAGGCACTCATTTTCGCGATTGGCCATTCTGAACATTTCCAGTTCAATTAAATCTTTAATTTTGCACATTGTTTTTCTTGAGCATATATAAAGCTGATGTCTGGCTGAGCGGCAAAGTCTGTACAGCTCAATCAAGTTTTTTAATGTCATCGATTGTGCGCGGAGCTTAATCGACTCTGCTTGGTTCATCATATATCCCTCCGTATGTAATCATCACTTTGGTGAAATGTTACCCGCATGTTATGCAGGATAAACGTACGATTCATAAAAAATATGAAATCGATTTCGCCAGCCATTCGATGGGCCGCTGCATCACCGGCCGCTTCGCATACCGCTCCTTTGTCAGAAGCTCGGCGTGTTCAATACTTTCCTTGACGACGTCAAAGAATTGTTTTGTCCAGTCTTTATCATGGATGACGACATTCACTTCATCATTGAGAAACAGGCTTCGATTGTCAAAATTTGATGTTCCGATCATCACATGCCGGTCGTCGACGATCAATGCTTTTGCATGATAAAAGCCTCTGTAGTACCGGTAAATATAGCAACCCGCCTCCAAAAGTGCGGGAAAGTTCGTGTAGGCGGCCTCTTTGACAAGCGGATGGTCGGCTTTCATCGGCACGAGAACCGAGACGATCACGCCTCTTTCCCTGGCTGAAAGAACTGCTTGCTGCAAAGCCGGACTCGGAATATAGTACGGCGTGCAAATCATGATTCTTTCTTTTGCCTGATCAATAAATGAAATGTATTTTCCTTCCAGAGAAAACCCTTTTGTCGCATGTATCGAATGGGTGACAGCTCCTTGATGGAGCGGCGGGAACATACCGCTGTCCGGCTGTGATAGCGGCGCTTCTCTATTGAAGTCTGATAAAAAAATGTGCTGCAAGTCGGCAACACCTTCCCCCGTCATTCGCAAATGGTAATCCTTCCACGGGCCGAATTCCGCTTTTTTACCAAGGTATTCTTTCGCAATGTTAAATCCGCCCACATAGCCGATCTTTCCGTCTATGACGGCGATTTTCCGGTGATTTCTTGCATTCAGTCGATAAAAGAAATAAGGGAAGCCCGGATTGTTGACAAAAAAAACGTGCGCTCCGCTTTGTTTCAATTCTGACAGCGTTTTTTTCTTTACCTTCATCGCGCCGATCCGGTCAATCAGCAAGCGTACGCATACGCCGGCTTTCGCTTTATCCTTCAGCATTTTTAAAAATTCAAGGCTGATATCATCGTTCTTCACAATATAAAACATGACATGCACCGACGATTCGGCCTGGCGGATGTCATCCAGCAGCCGCTCACACAAGTCTTCTCCGTTATGAATCAGTTCAATATCGCTTTTCTTCTCTGAAAAAACGGGTTCGTAGGCTTTCCTTTCAAAGGCTTTGCGGCCGAAACGGAAATCGAGCGCAAGAAGCAGGATGAGAAAACATACCATAATCATAAGCGGCACCAATGAAGACACTCCCTTTTTTCGTGTAAAGAATAGTGTCCCCCTAATTTCCTGCATTTATGAAAACATATTGACTGAACACTCATTCATTATTTAAGATAAAGGTAGTTCAAGGGGATTTAAGGTTGGGGAAATGAAAGGGGGAGCAGCTGATGAATGTCTTATTGTGGTTGAATTTCATTGCGTTTTTAGGTGTAACCGCTTACGCCGTTTATCTGTTTGTCTACTTGATCCGAACGAGAATCAGTTACATCAGGCTCGGACAAAAAGAGGATTTTGATAAGCGGACGAAGGAGCGCCTTCAAAAGATATGGGAGAACGTGTTCGGCCAAAAGAAACTGCTTAAAGATAAAAAAAGCGGCATTATCCACGTCATGTTTTTTTACGGCTTTATTCTCGTTCAGTTCGGAGCGATCGATTTTATTTTGAAAGGGCTCGTTCCCGATCAAGGACTTCCGCTTGGCAGCGTCTACCCGGCGTTTACGTTTTTTCAGGAAATCGTCACGTTGATGATTTTAATTGCGGTGGTCTGGGCCTTTCACAGGCGCTATATTGAAAAACTCGTCAGACTGAAGCGCAATTTGAAGTCGGGGATCGTGCTCATGCTGATCGGCGGCTTGATGTTTACCGTTTTACTCGGAAACGGTATGAACATGATCTGGCATGAACATTCATTATCATGGCACGAACCGATGGCATCAGGCATCGCTTTTGCCCTCGGCTTCATGGGAGAAACCGCCTCAGCGGCAGTGTTCTATGCGGCATGGTGGGCGCATCTTCTTATCTTACTGACATTTTTAGTCTATGTGCCGCAGTCAAAGCACGCCCACTTAATTGCCGGACCGGCAAACGTATTTTTCAGCCGGCTGACAAACCCGGGAAAGCTTCAAAAAATCGATTTTGAAGATGAAACAAAAGAAACGTTCGGCGTCGGACGGATCGAGGAATTCAGGCAATCCCAGCTGATCGATCTTTACGCGTGCGTTGAATGTGGGCGCTGTACCAATATGTGCCCGGCTACCGGAACAGGCAAGATGCTTTCGCCGATGGATCTGATTTTGCGGCTCAGAGACCATTTGACAGAAAAGGGAGCAGCAGTAACATCGAAAACGCCTTGGGTTCCCGCGCCTCTCTTTCAGCATACGAAAGGCAACCAGCTGGCCATGGCGGCGGGAGGAGAAGGATCAAGAGAAGCGGCTGCTTCAGAGCTATACAATCCGAGCTTAATCGGCGACATCATCACCGAAGAGGAAATTTGGGCATGCACAACGTGCCGGAATTGTGAAGATCAGTGCCCGGTCATGAATGAGCACGTCGACAAGGTCATCGATCTCCGCCGCTATCTCGTGCTCACAGAAGGAAAAATGGATGCAGATGCCCAGCGCGCCATGACGAGCATTGAAAGACAGGGTAACCCTTGGGGATTAAACAGAAAAGAACGCGAAAACTGGCGTGACATGAGAGACGACGTTAAGGTGCCGACAGTGAAAGAAATGAAGAAAAAAGGCGAGGCCTTTGAATACCTGTTCTGGGTCGGGTCGATGGGATCGTATGACCGGAGAAGCCAGAAGATCGCCATGGCTTTCGCGCGCCTTCTCAATCAAGCCGGGGTCACGTTCGCGATTTTAGGCAATAAAGAAAAAAATTCAGGCGATACGCCGAGGCGGCTTGGCAACGAGTTTTTATTCCAGGAGCTTGCCGCAAAAAACATTGAAGAATTTGAAAAAAATGATGTTCGAAAAATTGTAACCATCGATCCGCATGCATACAATATTTTTAAAAATGAATATCCTGATTTTGGTCTGAAAGCGGAGGTGTATCATCATACAGAAATTCTCGCTGCCCTTATTGAAGAAGGAAGGCTGAAACCTGAGTTTCCGGTTCGCGAAACCGTCACCTTTCATGATTCATGCTATTTGGGCCGCTACAATGAGGTTTACGAACCGCCGCGCGATATTCTGCGCTCCATCCCGGGCATCCATTTAGTGGAAATGGAACGCAGCCGTGAAAACGGAATGTGCTGCGGAGCGGGGGGCGGTCTCATGTGGATGGAGGAAGAGACGGGCACAAGGATCAACGTTGCCAGAACGGAGCAGGCGCTCAGCGCTTCACCTTCTGTCATCAGTTCGGGCTGTCCGTATTGTTTGACGATGCTAGGCGACGGAACAAAAGCCAAGGAAATGGAGGATCAGGTCGGCACCTACGATGTGGCGGAGCTGCTTGAACGCGCCGTATTCGGCTCAGAACAAAAAGAACATGCTTCATAGACGGATTTCAGGTTTTGAATAAAGAAGGTGTGAGCCGGATCTCCGCCTTCTTTTATCTTCGGTATGCACAAATCATGATAAGGGGAGAGGATGTCAGGTGGCGAGATCGGTTATTGCAGGCGGCGCGCGCACGCCTTTTGGAAAACTCGGGGGCGCGCTTCAGTCAAAGACGGCAGCGGAGCTCGGCGGAATCGCCGTAAAAGAAGCATTAAAACGTTCCGGTGTACATCCTGAGGATGTCGATGAAGTCATTATGGGTTCCGTTCTTCAAGGCGGACAGGGGCAGCTGCCGTCGAGACAGGCTGCGCGTTTTGCGGGACTGCCATGGGACGTCAAAACGGAAACGATTAATAAAGTGTGCGCTTCAGGTTTAAGAAGCGTCACAATGGCGGATCAGATCATCCGGGCTGGTGATGCGGAGGTCATTGCAGCAGGAGGTATGGAATCGATGTCAAATGCCCCTTATCTGCTTCAAAAAGCGAGATGGGGGCTGAGAATGGGAGACGGAGCGGTTAAAGATTTGATGATCACAGACGGGCTGACATGCTCATTTACGGGTGTTCATATGGGCTCCTACGGAAATGCCGCTGCAAAAGAGTTGGAGATTGCAAGAGAAGAACAGGATCGATGGGCGCTCAGGAGCCACATGCGGGCCGTACAGGCTGCAGCTTCAGGTGCGCTCGGAGAAGAGATCGTCCCTGTTTGTATACCGCAGAAGCGGGGCGGCGAATTAACGGTTGATCAAGATGAAGCTCCGCGGCGCGATACGTCATTGGAAAGGCTGTCACAGCTTGCTCCGGTTTTTGACCACGATGGGACAATTACTGCGGGAAACGCGCCGGGGGTAAATGACGGAGCATGCTCGCTTATCGTGATGAATGAAGACAGGGCAAAGGAACTCAATGTGAAGGTGTCCGCCGTCATTAAAGCGCACACATCCATTGCAGTCGAAGCCAAAGACTTCCCGAAAACCCCAGGGCTTGTCATCAGAGAACTGCTTAACAAAACCGGAGCTGAGCTTTCTGATATCAAACTGTTTGAAATCAATGAAGCGTTCGCCGCGGTAGCTTTGGCAAGCGGAAAGATCGTGGGCCTTGACATGGAGAAGGTCAATGTCAACGGCGGCGCCATTGCGCTAGGTCATCCGATCGGCGCGAGCGGGGCAAGAATCATTTTGACGCTTATGTACGAATTAAAACGGCGCGGCGGCGGTACAGGTATTGCTGCCATTTGCAGCGGCGGCGGTCAGGGAGACGCCGTGATGATCGAGGTATAAAAAAGGGGGAATTTAAATGAAAAAAGACACGATCATGGTCATCGGAGCCGGCCAGATGGGGGCCGGGATCGCCCAGGTCTCTGCCCAGGCCGGATACAATGTTTACATGTACGACGTATCACCTGACCAAATTGAAAAGGGAATGAAGCGCATTTCCGGCCAGCTAGTCAGACAGGCGGAAAAAGGCAAGCTTCCGCATGGAGACGTACAGCAAATCTACCAGCGTCTTTCTCCTTCGGCTTCGCTCGACGATGCGCGGGAAGCTTTTCTCATCATTGAAGCGGCTGTTGAGCAAATGGATGTAAAAAAAGAGATTTTCAAACGGCTTGATGAAGTGACCGAAGACTCAGCCCTATTGGCATCAAATACATCGTCATTGTCGATTACGGAACTCGCTTCCGTCACGAAAAAACCTCAGAATGTCATCGGCATGCATTTTATGAACCCGGTTCCGGTCATGCAGCTTGTCGAGGTCATCAGGGGGCTTGAGACGAGCGGCGAAACATATGAAACCGTCGTGGCTGCGGCGGAGCGGATGAACAAGGTTCCGATCGAGGTGCGGGATTTTCCGGGATTTATCTCCAACCGCATTTTAATGCCGATGATTAACGAGGCGGTTTTTGCGCTTTATGAAGGCGTCGCCGAGAAAGAAAGCATAGACGGAATCATGAAGCTTGGCATGAACCATCCGATGGGCCCGCTGGCTCTCGCTGACCTGATTGGTCTGGATACGTGTCTGTATATTATGGAGACGTTGCATGAAGGTTTTGGCGATGATAAATACCGGCCTTGTCCGCTCCTTAAACAATATGTCAGCGCAGGACGTCTCGGAAAGAAAACGGGCAGAGGGTTTTATACGTACGAAAAGCAGCCGACATAAGGAGGGGTGACCTTGAATTTTCAGTTTACAGAAGAGCAGACCCGCATGCAGAAGATTGTCAGGCAATTTGTTAAACAGGAGGTCGCTCCTTTTGTACCTGAAATGGAGAAAGGGCGCTTTCCAACCTCTCTTTTGAAGAAAATGGCGGAGCGCGGCTGGATGGGGCTTCCGATTCCGGCTAAGTACAGCGGGGCCGGTCATGACTTTATCACCTATATAATGATCATCCATGAGCTGTCAAAGAAAAGCGCCGTTCTTGGCGCGGTTCTATCTGTACACACGTCAATTGTCACCATTCCCATTCTTTTATACGGAAATGAGCGGCAAAAAGAACATTATGTTAAAAAGCTGGCAGCAGGGCAGTACTTGGGAGCCTTTTGTTTAACCGAACCGAGTGCCGGTTCCGATGCGGGCAGTCTAAAAACCAGGGCCGAAAAGCGCGGCGATACCTATGTGCTCAACGGTACGAAAGTTTTTATCACAAACGGCGGAGCCGCCGACATTTATCTTGTTTTTGCTTCAACCGATCCGAAAGCGGGAACGGGGGGCATTTCGGCTTTTATCGTGGAGAAGGGCACGCCGGGCTTTTTTATTGGGAAAAATGAAGAGAAAATGGGGCTTCACGGTTCACTGACGGTCACTTTAAATTTTGATAACGCTGTCATCCCCGCCCGGCAGCTGCTGGGGAAGGAAGGTAAAGGATTCAAAATGGCCCTTTCCAATCTGGATACCGGGCGGATCGGAATTGCGGCGCAGGCTCTGGGCATCGCCGAAGGAGCGCTTTCTGAAGCCATCGAATTTCTAAAAATACGGTATCCGGACGGAGAGCTGTATAAGAACGGACAAGGGCTTGCTTTTAAGCTGGCCGACATGGCGGCGAGGACAGAGGCTGCCAGGCTTCTCGTTTATCAGGCCGCTTCGCTGAAACAACAAGGCGTCCAGACGGGAAAGGCTGCTTCAATGGCCAAACTGTTCGCTTCGGAAACGGCAATGTATGTCGCCGGAGAGGCCGTGCGGCTGCTCGGAGATTTTGGATATACAAAGGATTTCAGCGCTGAACGATATTTCAGGGATGCGAAAGTGTGTGAAATTTATGAGGGCACAAGCGAGATCCAGCGGATCGTCATCGGTAAGCATTTATAAGGGGGGAAAAGAATGATCTTTAAGCTGAGTGAAGAGCACCAAATGATACAGAAGATGGTGCGCGACTTTGCCCGTCAAGAGGTGGAGCCGACTGCAAAGGAGCGGGATGAGGAAGAGCGGTTTGACATGGAGCTATTTTCCAAAATGGCGGAATTGGGGTTGACGGGAATACCGTGGCCTGAGGAATACGGGGGGATCGGCAGTGACTACCTCGCCTATGTCATCGCAGTAGAAGAGCTTTCGAAAGTCTGCGCCTCAACGGGCGTCACCTTGTCAGCCCATACTTCGCTTGCAGGCTGGCCGATTTATGCATTTGGAACGGAAGAACAGAAGCAGGAATACTTAAAGCCGATGGCCCGCGGTGAAAAGATAGGCGCCTACGGATTGACGGAGCCCGGTTCAGGCTCTGATGCCGGCGGCATGAAAACGACCGCGGTCAGAAATGGTGATGATTATATTTTAAATGGAACGAAGATCTTTATCACAAACGGCGGAATTGCAGACATCTACATCGTGTTTGCCAACCTTGCGCCGGAACAGAAGCACAAAGGCACAACCGCTTTTATCGTTGAAAAGGATTTTCCCGGTTTTTCTGTCGGGAAAAAAGAAAGGAAGCTGGGCATCCGTTCATCGCCGACAACCGAAATTATCTTTCAGGACTGCCGCGTGCCTTTAAAAAACCGCCTTGGCGGGGAAGGTGAAGGCTTTAAAATCGCAATGCAGACGCTTGATGGAGGAAGAAACGGAATTGCCGCTCAAGCCGTCGGGATTGCCCAGGGTGCATTTGAGGCGGCGAAGGCGTATGCGAAAGAGCGGAAGCAATTCGGCAGGCCGATCGCCGAGCAGCAGGGCATCGCTTTTAAACTGGCTGATATGGCGACGGAGATTGAAGCTTCAAGGCTTTTAACCTACCAGGCGGCATGGCTGGAATCAGAGGGGCTGCCTTATGGAAAAGCTTCCGCGATGTCGAAGCTATATGCAGGGGATACGGCTATGAAAGTGACGACGGAGGCCGTGCAAATATTCGGCGGATACGGCTACACAAAGGATTATCCGGTCGAGCGCTTTATGCGCGATGCAAAAATCACTCAAATCTATGAAGGAACGCAGGAAATACAGAAGCTCGTCATTTCGAGAATGCTGATGAAATAAGGGCGGAAAACAGCCGTCTGGCACGGTTTGGACTGCTGCCGGCGGACAGGCCGCCGACGCAGTTTTTTTCGTTTTCAAGGGGCCGGACGCTCCCGGCTGTTCTATGTTTCAATCCCGCTTGCCGCCGATTTCCAATGCAACAGGTAAAAATTATTGAATTAACGGGAATAAAGGTGGCATAAAGTGATTTCTTTTGTTTATAATGAGAGGTATGGTTTGTCGTAAAGACAGGGATTACATGCTTATTTTCTATGACAGAGATAGTAGATACATACATGAAGATAGAAAGGGAGTGTCTGGCGATGAGTTTGAAACAATACTCAGAGGAACAGCTAAAGGAAATGGCTTTAGTTGAAATCGCATACGAAATTTTTTCGGAACACAAAAAACCGATTACATTCCAGGAGCTAACAGATCAAGTGGCTTCCTTGCTTGGAATGGGGAAAGAAGAGCTGGAAGACCGCATCGCCCAGTTCTACACAGATTTAAATATCGACGGACGCTTTTTGGCGCTGTCAGACCAAACGTGGGGCCTGCGCAGCTGGTATCCGTATGATCAGCTTGATGAAGAAACACAACCGACTGTAAAAGCGAAAAAGAAAAAAGCGAAAAAAGTGGTTGAAGAAGATCTTGATCTTGACGAATTCGAAGAAATCGACGAGGATGATATTCTTCTTGACGATGTCGAAGACGACTTGGACATTGCCGCCGATGAATTCGAAGAAATCGATGAAGCCGACGATGATGAACTGGATGATCTTGAAGACGAGATCCTGGACGATGATGATGAAGATTTTGAAGAAGAGGAAGACGAGGAGTAATTTTGCCGCCTGAACGGAATTCATGTTTAAATCGATCTTGACTTTCACAGGCGAACTATGTAGTATGTATTTTGGGCTCTTCAAAACGAAGAGATTCGAGTGATACGGACTATCAGCTCCCTTTCAAGAAATTGAAAGGGAGCTTTCTTGTTTTTCCGCCTCCTTATCATTTAAATCATTTAGAAAAGATCTAAATGATTTTTCATAAAAAGAGCATTTTAAGGAATAAGCGTTAATCGAAGAGAGGGGTACAGAAATGACAAAATATATCTTTGTAACCGGAGGAGTTGTATCCTCGCTTGGAAAAGGAATTACGGCGTCTTCGCTCGGCCGCCTGCTGAAGAACAGAGGTTTGAATGTTACCATTCAAAAATTTGACCCGTATATCAACGTAGACCCGGGGACAATGAGCCCGTATCAGCACGGTGAAGTGTTCGTAACCGACGACGGTGCGGAAACGGATCTTGACCTCGGCCACTATGAGCGCTTCATCGACATCAATTTAAATAAATACAGCAACGTGACAACAGGAAAAATCTATTCCACGGTGCTGAAAAAAGAGCGCAGAGGCGATTATTTAGGCGGTACCGTACAGGTTATACCTCATATCACAAATGAAATTAAAGACCGCGTATTCCGCGCCGGAAAAGAAACGGGCGCTGATGTCGTGATCACCGAAATCGGCGGAACCGTCGGTGATATCGAATCGCTGCCGTTTCTTGAAGCGATCCGCCAGATCAAGAGCGATGTCGGCCGCGACAATGTGATGTACATTCACTGTACGCTAGTTCCATATCTTAAAGCGGCGGGAGAAATGAAAACAAAGCCGACTCAGCACAGCGTAAAAGAACTGCGCAGCCTCGGCATTCAGCCAAATGTCATCGTCGTGAGAACAGAAATGCCGATTTCTCAGGACATGAAAGATAAAATCGCGCTGTTCTGCGACATCGATCCTAAAGCCGTCATCGAGGCCGGCGATGCGGATACGCTCTACTCCATTCCTCTCGACCTGCAAAAACAAGGGCTGGACAGCTTAGTCTGCAGCCACTTGAAGCTGAATTGTAGAGAAGCCGATATGGAAGAATGGAAAGAACTTGTCAAAAAGGTGAAAAGTCTGTCCAAAACGGTGACAATCGCTTTGGTTGGTAAATACGTCGAGCTCCCGGATGCCTACATTTCAGTTGTGGAATCGCTTCGCCATGCGGGTTATGCGTTTGACGCAGACATTCAGGTTAAATGGATCAATGCGGAAGAAGTGACGGAAGACAACGTTGCCGATCTTGTTCAGAATGCGGATGGTATTCTTGTGCCGGGCGGATTCGGAGACCGCGGTGTTGAAGGGAAAATCACGACAGTCAAATATGCCCGCGAACAAAAGATTCCGTTCTTCGGCATTTGCCTCGGAATGCAGGTGGCATCGATTGAATACGCAAGAAATGTGCTCGGTCTTGAAGGAGCGCACTCAGCCGAAATCGATCCTTCCACACCGTATCCGATTATCGACCTTCTCCCTGAACAAAAGGACATTGAAGACCTTGGCGGAACACTGCGTCTCGGACTTTATCCGTGCAAGCTTCAAGAAGGGTCGAAAGCGTATCAGGCATATGAAAATGAAGTGGTCTATGAACGCCACCGCCACCGCTATGAATTCAACAACGAATTCAGACAGCAGATGGAAGAAGCCGGATTTGTATTTTCCGGGACAAGCCCTGACGGCCGTCTCGTGGAGATTATCGAGCTTAAAGATCATCCATGGTTTGTCGCGTCTCAGTTCCACCCTGAATTCACGTCAAGACCGACAAGACCTCAGGCTCTGTTCAGAGACTTCGTACATGCTTCGCTGAAGACTTCGGAAAAGCTGTAAAAAAGAAAAAGGCCTGCCGGCACATCACGCCGGCAGGCCTTTTTTGGATTTTTCTGGTGATAATGGCGGCCCGAACTGGTACTATATTCATTAAGGCCGGCCCCACCGTCATTAATTTCCTTTAGGCAACCCTGTTTTATTGGTATTCCTGAAGAATTTCCTTTAATGTAAAGGATAGGGCATGATAAATGTAGAGGCTGACCATCAGGGACGGAAATCCGAACCTTGTTCCGTCTTCATCGGGAAGAAGCGGCATTCTCAGCTTTGAATCGATATGGACATCGGCGAATGATTCGATCGGGGCGCCGTCTTTTCCCGAAGGGGAGACGACAACAAGTCCGATTCCTCTTTCATACAGTTTTTCCGCCATTTTCAGCTCTTCGCAATCCGCTGAACCGGCGCAGAACATCAGCACTTTGTCCGTCATTTCAAAATCGGGCCAGTTTTCTTCGTTCTTCGGCAGCACTTTGACTGAGGGGAACGGTTCAGAACTGTACATCGCTTCTTTCAAAATGCCTTCCAATTCATTTTTTCCGTATACATAAACCGAATGATCACTGATGACCGCCTGAGCCAACAAGCGGGCGCCGTCCTCTATCGATTGGGCCTCGCCCTCTTGAATCCGGTTGAAGATTCCCGTCAATTGAGTGGTGAAAATTTTAAGCAAGCTGACTCCTCCTTTTTTACTGACTATCATTATATAACAAAAGAGAATAATGGGAAAAATCCTCTAAATATGTCGCAAACTTAAATATTTTAATTAAAGGAAAAGAGAAAAACAAAACAGAATAGATAAACTACTGCTTAATTTTGGCGAAAATTATAAATATAGAGGTGTAAATCATGAATGAGAAGATTTTAATCGGAGACGACCAGTACGGGATTCGGGTTCTGCTGAATGAAGTTTTCAATAAAGAAGGATACAAAACCTTCCAGGCTGCGAACGGGATTCAAGCGCTTGACATTGTGAAAAACCAGCGCCCCGACCTCGTTTTGCTCGATATGAAAATCCCCGGCATGGACGGAATTGAAATTTTGAAAAGGATGAAGGTCATTGACGAGGGGATCCGGGTCATCATTATGACGGCCTACGGAGAGCTCGACATGATCCAGGAATCGAAGGAGCTCGGAGCCCTGACGCACTTTGCGAAGCCTTTTGACATCGACGAAATTCGCGATGCCGTTAAAACCTATCTGCCTATAAAGTCAAACGGATAGCTGAAAAGTTTTTGATGTTGTCACAGTCACAATGTTGCCGATTTGTTGATTAATTGTTATTCTATATAAGTAGAGAAAAGCTATCTAACGTTTTTAAAAAACCAAAACATTTTACATATGGCGGATTTTTCTGGTCATGCTAGGTAGGTGTGGAGGCTTTTTTCGCAAAAGCAAATCAGGCTACATAAGGAGGACTTTCGACATGCCTTTAGTATCAATGACGGAAATGTTGAATAAAGCAAAAGAAAACGGATATGCTGTCGGACAATTTAACTTAAATAACCTTGAGTTCACTCAAGCGATTTTACAAGCCGCTGAAGAAGAGAAATCTCCTGTTATCCTCGGTGTATCAGAAGGTGCAGGACGCTATATGGGCGGATTTAAAACCGTTGTGGCAATGGTTAAAGCGCTGATGGAAGAATACAACGTAACAGTACCTGTTGCGATTCATTTAGACCACGGCTCAAGCTTTGAATCTTGTGCAAAAGCGATTCATGCGGGATTCACTTCCGTTATGATCGACGCTTCCCACCATCCTTTCGAGGAGAACGTTGCGACGACTTCAAAAGTTGTTGAGCTTGCTCATTTCCACGGTGTATCAGTTGAAGCTGAGCTTGGAACTGTAGGCGGACAGGAAGACGACGTAATTGCTGAAGGCGTCATCTACGCGGACCCTAAAGAGTGTCAAGAACTTGTTGAGCGCACAGGAATCGACTGCCTTGCACCTGCATTAGGTTCTGTTCACGGCCCTTACAAAGGCGAACCAAACCTTGGATTCAAAGAAATGGAAGAAATCGGAAACACAACTGGTCTTCCGCTCGTACTTCACGGCGGTACAGGCATTCCGACTGCCGACATCAAGAAAGCTATTTCTTTAGGTACGGCAAAAATCAACGTCAACACTGAAAACCAAATCGCTTCTGCGAAAGCTGTTCGCGAAACGCTTGCTGCGAAGCCTGAAGAGTATGATCCGCGCAAATACCTCGGACCTGCACGCGAAGCTATCAAAGAAACAGTGATCGGCAAAATGCGTGAATTTGGTTCTTCAAACAAAGCATAATGACGATTGGAAAAGCATCTGTTTTCCCGCAAAGCCGGGGGAACAGGATGTTTTTCTGATGTTTTAGGGAAGTGCTGTTAACACATGCCTTTGACGGCATGAGGCTCTTTTGCTTCCCGTTCAGTCAAAAAAGCCGCCTGATAGCGACAGGCGGTTTTATCCATATCATCCGGAAAGCGCAAACATGTTCCACAGTTCAGACATTTTCATGACAGGAGGTTTTATCAATATGCTGTTTTTTATTGATACTGCAAATTTAGACGAAATCAAAGAGGCACACGCTCTCGGTGTGCTTGCAGGAGTTACGACAAATCCTAGTTTAGTAGCAAAAGAAAACATTTCGTTTCATGACCGTCTGCGTGAAATTACCGAAGTGGTTTCTGGGTCAGTCAGCGCCGAGGTTATTTCTCTGAAGGCTGAAGAGATGATTGAAGAAGGAAAAGAGCTTGCGAAAATCGCGCCGAATATTACGGTGAAAATTCCGATGACGTCTGACGGCCTGAAAGCTGTTAAAGCATTAACCGATCTCGGGATTAAAACGAACGTCACGCTGATCTTCAGCGCAAACCAGGCGCTTCTTGCCGCAAGAGCAGGAGCTACGTATGTTTCCCCGTTCCTGGGACGCCTTGACGATATCGGCCACAACGGCCTCGATTTGATCAGTGAAATTAAACAAATTTTCGATGTGCACGGTTTGGACACGCAAATCATCGCCGCGTCCATCCGCCATGCGCAGCATGTGACTGAAGCCGCGCTAAGGGGAGCGCATATCGGTACGATGCCTCTCAAAGTCATTCATCAGCTTACAAAGCACCCGCTGACTGATAAAGGGATTGAACAGTTTTTAGCTGACTGGAATAAATAATTGCTTCATGTGGGTGGCAAGTGGAGGGGCTCCCTCCGTTTGTCACCATTTTGTCTTACAAAGAGAAATGAATGTTTTGCAGAAGAGAACCTTGCCGCAGTCTGCTTCGCTACTTTTCTTCCCGATAAATTTAAAATGTGTTGTATTCTTTCTCTTTTAATTGGATAGATTTTGAAATGAACCATTTATTTTGAGTCTGAAGGAAATCTCATTATGAAGCGCTCCATTAGCTATCTTCTTTAAGGAAGGAGACGATCATGGAAAAGTTAAATATAGCCGGCGGCGATCCTCTCAATGGCACAGTACATATAAGCGGAGCGAAAAACAGCGCTGTCGCTCTCATACCCGCGACGATTTTGGCTGATTCGACGGTTACGCTTGAAGGCCTTCCCCATATTTCAGACATTTTGACGCTGCGCGATCTGCTGAGAGAGATCGGCGGAAACGTTCACTTTGAAAAGGGAGAAATGGTCGTTGATCCTGCGCCGATGATCAGCATGCCTTTGCCGAATGGAAAAGTGAAACAGCTTCGGGCTTCTTATTACTTAATGGGCGCGATGCTCGGACGCTTTAAGAAAGCGGTCATCGGCCTTCCAGGCGGCTGCCACCTCGGTCCGAGACCGATTGATCAGCATATCAAAGGTTTCGAGGCGCTCGGAGCCGAAGTGACGAACGAACAGGGTGCGATCTATCTGCGTGCGGAGGAATTAAAAGGCGCGCGCATTTATCTTGATGTCGTCAGTGTTGGAGCAACGATCAACATCATGCTTGCCGCCGTGCTTGCCAAAGGCAGAACCGTAATTGAAAATGCTGCGAAAGAACCTGAGATTATCGATGTTGCGACCCTTTTAACGAGCATGGGAGCAAAAATAAAAGGTGCCGGTACGGATGTCATTCGCATCGAAGGCGTTGAGTCGCTTCACGGGTGCAGACACTCGATTATTCCGGACCGGATCGAAGCCGGCACTTTCATGATCGCAGCTGCTTCCATGGGACAAGAAGTGCTGATTGATAATGTGATTCCGACGCATTTGGAATCGTTAATCGCCAAGCTCCGCGAAATGGGAGTTCGAATCGAAGAAAGCAGCGAGCAGATTTTAATGGTCGGCGGACAGAAAGAGCTGAAACCCGTCGATTTAAAAACGCTCGTATACCCCGGTTTTCCGACAGATCTGCAGCAGCCGATGACATCGCTCTTAACGAAGGCAAACGGGACGAGCGTCGTCACTGACACCATTTATTCCGCCCGCTTCAAACATATTGACGAGCTGAGGCGCATGGGCGCGTCGATGAAGGTCGAAGGCAGATCGGCGATTATTACCGGTCCCGTTCCTCTGCAGGGCGCCAAGGTGAAAGCGAGCGATCTGCGGGCGGGAGCGTGTCTCGTTGTTGCGGGTCTAATGGCGGAAGGAGTCACGGAAATCACCGGTTTGGAGCACCTTGACAGAGGCTACAGCCAGCTTGAAGAAAAGCTGGCAAAGCTTGGGGCCACTGTCTGGCGCGAAAAATTGACAGACCAGGAAATTGAACAGCTGCAAAATTCCTGATGGACAAATGCTGTGATAGATCAAACATAAAACGATTTCATACGGGTGAGGGGAGATTAGATAGGAATGGAAAGAAGCTTATCGATGGAACTGGTGCGTGTGACAGAAGCGGCTGCGCTTAAGTCAGCGCGCTGGATGGGTAGAGGTAAAAAGGACGAGGCCGACGACGCTGCGACAAGCGCCATGAGGGATGTATTTGACACCATTCCTATGAAGGGAACGGTCGTAATCGGAGAAGGGGAAATGGACGAAGCGCCGATGCTTTATATTGGAGAAAAGCTCGGCAACGGCTACGGCCCTCGCGTAGACGTAGCAGTAGATCCTCTCGAAGGGACGAACATCGTCGCAAGCGGCGGATGGAACGCACTCGCAGTCATTGCTGTGGCTGATCACGGAAACTTGCTGAATGCGCCTGACATGTATATGGATAAAATCGCTGTAGGTCCTGAAGCTGTCGGCTGCATCGATATTGAAGCGCCTGTGATTGATAACTTAAAAGCTGTGGCAAAAGCAAAAAATAAAGATGTAGAAGATGTCGTAGCCACGATTTTGAACCGTTCGCGGCACGAGAAAATCATCCATGAGCTTCGCGAAGCAGGCGCCCGAATCAAGCTGATCAACGACGGGGACGTGGCCGGTGCCATTAACACCGCTTTTGATCATACAGGCGTCGATATTTTATTCGGCTCAGGAGGAGCTCCGGAAGGCGTCTTGTCTGCTGTCGCACTCAAAGCTCTCGGAGGAGAAATTCACGGAAAGCTTCTTCCTCAAAACGAAGAAGAACTGAGACGCTGTGAAAAGATGGGGCTTGATACGGGCAAAGTGCTCCGCATGGAAGACCTCGTCAAAGGAGACGACGCGATTTTTGCTGCAACCGGTGTCACAGACGGAGAGCTCTTGAAAGGCGTGCAATTCAAAGGATCTGTTGGAACGACCCACAGTATAGTCATGAGAGCGAAATCCGGTACGGTGCGGTTTGTGGACGGAAGACACAGTCTCAAGAAAAAACCTAACCTGGTCATCCGGCCATAAGAAAAAGCGGGGATATAGATGACCCGCTTTTCCCTTGTATTTCACTTCACGAATTGAATCAAGGTTCATACTCTGATACAATAGCTAACGGCTTTTCTTCTTTATGTCAAGGCATTTTCAAAACAGGGTCATCTCTATCAATTTCATGTCAAATCGTAAATGAAGTTGAATATGTACGACAAATGGGGTAAAACTAAAGAGTGCTGCGAAATTTTCTGCACATGTTGGTTCTTAGAGAGCCAAAATCCTGCCGCATCTATCAGATATGCGATTATCTTCTCTTGTTAAGTCCTCGCTTCTTTCTCGACTCATACTTATAATCCTTTTCAATACGTCGATATATATGGGTAGAAGCGTTGCCGGTAAACGAATCGGCAGTATAATCAAGCGTCTTTCATGAAATTGATGAGACAAAGTAAATTATTCGATTAGAAAAGAGTGGTGTTCTTAGTGAAAGATGTATCCATTTCATCTTTGGAAAATATGAAATTAAAAGAGCTGTATGAGCTTGCAAGGCATTATAAAGTCTCTTATTACAGCAAACTGACAAAAAAGGAACTGATTTTTGCCATTCTGAAAGCGAACGCCGAACAGGAAGATCTGCTGTTCATGGAAGGCGTATTGGAAATCATCCAGTCTGAAGGGTTCGGCTTTCTCAGACCGATCAATTACTCCCCTAGTTCAGAGGATATCTATATTTCCGCTTCGCAAATCCGCCGTTTTGATTTGAGAAACGGTGACAAAGTGTCCGGAAAGGTCCGTCCTCCAAAAGAAAACGAACGGTATTACGGCCTTCTGCATGTTGAAGCGGTTAACGGCGACGATCCTGAATCGGCAAAAGAGCGCGTGCACTTTCCAGCGTTAACGCCTCTTTATCCAGACCGCCAGATGGTGCTTGAAACGAAACCGAATCACCTGTCAACACGGATCATGGACATGATGGCGCCGGTCGGATTTGGACAGCGCGGTCTGATCGTCGCTCCGCCTAAAGCAGGTAAAACCATGCTTTTGAAAGAGATCGCGAACAGCATCACAACCAACCATCCGGAGGCGGAGCTGATCGTGCTTCTTATCGATGAAAGGCCTGAGGAAGTGACTGATATCGAACGTTCGGTTGCAGGAGACGTCGTCAGCTCCACGTTTGACGAAGTGCCTGAAAACCACATCAAGGTGGCCGAGCTTGTTTTGGAACGTGCGATGAGGCTTGTCGAACATAAAAAGGACGTCATCATTTTAATGGACAGCATTACAAGGCTTGCCCGCGCTTATAACCTAGTCATTCCACCGAGCGGCCGAACGTTGTCAGGGGGAATCGATCCCGGCGCTTTCCACCGTCCAAAGCGTTTCTTTGGAGCAGCCCGCAACATCGAAGAGGGCGGCAGCTTAACGATCTTGGCGACCGCGCTTGTCGACACGGGCTCGCGGATGGATGACGTCATTTATGAAGAATTTAAAGGGACAGGGAACATGGAGCTTCATCTTGACCGTTCTCTTGCGGAAAGAAGAATCTTTCCTGCCATTGATATTCGCCGTTCGGGTACGCGTAAAGAAGAGCTTCTCGTTCCGAAAGAGCACCTTGACCGTCTGTGGTCCATCCGGAAAACGATGTCTGACACGCCTGATTTCGTCGAGAAATTTATGAGAAAAATGAAAAAGACGAAAACGAATCAGGAGTTTTTCGATATTCTGATCCAGGAATGGAAGCAAGCGAATATGTCGGCGGCAAGGCGCTGATTTAAAACTTTAGTTTGCAAAACGTCCGAATCGCTGTTATAATTCTATCATGTGCGTTCCGGAGGTTTTGTCCCGGAATAATAACTCTGTTTCCGAATTGGATTCAGGGCGGAAGGAGATGACAGATATGAAAGCAGGAATTCATCCTGAGTTCAAAAAAGCAACAGTCAAATGCGCTTGTGGAAACGAATTTGAAACAGGTTCAGTAAAAGAAGAGGTACGCGTTGAGATTTGTTCTGAATGCCATCCGTTCTACACTGGCCGCCAAAAATTCGCTTCTGCTGATGGTCGTGTTGATCGCTTTAACAAAAAATACGGTCTTAAGTAATAATAGATATGATAAACAGGCAGGATTTTTCTTGCCTGTTTTTTTACTTGCAATAATCGCTGGAGAGGAGTTAGTCGGATGTACATCATGAAGCAAAGCGGATGGCTTGAGCTCATATGCGGAAGCATGTTTTCGGGCAAGTCAGAGGAGCTTATCCGCCGGATCAAAAGGGCAACGTTTGCGAGACAGGAAGTCAAAGTGTTTAAACCAGCCATTGATAATCGCTACAGCAGTGAATCGGTTGTTTCGCATAATGGGACATCCATTGTTTGCCATGCCATCGCATCTCCGGAAGAAATTTTTCAATACATAAGCAAAGAAACGGATGTCATCGGCGTCGATGAAGTCCAGTTTTTTGACGAAACGATTGTCGGCACGTTAACTTCTCTGGCTGATCAGGGCTACCGTGTGATTGCAGCAGGTCTTGATTTGGACTTCCGGGGCGAGCCTTTCGGTGTCGTGCCAGATCTTATGGCTTTAGCGGAAACGGTGACGAAGCTGCAAGCGGTGTGCTCTGTCTGCGGATCTCCGGCCAGCCGTACGCAGAGGCTGATCAATGGAAAACCTGCTTCTTATGACGATCCGGTCATTTTGGTGGGGGCTTCCGAAGCATATGAAGCACGCTGCCGCCACCATCATGAAGTGCCTGGAAAGCCAAAATGAAATCGGACAAACACATAGATTTTCACGCAAAAAACACTTGGTAAAAACAAGTGTTTTTTTTATTGAATCCTTTTTATAGGAATTAATGTAATTAAAAAACTTAATTAAGAATACGAAAAAATTAACTAATTTTCATCGCTTGAATTTTGACAAAGTCAGGCATAAAATGACTTACTGTAGTCAGTAAAAAGTAAATAGGTTTTAAGAAATGTTCAGTTTTTTGTCAAAAACGCGCGTTACATATTTGACAATCTACATGTGTAAAAAAGGCAAATGTTCTATATTGTTTACCGTATTTATTTCACTTCATTAATATTTTAAGAAAGAAGGTAATTAGTGTGAACAACATGAGAAGAACGAAGGAAGGATATTTGGAGACTTCTTTGCGGGGAAAAGACGTTCTTTCCATTCCGACGCTTAATAAAGGTGTTGCATTTTCGCTTGAAGAAAGAAAGAACCTTGGTCTTGAAGGGCTTCTGCCGCCGACTGTTCTCAGCCTTGATCAGCAGGCGGAACGGGCTTATGAACAATTTTCCCGTCAACCTGACAGACTTCGTCAAAATGTATATTTGAACGATCTGCAAAACAGAAACGAAGTGCTTTTCTATAAATTATTGCAAAACCATCTGCGTGAAATGCTTCCGGTTGTCTATACGCCAACTGTCGGTGAAGCGATTCAGGAATACAGCCACGAATACCGCAGACCGCACGGTGTTTACTTGTCAATCGATGATATAGACGGAATCGAAACGGCGTTTAAAAACCTGCAGGCGTCTGCTGATGACATCGATTTGATCGTTGCGACCGATTCCGAAAGCATCTTGGGCATCGGCGACTGGGGCGTCGGAGGCATCAACATTGCAATTGGTAAGCTTGCAGTATATACGGCGGCAGCAGGAATCGATCCGAGCCGCGTCATCCCAGTCGTACTGGATGTCGGAACGAATAATGAAAAACTGCTAAACGATCCGCTTTATATCGGAAACCGTCATCCGCGTGTAGAAGGTGAGCGTTACGAACAATTTATCGACGCTTATGTCGAAACAGCATTGAAGTTTTTCCCTAATGCGCTTCTTCACTGGGAAGATTTCGGAAATAAAAACGCTCGCAATATTATGAGTAAATATAACCATAAAATTTCGACATTTAACGATGATATCCAAGGAACAGGAGCTATCACGCTGGCAGCGATTTTAGCAGCTGTTAAAAAGACCGGCACGTCTTTGAAAGACCACCGCGTCGTCATCTTCGGACCTGGTTCTGCGGGTATCGGAATTGCTGACCAAATCCGTGACACCATGGTGCTTGAAGGGCTTTCAGAAGAAGAAGCCAGCCGCGCATTCTGGACAGTCGACTACAGAGGATTATTAACGACAGGCATGGATCAAATTTTGGATTTCCAAGAACCGTATTTGCGCGATACCGAAGAAGTGAAAGAATGGAAACGCAATGAAAAGGGAGAGATTTCCTTTGAGGAAGTCATCCGTCAAGTGAAGCCTACCATTCTGATTGGTACATCAGGTGTTGCCGGCGCCTTCACTGAAGAAATTATCAAAGAGATGGCGGCTCATACTGAACGTCCGGTGATTCTGCCGATGTCCAATCCGACACATTTGGCTGAAGCTGTTCCTGAAGACTTGTTCAAATGGACGGACGGAAAAGCGCTTGTGGCGACGGGAAGCCCGTTTGAAGCTGTTGAGTACAATGGCGTGAAACACGAAATCGGACAATCCAATAATGCTTTCGTATTCCCTGGATTAGGCCTGGGAACAATCGTTTCGAAGGCGAAAGTCATCACAAACGGCATGTTTGCAGCATCTGCAAACGCGGTCGCGAACATGGTTGACCATGAAAAACCGGGTGCAGGCCTGCTGCCGAAAATTGACGACCTGCAAGACGTATCCGTTCAAGTGGCAATTGATGTTGTGAAAGCTGCCATTAAAGACGGCGTGGCCCAAGTTCAGCCTGAAGATGTCGAAAAGGCGGTTCGCGAAGCCATGTGGCGTCCGGAATATCAAACAATTGTTGCAAAACGCGACTAATATTCAATACTGAGGAAACGATAAAAAGAAACAGCAGCCCGGGTCCGGATATTTTGTCACCGGGCTGCACCAATCAAAGATGAAAAATGGGATCGACGGCTGTGTAACAGGGCGACTGCGTTTATCAGCCGCCGTTAATTCGTCCCTGAAAGGGACAACATAGAGGAGGAAACAGTCTTGGACTTTTTAAATATTTTAATCCTCCTTGCGCCAATATTTTTTGTTATTGCGCTGGGATGGTTCGCGGGTCACTTTGGAAGCTATGATGCTAAATCTGCAAAAGGGGTAAGTACGCTCGTTACGAAATACGCGCTTCCGGCCCACTTTGTTTCAAGCATTTTGTCAACGCCAAAAGATAAGTTTTACAGCCAGATTCCGCTGATGATTTCACTGGTCATCGGTATCGTTGGATTTTACGTAATTATTTTGCTTCTTTTACGATTTTTATTTAAGTACGATTTAACAGATGCTTCAATGTTCTCATTAAACTCAGCTCAGCCGACATTCGCCTTTATGGGAATTCCGGTATTGGGCAGCCTGTTCGGCATGCAGGAAGTTGCGATTCCGATCGCGATTACGGGAATTGTCGTGAATGCGATGCTTGATCCTCTTGCGATCATCGTCGGAACTGTCGGCCGTTCTTCTAAAAAACAAGCGGAAACGACAGACAGCATTTGGAAGGTGACAGGAAAATCAATTTTACATGGTTTGTCTGAACCGCTCGCTTTTGCACCGCTTGCAAGTATCATTCTTGTATTATTCGGTCTGCAAATTCCTGAATTGCCGCAGAAAATGCTTGATATGCTCGGAAATACGACTTCAGGTATCGCTCTTTTCGCAGTCGGGGTGACTGTCGGAATCCGTAAAATCAAATTCAGCATGCCTGCTTTGAGCATCGCTTTATTAAAAGTCGCTGCTCAACCTGCTTTAATGTTTGTGATCGCGATGGTCGTGGGCCTTTCTTCCGCCGACATGACAAAAGCGGTTCTGCTTGTGGCATTCCCTGGATCTGCCGTGGCGGCTATGATTGCTACAAACTTTGAAAGCCAGGAAGCAGAAACGGCATCCGCGTTTGTGATCAGTGCGGTGCTGTCAATTATTTCACTGCCGATATTGATTGCCATTACAGCATAATGAAAAAGCTTGCAAGAAGCCGTTTTATGGCCTTGCAAGCTTTTTTGCGCTTTAAAAAGAGAAGATCGATTTCAATTTGCTTTTCGGTTTTTTTTCTTCTCTTCTGCCGGCTGTATCTTTTTCGTGGCGGTTCATGCTTTCCAATTCACTGATTTTCTGTTCGAGATGTTTGATCTGCTGCCGTTCTTCTTCCAGTTCGCGCCTTTGCTGCAGAAGTTGATAGGAGACGACATCGTCCGCTTTTTGTTCAAGCTTTCTTTCCAGCTCGGCGATTTTCTTTTGGAGCAGCTCGCGTTCAAGCTGTTCGTGCTCTAAAAAACGCTGCAGCCTTTCTTCGAGCCGCTCATTCAACTGGGGTGCCGGCTCTTCCGTTTGAACCATTTCGTTTTTTTTGATGAGGAAGGTTTTTTTCGGGCGTTTGACTGTGACATCCTGCATAGGCGTACCGTTTTTTAACTGCTCTTTTACTTCTTTTAAAATGGCGATATCGTCTTTCGTGAAAAAGTAGTGGCCAAGCTCATTTCGGGAAGCGGGCAGTTGCAGCTGCTTGACCCAGCGCTGCACCGTTTTGGTTGATACCCCGAGTTCATTTGCCGCATCAGCAGTATTCATATGATACCTCCTTTTAACCTGTAATTGTTCATTAAAAAGGGTATTCGACCTGAATGAAAAGCTTCCTTCCTGTTAGACAAAAGAAGAAGGGATTCGGCAAAGAAAGCGGTTTTTCCACAGATGGCGAAGGCGTTGCTATGCCTCGTAAAGCTCTAAAGGCAGGCCGTCCGGATCGGAGAAGAACGTATAGCGCTTGCCTGTTCCGGGATCGGTGCGAACCGGTTCGGCAATGATGCCTTTTTGCTTGAGCTCCTTGACGGTCTGATCAAGATCGGCCACTGTGAAAGCCAAATGGCGGAGCCCGGCAGCTTCTGGTCTGGTAAGGCGCTCGGGCGGATCTGGAAAAGAAAACAGCTCGATGACATAGCGGCCGTTTAATGAGAGATCCAGTTTATAAGAATCCCGGTCCTTTCTGTACGTTTCGCTCAGAATCTCAAGTCCGAGCTTGTCGACATAGAATGTTTTGGATGCTTCATAATCCGAGCATATGATAGCGATGTGATGAATCGATTCCAGCATTGAGTTAAGCTCCTTTTTTCTTAAAAGTATAGCAAAAAAGATGCGGCAGCTGCCGATAACGGCGAAGTTGTTTTGACGGGGAGGAGTCCCTGTACTATAATTAGAATGTTACGCACAGCAAACAGAGGTGAATAGCGTGTTAGACCGTTTAAAATCGATAGAGGACCGGTACGAAAAATTAAATGAACTATTAAGCGATCCGGAAGTTGTCAACGATCCGAAGAAGCTTAGAGAATATTCGAAAGAACAATCTGATTTACAGGAAACAGTTGAAGTATACAGACGTTATCGGAGCGCGTCGGAACAGCTGAGCGATGCCAAAGCGATGCTTGAGGAAAAGCTGGACTCCGATATGCGCGAGATGGTTAAAGAGGAAATTTCCGAACTGCAGGAAGAAATCGAGTCGCTCACAGACCAGCTGAAGGTATTGCTGATCCCGAAAGATCCGAACGATGACAAAAACGTTATCATGGAAATCCGCGGCGCAGCGGGCGGAGAAGAGGCTGCTTTGTTTGCCGGAAACCTGTACCGCATGTACAGCCGCTACGCAGAGCTCCAAGGCTGGAAAACAGAAGTGATGGAAGCGAATATGACAGGCACAGGCGGATATAAAGAGATCATTTTTATGATCAATGGGAACGGCGCATACTCAAGGCTGAAGTATGAGAACGGCGCACACCGCGTACAGCGCGTTCCAGAGACCGAATCAGGCGGGCGCATCCATACATCCACGGCAACGGTAGCCTGTCTTCCTGAGGCTGAAGAGGTAGAAGTGGATATTCATGAAAAAGACATCCGTGTCGACACCTTCGCGTCGAGCGGTCCGGGAGGGCAAAGCGTCAATACGACGATGTCAGCCGTCCGTCTGACCCACCTTCCGACAGGTGTTGTCGTGTCTTGCCAAGATGAGAAATCTCAGATCAAAAACAAAGAAAAAGCGATGAAAGTTCTGCGCGCGCGAATTTACGATAAATTTCAGCAGGAAGCTCAGGCTGAATATGATCAAAACCGAAAATCCGCAGTCGGAACAGGGGACCGTTCAGAGCGCATCCGCACGTATAACTTTCCGCAAAACCGCGTCACTGATCACCGGATCGGCTTGACGATCCAAAAGCTCGACCAGATCCTTGAAGGCAAGCTTGACGAAGTCATCGACGCGCTGATCGTAGAAGACCAGGCAAGCAAGCTGCAAGAGGCGGAAAGCTGAGATGAAGACGGTATTTGAAGCCCTTAAATGGGCTTCTTCTTATTTGGCCGAAGCGGGAAGAGACCGGAATGCCGCGGAAATTTTGCTGACAGATCAGCTGAACATCGACCGCAGCAAACTGTTGGCAAGCTTCCATGATGTCATATCAGAGTCTGATTTTTCGCGGTTTAAAAAATCTGTCGAGCTTCATCATCAAGGATTGCCTGTTCAATATATCACCGGAAAAGAATCCTTTTACGGACGGGAATTTTCCGTAAATGAACACGTTTTGATTCCGCGTCCTGAAACAGAGGAAGTCGTTGAAGCTGTTCTTTCTGAAGCGGAAAGAGTTTTTCACGGAACAGATCGCCTTAAAGCCGTCGATATCGGTACAGGAAGCGGGGCGATTGCGGTGACTCTTGCGCTTGAGAGCCCGCGTTTTTCCGTCACGGCGACGGATATTTCGGAACAAGCTTTAAGCACGGCAAGACACAACGCTGACCGGCTTGGGGCGAAAGTGGATTTTATCGGCGGCGATTTGCTTGAGCCGCTTATCAAGCGACAGAAGAAAGCTGATGTCATCGTTTCAAATCCACCTTATATATCTGAGGAAGACATGAAGACGCTGTCAGATGTCGTACGTCTTCATGAACCCGCCGGGGCTTTGACGGACGGTGCTGACGGATTGCAGTTTTATAAGCGTTTCATGAAAGAAATTCCATTTGTCATCGCAGATCAGGCACTGGTGGTGTTTGAAATCGGCTGGACTCAGGGGAATGCCGTCAAAGACATGTTTCACCGGTTCTTTCCTGATGCTGACGTACGGGTGAAAAAGGATCTTAATGGAAAAGACCGCATCGTCTGCGCGGTAATTGAGCAACATCGTTAAGGAAACCGCCGGAAATGAAGCGACCCTAAAAAGTTAAAATCTCATGAAGCAGTTTGACTGGCATGATTCCGGTATAGTACCAGGTTTCATGCCTTTTAATTTGATCTTGATCCGTTTGTGATTGTAGAGAATCAATATACTATGCGGGTCCTTTTTTGAAATGTTCGACGCTCCAAATTCTTTAAAATAAATGAATTCTGATTTTAAAATGCTAAAAGAAGCTTTCCGCCACCGCATTGTCGTGACAGTTGCCTTTACGGGACATGCTTTGTGTGATGTTTCGTTGTTTTGAACTAAGGCTTTCAACTTTTTTAAGCAGGCATTCTCCATCCGCAGGCGTTCAATTTCCGCTTGGGTCCCTTCGTCTGATCCTTCTTCATAGGTAAACGCCGCTTTTTAGGGTACCTATTCCTCCGGTTTCAAGCTGTTTCACGGATAGATGTCCCATTTTCGAGTGAAGTACCTTTTGGTTTATCTTCGGCAGAATAGCTTGTATAGGCTTTTTAGACGCGTCTTCTCCATGATATCGGTATTGCGAATCCACCCATGAAAGACACTGTGCGAATTTCCTCAACTGTAAATTTTAAAAACTGCACCTCCAATTGTTAAGTGTGTCTAACAAAAGAGGGGCAGTTCAAATTCCCGGCGGTCTTTTTTGTTAAAAAACAGCAACCACAGCCATGACCGTTCAGAAGGCCTTCTTTACCGTTTTTTAACAAAAATTTTATCTGAATAAAATAAAAAATAGTTCAAGATTAATATATACCCTAAACAGATTGTCTGATTTTTAATGTAGGAGACAGAGTCACGACATCCCTCTGTAATCCGCTTTCCCCATTTAGGTGGTTTACCATTGCACATACGGCTTTTTGAGCCAGCTCTTCAACAGGTATATCGATTGTCGTGATTTCCGGATCGGTCACCTCACAGATCGATTGATTATCATATCCAAGCACTGCAAGCTGCTTTGGCACTTCATATTGATAATAGCGGGCCCTTTTAATAATTCCTGCGGCCACTTGGTCGTTTCCCGTAAAAATGGCGGTCGGCTTTTCGGACATGTTGTGGATCTGGTCCATAATACGGAAGCCGTCATGAATGGTAAATGCGTGGCTGAACATCCACTTCTCCTGGAAATGTAAACCCGCATCAGACAATGCTTTCATAAACCCTTCTTTTCTCATAATCTGGGCCTTGCTGTGTATCGTGTCACAGCAGAAGGCCATTAAATGATGCCCTTTTTGAATAAAAAGCTCCGTTCCTTTATATCCGGCTTCGAATTCGTCATAGCAGATCACCGGCACGTCCGCTTCGGCGTGGAATTCATTTGCCAAGACTACAGGACCGTATTTGACGTATTTTTTGATGTCTTCCCACTCATTTTCAAGGCTGCATAACATAAGCCCGTCGACTTCTTTCCTCTTGAGCAGCTCCAGTACTTTCAGTTCATTCTGCTTTTGATAAAACGTCTGAAACACAATGACTTTGTATTGGTGTTTCAGCGCTTCAGCGGACACATGCTTCATGAGCTGCGCGAAGAATGGATGGTCCGCGTGAGGGACAGACACTGCGAGAAACATCGTTTTGTTGGATCTGAGCTTTCGTGCAGAGGTGTTCGGAATGTAGTCCAATTTTTCGATGACTTCCAAAACACGCTTCCTTTTTTCTTCAGATACATAAGGATGGTCGTTCAGTACTCTTGAAACAGTTGTTTTTGACACATTACTTAATTTTGCAATTTCGTCAATCGTAGGCATAAAGTCACTTCCTGAAAAAAAGAGTTGTTATGGTATCGATTCCATCATTTAAGATATGTCATGAAATATGACAATTTCCCAAAATAATAAAAATGGGGTGAAATTGATGAAAACCGCAAGCGAAAACATGACTTGCACAAGCAAACAGCTATTTGTCCTTCTGAATGATTTGAAGGAAGGGAAGCACGCTGGTGAATGCCGTATAGACGACACACTGGCCAATCAAAAATTAAAAGAGACATTGCAGCAGGATCAATTCGACTTGACCGCCAATTTGCTAAACAGAATGGATTCTCCGCCCTCCAGAGTTGATTTTATGCCGCTTCATCGACTGATCACAGAAGAAGAAGTAGATGACGTGATTCATGCGGTGAAAGGCGTGCTGCCGACCGGGCAATTTACAAGCGGTTCTTATGTCGGTGTATTTGAAGCTGAAATAGCCGCTCTTTTGAGAAAAAAGCATGTCATGGCTTCCTCCAGCGGAACCGATGCCATGATTGTCGCACTGAAAGCTGCGGGTATTGGACAAGGTGATGAAGTCATTATGCCTGCAAACAGCTTTGCTGCAACGGAAAACGCCGTGCTTGCAGCTGGAGGCACTCCGGTTTTCTGCGATATTGACCCTGTTACATTTTGCATGGATCCTTCTGAACTTGAAGCATGCATCACTTTGAAAACGAAATGCATTTTGCCTGTACACCTTTATGGAAAGCTGCCAGACATGGAAGCCATTGCAAAAATCGCTGATAAATACGGCATCCCGATTATTGAAGACGCCTGCCAGTCGATCGGCGTTTCCGATCTGGGAAAAAACAGCCTTTGCTCCATATTAAGCTTTAATCCGTATAAAAATCTCGGCACTTGCGGAAAAGCAGGCGCAATTGTGACGGATAATCCATCATTTGCATCCGCATGCATGGAATATATGTACCACGGCTTTGAACTGAATCAAAAAAATAAAAAGGCTGCTGATTACGGCTTTAACGCTAAGATTGATAATCTGCAAGCCGCTATTGGACTGGCAAGGATGAAACATCTTTCATTAAATAATCTGAAGCGCTTATATTTAGCAGATCGTTATATTACGCATTTGCAGCAGTATGAAGACAGAGGTCTGATCCAATTGCCTCAAATGACCGATGATCATGTATGGCATTTGTTTACAATTAAAATGATAAGCGGAAATCGAGACCAAGTCAAAGATATGATGCTTAAATTTCATAATGTCCAAACAGATATATACTACCCGATTTTATCCCATCATCAAAACACACCACTTGTAAAAGCCGATTATCAGCATATATCGCTGCCGGTCACTGAATCGGTGCATAAACAAATGCTTCAGCTTCCTCTCTATCCGGGACTCACCGTAGAAGAACAAGACAAAGTAATGGAGGCCTTAATTGATGTCGTATCATGAAACACTTTCTTTTCACACTTTGCAGCAAGTAAACAAGCCGAAGTACGCCGTATTTTGCGATTTTGATGAGACATATTTCGCCCACAGCATCACCGATGAATCGAGGAAAGCGCTCATGGACCTTGAAACATTTATTCATTCGAACCATCTCGATCACAAGATTTTGCTCGGCTGGGTGACCGGGAGCAGCCTGTCATCTGTTCTTGCAAAAATGAAGCGGGGAGGCTTTCGATATCTTCCGCATTTTGTCGCCAGTGACCTTGGCACTGAGATCACGTATTTCTCTGAAGAAGGCCAAGTCTCTGATAAAGATTGGGAAGCCCGATTGCAAGAATCGAATTTCTCCCATGATCTGGTCGAAGAAATCAAGCAGACTCTCTCTAAAAAATATGAGATTGAGCTTGTGCCTCAGACTCAGCATGGTTTTTCCCGCTATAAAATCAACTATTACTATAGATCGTCGGATGAGAACACAGATAAGAGGGCGCTTGAAGCCATCAGACGGCTTGCAAGAGAGCATGAAATAGGAGTAAATATCAATCGCTGCAACCCTTTGGCAGGCGATCCGGAAAACAGCTATGATGTGGACTTTATCCCTTTGCGGACAGGCAAACCGTACATTGTGGATTTTATATTGAATAAATTCGCGATAGAGAGGGAGAATTCATTTGCTTTCGGCGACAGCGGAAACGATGTGGATATGCTTAAAAAAACCGGACATGGTTATCTGGTGGGGAATGCGACAGCAGAAGCAAAGTCGCTCCATTCCCGTATGACAGAAGGCAGCTATACGGCTGGAATTTTAGAAGTGCTAAAAGCCCATATCAAAAGATAAGGAGTGTCCTTAGATGAAAATCGGAATTATTGGAGCAGGAGGAATTGCAAAAGCTCATGCGAAAGCTCTTTCAACAGTCAAAGGTGCCGAGCTTTCCGGGTTTTTTGATATCAACTCGCTTGCCTCGCGCAAATGTGCGTTTGAATATGGAGGAACCACATTTAAAAGTATGCAGGAGCTGTTGAATCAGTCGACGGCAGTCATCGTTTCATCGCCGAACTTTTGCCATAAAGAACATGTGCTTGAAGCGATGGCCGCAGGTAAGTATGTATTGTGTGAAAAACCGATGGCTGTCTCAATGGAGGAAGCGGAGGAGATGAAAAACAGGGCGTCTCAATCTGCTTATATTCCGATCATGGGCTTCAATTACCGCCATCTTACATTTGTTCAGCGCCTAAAAGATATGCTATCCGGCAATGAACTTGGAGATATCTTGTCCATCAATGTCCATTTTAAGAAAAACAGCGCCTTGAGAAGAAAAAAATATACTTGGCGCGATCATTCGAAAAGCAATAAAACGAGCGGGGCATTAGGAGATTTGGGTGTGCATTTAATCGATCTCATTCTTTATTTGTTCGACAGCCCGTTTAAACTGGACAGTTTAAAAGTCAAAATGATGACGGTCGTCAAAGAAAAAGAACAAAAACAGGTATATGTTGATGATCATTCTGAAGTATACGGCCAGCTTGAAAATCATGTGTTTGTCAATATGATTACGTCAAAATGCACAAAAGCGGATGAATGCGGCTTTAGCATCGAGGTCAATGGCCAAAACGGCGTATTCTACTATCATTCACGGCAGAAAAATCAGTTTTTGCTGAGGACCGGATTGACGGAGCGGATGATAACAATGCCGGACACGTGGCTGACAGACCCTGAAAATGAATTTTACGGATGGGCCGATTCCTTCAGAGTTCAGCTGATTCAATGGATGAACGGAGTTCGGGATCGCAATTTCGCACCTCTTGCCACTTTTGATGATGGATACAAGACGCAGTTCTACTTAAATGAATTTTTCAATAAAGGTCAGCAGCTGTCCCTTTCAAAACAAGCAAACTAGCATTGCGAAAAACCCTTGCCGGCCGTGCCAATAGCCGCAAGGGTTTTATGGTCTGCAACGAAGGAGTGAGTCTAATGAAAAAAATATTTCTATTCGGCTGTTCGTTTTATTTTCTCGTAGGGGTTATCCATATCCTGCTGGGGAGCCTGTCACCTTATATCATTCAAGAATATCACCGGGATGTTCATGATCTATCCTTCCTGATCTTTTTCCAATTCACCGGTTTTCTAATCGGTGTCCTGCTTGCGCCGATATTTGTCAGGCGCACCTCTCATGCGGCTGTATTGACGTTTGGCCTTCTTCTTATTCTCGTAACGCTTTTAGGCGTGTTCCTTTTTGATATGTTCATCTTTTTTGTCATCATGGGGTTTTTGCTCGGCTTTGGCGCCGGTACTTTAGAAACGACGATGGGAGCGTATGTGATTGCCCAAGATAAAAATGCGAAGGGGATGAATATTTTAGAGGTTTTTTTCGGATTGGGCGCTTTGCTGTTTCCTTTTCTTATTTATATCCTTACGGAACGATATGCCTGGCATTTCCCCTTGTATGCTTTATTTATCTTCGTTTTTGTGCTTGCGTGTATGTGGGTGGTTTATTTGTGCAGAAAAACCCCTGACACTGCTTCCGGTCAAATGACTTATCAGGAAAAACCGACTGTGTCAGCCATATTTGAAACCGGAAGGAAAGAAAAAAGCATTTTCCTCTTTCTCATATTCGCTTTTGTATATGCGGGTATCGAGACCAATTTCGCAAACTTTTTGCCGGCGCTGATGCTGGAAAAAGGAGCAGAAGAAATCAGCGTGATCAGCGTTTCGTTTTTTTGGACGGGAATGGTGTGCGGGCGTTTGTTGACAAGTATTTTTGGCGGACGCTTGACTTCCGTTGCCTTTCTGATCTTCAGTGCCGGAGCCTTGACTGTTTTGCTTTTGATTCTGGCATGGTTTCCGGTTCATCAAACACAGCTGCTTCTCGTATTTTTCATCGGGCTCTCGGCAGCCGGCATTTTTCCGTGCGCCGTCACTCTGGCCTCGTTGGCTGGAAAGCCTTTTACAGAGGAAATCACCAGTCTCTTCATTTCATCCGCAAGTCTGGGAGGAGCGCTTCTTTCATTTTTGATCGGCTGGGCGATTGATGCAAGCGCAGCGGCTGTCTTCCCGTTTCTGCTGTTCGGCGGATTGGGGGGCTTGCTGCTCGTGATCAGCGCGGTGATTTTTTTATCCGGCCTGCAAAAAAACAAGCAGAGCCATTTGGATATGTAGACCTTTTAGGAAGAGATTACAAGCTTAGTAGAATTTTTTTCAGCATCCGTTTAAACCGTTCCATCTTTGACCATAATATTGCTAGAAAAGGTTGAAGAACGGAGAGGAACGGTGGGGAAAATGAAGAAATCAAACATTGCCTGTATGTATATTTTTCTTTTATTAATAGGAGCGCTTGCAAATCTCACGACGGAAGAGACGGCCCAATCATCAGACGGGAAGCCTGCCGTGATTCCAGATGAAGCGATTCGGCTGCGGATTTTGGCAAACAGCGACAGCGGGAGCGACCAAAGCGTCAAACGTAAAATCAGGGATGAGGTCAATAAACAAATTACGAAATGGGTGGAAAACCTGACCTCGGTTGAGGAAGCGAGACAAGTCATCAGGTCGAAGCTGCCCGAAATCAAAGAGGTTGCCAAGGATGTTATGAAGCGCGAAAATGTCCGGCAATCCGTGTCTGTCCGTTTTGATCGAGTTTCATTTCCGACAAAGCTATACGGCAATATGGTGTATCCAGCCGGAGAATATGAGGCTGTTTTAATTACATTAGGCAAGGGAGAGGGAGCCAACTGGTGGTGTGTCCTGTTTCCGCCGCTTTGCTTTCTTGATTTTTCCAATGGGGAAGCCGTAAAGTCGCCTGAAGACGAACAAACCGATGCCGGGGAAAACGCCCGGGAAGAAAAAACAGTCGCTGCAGATGAAGCGGTATCTGGCAAAGATAAAGAAGACAAAGAAGTGAAATTTTTTCTTGTCGAATGGATTACCGGGCTTTTTTCTTAAAGGAACCGCCGTGCTTTCGTGCAGGGCGGTTTTTTACTGTTTGTTTTTTCATGATGGTTATTCACGCTTTTGAATATGATATAATTTTCCAAAACGGTTCAGGGAAAATACTGCTTTTCGAATATACACCTTCTGCCCCTTTCTGATGTGTCAATTACATTGCCCGGTAGAAAGAGAAACTGTCTTATCACCAGTACAGCGTTCATTTGCATACTCATTCAAAGCATTAGTTCCTGCTAATCAAAATTGAAAAATGAATTGCCGGCTTTCTTCCAAATCAAAAGGTATATTTTACTGTCGCCCTCATAGATTGGATAGAGAAGTTAAAAAACGGGGTGAAAAGATGTTCTACCAATTGAGGTTAGCGGAAATGAAAGACATGAATGCGATCGAAGCGTTTTTAAAAAAGGCGGGGACAAGCCATAAAGGCATTGAGGAAGCGAAGAGCCAGTTTATCATGATGGAAGACCCTCCCGATGAAATCGTCGCCTGCCTCGGAATGGAGGAATTTGAAAACAAAAAAGGGCTGCTGCGCTCGCTTGTCGTGTCTGACAAGCTCAGCCAGGGCCACATCGTTTCCCTGTTTCAAAGCATGCAGGTATTGTGTGAAAAGCGGGGAATCCAAACCCTGTATTTAGTTGCCAATAAACGAACATCGATGGATTTCCTTGAAGTGCTCGGTTTTAAACAAGCTGCGGCAATTCCGGAAGAGCTTGATGGATCAGAGCATGTTTCAGACTCGTTGAGCGTAAACGGAGCCGTTTTGATGGAGAAAACGTCTAATTAGCCGTTAACTTATACACAGAGATATCCACGGATTCAAAAGCGTTATCCACAAAATGTGGACAACGCTTGTTTTCTTTTTCTTCATCTTTTATACTTTCAACAGGATTTACATGAATGATTAACGTTTTTAGTGTTTTGTTAAGGGAGTTTTGATGTTAATGAAAACAAAAGTATGGACTGTGGATGTAAAACGTGATTTGTCCACAAACTGTCCACAAATTGCACAAGCGGCAAGACTGCTCAAGCAAAATGAAACGGTTGCTTTTCCGACAGAGACGGTTTACGGTCTTGGTGCAAACGCCAAACACAGCGAAGCAGTAGCTAAAATATACGAAGCGAAAGGGCGTCCGAGCGACAATCCGCTCATTGTCCACATCGCTGAAATTGAACAGCTCGGAGAATTTGCAGAGGTTGATTCGCCTCAGGCCGAAATGCTGATGAAGCGTTTTTGGCCCGGACCGCTGACCCTTGTGCTGCCTTGCAGACCCGGGGTGTTATCCACAAAGGTGACGGCGGGGCTCGATACGGTCGCGGTCAGAATGCCTGATCATCCTGTTGCCCTTGAGCTGATTAGACAGGCCGGCGTTCCGGTGGCCGCCCCGAGCGCCAATCTGTCCGGGAAACCGAGTCCGACGAAAGCCGAGCATGTCGTTCACGATTTAAATGGAAGGATTGCAGGTATCGTTGACGGCGGTCCTACAGGAGTAGGGGTTGAATCAACAGTTGTTTCATGTACCGGGGAAATTCCGGTCATTTTGAGGCCGGGCGGCGTCACAAAAGAGCAGCTCGAAGAAGCGGCCGGCTCTGTCTTGATTGACCAGGGCCTCACCGACGAAAAAAAGGCGCCGATGTCTCCCGGGATGAAATATACGCATTATGCACCGGAAGCCCCGCTTGCCATTGTGAACGGAAGCGTTGAAGATATTCAACGGCTGATCGGCCAATATCAGAAAGACGGCATGAAAGTCGGCGTCCTTACGACAGAGGAACGGGCCGGTGCCTATCAGGCGGATGCCGTCCGCATCTGCGGCAGAAGAGACCGTCTTGAAACGGTTGCCGCCGGTTTGTATGACATTCTCCGCAGCTTTGACGAAGAACAGCTCGATTTTATTTTTGCTGAGTCTTTCCCTGAGGAAGGGGTGGGCCGGGCGATTATGAACCGGCTCTTGAAAGCGGCAGGCCATCGCGTAATCGAAGCGTAGCCTAAGCAGGGTTGTTCTATCCGCCTTTGGACGTGCATAAGCTAGAAAAGCTGGCGTGTCCAAGGGGGAATTGCATGAATGTTGATGTGTTAATAGGCGAAATCCTGACGCTCTCGATCATGGCTTTTGCACTCGGCATGGATGCCTTTTCAGTCGGTCTTGGAATGGGAATGGCCAAGCTGAAAAGGAACCAAATCTTTCAAATCGGCGTCATTATTGGATTGTTCCATGTCATCATGCCGCTTGGCGGTATGATTGCGGGACAGTTTCTTTCGGGCGCGCTTGGTGCGCTTGCGGGGTATCTTGGAGGAGCGCTTTTATTGGTGCTGGGCATTCAGATGATTGCCGCATCTTTTAATAAAAGCGGGGAGCAGATCATCTCTCCGCACGGCTTCGGCTTATTCATTTTTGCCGTCGGCGTCAGCCTCGACAGCTTTTCAGTCGGTCTCAGCCTGGGCCTCTACGGGACGAAACCGCTATTAACGATCTTTTTGTTCGGTTTGTTCAGCATGGTGTTAACTTGGGCGGGTCTGCTGCTTGGAAAAAAGGTTCAAACGTGGCTTGGAGCTTACAGCGAAGCGCTCGGAGGAGCCATCCTACTGAGCTTCGGCCTGAAGCTTTTGCTGCCCATTTAATTGAAAGAGGAGAAAATCTTTTTCCCGCTTTGCATAACATAATGAAACTTAGAAAAAGAGGGGAGAGATCCTCTCTTTTTTGATTTCTGGAGCGGATTTTATTATTTTCCGGCTGAATCCTTTATAATATGAACAAAGGAGTGAACAGGATTGAACATACTATTTGTCTGTACTGGAAATACGTGCCGCAGCCCGATGGCGGAAGCGCTTTTTAAATCTGCGGCTGCCGAAAAAAAACTGGATGTCTCCGTCAAATCTGCCGGGTTGTTTGCTCCTGAAAACGGAAAAGCTTCTTTATATGCAGTCGAAGCGCTTTTTGAAAAAAACATCGCTCTGAATCATACATCTTCACAGCTTTCCGAGGAGAAGGTTGAATGGGCGGATCTCGTGTTGACGATGACGGAGCAGCACAAACAGGTGGCAGTACATGAATTTTCAAAGAGCCGAGATAAAATCTATACGCTGAAAGAGTATGTCAAAGGAGAAAGCGGGGACATCATTGACCCGTTCGGCGGATCTCTCAGCGACTATCAAAAAACGAGAGATGAGCTGGAGCAGCTGCTGAAAAAATTGGCAGAAATGCTGGCGGGAAAATCTCGGGAATAGAAGCTAAGGAGCGTTTGCAAATCGAGCGGCAGCGGGTACAATAGACATGATCAATCAGAAATATATAGCGGCTGTATACTGCTTAACGGTCTGCACGAGACTTTTGGCGGCACATCAAACGAGGAGGAGTCATTCCAATGAAAGTAATCATTGCTTCAGATCACGGCGGAATCAATATCAGAAAAGAAATTATGGCATTGATGGATGAATTGAACATCGAATACGAAGATTACGGCTGCGAATGCGGTTCAGGATCTGTGGACTACCCGGATTATGCGTTTCCGGTCGCGCAAAAAGTGGCGGACGGGGAAGCTGACAGAGGCATTTTAATATGCGGAACAGGAATCGGCATGAGCATTTCCGCCAATAAAGTAAAAGGCATCCGCTGCGCCCTTGTCCACGACGTTTTCAGCGCGAAAATGACAAGAGAGCACAATGACACGAATGTTCTTGCGATGGGTGAACGGGTGATCGGCCCTGGTTTAGCGAGAGAGATTGCAAAGGTTTGGCTTACGACTGAGTTTTCAGCCGGGCGGCACGCTGTCCGCATCGGAAAAATCGCCGATTATGAAGACAAGCATGAATAAAGGGTGTCGTCAATCATGAAGAATCTCGAACAAACATGGCGTTCTATATTAGATGAATTTCATCAGCAGGCAAATTTACGCAACGGCCACATCGTCGTCATCGGATGCAGCACAAGCGAGGTGGCCGGAAGGCGAATCGGCACTTCGGGAAGCGGACAAATCGCTGAAGCGGTCTACAAAGGCTTAGAAGAGCTCAGGGATCAAACAGGAGTCGCCCTTGCTTTTCAATGCTGCGAGCATTTAAACAGGGCGTTGGTTGTCGAGGAAGAAACGGCGAAAGCATACCGTCTTCCCGTTGTTTTTGCTGTTCCTGTTCCGAAAGCGGGGGGTTCCATGGCTTCATATGCCTATCAACATATGAAGGCTCCTGTCCTTGTTGAACAAATAGAGGCCGATGCGGGGATCGACATCGGCGACACGTTTATAGGGATGCATTTAAAGCCTGTGGCCGTTCCTGTCCGCGTCTCTCAAAAACAGCTGGGCGAAGCGCATGTGACGCTTGCGCGGACAAGGCCGAAGCTGATTGGAGGCGTCCGCGCCGTCTATGAAGCGGAGTAGCGGAAGAAGCGGGGGGAAGAGCCGGACAGGCTTTTTTTCTTTATTAAAATAATTTTTTGAACAAATGATATGTCGAACTATATGATTTGTCTATTCGTTTAATATTCGGTTTTTCCAATAATAAAAAACGATTTTTAAAAATAATCTCTTACATTTGCATGAAAAACCGTGTACAATGAGATGGTATAATTAACGAAATGGAAACAGATAGGAGAGGATCTCGCTGATGAAACATTTACCTGCGCAAGATGAACAAGTTTTTAGCGCCATTCAAGATGAGCGGAAACGTCAACAGTCGAAGATTGAGCTGATCGCTTCTGAAAACTTTGTAAGCGAAGCGGTTATGGAAGCTCAAGGCTCGGTTTTAACAAATAAATATGCGGAAGGATATCCTGGTAAACGCTACTACGGCGGATGTGAGCATGTAGATGTCGCAGAGGATATCGCGCGCGACCGCGCCAAGCAGATTTTCGGCGCCGAGCACGTCAACGTTCAGCCGCATTCCGGCGCACAAGCGAACATGGCGGTATACTTCACGATTTTAGAGCACGGTGACACCGTATTGGGAATGAACCTTGCTCACGGCGGACATTTAACGCACGGCAGCCCTGTCAACTTCAGCGGTGTTCAGTACAATTTCGTTGAATACGGTGTTGATAAAGAGACGCAGTATATTGACTACGAAGATGTACGTGAAAAAGCGCTTAAACATAAGCCTAAGCTGATCGTGGCCGGGGCAAGCGCGTATCCGCGCACCATCGATTTTAAAAAGTTCCGCGAAATCGCTGATGAAGTCGGAGCCTATGTGATGGTAGACATGGCGCATATCGCCGGACTTGTAGCAGCAGGTCTTCACCCGAATCCTGTTCCTTACTCTGACTTTGTGACGACGACAACTCATAAAACGCTTCGCGGACCGCGCGGCGGCATGATTCTTTGCCGTGAAGAGTTTGCAAAGCAAATCGACAAGTCGATCTTCCCTGGAATTCAAGGCGGACCGTTAATGCACGTGATCGCTGCAAAGGCTGTTTCCTTTGGCGAAGCTTTAAAAGACGAATTCAAAACATACGCCCAAAATGTCATCAATAATGCGAAGCACTTGGCTGAAACATTGAAAAAAGAGGGCATCGAGCTCGTATCAGGCGGAACGGATAACCATCTTGTGCTGGTCGACCTGCGCTCTCTCGGCATGACCGGAAAAGTGGCTGAAAATGTTCTTGATGAAGTCGGCATCACCGTCAACAAAAACGCGATTCCTTATGATCCTGAAAAACCTTTCGTAACGAGCGGAATCCGCGTAGGTACAGCAGCCGTGACAAGCCGCGGCTTTGATCTGGAAGCGATCGAAGAAGTGGGAGCGATCATCGCGCTTGCCCTTAAAAACCATGAAGACGAAGCGAAGCTGGAAGAAGCAAAACAGCGCGTAGAAGCGCTGACAAGCAAATACCCGTTATATACCGGGCTTGATTACTAAGATATTTGTGCCGCTCCCAAAAGGGGCGGCTTTTTTCATAAAATTGTCTCCTGATTTTTGTTGAAACAAGCTGTTTTTTTATGTAGAATCAATAGAAGTGTGTGAAAAAAAGGAGCTGAAAACGGATATGGGAAAGGTATATGTGTTTGACCACCCTCTTATACAGCATAAGCTTACATACATCCGGGATGTAGAGACCGGAACAAAAGAATTCAGAGAGCTTGTTGATGAGGTTGCAACGCTGATGGCATTTGAGATTACGCGGGACCTGCCGCTGGAGGAAGTGAATGTAGAAACTCCTGTGCAAATGGCAAAGTCAAACGTCATCGCCGGAAAAAAACTCGGGGTTGTTCCGATTCTAAGAGCGGGACTGGGAATGGTAGACGGAATTTTGAAGCTGATTCCCGCTGCAAAAGTCGGACATGTCGGGCTTTACCGTGATCCTGAAACATTGAAGCCTGTTGAATATTATGTCAAGCTTCCATCCGATGTTGAAGAACGCGAATTCATCGTCGTCGATCCGATGCTGGCTACCGGAGGTTCGGCGGTAGAGGCACTGAACAGCTTGAAGAAACGCGGCGCAAAAAATATCCGTTTTATGTGTCTGATCGCTGCTCCGGAAGGTGTAGACGAAGTTCAGAAGCATCATCCTGATGTTGACATTTACATTGCCGCTTTGGATGAGAAACTAAATGAAAAAGGATATATCGTTCCCGGATTGGGCGACGCCGGAGACCGCATGTTCGGAACGAAATAATGTAAGAAAATCCTGAAAAAGGGTTTTCTTTTTTTGTGTTTTATACCATAATTAAACATGTGTGCGTCTTAAATGGGGCGAATTTGTGAACATTTTGTGAGAGTCGCTGTGATTATGAATAGTTTTTTAACTTTAAACAGATTGACACCTCAGGGGGGCTATTGTATGCTAAAATAGGCTATTATGATAAGGTTTTCATAGCGGTTATCATAATGACCAGTCCTCTGTTAAAATCCTTTGAAAACCCCATATTTGCAGGCGACAGACAGATCACCGGCCCGAGAATTTTCGGAGTGTGTGAAGTCTTGAACAGAACACTACGTTCTGTAAAATGGTCAGACCGCCTAGTTTACCGTAATCGTAAGATAGATTTAAAATTTTCACATCAGGAGCGTATTTGATGACCGATGCGAGTCTTTCATTCCGTAGGCAACAAAAATATGTCCTATATATTTTAGCAGTCTGCGTGTTAGGCTATGGATTTCTGCCATTTCAGGCGATTTTTTTAGGCCTGATTACCGGCACTGTTTTCAGCTATTTCAATCTCTGGCTGCTGACCAAAAGGATGCAGGCCTTCGATAAAGCAGTGGCAAAAGGCAAAATGATCCGTTCTCTCGGGACTGCTTCCAGATTGTGCAACGCCATTATCGCGGCGGCCATTGCTTATAAATACCCTGAATATATTCATTTGGCAGGCGTCATTGTGGGGTTGATGACAATTTATCCTGTCATTATGATAGATTCCTTTATCCAGCTAAAACGTTCATCAATGGAAGAGAGGTGAAGACCCTTTGCACGAATCAAGAGTTGTTAACTTTTTAGGCCTTAACTTTGATGTATCAAGTATCTTAATGATTACTGTGACAAGCATCATCGTCTTTCTGATAGCGGTGCTGACCACAAGAACACTCGCGATCCGGCCGACGAAAGCCCAGAACTTTATGGAGTGGATTGTCGACTTTGTTCGCAATATTATCGGCAGCACAATGGATCTTAAAGTCGGCAGAGACTTTCTCGCCCTTGGCATAACCCTGCTGATGTACATATTTGTTGCCAACATGCTCGGCCTTCCGTTTTCCATTACAGTAGGCCATGAATTATGGTGGAAATCCCCGACAGCCGATCCGGCGGTTACTTTAACCCTCGCCGTCATGGTAGTAGGCCTCACTCATTACTACGGAGTGAAAAGAAAAGGGTTGGGGGAGTATACCAAAGATTTCTTCAGACCAATTCCGTATTTAGTGCCGCTCAAAATTATTGAAGAATTTGCGAATACATTAACATTGGGATTGCGTCTTTACGGTAATATTTTCGCCGGCGAAATTCTGCTCGGCCTTCTTGCCGGAATGGCAACCAACTTCTATTCTCAAAGCATTTTCATGGGGCTGGTTGGAACCATTGGAGCGGTTGTGCCGATGATCTTATGGCAGGCGTTCAGCTTGTTCGTAGGTACAATCCAGGCATTCATCTTCACGATGTTAACAATGGTTTACATGTCTCACAAAGTAAGTCATGAACACTAAAAACAAGACATATCCGAAAAGGATAACAATTTAAAGGAGGAACTTTTTCATGAATTTAATAGCAGCTGCAATCGCAATTGGATTAGGTGCACTTGGTGCAGGTATTGGTAACGGACTTATCGTATCACGTACAGTAGAAGGAATCGCACGTCAGCCTGAGGCTGGTAAAGAATTAAGAACGCTTATGTTCATCGGGGTAGCATTGGTTGAGGCCCTTCCGATTATCGCTGTTGTTATCGCGTTCTTAGCATTCTTCGGCTAAAAACTTATATAACTAGTAAAATGGCGAAGATCACTGCAAGAGGCCTTCGCCATTGCTTTATGGTTGCTTGAACTGTCATAATGGCCGGAAGAAACAACCTCTTGAAAAAAGAGGGAGAACATTTTTTCGATGGCCTCGGAGAGATAATCTGCAAGAAGGGAGTTGCCGTATTCGATGTCTTTTTTACCACAGGTTATGGGTGCAGGAGTAGGGTTTAATGCCGGAACAATGCTGTTCCAGCTTGTTGCCATGCTGATTTTGTTAGCGCTCTTGAAGAAATACGCTTTAGGGCCGCTATTAAATATAATGAAAGAGCGTGAAGACTACATTACCGGAGAGATTTCCTCTGCCGAGAAAAAGAATGAAGAAGCGAAGAAGCTCATTGAAGAGCAGCAGGCGCTTTTGAAAGAAGCGCGTGAAGAATCCCATTCTCTGATTGAAAACGCGAAAAAACTGGGAGAACAGCAAAAGGATGAAATCATCAAGGCTGCGCGCCAGGAAGCAGAACGCATGAAAGAATCAGCCAGAAGCGAGATCGTCAAAGAAAGAGACCAGGCTGTCAGCGCGCTGCGCGAGCAGGTTGCATCACTGTCTGTGATGATCGCTTCGAAAGTGATCGAAAAAGAGCTTGACGAACAAGCCCAGGAAAAATTGATCCAAGACTATCTTAAAGAAGTGGGAGAAAGCCGATGAGCCAATCAGCTGTCTCCAAACGCTACGCAGCCGCTTTGTTTGACATTGCCCTTGAATCCAAGAAGGTCAATGAAATAGAAGAAGAGCTGACCGTCGTTAAGAAGATATTTATTGATCATAAAGACCTCAATGCCGTTCTGAGTCATCCTAAAGTGCCCGCTGAAAAGAAAAAGCAGATTTTAAAAGACTCGTTCGGATCTGTTTCGACTGCAGTCTTACATACGCTTTATCTTCTCGTTGACCGCAGCCGCACGTCAATCGTCCCGGATCTCGCGGACGATTATGTAAAAATGGCGAACCGGTTCCGCGGGACGGAAGACGCGATCGTATACTCTGTAAAACCGCTCAGTGAAGAGGAAATTTCCTCTTTTTCTCAAGTGTTTGCAAAAGAAGCAGGCGCCGCTTCACTGCGCGTCAGAAACGAAGTGAATCCGGATCTGATCGGCGGAGTAAAAATCCGCATCGGGAACCGTATTTATGACGGCAGTGTAAGAGGAAAGCTTGACCGGATAGAACGTCAATTAGCAGGCGAAAATCGAAAGAAGGGGTGAAACCTAAGTGAGCATCAAAGCTGAAGAAATTAGCACTCTTATTAAACAGCAAATTGAAAATTATCAGTCTGAAATAGAAGTTCACGACGTAGGTACGGTAATTCAGGTCGGTGACGGTATCGCACGCGTGCACGGCCTTGATAACTGTATGGCAGGTGAGCTTGTCGAATTTTCAAACGGTGTGCTGGGCTTAGCTCAGAACCTTGAAGAATCAAACGTAGGTATCGTTATTTTGGGACCTTACAAAGACATCCGTGAAGGTGACGAAGTCAAAAGAACCGGACGGATCATGGAAGTTCCCGTCGGTGAAGAGCTGCTCGGCCGCGTTGTCAATCCGCTCGGTCAGCCTGTAGACGGAATGGGCCCGGTTCTCACAAGCAAAACCCGTCCGATCGAAAGCCCGGCACCTGGTGTTATGGATCGTAAATCCGTTCATGAACCGCTTCAAACGGGAATTAAACCGATCGATGCGCTGATTCCTATCGGCCGCGGTCAGCGTGAGCTGATCATCGGTGACCGTCAGACGGGTAAAACATCGATTGCGATTGACACGATCTTGAACCAAAGAGATCAGGACATGATTTGTATCTATGTTGCGATCGGTCAGAAAGAATCGACTGTTCGCGGTGTCGTTGAAACGCTGCGCAAAAAAGGCGCTCTTGACTATACCATCGTTGTCACAGCTTCCGCTTCACAGCCTGCACCGCTCTTGTATCTAGCGCCGTATGCGGGTGTTACGATGGGTGAAGAATTCATGTACAACGGAAAACACGTGCTGGTTGTGTATGACGACCTTTCAAAACAAGCGACGGCTTATCGTGAACTTTCCTTGCTTCTGCGTCGTCCTCCAGGCCGTGAAGCATTCCCTGGAGATGTATTCTACCTGCACTCCCGCTTGCTTGAGCGCGCTGCGAAACTGAGCGACGCTAAAGGCGGAGGATCTTTAACAGCATTGCCGTTTGTTGAAACGCAGGCTGGCGACATTTCAGCCTATATTCCGACAAACGTCATCTCAATCACAGACGGACAGATCTTCCTGCAGTCTGATTTGTTCTTCTCAGGCGTGCGCCCTGCCGTCAACCCTGGATTATCGGTATCCCGTGTCGGCGGATCTGCGCAAATCAAAGCGATGAAGAAAGTAGCCGGTACGCTTCGTCTTGACTTGGCATCTTATCGCGAGCTTGAGTCATTTGCACAGTTCGGATCTGACCTTGATAAAGCAACGCAGGCCAAGCTGAACCGTGGAGCCCGTACAGTGGAAGTTCTGAAACAGGATCTGAACCAGCCGCTCCGCGTCGAAAAGCAGGTTGCCATTCTTTATGCCCTGACCCGCGGATTCCTTGATGATGTGCCTGTAGAGGACATCAGACGCTTTGAAGAAGAGTTCTTTATGTACCTTGATCAAAACCATAAAGATCTCCTTGATTCAATTGCTCAGACAGGAAACCTTCCGGCCGACGAGGACATGAAGGCTGCGATCGAAGGCTTTAAACGTACGTTTGCACCTAGCAACTAAACATTTGAAGTGAGAAAAAGATCTTCTTTTTCTCTCTTTTTCACGTAAATTCGGAGTGAATTTGAAAACAAAAAGGTGGTGAAACCTTTTGGCCTCATTACGGGATATTAAATCCAGAATTACTTCAAATAAAAAAACGAGTCAAATCACCAAAGCTCAGCAAATGGTTTCTGCCTCAAAGCTGAACCGCGCTGAGAGTAAAGCGAAATCGTTCGTTCCATACATGGAGAAAATGCAGGAAGTCGTTGCTGATATTGCGCTTGGATACACCGGAACGCATCCGATGATGTCGAGCCGTCCCGTGAAGCGGACCGGCTATCTGGTCATCACATCTGACCGCGGACTTGCCGGCGCTTTTAACGCTAACGTTCTCCGCAAAGCGTACCAGAAAATCCAGGAGCGCCATCAGTCAAAAGACGAATATGCGGTCATCGCGATCGGAAAAATGGGACGCGAGTTCTTCAAAAAACGCGGCATCCCGGTTATTTCCGAAATGACCGGCATCAGGGACGAAGTTTCCTTTCCAGAAATTAAGGATTTGGCGAACAGTACGATACAAATGTTTATCGATGAGACATTTGATGAACTTTACTTGTTCTACAACCACTTTGTCAGCGCGATTTCTCAAGAGGTGACGGAGAAAAAGCTGCTGCCATTATCAGATATCGCGCCAAACAAAAAAAGAACTTCCTATGAATTTGAACCGGACGAAGAAGAAATTTTGGAAGTGCTTCTGCCTCAGTACGCTGAGAGCTTGATTTTCGGCGCGATTCTGGACAGTAAAGCGAGTGAACATGCTGCGCGGATGACAGCGATGAAAAACGCAACGGACAATGCGAAAGAGCTTATCGCTGACCTCGAACTGTCTTACAACCGTGCTCGTCAGGCGGCGATTACGCAGGAGATTACGGAAATTGTCGGCGGTGCAGCTGCCTTAGAATAGAAAAAGCTTGTCAGGAGGGATAGAGATGAAAAAAGGACGCGTTAGCCAGGTATTGGGACCGGTCGTAGACGTTCGTTTTGAAGACGGTCACTTGCCTGAAATATATAATGCGATTAAAGTTACACATAAAGCGCAGAACGAGAATGAAGTAGATATCGAACTTACCCTTGAAGTAGCGCTTCACTTGGGTGATGATTCAGTTCGGACGATTGCAATGGCTTCAACTGACGGTGTTACACGCGGAATGGAAGCCATCGACCTGGGAGAGCCGATCTCCGTTCCGGTCGGAAACGTGACACTCGGCCGCGTATTTAATGTACTCGGGGAAAACATCGATTTGGATGAGCCGCTTCCGGCTGATGCTGCCAAAGATCCGATTCACAGAGAAGCTCCAACATTTGATCAGCTATCAACCGAGGTTGAAATCTTAGAGACGGGTATTAAAGTCGTCGACTTGCTCGCTCCATATATTAAAGGCGGAAAAATCGGTCTTTTCGGAGGAGCGGGAGTTGGAAAAACCGTCTTGATTCAGGAGCTAATCAACAACATCGCTCAAGAGCACGGCGGTATCTCTGTATTCGCGGGTGTCGGCGAGCGTACGCGTGAAGGAAACGACCTTTACTATGAAATGAAAGATTCCGGCGTTATCGGCAAAACGGCAATGGTCTTCGGTCAGATGAACGAGCCGCCTGGTGCGCGGATGCGCGTTGCCTTGACAGGACTTACAATGGCAGAGCATTTCCGTGATAAAGAAGGCCAGGACGTATTGTTCTTTATCGATAACATCTTCCGATTCACTCAAGCCGGATCTGAAGTATCTGCACTTCTTGGACGCATGCCGTCTGCGGTTGGTTATCAGCCGACGCTTGCAACTGAAATGGGTCAGCTTCAGGAACGGATCACTTCTACAAATGTCGGTTCCGTTACATCGATTCAGGCGATCTACGTTCCTGCCGATGACTATACTGACCCGGCACCGGCAACAACGTTCGCTCACTTGGATGCGACAACAAACCTTGAGCGTAAGCTGTCTGAAATGGGTATTTACCCTGCGGTTGACCCTCTGGCTTCAACTTCTCGTGCACTTGCGCCAGAAATCGTCGGAGAAGAGCACTATCAAGTGGCCCGCCAAGTACAGCAAATCCTGCAGCGCTATAAAGAGCTTCAGGATATCATTGCGATTCTCGGTATGGATGAGCTTTCTGACGATGATAAGCTTGTCGTCAGCCGTGCGCGCCGCGTACAGTTCTTCCTATCGCAAAACTTCCACGTAGCTGAACAGTTTACAGGACAAAAAGGTTCTTACGTTCCTGTCAAAGAAACGGTAAAAGGCTTTAAAGAAATCCTTGAAGGTAAGTATGATCACCTTCCAGAGGACGCTTTCCGTCTTGTCGGCCGAATCGAAGAAGTTGTCGAAAAAGCGAAAGAAATGGGTGTAGAAGTATAATCTGGTCCTAGGAGGGTAAAAGCATGAAGACCTTAAAAGTCAATATCGTTACTCCCGACGGCCCAGTATACGATGCGGATATAGAAATGGTAAGCGTTCGAGCAGAGAGCGGTGAGCTTGGTATTTTACCCGGCCATATTCCGACGGTTGCTCCGCTAAAAATTGCTGCAGTCCGTCTGAAAAAAGACGGTCAAACTGAGCTGGTTGCCGTCAGCGGGGGCATAGTTGAAGTCCGCCCTGACCATGTCACCATTCTGGCCCAGACGGCGGAAACATCTGAACAAATTGACAAAGAACGCGCCTTGGCCGCAAAACGGCGTGCCGAGGAACGTTTGCAAAAGCATACGCCAGATGTTGACATTATTCGGGCAGAGCTTGCTTTAAAACGCGCGATTAACCGGTTGGATGTTGCGAGATAAAGATGAGGATCCTTCCCATATTAAGGATGGGAAGGGTTCTTTTATATTCATGATTAAACAGAATTGAAAATGTTAAAAAAAGTTCATAAATTGTTCGCCTTTTTAGTTTGAATCTATCTATAATACAAAATAGTAAGCTATGTTCTCTTCCGCCAGAAAGAGGATGTAAGACATTCAAGCAAACTCCTCAACATTGGCCTCAGGCAACAGAGGATCACTCCATCTATGGGAAAAAGTTCTATCCATGAACGTCTTAACATGAAACATCAAAACTGTTAAAATGACTTGAAATGACCGGCATTATTCCTTTATCCCACAGCAGAAGAGACTAGGCAGGCCGGAGCCACCAAACCGGCTGGAACGTAAGGAGGCGTCATCAATAATGGAAGAGATCGGACAACAGGCTGCTGTCAGTATCATCGTTCATCTTTTTTTTATTGCATTGACTTGGTGGGCTCTTCTGGCGGTCAATATTGATCCGCTTATCAGGAAAGGAAAAGTCATTCAGGCGAGGGTGTTAATGATCATCATTACAATCGCCGTCGGCTCCACCGTCAGCAATTTTTTCCTGGACTATCTTTATTATTCCAGACAGCTTCAAAATTTATTTTCATGATTGAGTAAAAGAATTTTTGGGAATGGACAAATGTGGGTAACGCCGCATTCCGCAAAATCACCGGGGGACCTTGTTTTTCCACGTATGCTTTTCCTACGATCCGTCAACAATGGAGAGTAGGAGAGGATGATGCGGAATGAAGACAAAACAAACGGTTAATGCCCTCATTTTTATTGTGGTTTTATTTTTAATTGTTCATGTCTTTCAATCGCTTGAAGCAGCGGGCAATACGCCGCTGGAACAGCTGGCGGAAGGTTTGAGCCGCCATGATGTCGAGCTTGAAGAATGGACCCTGCACACAAAAAAGCAGCTTACCCTAAGTGAAAAAGATTTTTTTGCAAAACTGAAACATTTCAAGAAACAGCATCGACAATATCAATGGACTATAACGCGGGGAGACGATGATACAGTTAAAGCAACAGGTGTTTTTCAGGACAAAAAAAATCACATCAATTCCAAAATACATTTGGTATCCACCCACAAAAACCAGAGACTTGTTTCGTATTTATTGTATGAGCAAAAAGGCGCGGGACCACGGGAAAACTGGAATACTACATATAAGCAGTTTGAACGGGATGCATTCGACATAATGCGAGAAAAGACCGCAATTTTTACTTGTCTAAAGGGCCATTTAAATGGTATGATGAATGTTGTTTTGCAAAAAAAAGCAAATGAACTAGTACATGAATTTGATGCAAAGTCAGTTGAAGATTTAATCGAACCAAATTTCGTTTCTATTTCTGCTTACACTAACGAGTGGAAAGAATCCATCAAGACAGAAAAACACCGTATGAATCTGCAAGTCTCGCTTAGAAATGCGGGAATGGGCGAAAAACTTACCGTCACGGTTGGCACACCAATCGTCACGACTGAATATTAATATAGAGAAATTGGGACGCGGAGGGGAATACCTTGGAAAAAATCATCGTCCGCGGCGGTCGAAAGTTAAACGGCACAGTCAAAGTTGAAGGAGCAAAAAATGCCGTTTTACCAGTTATCGCTGCATCTTTATTAGCCAGTGAAGAAAAAAGCGTAATATGTGATGTGCCTACGCTCTCCGATGTATATACGATTAACGAAGTGTTACGTCATTTAGGCGCAAGTGTACATTTTGAAAATAATACAGTAACGGTTGATGCATCTCGCACTTTGTCTACGGAAGCTCCGTTTGAATATGTTCGTAAAATGCGCGCATCTGTATTGGTGATGGGTCCGCTTCTTGCTCGCACAGGTCACTCGAGAGTGGCTTTGCCTGGAGGATGTGCAATCGGTTCAAGACCGATCGATCAGCATCTGAAAGGCTTTGAAGCAATGGGCGCAAAAATTAAAGTCGGAAACGGCTTTATTGAAGCGACTGTAGAAGGCCGCCTTCAAGGCGCAAAAATTTATCTTGATTTTCCTAGTGTCGGAGCAACTGAAAACCTGATCATGGCTGCAGCTTTGGCTGAGGGCACGACAACGCTCGAAAATGCTGCTAAAGAGCCTGAAATCGTTGATCTGGCTAACTATATCAATGCAATGGGCGGTAAAATTCGGGGTGCCGGTACAGGCACCATTAAAATTGAAGGCGTTAAGGCGCTTCATGGTACAAAACATACCATTATTCCTGACCGGATCGAGGCGGGTACGTTCATGGTTGCCGCTGCGATTACCGAAGGGAACGTACTGGTAAAGGGAGCGGTTCCTGAGCACTTAACATCTTTAATTGCGAAAATGGAAGAAATGGGCGTTCAAATCATGGAAGAAGGAGACGGTCTTCGGATCATCGGTCCTTCTGAATTGAAGCCTATTGATTTAAAAACAATGCCACATCCAGGTTTCCCGACTGATATGCAGTCTCAGATGATGGCTCTTTTGATGCGCGCAAATGGAACCAGCATGATCACAGAAACCGTCTTTGAGAACCGCTTCATGCATGCGGAAGAATTCCGCCGTATGAACGGAGATATTAAAATCGAAGGCCGTTCTGTCATTATTAATGGTCCTGTGCAGCTTCAAGGTGCTGAGGTGGCCGCAACGGATCTTCGCGCCGGCGCAGCTCTTATCCTTGCTGGCCTTGTCGCTGACGGTCATACGCGCGTAACCGAATTAAAACATTTAGACCGGGGATATGTCAACTTCCACCAAAAACTTGCCGGTATCGGTGCTGATATTGAGCGCGTTAACGATGAAGAAGCGGTTCATATTGAAAATAAAGAAGTTGTATCCGATTTAAACGCATAAATCAACGTGAAATCAGTATGTCATCCGGCATACTGATTTTTATGTTTCAAGTATTCTATATCAGTATGCCTCCCATATCTATCATTATGCACAAGAATGGCTTTTAAAATACGCAGCCGCAGTTGAAAAGTACAGTCATATTAGCTTGTCCCCGCCCATAAAATGAAAGAGACAAAACAGAAATGGGGGCACTGATTTGAAACAGCTATTTATTGTACTAGCAGGAATCTGCATGCTGATTTTACTCATACCAACACTGCTTGTCCTCCCTTTTCACGGGGGACCGGGGGCAATCAAAACAGAAAAGCACGCTCAGCAACACGAGGAAAAAAAGAAAGTCACCTTAAAAGAGTCTCCCGTTTCAATTCCGGTCTACAGAACGGCTGACCGGAAAGTTGAAGACATTCCGCTTGAAGAGTATGTCATTGGTGTCGTTGCTTCGGAAATGCCGGCTGATTTCGATATCGAAGCTTTGAAAGCACAAGCGCTCGCGGCCCGCACATATATTGTGAGGCAAATGGTATCAGAGCAGGCTGTCCGATCGCCGAAGGGCTCGCTCGTCGATGATACGCAGATGTTCCAGGTGTATAAAAACAAAGAAGAGCTCCGCAGGCTGTGGAAGAAAGATTACGATTGGAAAATCAAAAAAGTGACCGAAGCTGTCGCCAGTACGCAAGGCAAAATTTTAACCTATGATCATAAGCCAATTGACGCTTCGTTTTTCTCGACGAGCAACGGGTACACCGAGAATGCGGGGGCTTATTGGACAAGTGATATTCCGTACCTGCAAAGCGTGAAAAGCTCCTGGGACACAAAGTCGCCGAAATTCCTGAACCACAAAACGTTTACTGTCACTGAATTTGAACAAAAGCTCGGCGTGAAGCTGCCCAGCTCAAACAGCATTGGGAAGATCACTGAAAGAACGCCGGGAAAACGCGTAGCGACTGCTGTCATTAATGGAAAGAAGCTTGAGGGAAGAGATATTCGTGAAAAGCTCGGCCTCAAATCGGCAGACTTTGATTGGAAACGCGACGGGAATCAGATTACCGTCACGACGAGGGGTTTTGGACATGGAGTAGGAATGAGCCAATACGGCGCACATTATATGGCGAAAGACGGCAAGAAAGCGGAAGCCATCGTCAAGTATTATTACAAAGGAACAGCCGTATCCAATGCTGATGAATTTTTAAATAAATACATGGCGAAAAAATAATAAAGAGACGTCTGCCTCATTGGCGGCGTCTTTTTGAATGTCATCAAATTTGGCATTCTCATGAAGTTGATGTGCGCCAAAATATTATACAAATATTGCAAGAATCATGTGCCGGAGGGCTTGCTGAACAGCGTCAAAAGGCCGTGAATCTCTTGTCAATATAAGGGTTCACAGGCTATAAAGTCTATTTTATCTGCTTGTTGTATGCTGAAATGAATAACGAGGAAAAGGAGACATGCCCTATTTATTTCTCCCTGGTGTTCTTCTACGATATTAATGTGTTAACGACTTTATTTAAGAAAGGGGAAAGGGAGAAATGAAGAAGAAGCTGACATTAGGGATTTTGACCGCTATGGTTCTTAGCCTTGGTTCACCTGCTTTCGCAGCTGAGAAAAAACAGGAGGTAACAGTTGCTGAAGATTCGCCTAACATCGCGATTATGCTTGATGCAAGCGGCAGCATGGCTAAAAAGATCGGCGGAGTCTCAAAATACGAGCTTGCCAAAAATGAGGCGTTCAGCTTTGGTTCAAAGCTTGAAAATGCAAACGTGCTCATGAGGGTTTTCGGTTCAGAGGGAAACAATAAAAACTCCGGAAAAGTACAATCCTGCAATGCAATCAGAGGAGTGTACGGATTCCAAACGTATGACGAGCAAAGCTTCCGCAATTCATTAAACGGCATCGGACCGACTGGATGGACACCGATCGCAAACGCGCTGCAAGATGCCAAAAACGCGCTTGACCAGCAGAACAACAACGGGAAAAACGTCGTCTATCTGCTGACAGACGGTGAGGAAACATGTGGAGGCAACCCGGTAAAAGTCGCAACAGAACTGCGCAAATCTAATGCGGTTGTCAACGTAATCGGCTTTGATTATGAAGGAGATTTTCACGGACAATTGACAAGCATCGCAGCAGCCGGCGGCGGTGAATATTTCCAAGCAAAAACCAAAAATGACATCAAAAGAATTTTCACTCAGGAAGCAATCGAGCTTTCTAAATAAACTGGAAAAAAGCTGTGGACATGTTTCCGCAGCTTTCCTTTTTTGATGAAAAGATTGTCAAAAGTCAAGTAAAACACTTTACAAATATTAAGTTATTGTTTCAGAACGTTGAACCCCGCTGAATCCTTTGGAGGGGTAATTTGTCGTAACTGTTGTTTTATTGGGACGAAAACGGTCTTTTAGCGGACTTTTTTGGTAGGACTTAAGTGGAAGTGTCGGTCGATTATCGTAAGGATTATGAAGAATTTGTGAATTTGAAAAGGAGATCCGGCCTATTTATTTCTATCAAGCCTTCTTTTACGATGTTGGTGGACTAGATCTCATGCGGAAGTTCGGTCCGAAAAAAAGTGCGGAAAGGAAAGTGAGAAAGGTGAAAAAAAGGTTTACTCTGTTAACAACGTTCACCATGCTTTTGTCATTGGCTCCGGCTGCTGCTTTCGCGGCTGAAGACGGAAATGCGGACAACAGCAAAAAAGATGTCAATGTTGCAGTTGTGCTTGATGCAAGCGGCAGCATGGCACAAAAGGTTGAAGGAGAAAGAAAATTTGATATTGCCAAAGAATCCGTAACCGACTTTGCTGACCTGCTTTCAAGCGATGCGAATGTTATGCTGAATGTGTTCGGACATAAAGGCAACAATAAAAACTCCGGAAAAGAACTATCTTGCGGTACGACGGAAACCGTCTATGATCTGCAACCGTTTTCTTCCAACTCGTTCGAAAACGCTTTAAGCGGAATTAAGCCTACAGGCTGGTCTCCGATTGCAAAATCTCTTTATGATGTAAAAGAAGATCTTGCCGATAAAGATGGTAAGAATTATGTTTACATCGTGACAGACGGTGAAGAAACATGCGGAGGAGACCCTGTTCAGGCAGCGAAAGATCTGCGCAAATCCAACATTAAAACAATCGTCAACATTGTTGGACTTGATGTGAAAACCGTGAAAGAAAAAGCTAAGCTTAAAAAAGTAGCTGCTGCTGGCGGCGGAAAATTGATTGAAGCCGACTCAGCTTCTGATTTTAAAAAGGTATGGAAAGAAGAAGGCGTAAAACTGTCTCAGTAACTCCGTACGAGAGCGGGACGGCCGCAGTGCCGTCCCGACCTTCTGTTAAGCTAATCTGTCGACATTTCGAGTTCTTCGATTCGTTTTTCTGCATAGCGCGGATCTTTTCTTGAATGGAAAATCTCCGCCTTTTCAATCATGACCGCCGTGTTGTATTCCGGAATACGGGCATGGTTTTCGTATACGCCTTTAGGGATCAGGACATTTCCTTCCGGCCAGTAGACCGCAGTGTTTCCGCGTTGTACGGTGGCATATTTTGCCCGGCCTTGGAAAGTTCCGTAGCGGTTGAATAGAACGATCGCTTCTCCATCTTGAATATAAAGCTCCTTGGCATCTTTTGGATTGATCATGACATCCCGGCGATCTGCCGCGTTGAAAGGATCTTTTTCACTATAAATCATCGAGTTGAACTGTTTTCCCCTCCTTGTCGTCACGAGAAAGCGTCCTTCAGTTTGTCTGTTTTCAGGAAGATCGACGGGGATCAGGTTACCCTTACCGTCTGCCGTCGGACACATCCCGCCTTCACAAAGCCAGGCGCCGCCCCATTGAAAGACATCTCCGCGTTTTTTTAAATGCTGAATCCCGTCATAATTCCGGTTGGCAGCAGCGATTTCTTCACGGATTTCTGCAGCGTCGTCAAAATGGATCAGTTCTTTGTCTGCGGGCCGAACCCGTTTGGCAAGATCCATATAAATTTCCCATTCAGAACGGGCTTCTCCGATGCGCGGTCCTTTAATTTCAGGGCTGAAATAGACCATCCGTTCCGTACTGGTCGAGGTTCCTCCGCCAGGCTGTTCATATCTTGTCATTGCGGGGAGAATGATAACTTCTTCTTTGGCATCGACAAGGGTGGAAGTATTGAAGATGATGTCCTGATGGACTCTCATCTCAACTTCCTGTAATGCTTTTTTGATAAAATCGGGGTTCGGCATCGTTTCCAAAAAGTTGCCTCCGCTCGTATAAAACACTTTTACTTTTCTTTCGCTTTCGTTCGGCAGCAGCATGTTTTCGATTGTCTGGCCGATCGTATCGCCTTGCCAAGTCGGTATACGGAAGCCCCAAATCTTCTCGATCCGTGCGGTAGTTTCTTCGTCAAAATCACCGCCTGGCAGGACGAAAGGATCGGCACCCATTTCGCCAGAACCCTGCACACCGCTGTGCCCTCTGATCGGCATAAGGCCGCAATGCTTTCTGCCGATGAATCCTTGTAAAAGGGCGAGATTTGCCACCTGTGAAATGTTGTCGGTCGCAAAACGGTGCTGTGTGAGTCCCATGCTCCAAATGAAAACGCCGGTTTTCGCCCGGGCCAGCAAGATGGCGAATTCTTTCATTCTATCTTTCGATATGCCGGATGACTCTTCAAGCGTCTTCCAATTTTGTTTTTCGATATGCTGTTTAAGCTCATTGAATCCGTTTGTGTGTGCTTCGATAAAAGCGCGGTCAATGCTTGAACCGGGGGCCTCCCGTTCCATTTCAAACCAGTGCTTCATTACCCCGTTCATAAAGGCAATGTCGCCGCCGATATTGACTTGGTATACGTCATCAGTGATTTTGGTGCCGAAAAGGGCGCTCTCAGCTATCGATGGAATCCAGTATTTCTCCATCGAAGGTTCCAGGTACGGGTTGATCATAATGATTTTTGTTCCCGCTTTTTTGGCGGCATACATGTATTTTGTTGACACCGGCTGGTTATTGGCGGCGACAGATCCCCAGAAGACGAGGACATCCGTCCCGATCCAGTCTCGGTAGCTGCAGCTTGAGGCGCCGATGCCAAGGGACCTTTTTAAAGCCGTTTTGCTTGGCGAGTGGCAGATCCGCGAGGCGTTGTCAATGTTGTTTGTGCCGATAAACCGAGCCGCTTTTGCGGCTGTATAGTATACCTCATTCGTAATACCCCTGGCCGTTAAATAAAAGGCGAGCTGTCGTTTATCAATCGATTTGATTTTGTCCGCGATTCGGCTGAGTGCTTCGTCCCATGAAATTCTCGAAAACGACCGTTCTCCTTTTTTTCTCGACAGCGGATAAGGGATACGTCCGAGCTTTCTCAGCTCGGTGCTATCCAGCTTTCTCAGCTGTTCAATGTCGGCGGACAGCCATTTGTCCTCGATCGCAGGCATCGTATTTAAGCGGAGGACGTTCAGCCGCGTCGTGCATAGATGAGGCCCTGTGAGCGTCTGATCACGGAGCCCGGATACACCGAGCGCACAGCCGTCGCACACGCCTTGCGTCAAAATTCTGTAGGCGTACGAAAGGTTGTCTTTATTGTCCCACGCCGTTTTCATCGTATCTCTGATATGCTTTGGCTTTACCTTTCCGAGTCCCAGCGGCGCCCAAGACGCCCACAGTTTTGGCGCGGGTTTTTTATTCAGCTTCATCGGACCTTCATGCTTTGTTTTTCCCATTCCATTCTCTCCTTTCCAGCGGATACTGCCAGATCATCCTTTTATCGAGTTTGAGACATGAACCGCCGCTTTTTTTCGCAACTGTTTAATGTCGGTTCTAATGAAGATCGAAATGAACAGGCCGATGGCGAACAGTGCTGCGAAAACCGTCAGGCTCTGGCTGTAGCTTCCTGTTGCATCACGCACCCAAGAAGAGAACATCGGGCCCGCAAGTCCTGCCGCCGCCCATGCCGTTAAAATGTATCCGTGAATTGCACCGAGCTGCTTTGTTCCGAACAAATCCCCGATATAAGCCGGAATTGCGGCAAACCCGCCTCCATAGCACGTATAGATCAATGCCATCAAAACAGAGAAGACGGCCTTGTCAGAAATAAACGGCAAAAGCGGAAAGGCGATCAGCTGTACAGCGAAAAAGACGGTATACGTATTCGGCCGGCCGATGTAATCAGATGCTGAGGCCCAGCCGATCCGCCCTAAGCCGTTAAATGCGCCCAAAACGCCGACGAGAGCGGCAGCAGCGGCGGCGGACATGCCCGCACTTTCCTGCGCCAGCGGCGAAGCGATGGATATGATGGCGATTCCGCACGTAACATTAATAAAAAGCATCAGCCATAAATAATAAAAGCGTTTCGTTTTAATGGCTTCATTTGCCGTCAGCTGGGAAATATCGGCGCTTTGCGCCTTTCCGTTTTTTTCGGTTGAAAATCCTTCAGGCTTCCAGCCGTCTTCCGGCGGAGCGAGGTAAAGCGAAGACAGCATCATCACAAGAAAGTAGCAAATGCCGAGAATAAAAAAGGTATTGGCTATACCGACCGCTGAGATCAGCATCTGCATGATCGGGCTGCTAATCAAGGCCGCAAATCCGAATCCCATAATGGCTAGCCCCGTAGCCAAGCCGCGGCGGTCAGGAAACCATTTAACAAGCGAAGATACGGGCGTAATATAGCCGACGCCGAGTCCGATTCCTCCGAAGACGCCGTAAAACAAATAAAGCAGGGGAAGGGAGCCGATCTGAACGGCGAAGCCTGAAAACGTCACGCCAGCTCCGAAGAAAAGAGCGGCGAGCATGCCTGCTTTTTTAGGGCCGTGCTTTTCGACGAAGTGCCCCAAAAATGCGGCTGAAAGACCGAGAAATAAAATAGCGATGCTGAACGTCAGGCTGATCTGGCTGAGGCTCCAGCCGAAGGTTTCAGCGAGCGGGTTTGTAAAGACGCTCCATGCGTATACAGACCCGATAGACAAATGAATACCTACAGCACATAAAGCAATGAGCCACCTGTTTTTCACTTTTTTCATGCGAGAACCTCCTGTGGAAAAGAAAGGCTTGTCATAAAGACAGAAGGCTGCCGGGGAGCGATTGTTTGAAAGCGGTTTCCGGGGTTGCTGCGAAGAAAGGCAGTCTGTTTGAAAAGTGTATATTTTTTGAACTTTTAAAAAATAATATCATGTTTTCAAGCTATCAACAAGATGAAGCTTCCAAATTTGACCTGACGGTTGTGAAACGGCATGATAGACGAGTATAGTAATAGATATGATAAGAAACAAAGGGGCGGGGTTTATTCATGGGGAAAAACATCACAACAAGCCGAAAAATTTTCCGTTATGATAATGGAGAGATGACACAGCAAGAAGATCAGATGGCAACGGAATTCCCCCTGACTGTCATGGTGAACGGTGAGGAATTTGTCACGCTTGTTTGTTCGCCGGACAGCCTGGAAGAACTGGTGATCGGATTTCTCGCGTCTGAAGGTGTGATCCGATTTAAAAATGAGATTAAAAGGTTTACAATAGATGAAAGTCTCGGATTCGCATATGTCGACCTTGTCAGCTCAAAAAAGCTGGTACTGAAGGATTACACGAAGCGGGTGATCGGCTCCTGCTGCGGAAAAGGGCGGCATTTTTATTTCCAGCAGGACGTCAAAACCGCAAAAACGGCGATTGACGGCGTGACCATTACGCCTGAGAACTGTTTGGCGCTGATGCGCGACATGCAGAAAAACAGCAAGCTTTTTCGCCATACGGGGGGCGTTCATAATGCCGCTTTGTGCAGCACTGACAAGCTGATTGCAGTCAGATCTGATATCGGAAGACATAATGCGCTTGATAAATTGTACGGATATTGTCTGCTTCACCAGGTCCCTGTGCGCGACAAGCTGATCGTGTTCAGCGGCAGAATTTCTTCGGAAGTGCTGCTTAAAGCCGCAAAAATCGGGGTTTCCGCGGTCATTTCCAAGTCGGCGCCGACCGAGCTGGCCATTCAAATGGCAGAGGAGCTGAATATCATGACGATTGGTTTTGCCAGGAACCGGTCATTTAATGTATATACGCATCACGAGCGAATTCAGTTAACATAAAGGAGGCAACAGGCGTGAACAACAACAGTGAACAAGTTTTGGATCAGAAAAGCCGGCCGCTTCGGGATTTAAGAATTTCTGTCACCGACCGCTGCAACTTAAGATGTACGTATTGCATGCCTGCCGAAATCTTTGGACAGGATTATCCGTTTTTGCCAAAAGGCGAACTGTTGTCCTTTGAAGAGCTTGAACGATTGGCCAAGCTGTTTGTTCATCAGTTCGGGGTGGAAAAAATCCGCCTCACCGGCGGCGAGCCGTTGATGAGAAAAGATATGCCGGAATTAGTCGGGAAGCTTGCGGAGATCAAAGGGATTCGCGATATTGCGATGACGACGAACGGCGTTCTGCTGCCGGTTTACGCTGACAAGCTGAAAAAAGCGGGGCTGAAACGGGTCACGGTCAGCCTGGATTCCCTGGATGACGAACGTTTCAAAGCGATCAACGGCAGAGGCGTCTCCGTCAGCAAGGTGCTGGCCGGAATTGAAGCGGCGAAAGAGGCCGGACTCGGCGTCAAGATCAACATGGTCGTCCAAAAAGGGGTCAATGAAAAGGATATTTTGCCGATGGCCCGCTATTTTAAAGAAAAAGGCCATATCTTGCGGTTTATTGAGTTTATGGATGTCGGGAACACAAATGAATGGAACCGTCAGTCAGTGGTGACAAAAGCGGATATCATCCGGATCATCAATGAAGACATGCCGGTTGAACAGATCGACCCGAACTACAAAGGAGAAGTCGCCAAACGGTACGGATATCTGGACGGTTCAGGAGAAATCGGTTTTATCTCTTCTGTATCCGATGCTTTTTGCAGCACGTGCAACAGAGCAAGACTATCGGCGAAAGGCGAGCTTTTCACATGTCTTTTCGCATCGAGCGGGTTTGATTTAAGAACTCTGATCAGAAGCGGGCAGACCGATCAGGAGCTGGTAAAGGCGATCGGCACCGTCTGGCGGAATCGCGATGACCAATATTCGCTCGACCGCGCTCTTTCAAAAGCGGCTCCGCGGAAAAAGGTTGAAATGTCCTATATAGGAGGATAATTGACCGCCTTGGAGAGAGCCGTCCATTGAAAAGATGGGCGGTTTTTTTTATGCTTCGGAGGCCGGCTTGATTTGCATATTGACAGGTTTGATACGGGGGGAAAAGCGGAAATTCTTTAAAAAACATGGGCTGAAACAGAAAGGATGATTGAATGTTCGGACTGCAGGATATTGTCAAATTCTTCTGGTCGTTCTTGATCGTTTTTCCCGCCGTGTCGGTGCTTCATGTCTTGGGCCACAGCGTCATGGCGGTGTTGTTCGGCGGGAAATCTTCGCTTGAAATCGGGATGGGCAAAAAATTGCTGAAAATCGGCCCTGTGCAAATCAGAAGTGTTTACTTCATGGATTCCTTCTGCAAATACGGAGATCTGAAATACGATAACCGTTTTACGAATGCGATGATTTATGCCGGCGGATCGCTGTTTAATTTAGCGTCTATTTTTATTGTCAATCTGCTGATTATCAAAGACATCATACCCGAAAATATTTTTTTCTACCAGTTTGTTTATTTTTCAACCTATTATGTATTTTTTGCTCTGATTCCCGTGAGATATTCCGAAAATCATCTTTCTGATGGAATGGCAATTTATAAAGTGCTGAGATATGGGGAGAAGTACGAGATTAATAATTGAGTATGCCGGCTGCGGGCACAACCCGAAGCCGGCGTTTTTCAGACATGCATGATGTCTTCAGGCAGTTTCCTTAGCTTTCGAACGGATTCGATGAATGTTTCCAAAGGATCACAGCCGCTAAAATATTGAAATGCTTCCCGATCCCCGTTGTTCATCACGACGAGGTGATCGCCTCCTGTGATCAGCCCTTTTTCGCGGCGGAACGAGGAGATGGTATCAAAGCGGATGTCAAGGTGAAAAGGGGCGCCAAACAGAGAAGAATAAAACATGAGCCGCCTGTCAGTGGCCGCAAGCACGCCTCTGTAAGGAGTGTAACGTGCAGACAGTCTCGCGTTATAAGCGCAAAGAATAATAGATCTGATCTCTTCATTCGGCTCAAGCCGGACATCCAAAGCTGCTTTTCCTTCTGCTATCTCTTTCATTGAAAAACACTCCTTTCATCAATCAATACGAAAGATCCTATGAAAAAGTTCCAAAGTGAGACATGAAGGTGGTTTGAAAAAAATTTTATTTATTCTTACGATTATTAAGGATATGATAATAGTTGACAAAAAACTTATCCTGTAACTATAATAATTACATCGGTGGTGAAAACTTATGGTGAACACCCGTCTTTCAGTGGCCATTCATATTTTGTCTTTAATCGCTGCAAACCCGCGGGAATCTTCGGAAATGATCGCCGGGAGCGTCAATACGAACCCGGTTGTGATCAGACGCATGATCAGCCAGCTCAAAAAAGGCGGTATTCTGACGTCGCGGCCGGGAGTGGCCGGGGCAACCCTGAAAAGAGATCCTGAAGATATATCTCTGCTGGATATTTACCGCGCGGTTCAGCCGCAAGAGGAATTGTTTGCGATTCATGACAAGCCGAATCCAAACTGTCCGGTTGGAAGACAAATTCAAACAACGCTTGACCAAACGTTTCACAGCGTTCAGCAGGCGATGGAGAACGAATTGGCCAGCAAGTCTCTTAAAGACGTCTTAACTCATCTCTTTTAAATAAGAGATGATGTTTCATCATCAACATGTAACTTATTTTGTTACAAATAAGGAAATATTATTGATGACACATCCACAATCATCACAACACAGCCTTATGAGGCCTATGGTGGACATTCATGATCGTATGCCGGTTATCCTTACTGATGAGAATGAAAAGGGAGGGCTCACCTAAAACTGCATATCTACAAAGCTTGCTGCAGCCATATGATGTTGATGTAGGGAAGCATATCGCTTAATATATCACCTTCGCTTAGCTACTATGTTCTAAGTAGTCGGTGATATTTTGTTGTATCGCCAATTCAACATCGTTCAATTCCACTCTTCCTTTAAAATAGCGTAATAATATTCATCCCACCATTCATTGTCTTTGGGAATACATTTTTTAAAGAAGCCTTCTCTTCTCATTCCAATCTTCTCCATCACTCGGTATGATGGAATATTCTCAGGTTGACACGTAGCTATAATCCTATGTAAGTTCATTTCTTTAAATCCATATTTCAAGATAGCTTCTGCTGCTTCAGAAGCATACCCTTTATTTTGATATTTACGATTAAACACCCACCCGATCTCATATGTATGTTCACCAAAATACTTATGAAAAACAATATGGCCTATAAGTAAATCTTCATCCATTAGTATGACAGGGAATTTTTCAGCGTTATTCCCTTTGTTTTTATTTACAAATGCCTTTGCATCTTCTTCAGTAAAAACGCCTTCCGGTATATACTTCATCACATTAATATCTGATGTATACTCATATACAGCTTGCCAATCTTTAAATTCAAATTCACGTATCAATAACCTTTCTGTTGTGATATGCATGAAACGAACCTCCCATCACTCTTTATTTCGATATTAAGACAACAATGACCTCTTTAAAGACGATCCTTATTCAACAATCTGGCACAAAGCAAGTAGCTCAGCCTGTATCTTCATGCAGACTTTTATATATGCTTTTGATTGATCTCATCATCATCCTTGTTCTTATGTACTAATCGTTTAACTTTCCGATGTTTTTTCGTTCATCTGCCCGGCGGCAATTTTCGACCTGGAAGGAAAGCGAACAGGTTCATATCAAAAAGGTCAGGAAAACTTAATCGTAAACGCCGCCGGAGAAAGCTACATCAGCTATGCAGACTATTCCATTGCAGTGGTGGACGAGGCTGAAAAAGGCGAGCATATCAATGAGCGTTTCACTGTTGTCGGTGAAGCCGAATAATAAAAGCCTGTCTCGGGATCAATTCCCGAGACAGGCTTTTGATTTTCATTCATAATAATAAGGATCATACCCGCTGTGTAAATCGGTAAGAATACCTAAAAAGATCAGGAAGAAAAAGACGACTATGCATAAAATAAAGATCACAATAATGGATAGTAAGAAGAAAAATTGCCATTTCATAAACTTCACATAGTTATCAAGCAAGGCTTCATGCGGTTCTTGCGGCATGTCATCACTCATTTTCTGAGCGGCGTTTGCCGATTTTATAAGGTAGATCCCCGAAAAAATCATCAGCACACCTGGAGCGGCTCCGATGATAAGCAAAGAAATTCCGAAGAAGGCATAGATGCCTCCGCCGATAATCATAAAAACGCCGGTTATTTTCCCCCATTTTGCAATCGCATCAAGCGATTTTTTCATGCTGGATGTCATTTCCAAAATAAGAAGTCACGCCTTCCCTTTAAATATAGTAATTTCTCTATAGTTATACACCAGGCAAAAAGATATTGAAATGATAAGTATTGATTTTTTATTATATTTTAAAGTGCACATTGGGCAGATGACCGCACTGACAACATTATTCCCCAATAAAAGCGACTGTGTTATAGTAAATCGTAAGAAGCATATTGCTATAAGTGATGTGAAATGCACCTTGCAAACTGGTATTTTGTGCCGGACCAGAACCCCGCAACCAATTTACCATATTGTTTTAGGGGCATTTTTATTTTTGTGATATTACTGGTGTTAAGAAAGGCGGTTTTTCTATGAAATCTTCTTATTTCTATCGTCTCTTGCAAGTCGATCATATAAGAAAGCCCGGCGATCTTCCGGATGAACAGCAGCTGGCAGACTCTTTTGTTTTGATCTTTCACTTGAAGGGTGAAGGGAGAATTGATATACAGGCATCAGGCAGTCCGCTCCAAAAAGAAACGCTGTATATTGTTCCGCCTTATGAAACATTCGGAATCACAGCTTCATCAGCTGAAATCAGCGGGTATCTCATCAGGCTGCAGCCCTACAGCTATGACGACCGCCGCCTGACACTTGAAGCAGACACCGATCCTGACGTTTTTTCCGACCTTCAGATGATGAATGTCCATTCTGTCGGAAATCTGGCCTCCCGCCTTCAGGAACTTTCCGCCTTATGGCCGGCATCTTCAGCACTCCAGGAGCTGAAATGCCAAGCAGACCTGCAGCAGCTTTTGTACGATATCTATTCGGCTAAACTGACCCATCCCGAAAACACCGCATCAGCCATAGGAAAAACAAAGGAGTATATTGAAGAGCATTCAGATGCACACCTGACGCTTGATCAACTCGCGCAAATGGCCGGAATCAGCGCGAAGCACTACAGCGAAACGTTCAAAAAGCTGTACGGTCGAAGCGTGACAGAGTTTATCACTGAGACTCGGATGACGAAAGCAAAGCAGCTGATGGCAAAAGCAAGCTACAAGCTGAGGGAAATCTCAAGCCAAATCGGGTATCAGGATGAATTTTATTTCAGCAGGACATTTAAGAAGCATACGGGCTTATCCCCGACCGTTTATATGAAAAAAAGGCGCAGGAAACTGGCGGCCTACGGCCAGAATACGATCGGTCAGCTGATACCGCTGCACCTCATTCCTTACGCAGCTTCTCTGCATCCGAAGTGGACATCGTATTACTATAAACATTACGCGGCAGATATTCCGGTTCATCTGAGCGCTTACCGCTTTCACGAGCCGTGGGAAGAAAACCTGCGGACATTGTCATCGGCTGCCCCTGAGCTCATTATCAGCATGGACAGCGTGTCTCACGAGGAACGGAAACAACTCCAGTCGATCGCCGATGTCTTCTTTTTGCCTTCACAGGAACAATGGAGGAGGCATTTTATGCTGACCGCATCCCATTTGGATGAAGAAGCGGAGGCTCAGAAATGGCTGCTGTCTTACCAGCGTCTCACCGAAACCGCAAAAGAAACGCTTTATCCAATCTGCGGACGCCGAAGTTTTTTGTTTTTGCGCCTGCATAAACACGAGATTTATCTGGCGCATAACCGCTCTGTTCAAGATGTATTTTTCGGCGACCTTGGCTTTGAACCTGCTGTATCGCTGGAAGAACCGATTGACCGGTCCGTCTCCATCGAAACGATTGCGGCATATCAGCCGGATATCATCATGATTTTCATTTTTAAAGAGCCCGAGACGCTGGCATTCTACCGGGAGCTGCAGCAGTCGGCTGCATGGCAGGATTTGAAAGCGGTGCGGCATCACCGGGTGTATCAGGTGAATTCAGATCCTTGGCGGGAATATTCCGCATGCAGCCATGAACGAATCATTCGCCAGGCGGTTCGGCTGCTGTCCGGAAAAAATCCATTTTAATTGCCGGATATAATCCATGGTGTTATCGAAGAGGCAACCCTATAATTTTAATTGATAATAGTTATCAATTAAATCAGGGGGTCTCAGTCAGATGAGAAAACTATCAATCTTATTATTTATTCTCCTTCTCGCGTTTGGCGCAGCGGGATGCGGGAACAGCAAAGAAAAGGCGGGCGGCGATGGCAAGAGCTCAGCATCAGCTGAGAAAAGCATCGAGTACCTCGATCATACATACAAGGTGAAGACCCCGGCCGAACAAATCGTCATTACGGGAAGCGTGGAATCGATGGAAGATGCCAAGCTTCTGGATGTTCACCCGGCCGGTGCCATTTCCTTCTCCGGAAAGTTCCCGGACCTGTTCAAGAGCATTACTGACAAAGCAGCTGCCGTCGGTGAAAAAACAGAACCGAATCTGGAGAAAATTCTTGAGCTTAAACCGGATGTCATCCTGGCTTCAACGAAATTTCCGGAAAAAGTGGTGAAAAAACTGGATAACATCGCGACGACGATTCCTGTTTCCCACGTTTCTTCAAACTGGAAAGACAATTTAAATCTGCTGGCTGAACTGACAGGCAAAGAAGATAAAGCGAAGCAGATTATTTCGAATTATGAAGCAGACCTTAAGGAAGCAAAAACAAAGCTTGAGAAAACGGCCAAAGATACAAAAGCGCTCGTTGTCAGAATTAGACAAGGCAATGTCTTTATCTATCCGGAAGACGTATTCTTTAATTCCACATTATACGGCGAGCTCGGCTTCACAGCTCCAAAAGAAGTCAAGGCGGCAAAAGCCCAGGAGTTGGTTTCTTTAGAAAAACTGAGCGAAATGAATCCGGACTATATGTTTGTTCAATTCTCTGACGATGAGAATGCAGACAAGCCGAATGCGCTGAAAGATCTAGAGAATAATCCAATTTGGAAAAGCATTTCTGCAGTGAAAAATGACCATGTATTTGTCAATGCTGTAGATCCGCTTGCGCAGGGCGGCACGGCATGGAGCAAGGTTGAATTTTTAAAGGCTGCAGCTGAGAAATTGGCGCAGAACAAATAGAAAAGGTTTCTTGAACGATGCATTCAAAGCAAATGACCCGCATCATTATGATTTCTGCTCCGTTTGCCATACTGCTGTCCGTTTTTCTGTCGGTATGTTACGGTGCAAAACAGCTTGAGCCCGAAGTGATTTTTTCAGCGCTGCTGCATTTTGATCCGGGCAACACAGATCATCAAATCATTTGGCATTCCCGCCTTCCGCGCGCTGCCGGCGCTCTTTTAATCGGAGCGGCGCTGGCGGTGTCCGGTGCGCTTATGCAGGGTATCACCCGAAATTATTTAGCTTCTCCGTCGATTATGGGCGTTTCCGACGGATCAGCATTTGTGATCACGCTGCTGATGGTGGTGATTCCGGGTTCGACCTCCCTGGAGATGATGGGCTATTCGTTTATCGGATCAGCCGTTGGCGCCGGCCTCGTCTTCGGCCTCGCCTCGGTGATTCCAAACGGTTTTATGCCGGTTCAGCTTGCCATCATCGGAACGGTCACAAGCATGCTGCTCAGCAGTCTGTCAGCGGCGATGTCGATTTACTTTCAAATTTCCCAGGACGTCAGCTTCTGGTACAGCGCCAGGCTGCATCAATTGAATCCCGAGCTGCTGAAGTATGCTGTGCCGTTTTTTGTGATCGGCATCATTCTGGCGCTCTCTCTCAGCAAAAAAGTGACAGCTTTATCATTGGGAGATGACATTTCCGAAAGCCTTGGTCAGAAAAAGCAGGCCGTCAAATGGACAGCGATGGCAGCGGTTGTCATTCTGACAGGCTGCTCCGTCGCCATGGCGGGAAAAATTGCTTTTGTCGGACTGATTGTACCGCATATTACGCGTTTTCTCGTCGGGGCGGATTACAGCCGGATGATTCCATGCTCCTGCGTTCTCGGCGGCATTTTTTTGACGCTGGCCGATCTTCTCAGCCGGCTGCTCAACTATCCGTTTGAGACACCGATTGAAGTCGTCACTTCGGTGATCGGCGTTCCTTTCTTCCTTTATTTGATCAAAAGAAAAGGAGGGGAGCAGCGTGCCTAAAAAAGTTGCAGTCATCTATGCTGTTTTTATTGTGCTGATTCTCACAATCTGTTATCTCAGCATAACAATAGGATCGTTTGCCGCACATCCGGCTGAGCTGTTATCAACATTGCTTCACATCAATCCGAATGAGCAATACGCCATTCTTCTTTTTGAGCTGCGTCTTCCAAGGATTGTGACGGCAGCACTCGTGGGTCTTGGGCTCGGCATTGCCGGTTCCGTTATCCAGGCGATGACAAGGAACGGACTGGCTGACCCGGGAATCCTGGGGATTAATGCCGGTGCGGGTGCAGCAATCGTCGGCTACATGCTGATCTTTCAAGGCCAGACTGAAACGACAAGCCTGCTCGCTGCAATGGGGATGCCATTCTTCGGCTTGATCGGGGGCATTTTGGCGGCGATATTCATTTTTATGTTTGCCTGGCATGGCGGCAACTTGGATTCGGGCAGAATTATTCTCGTTGGGATCGCGATCAATTCGGGTTTCAGCGCTATTTCGCTGTACCTGTCATTGAAGATGAATCCGAATGACCACGAAATGGCCATGGTTTGGAAAAACGGGAGCATCTGGTCAGCGAATTGGACGTATATTCAAGCGGCACTGCCGTGGCTGCTGCTTCTCATCCCATTCCTGCTGACAAAATCCGGCCTGCTCGATACCATTCGCTTTCATGAAGATACGGTGAAGAGTCTCGGCGTATCCGTCAATGTTGAAAAAGTGGTGCTGCTGACGGCTTGTGTCGGCATCATCAGCGCCTGTGTGGCTATCTCTGGAAGCATGGCATTTGTCGGCCTGATTGCTCCGCACATCTCGCGGAGGCTCGTCGGCGTTCTGCACCGCCACTCATTGCTGTTAAGCGGATTGATCGGGATGTTTCTCGTATTGTGCGCTGATTTTGCCGGAAAGCTGCTGTTCCAGCCGTCCGAAGTGCCGGCGGGTATCATCCTCGCCATTTTCGGTGTGCCTTACTTCTTATTTTTACTGTTTAAACAAAAAAAGACGGTTCATTAGACTGTTTTTAGCTCAATCAAAGAGGGGAAGGGAGAATCACATGGCTCAAGAAAAACTTCAGCAGTCTGTCAATGCTGCTGAATGTATTCCGGTGGCGATACCGGGGACAGAACAGCGGTGCATGCGTTCAACGGATGGGAGCCGCACATACCGGATTTTTATTGCGAAACCATTTGTGGAACCGCCGCCCGCAGGATATCCCGTAATTTATCTGCTTGACGCCAATTCCGTGTTTGGAACAATGGTGGAGGCATTGCGGATGCAGTCGCGTCGTCCCGATAAAACCGGCGTCGTGCCGGCCGTTATCGTCGGCATCGGCTATGAAACCGACGCTCCCTTTGACCGGGGGCGATATTACGATTTTACTCTGCCTGATTCGGGCGCCGAGCTGCCCAGGAGACCTGATGGAGCAGACTGGCCGGAGCCGGGCGGGGCGAAAGCTTTTCTGTCCTTCATCGAACAGCAGTTAAAGCCGGAGATCGAACAGGAATTCACGATTGATGTGAAAAGGCAGGCGATTTTCGGTCATTCCCTTGGCGGACTTTTTGTTCTGCAGACCCTGTTTACAAAACCGGCCCTGTTTCAGACATATATCGCCGGAAGTCCGTCCATCCATTGGCATCCGTCCTTTTTTGATGAAGAGCATGACTTTATTTCGAAGCTGCAGGAAGCGGATGGCGATGTAAAGGTATTGCTCGGGGCGGGAGAGCTTGAAAAGACGCATAAAAGCGGGATGAACGACAATGCAAAAAGGCTGGCCGCCCGCTTGGCCGCCTTGGAAAAGCAGGGGATTCGTGCGGAGTACCATGAATTTAAAGGGGAAGGTCATATATCGGTTCTGCCTGTGTTAATCAGCAGAGCGCTCCAGTTTGCCTTCAAGCCTGTTTGACAGCGGGGCGCTTCCGGCGCCCCGAGCTTTAAGAAAAGATAAGAATGGATAACAGATAATATACCATGAGCATGATACGGATAAACAATCGAAAACGATTTGACCGTTTGCATTTATTGGTATATTATATTTTTAATTGATAATGATTATCATTATCAATTAAGGATTTAGCTGGCAGTGACTCTTTGAGACTTTGGAGCTGCCGTTTTTAAGAAAGGAAATGATAAGAGTGAAAGGCAAGGTTGCTTTGGTGACTGGGGCTTCGCAAGGAATCGGCAAAGAAGTGGCTCTGTCGCTTGCTGAACGCGGGGTGTTTGTTGCCGCAGCTGATCGAAATCGAAAAGGGCTGCTTGAACTTGAAGCCGAACTTGAACGAAAAGATCTGCAGGGTTCCGGTTTTGCCGCGGATGTGGGAGACAGTGCCGCCGTCGATCAGCTTGTGGCCCATGTTGAACGAGAGATCGGTCCGATAGACATGCTTGTCAATGTAGCCGGCGTGCTCAGAACGGGTCTGATCCATTCATTGAGTGATGAAGATTGGGAGAAGACGTTCAGCGTCAACTCTACCGGGGTTTTTAACGTATCGCGTGCCGTCGCCCGCCGGATGATTCCGCGCAGAACTGGAGCGATCGTGACTGTCGGATCAAATGCGGCGGCAGTGCCGCGTATGCATATGGCCGCCTATGCGGCCTCTAAGGCGGCCGCTTTAATGTTTACGAAATGTCTCGGCCTTGAACTTGCCGAGTACAATATCCGCTGCAATATCGTATCGCCCGGATCAACCGATACGCCGATGCAGCGGTCGCTATGGCAAGGTGAGGAAGCTGCGCAAGGCGTAATTGAAGGATCACTTGAAACATTCAAAACGGGAATCCCGCTCGGAAAATTGGCTTCGCCAGCTGATATTGCAGATGCTGTAGTATTTTTGCTGTCTGACGGGGCTCGTCATATTACGATGCACGATTTGCGCGTCGATGGCGGAGCAACGCTTGGAGCCTGATTCAATCTAAAGGAGGTTTTAATGATGATAGAACGTCATGTCGTGTCAGAAGCGCTTGCCGATCAGCTGTTGAAGGAATATCAGGCCGGAGCTTCATTCTTTTTCTCTTCCCCTGAGCGGACCATTCTGGCGGAAGGTGTTTTGGCTTCTGTTTCTCAAACGGAAGAGCAAAGCCTTGCTCAGCGGGCTGCGGAAGTTCTGAAAAAAGCGAGGGAGAACGGGCAGAAAAATCCGATGGTGGTCGGAGCTGTACCGTTTGACGATGCAAAGCCGGCGCAGTTAACCGTGCCGGTCGAAGCGTGGCAGGCGGGGCCGCTGACATGTGAAGAAGACGGTAAAGAGGAGCCTGAACCTGCCCTGTACCCCTATGATATCGAGCAGATTCCAAGCCCGGAAGCGTATATGACCGGGGTCAGACGAGGGTTGGCAGGTATAGCAGCAGGAGAATACAGTAAGATCGTCCTTTCCCGGTCATTGCAGCTGACCTCGCCGATCAAAGTCGATATCGGTCAATTGCTGCGAAATCTTGCCCGCCGCAATACAAGCGGGTACAACTTTGCCGTTGACTTAACCGGGCAGTCGCCGGAAGCACCTCGTACCACTTTGATAGGCGCAAGTCCTGAGCTGCTTGTATCACGGTCCGGGTTCCGCGTTACGGCAAATCCTTTAGCAGGTTCAAGACCTCGAAGTGATGATCCTGAAGAAGATCGAAGAAGGGCGGCTGAACTGCTTGCTTCTCCTAAAGACCGTCACGAACATGCGGTCGTAGTCGAAGCGGTTGCTTCCGCGCTCAAGCCGTTTTGCCGAAAGCTGGAGGTGCCGGAACCATCGCTGATCAGCACGCCGACGATGTGGCATCTTTCAACTGAATTGAAGGGAGAGCTTACAGATCTTTCTGTATCATCATTAGAGCTCGCCGCCGCTCTACATCCGACGCCCGCTGTTTGCGGCACGCCGACGAATGCGGCGAAAGAAGCGATTAAACAGATTGAGCCGTTTGACCGCGGATTTTTCACAGGTATGGTCGGCTGGTGTGACGCGGACGGTGACGGTGAATGGGTCGTAACGATTCGCTGTGCTGAGGCGGAGGAACACGCGCTGCGGCTGTACGCAGGCGCCGGAATTGTCGCCGGATCGAAGCCTGAAGAAGAACTTGCCGAAACGTCTGCAAAGTTTCGGACGATGCTTCTTGCGATGGGAATGAACAGTGAATAACGGAGGGATAAAGGATGTTGAAAGGGTGCCCAACATGGCCGAAGGAGTTTGCGGATAAATATCGGAAGGAGGGATGCTGGCGAGGCGAAACATTTGGGGGAATGCTGAGGGAACGGGCCGAAAAACATGGCAGCCGCATTGCCCTTACATACGGAGATACCCATTTAAGCTATCAAGAGTTAGACAAGAGAGCCGACTCTTTGGCCGGCGGTCTTTTAAAGCTTGGGATCAAAAAAAATGACCGCGTCGTTGTCCAGCTACCGAATGTCATCGAGTTTTTTGAAGTTTGCTTTGCACTCTTCCGAATCGGAGCTCTGCCTGTCTTTGCGCTTCCATCGCACAGACATAGCGAGATCACGTATTTTTGCGAGTTTTCTGAAGCTGCTGCTTATGTGATTCCCGATCATCACGCAAGGTTTGACTACCGCAAGCTGGCGAGACAGGTAAAGGGAAAGCTGCGGGGGCTTCGTCAGGTCATTGTCGCCGGCGAATCGGAGGAGTTTGAAGCGCTGTCGGGCCTTTATGATCAGCCTGCACCTCCGCAGAACGTCCATTCAGAAGATGTCGCTTTTCTTCAGTTGTCAGGGGGAAGCACAGGTCTTTCTAAGCTGATCCCGAGGACGCATGATGATTATATATACAGCTTGAGGGTCAGCGCAGAGATTTGCAGGCTTGATCACAACAGCGTGTATCTTGCCGCTCTTCCAATCGCTCACAATTATCCGCTCAGTTCGCCGGGAGTGCTCGGTACACTCTATGCGGGAGGCCGAGTCGTTCTTGCGTCAGGAGGCAGCCCGGATGAAACCTTTCCTCTGATCGAAAAGGAGAGGGTAACGATCACAGGTCTCGTACCGCCGCTTGCGCTAATCTGGCTTGACGCTGCTCCGGCGCGCCGGGACGACTTGTCAAGTCTCCAGGTCCTTCAAGTCGGCGGAGCGAAATTCAGTGCCGAAGCCGCCAGACGCGTCACATCGGTGTTTGGCTGCAAACTGCAGCAGGTTTATGGCATGGCGGAAGGTCTGGTCAACTATACCAGACTTGATGATCCTGAAGACACGATCGTTCACACACAAGGCAGACCGATGTCTCCGTTTGACGAAATTAAAATTGTGGATAAAGAAGGACGCGAACTTGGACCCGGACAGACCGGGGAGCTTCTGACAAGAGGTCCTTATACGATCCGCGGCTATTACAAAGCTGAGGAACATAATGCCAAAGCGTTCACAGAAGACGGGTTTTACCGTACGGGCGACTTGGTCAAAGTCAATTCATCAGGCTATTTGATTGTTGAAGGACGAGCCAAAGACCAGATCAACAGAGGCGGGGAGAAGGTTGCCGCGGAAGAAGTGGAAAACCACCTGCTCGCACATCCCGCCGTACTCGATGCGGCGGTTGTCTCGATGCCGGATCAATTTCTCGGTGAAAGAACGTGTGCGTATGTTATTCCACGCGGCGCTGCACCTGCTCAGGCTGAATTGCAATCGTTTTTGAGAGAAAGGGGCCTTGCAGCCTACAAAATACCCGACCGGGTGGAAATGGTTGAAGCATTCCCGCAGACAGGCGTAGGAAAAGTCAGCAAAAAAGAACTGCGTACAGCGATTGCTGAAAAAATGTCTGCAGCTAAGAATATCACGTGATAAAAAAATGAGAGGATGTGATTTGATGGCCATTCCTGCCATCTTACCGTACCAAATGCCAGAAGCATCAAATATGCCGAAAAACAAGGTGTCATGGACTCCTCATCCGAAGCGTGCTGCACTTCTCATCCATGATATGCAGCAATATTTTCTCAACGCTTACCGTTGCGGCGAGTCTCCGGTAACAGATCTGCTGGCTAATATTAAGAAGCTTCGGAAGCGATGTGCCGAGCTTGGCATTCCGGTTATTTTCACGGCTCAGCCAGGCGCTCAGACACCGGAAGAACGGGGGCTTCTCCAAGATTTTTGGGGACCTGGAATCGGTCCTGATTCCGATGAGCAGAAGATCGTAGATGAGCTGAAACCGAATGAAGGCGACATCGTTCTGACCAAGTGGAGGTACAATGCGTTCAGAAAAACCAACCTTTTAGGTGTGCTGGAGGAGCAAGGTCGGGATCAGCTCATCATCACCGGCATCTATGCCCATATCGGCTGCCTGATGACGGCATGTGATGCGTTTATGCAAGATATTGAAACGTTTTTTGTCGCCGATGCGGTGGCGGATTTCTCATTAAAGCATCATGAAATGGCCATCACATACGCAGCTGACCGCTGCAGCGTCACAATCACTGCGGAACAGCTTTTGAGCCAGCTGAAAGATGACGCAAGCCATGAACACGCAAAAGAAAGCTCTCATGCACTGACAAAACAGATCATTCGCGAACAGGTCGCATCGCTTCTTCTTGAATCGCCTGAAAAGATAAGCGACAGCGAAAATTTGATTTACAGGGGACTTGATTCCGTGAGAATCATGAGTCTCGCGGAGCGCTGGCGCCGAGCGGGGCGGGAGGTGTCATTTGTGGAGCTTGCGGAGGACCCTTCGATTGAAAACTGGTGGAGACTGTTGTCCTCCTCTAAAGAAGCACCATTGCCGAATGCAGACTATCAATGAAGGAGGTCGCCTTAATGCCTGAATGTCAACATAACCGAAAGCCATTATCAGGAGCGCAAGCCGGCATTTGGTTTGCTCAGCAGCTTGATCCGGAAAATCCGATCTACAATACAGCTGAATACGTTGAAATTAAAGGCCCGCTTGATCAGGAGCTTTTCGAGAAAGCGCTGCGCCATGTCATGAAAGAAGCTGAATCATTCCATGCCAGATTTGGAGAAGATCAAGACGGACCGTGGCAAGTGATCGTTCCGTCGGCAGATTTTCCGATTCATTATGTTGATGTCAGCTCAGAAACCGATCCGGAACAGGCGGCGAAAAGCTGGATGAAGGATGACCTTGCCCGTCCGGTTGATCTGACTCGCGGTCCGCTTTTTACAGAAGCGCTTTTCAAAACGGCGCCGGATCATTACTTCTGGTATCAGCGAACTCACCATATCGCAACGGACGGGTTCAGCTTTACATTGATCGCCGAGCGGCTGTCAAAAATATATACCGCATTGATGCAGAACAAATCGATCGATCAGAGCGGAGCCTTTGGCTCCCTCGATTTGATTCTCGCGGAGGAAACGGCTTACCGCGCATCAGAGAAGTATCAGGAAGATCGGCAATTTTGGCTTGAGCGATTCAGCGATGAACCGGAGGTAGTCAGTCTTGCCGAAAGGGCGCCGCGCACCTCTTCAAGCTTTCTTCGCAGGTCTGACTATCTGCCGAGTGAACATGCTGAGCGTCTTCTGTCTGCCGCAAGCAGAATGGGGGCAACTTGGCACGAAACCGTGATGGCAGCAGCTGCAATATATGTTCATCGGCTGACGGGGGCAAATGACGTCGTTCTCGGGATGCCGATGATGTGCCGCCTTGGGTCAGCCGCTCTCCATATTCCGGGTATGGTCATGAATCTCCTTCCGCTTCGGATTGGCATGCAGCCGGACATGAGCGTAGGAGAGCTGGTCAAGCAAATCTCAGCAGAGATGATGAAGCTGAGGCGCCATCAGCATTACCGCCACGAAGAACTGCGCCGGGAACTCAAGCTGCTTGGCGAAAATCAGCGGCTGTTCGGTCCGCAGCTTAATTTGATGCCTTTTGAGCAACGCTTGAATTTTGCCGGCTGTCAAGGCATCGTGCATAATCTTGCCACAGGACCTGTGGACGATCTGTCAATCAACATTTACGGCCGCCCGGACGGAGGCGGGTTGAAAATAAACATGGATGCAAACCCCGCTGTTTATCATGCGGATGAACTTGAACATCATATTCATCGTTTTCTTACTCTTCTGAAAACGATTGCCGATTGCGAGCGAACTCAGCCGGTGGGGACGTTGGATATTCTTCTCCCGGAAGAACGCGCTCAAATTTTGATCGAATGGAATCAAACAGACCGCGGTCTTCCAAATGAGAGTCTTACGCAACGATTTGAAATGATGGCGAAGGAGTACCCTGAATCTCCGGCAGTCGTTTCCTATGATGAGGTTCTCACCTATTCCGAATTAAATAAAAGGGCAAATCAACTGGCTCATCTGCTGATCAATAAGGGGGCGAAACCCGAGACATTCGTTGCTTTGGCCCTGCCGCGCTCAGCGGAAATGATTGTCAGCATGCTCGCCGTTCTCAAGGCTGGAGCGGCTTATTTACCTATAGATCCCGATTATCCGGCTGACAGGATCGAGTATATGCTCAATGATGCACAGCCGCTGTTTGTCATCACCAGCAAAAAAGCACAAGACATGATCAGTTCGCAAACGCCGAAGTTCATCCTTGATGAACAAACTGTTATGGAAAAAATCTCCGGATGTTCTGAAGGAAATCCCGGCAGACAGCATTCCGGCGCTCAGCCGGCATATATGATTTATACATCCGGATCAACCGGCAGACCTAAAGGCGTAGTTGTACAAGCTGAAAGCTTATTCAATTTTTTGCTTTCAATGCAGGATATGTTCCCGCTTAATCAAGACGACCGGCTGCTGGCCGTCACAACGATTGCATTCGACATCTCAGCACTCGAAATTTATTTGCCACTGATCAGCGGGTCGGCAGTCGTTCTTGCCGAGAAGGAGACGGTACAAGACCCCTCCGCATTGGCTAAAATGATTGAAACATACGGAATCACAATGATGCAGGCCACACCGACCCTTTGGTATGCATTGGCCTCGAGCGCTCCGGAGAAGCTTAAAGGTCTTCGTGCGCTTGTCGGAGGGGAAGCTCTGCAAGCCAGCTTGGCCCGGCAATTGCAGCAGCTTGGATGCACATTAACGAACCTTTATGGACCGACGGAAACAACGATTTGGTCTACAGCCGCCGCGCTGGGAGGCAACTGCACGAAATCTCCGGGGATCGGCCGTGCGATTTGGAATACGCAGCTGTATGTTCTAGACGCCGGATTGCAGCCCGTGCCTCCGGGAGCGGCTGGAGAACTTTATGTGGCAGGAACAGGAGTGGCGCGCGGCTACTTGAACCGTCATGCTCTCACGGCTGAACGCTTTATTGCGAATCCATACGGGCCGCCTGGATCGAGGATGTACCGGACGGGCGACCTCGTGCGCTGGCGCGAAGACGGGTCGCTTGATTATATCGGCCGTGCGGACCATCAAGTCAAAATTCGCGGATTCCGCATTGAGATGGGAGAAATAGAAGCGGTGCTTGCAAATCATCCGGTTGTTAAACAAGCTGCTGCTATTGTTCGTGAAGACCAGCCCGGTGATCCGCGTATATTTGCGTATGTCGTTCCCGCTTCGGGAGAAAGCCTTCATCCTGTCGAGCTTCGCGGCTACGTTGGTGAAACACTGCCCGACTATATGATTCCGTCTGCATTTGTCATTCTTGATGAACTGCCGCTTACGCCGAACGGAAAGCTTGACCGCAAATCCCTGCCGGCTCCGGCATTGAGTATGCATACGGGGGGACGTGAGCCAAGGACACCTCAAGAGGAAATATTGTGTGATTTATTCGCTGAAGTGCTGGGGGTGCCGCGAGTCAGTATTGATGACAGCTTTTTTGATCTCGGCGGACATTCGCTTCTGGCAGGCAGGCTTGTCGGCCGGATTCGGGAAACGCTTGGCGTCGAACTCGGAATCGGCCGTTTATTCGATGAGCCCACAGCCGCCGGGCTTGCCAAACAGCTTGATCAGGCGCAGAGCGCCCGTCCGGCATTGCGTAAAAGAGAGCGCCGGGAAGAAATTCCGCTGTCCTTCGCGCAGCGGCGCCTATGGTTTTTGCACTGTTTGGAAGGACCGAGCCCGACCTATAATATTCCGGTTGTCGTTCATTTAACCGGACGTTTGGACCAAGAGGCGCTGACAGCCGCTCTGAGCGATGTGGCAGCAAGACATGAGCCGCTTCGAACAATTTTTCCGTATCAGCAGGGGACAACACACCAGCTGATATTGGAAGCGGATCAAGCGCGTCCCGAACTCGCTGTATCCCATGTCAGCGAACATGATTTGGAAAAAGTCCTGGCTGAGGCTGTTCGGCACCGTTTTCATTTAGAAAAGGAACCTCCGTTTCGCGCCCAGCTATTCGTACTCGGACCGGACAAATTTGTTCTTCTTCTGCTTTTGCACCATATGATTGGCGACGGCTGGTCTTTAACGCCGCTGACCCGCGATTTGGAAACCGCCTACAATGCGCGTCTGAATGGTGAGGCACCTGCTTGGGAGCCGCTTTCTATACAATATGCCGACTATGCCGTATGGCAGGAACATCTGCTTGGACATGAGAGCAATCCGGACAGTCTGATTGCCAAGCAGCTCGGGTATTGGTCAAAGGCATTGGAACATCTGCCTGATCAGCTGGAGCTTCCGACTGATCACCCGCGTCCGTCGGAATCAAGCTACAGAGGCGGTACGATTGATCTCAGCATTGACGAACAGCTACACGGCCGTTTGCTCGGTTTGTCCCGCAGCACCGGAGTCAGCATGTTCATGATTTTGCAGTCGGCCCTTGCCTCACTGCTGACACGGCTCGGAGCAGGCCACGACATTCCGCTCGGGAGCCCGATAGCGGGAAGAAACGATGATGCTTTAGGCGGAATTGTCGGATTGTTCGTTAATACGCTTGTGCTCCGAACAGATACATCGGGTAATCCAAGTTTTCGGGAACTTCTGAACAGAGTTAGAAAAGTAAATCTTGCAGCATATGAGCATCAGGACCTTCCGTTCGAGCGCCTTGTTGAAGTGCTCAATCCTGCCAGGTCAAGAGCGAGACATCCGCTGTTCCAAATAATGCTCGCCTATCAAAATACGCCTGAACCTGAGCTTGAACTTTCCGGCCTTAAATCAGACATTGACATTCGCAGTGTCGGCGCAGCCAAGTTTGATTTGACGATTGAGCTTCGGGAACATCGAAAAGCGGATGGAACACCCGCAGGTATCGGCGGATTTGTGGAATACAGCACAGATTTATTTGAGCGAAATACGGTTCAAACATTGGCCGAACGGCTTGTCAGACTGCTGGATTCAGCAGTATCCGACCCTGATCAGCCGATCGGAAGACTTGATATTCTCCTTCCGGCCGAACGTGAAAACATGCTGGCTGACTGGAGCAAATCGTCCAACAACATACCTTGTTCATCTTTGCCTGTTTTATTTGAAAAGCAGGCTGCGAAGGACCCGGAAGCCGTTGCGGTTATATATGAAAATGACTCGCTCACATACGGCGAGCTCAATAGACGCGCTAACCGGCTTGCCCATCTCCTGATCGCCAAAGGGGTCGGTCCTGAACAATTTGCTGCCCTGGCGCTGCCAAGATCTTTGGATATGGTTGTCGGACTGCTTGCAGTGCTGAAAGCTGGCGCGGCATATGTGCCTCTGGATCCGGACTACCCGGCAGAAAGGATAGCGTTTATGTTGAATGATGCACATCCTGCCTGCATCGTTACGAGTTCAGCGGTCGAATCATGCCTTTCTGTTCCCGCATCTGTTGCACGGATTGTCCTTGATGACCCTTGCATACAAGAGGAACTGAACGGATGCGCTTCTGCGAATCCGGTTGATGCCGACCGTACGAAGCCTTTGCTGCCTCTTCACCCGGCGTATGTCATTTACACATCCGGTTCGACCGGCAAGCCGAAAGGAGTGATCGTTCCACATCAAAATGTCGTGCGGCTGTTCGGAGCGACTGACCAATGGTTTCATTTTGGCTCTGACGATGTTTGGACGATGTTTCATTCTTACGCATTTGACTTTTCGGTATGGGAAATTTGGGGAGCGCTGCTCAATGGGGGACGGCTTGTCGTGGTGCCTCATACAATCAGCCGCTCGCCGGCCGACTTTCTCAATCTTCTCGTACGCGAGGGAGTGACTGTGCTCAATCAGACCCCTTCCGCATTTTATCAATTGATGCAGGCTGACCGGGACAATGCTGAGACAGGAAAGTGCCTTTCCTTGCGCTTTATCATTTTTGGAGGGGAAGCGCTCGAACTGAAGAGGCTTGAAGATTGGTATGAACGCCATCCGGAGCATTTCCCGCGGCTGATTAATATGTACGGAATTACAGAAACGACGGTACATGTCAGCTATATTTCCCTCGATCAGCAGACTGCAGCACTTCAAGCGAACAGCCTGATCGGTCAAGGGATTCCCGATTTAGGTGTATATGTGCTTGATGAATACCTTGAACCGGTACCCCCGGGCGTCACCGGAGAGATGTATGTGTCGGGGGGCGGCCTCGCACGGGGTTACTTGGGCAGACCCGATTTGACGGCAGACCGTTTTGTCGCTGATCCGTTTGGTCCGCCCGGAACCCGGATGTACCGAACCGGCGATCTTGCCCGCAGGCGCCAAGACGGCTCTCTTGATTATATGGGCAGGGCCGATCAGCAGATCAAGATCCGCGGCTTTAGAATCGAACTCGGCGAGATAGAAGCGGTGCTTGTCCGCCATCACAAGGTGAATCAAGCTGCTGTAGTTGTAAGGGAAGACCAGCCCGGGGACAAGCGCCTGATCGCCTATGTTGTCCCGACGTCTGAAGAAGAAACTGATCCGGCTGAGCTGCGCCGGTTTGCCGCAGGCACTCTGCCGGAGTACATGGTGCCTTCTGCATTTGTAAAAATTGCAGACCTGCCATTGACTCCAAATGGCAAACTTGATCGAAAAGCGCTGCCTGAGCCTGATTTTGCCGCGGCTGTTAAAGGACGGGGGCCAAGAACACCGCAGGAAGAAATCTTATGTGATCTTTTTTCAGAAATCCTCAATGTGCCGCGGATTGGTATTGATGACGGATTCTTCGAACTTGGCGGTCATTCTCTGCTCGCCGTACAGCTGATGAGCCGCATTCGTGAAGCGCTCGGCGTCGAGCTCGGCATCGGCGACCTGCTTGAAGCACCTACTGTCAGCGGACTCGATGAACGGCTTGAATCCGGCGGCGGGCAAAGTGCGCTGGATGTACTGCTTCCGCTGAGAACCGGAGGCAGTCAGGATCCCCTGTTTTGTGTGCACCCGGCCGGGGGCCTCAGCTGGTGTTATGCCGGTTTAATGACGGCACTCGGGAAGGAATATCCGATATACGGCCTTCAAGCTCGCGGGATCGCAAGGCAGGAAGAGCTTCCTGATACGCTCGACGACATGGCCGCGGATTATATCAGGCACATTCGTACGATTCAGCCAACAGGGCCTTATCGTCTTCTCGGCTGGTCTCTCGGAGGCAATGTTGTACATGCGATCGCAACTCAGCTGCAGGAACAAGGGGAAGACATTTCGCTTCTTGTCATGCTTGATGCATACCCGAATCACTTCCTTCCAATTAAAGATGCACCTGATGAGCAGGAAGCATTGATTGCACTCTTGGCATTGGGAGGATACGATCCGGACAGCCTTAACGGGGAACCGCTGAAACTTTCCAGTGCGATCGATATACTGCGCCGAGACGGCAGTGCGCTTGCCAGCCTGGATGAGGCTGCGATCTTGAATTTAAAGGAGACTTATGTGAATTCCGTCCGGATTTTAAGCGAATATAAGCCCCGCGTCTTTCATGGTGATATCCTGTTCTTCAAATCTACCGTGATACCGGAATGGTTTGATCCGATCGATCCGGAGTCATGGCTTCCTTATCTGAACGGAAACATTGATATTCATGATATGGATTGCCGGCATAAAGATTTGTGCCAGCCGGAGCCGCTGGCCGAAATCGGACGTCATGTTGCGGAAAAACTGGACGGCTTGAAAAAGATACGGACAAGTAGGGAGAGATAACGATGACAAATCCTTTTGAAAATGAACAGGGCACATATGTTGTTTTAATGAATGAGGAAGGCCAGTATTCACTCTGGCCCGCCTTTGTTCATATTCCGGCAGGGTGGGAGATTGTCTGCGGGGAAACGAGCCGCAGCGCCTGCATCGACTATATCAGCTCGAATTGGACCGATCTCTCGCCGAACAGCTTGAAGCCGGCTGCAGAAATTCACGGCGGTCAGCAATGAAGAGAAGGCCGTTCAATCAAAGGACGGTTGTCAGCATTGTATATGTAACGGCCATGTTTATGGCTGCAATGGATGCGAGTGTCATTAACATGGCATTGCCCGCCATCATGAACGAATTTCAAACTTTGCCGTCTGCTGCAGGCACAATTAACATCGGATACTTAGTCAGCTTGGCGGTCTTTCTTCCCGCAGCCGGCTGGTTTGGAGACCGCTTTGGGACAAAGCGTGTTTTCCTTGCCGCGCTTTCCATATTTACGGCTGCATCCGCATTATGCGGAATTGCTGACAATCTGGCGGCATTAAACGTATTTCGCGTGATCCAGGGAGCCGGCGGCGGATTGATCACACCAGTGGGAATGGCAATCTTGTTCAGGACGTTTCCTCCGCACGAACGGGCTAAAATTTCGAGAGTTCTCGTCCTTCCGATTGCGGTCGCGCCTGCGGTTGGGCCGATCATCAGCGGGTTTCTGACGGATCAGCTGTCATGGCGCTGGATTTTTTACATTAATATTCCGATCGGTATGATCATTCTGCTGTTTGGCCTGTTATATCTTCATGAACATATGGAGCCGAAAGCGGGGAGATTTGATTGGCTAGGATTTCTTTTGGCTGGGCCGGGAATGGCGTTGGCAGTTTTTGCACTCAGCCAGGGGCCTGTGCAGGGCTTCGGCTCTCCGAATGTGCTTGTTTCAGGAACCGGGGGAGTGATTCTCCTCGCCATTCTCGTTTTTGTCGAGCTGAGGGCTGAGCATCCGCTGATTGAACTGCGCTTATTGAAGGACCGGGTTTTTGGAATGATGAGCGTCATTTCGCTTTTGACAGCAGGCGGACTCCTTGGCATGCTCTATATATTTCCGCTGTTGTGCCAGGAAGCACTCGGCTATTCTGCGACTGATACCGCTTTGATCACGTTTCCCGAAGCATTAGGCTTGATGCTGGCCTCCCAGCTGATGCCGAGGTCGTTAGATAAGCTCGGGCCGAGGCGGGTCATTTCCGTTGCGCTTTTAGGCGCCGCTGTATTGTTTGGGCTGCTGAGCCTGACCGGATACGGGTCAAATCTGTGGCTTCTCAGGCTGCTGCTGTTTTCGGCGGGCTTTTTCCTGGGGCATGCGGTTGGCGCGGCGCAGGTTGTTTGTTTTGCCAACATTTCATCCTCATCAATGGGCCGGGCAACGACGCTGTTTAATGTGCAAAACCGGCTCGGATCTGCTTTTGGAGTTACCGTCATGTCGTGCGTCCTTGCCGTGCTCAGTCAGCCTGGCGCAGGGATAGAGCCCGATTTATCAGCTTACCGGACCGCTTTGCTCGGTGCAGCCGGCTTCCTCATGGCAGCATTTTTCATCGCACTCAAGCTCAAGGACGCTGACACTGAACGTCAAATGGACAAGCATGCTTCAGTTTCCAAAGGTGCGGCGGCTTCCGGTAAGTAAAACAAAAATCCTCCCGTTTCCGGGAGGATTTTTTTACCGCATGAATGACGCGCTATAAAATCGGCGAAAGCAGGATCGAAATGGCTTCTTTGAAGCGGATCGATTTGCTTCTGTTTAAATATTCCTCATAGGTCAGCTCCCTTGAGACTTGCAGATCTTTTTCAAATGATAGGACAAGGCTTCTCGAAATTTCCTCATCGTATAAAAAAGCATTCACTTCAAAATTGAGCTTGAAGCTGCGCATATCAATATTTGCCGTGCCGACCGATGAAATTTCTTCATCTACAACAATTGTTTTCGCATGGATAAATCCGTTGTCGTAAATAAATACGGAAGCGCCGGCTTTTAAAAGTTCGCCGATGTAAGAATAGGTAGCCCAGTACACAAAAGGATGGTCGGGTTTGTTAGGAATCATGATTCTCACGTCAACGCCGGACAGACAAGCAATTCTGAGGGCATCGAGCAGGCTTGCGTCCGGAATAAAATAAGGCGTCTGTATAAGAATCGACCGCTTTGCCGTTGATATCATTTTAATATAGCCGTTTTTAATCTGCTCCCATTCTGAATCGGGGCCGCTGGTGACGATTTGCATGCCGATGTTTCCGTTGGAATCGATGTCAGGAAAGTGGTTTGGCATATATGTAATATCGTGATGGTGAGAGGCCTGATTCCAATCCAGGATAAAACGCGTTTGAATCGAATGGACTGCCGTTCCTTTGATTCTGAGATGCGTGTCCCGCCAATAGCCAAAAGCCGGATTTAGACCGAGGTATTCGTCCCCGACATTAAATCCTCCGACATAGCCGATGACGCCGTCGATGATGACGAGCTTGCGGTGGTTGCGGTAATTCATGCGCAAATTGATAAATTTAAAACGCGACGGGAAAAAAACTTCGACAAATCCTCCCGCCTTTTTCAGCTCTTTGAAAAAGCTTTTCCTGAGGCTTCTTGATCCCAATTCATCATACAAAACGCGGACTTCAACGCCTTCTTTTGCTTTTTTGATCAGCGCGTCCCGCAGCTTTTTTCCGATCTCATCGCCTTTATAAATATAATATTGAAGATGTATATGGTCTTTGGCGTTTTCAATGTCGCGAAGCAGTCTGTCGAATTTCTGGCGTCCGTCCGTTAACAGCTCGACCGCATTGTCTTCCGTGAAAACGGCGTGGTTATTCAGAATGTGCATATAAATCAAGTCTTTGCTGTCCGCCGTCGCTTTATTGCGAAATTCAAACTCGCGGTTTTTCAGCTTGGTCAGCTGCTGTTCCAATATTTTTTCCATCCCGATCCTCTTTCGGTCTTCCCATTGAAAAAGGTGATTCCTGCTCAAATTGTGGCCGAAGAGCAAATAGAGGATAAAGCCAAGAACGGGAATAAAGAAGAGTACCAAGAGCCAGGCCCAGGAGGAGCTTGCATCCCGGCGTTCCCTAAAGATCACAACGATTGCCAATAGCGTGTTTAAAACTAATATAAAGCCGAGAAATATCGATGTGATGCTGATATTTTTAATAATATCCATATTGAACCTCACAAGACGGATTTGTTTTTATACATTCCATTTATAACAGTTACTCCCCTTTCAAGCAACTATCTCATGTTATACGGGGCGGGGGACGGAAAGTTCCTAATAAAAAGGGGAAAGGCAAAAAACTGTAAAACATGTTGGATCTAAGTTACGATATACATATAAAAAGCGTGATTTAATCAGCGAAACAACGCCTCTTTAACCAAATCGGGAGGGATTGATTATGGATATGGAACGTTTCCATCAAATGCCGGCTTTTATGAAAGAAGAAATGGATAACCTCAAGCATGTGGCGGCGCCGTTCTTAAAGAAAAGGCTGATATTTCTTTTTATCGCGATTCCGCTGCTTGTTGCTTCATTGGTTTATCTTTCTTCTTTTTGGGGGCAGGCGTCCTATGGAACCGATTCAATGATAAAAATCGGCTGCGCTGCCGCAGCAGCAGCTTTCGGCATGGCGCTGTTCAGAGAGTCGTCTTACCAAAAAAGAAATGTTCAGCAATCGGTGATGAAATATATATTGGAACGGATGCAAACAAGCGAAGTGCTTTCCGATGAACGGAAAAGCCGGTACGTTCAGGCGGTCAAAGAAGAGCCGTTTACTGTGATGAGAAGCTTTTTGGAATTTTTAAATGAAGAAGAGATCAGAAGGCGCAGGCTGGCTGAATGATGAAAGAAAAAAAGAGCTGCATGACAGCTCTTTTTTTCGTGCCATGATGATCAGGCTTCATTCAATTCTTTTCCTAATATTTTTAAATCGTACCGTATTCGATCCATCTCGGCGATTCCGGGAAAGTGTCCCCACTCGGTAAAGCCGTATTTTTTGAAAAGCTTGATGCTCGGTTCGTTGTGGGCAAAAATAAACGCCATTAAAGAACGGATTCCAAGCTTTGGCGCAGCTTCAAGCGCTTTTTCAAGCACCGCTGAACCCGCCCCTTTGCCGCGGTGGTCTTCATGAAGGTAAATGCTGACTTCGGCGGTTTTGTTATAGGCGGGCCTACCGTAAAATGATTCGAAGCTGATCCAGCCGGCGATATCCCCTTGTTCATTTTCCACAATATAAAGAGGCCTTGCCTCGGTATGGTTCAAAAACCAGTTCAGCCTTTCTTCAGGTGTGACGGGTTCTGTATCTGCCGTAACCATTCGCGACGCAATGGTGGAGTTGTAAATATCGACTACTGCGGGAAGGTCTTCCCGATTGGCGATCCGTAGTTTCATTCTCTCTGTCCTTTCTTCATATGTTATATCTTCGGCGTTTTTTCCGTTATCATGCACATTGGTGAAATTTCAGGTTTTAGGTCGGTTTTTACATAAAAACGAAGCAGCCGGTGCAGACTAACTTGAAAAAAAGTTTTTTGTAAATGTATATATTTTCTGAAAAGTGTTCAGAATGTTGCTGAGGTGATGAGTAATGAAAGAGGAAGAAAAGAATCGTACTTCCAAAATCACAAAGCTGCAACAGTTTTTTCGCAAACGCTGGGTATTTCCGGCCATCTATTTGACAAGTGCCGTCGTTGTATTAACCGCCGTTCTTTGGTATCAATCGGCTTCTAACAACGATGTAAAAGATCAGCTTGCTGACGATGGTAAGAAATCAGCCTATGATAACCGGGATGACGCGGTAGAAGTAGGCAAACCAGTCGAAAATGTCGCAATGCCGGTTGCTGATTCTGAAAATGTTTCTGTCGTTAAAAAGTTCTTTGAAACTGACGCAACTAAAGAAGAGAAAGAAGCAGCACTTGTAAACTATAATAACACGTACAGCATGAGCAAAGGTATCGACTTGGCTGAGAAAGACGGAAAAACATTCGATGTTTCCGCATCTCTCAGCGGTACGGTCATCAAAGCTGCAAAAGACCCTGTACTGGGCTACGTTGTTGAAGTTGAACATGAAAATGGTTTATCAACTGTGTATCAGTCTCTTTCTGAAGTAAGCGTCAAACAAGGTGACAAGATTGAACAAAATCAAGTCATCGGAAAAGCAGGCAAAAACCTTTACAATGAAGAAGGCGGAAACCATGTGCATTTTGAAATCCGCAAAGACGGTGTTGCGCTAAACCCGTTGAACTTCATGGACAAGCCGGTCTCCAGCATCGAAAAAGCGGTGGAGGAACAAGCGGCTGAAATGAAGGAACCTGCTCAGCCTTCTGTTGAAGAAAAGTCAAAAACAGAAGACAAAGCGAAAGATCAAACAGGTGGAAAAGACGACAAAACCAAACGGGAAGATTCGTCTGAAGGGTCAGAAAATCAAGACGGAACCCAGTCTGACGATTCAAGCCAGTCATAAGGCACGCTTCCCTCAGAGCGCCTATCAAATACGATAGGCGCCTTTTTTGTTACAATCATAAAAAACCCGTATCAAATTTGCAGAGCCAGCCGTTTATTAAGTAAGAGGCCTCTTTTAAGGAGTGTGAATGCATTCATGAATGAGCTAGAACAGCAAGCGCTGATGAAGTATTGCATGAGAATGACAGGTGATAAATGGGATGCCGAGGATTTAGTCCAGGATACCATCCTGAAGTTAATCGAAATCAATCGAACAGACGCCTCACATGCTTATCAAAAGACGGTGGCAAAGCATAAATGGATTGACCTGCTCAGAAAAAGGAAACGCGAAATCTTTCTGTCTGAAGACAATCTGGAAGACGGGAGGGCAGAGCGCATGAAGGCGGCCGATGACTTCGAGCACCTGCTGAAACAGCTTTCCGGTATTTTAACGCCGAAGCAATTAACGATTTTTCTGCTCAAAGATGTGTTTTCCTTTCAGCTGCACGAAATCGCCGAGTCGCTCGGTAAGCCCGAATCATCCGTCAAATCGCTTTTATTCAGATCGCGTCAGCGATTAAAAAGGCTTTCTCCGGATGTTCTGCAAAGGGAAGCGGCGGACCGGGATGACGAACACATTGACCTGCTTGTTCGGGCGATATTGTATCACAACCCCGATGCTCTGCTCGAATTTGCCAAACAGACATGGCTTTTCGGCGCTTCACAGCCGTCCTGCATCAGCATGATGAGGTGTGCTGCCTAGGAGGAAAAAGGCTATGAACACCATACCTTACGTCATTGAGAAAACGGCTGCCGGTGAAAGATCGTACGATATTTTTTCCAGACTTTTAAAAGACCGGATCATTATGATCGGCTCTGAATTCAACGATGACCTCGCCAATCGGGTCACCGCCCAGTTGCTGTTTTTGTCAGCCGAAGACAATGAAAAAGACATTTCGATCTATATCAACAGCCCGGGCGGATCAACTTCCGCGGGATATGCGATTTTGGATACGATGGACTATGTGAAGCCGGATGTCCGCACGATCTGCGTCGGAATGGCAGCTTCCATGGGAGCGATTCTTCTCGCCGGCGGAACAAAAGGCAAACGGTATGCGCTCAAAAACAGCGAAATCATGATCCATCAGCCGCTCGGCGGCGTCAAAGGACAGGCGACAGACATGGAGATTTCAGCGAAGCGGATCATCAAACTGAGGGAAAAAATCGAGCACTTTTTTCACGAACGAACGGGCCAGCCCATTGAAAAACTAAAAGCCGACATGGAACGCGATTACTTTATGGATGCGGACGAAGCGAAGGCATACGGTGTGATTGACGCCGTTTTATAACATCAGAAAAGCTCCCGGCTTAACTTCAGCCGGGAGCTTCGATCTTTTTATAAAGCGTCAGGACCTTCCTCGCCTGTGCGGATGTTGATGGTGTTTTTAATTTCGTATATGAAGATCTTGCCGTCACCGGGTTCCCCGGTTTTCAGGACGTTTTGCGCCGTCTCGGCCACCTTTTCGACAGGCACTTTGCTGACGACGATTTCGACTTTTAACCTTTCATATACATTGCTTTCGCGTTTGACCCCGCGGTAAAGCTCTGTATGCCCTTTTTGCAGGCCGCATCCGTGTACATTGTAAAACGTAATGGACGTTACCCCGATTTTGGCCAGCTCCGTTTTCAGCTTTTCAAAGTTTGTAGGACGAGTTACAATTTCCACCTTATACATTTGACCGCTCATACCATCACTCCTGACAAATTAATCTTGATACGCTTTTTCGCCGTGCAGCGTCAGATCGAGGCCTAATGATTCTTCATCCTCTGAGGCACGGAGTTTAAAGAAAATACTGACTATCTTAATAATAGCGTATGTGACGATTGCGACAAACAAATATGTTGCGGCAATCGCAATCAGCTGTTTCCAAAGGAGACTGATGTCTCCGTAAAAAAGCCCGTTTGCTCCGTCTGCGTTGACTGATGTCGTCGCGAACAAGCCCGTTGCGATTCCGCCCCATGTTCCGCCGAGCCCGTGAAGGCCGAAGGCATCGAGCGCATCATCGTAGCCGAATTTTTTCTTCAGCGAAAACACACCCCAGAAACAGACGATTCCACCGATGAGCCCGATCCATACGGATGAGAAAGGCGTAACAAAGCCTGCGCCCGGTGTAATCGCGACAAGCCCCGCGATTGCTCCCGAGACGGCGCCGAGCATCGTTGGCTTTTTATTGATCAGCCATTCTGCCAAAATCCAGCCGATCAGCCCCGCAGCCGCAGCCGTATTCGTGTTGATAAAAGCGGTCATGGCGACTTCATCGATCGTCAGGGCGCTTCCGACGTTGAACCCGAACCATCCGAACCAGATCAAAGTCGCCCCGAGCAAAGTCAGAAGGAGGTTGTGAGGGGCGGTATCGCTGATATTTTTCCGCTTGCCGAGAACAATCGCAACAACCAGGCCGGCTACACCGGAAGAGATGTGAACGACGTTGCCGCCGGCAAAATCGATCGCTCCCAGCTCGTCAAGCCAGCCTCCACCCCATACCCAGTGGGCGACCGGCGAGTAAACGAAAACCGCCCAGAGCACCGAAAAAAGAATAAAGGCCGGAAAGCGCATTCGCTCCGCAAAGCTTCCGGAAATAATCGCAGTCGTCAGTACGGCAAATGTCAATTGGAACATCATATAAAGCGTATGCGGGATCGTCTCCGAATAATCGGCATTGGGTTCAAATCCGATACCTTGCAGTCCGATCCAATCCAAACCCCCGATCAATGGGTTTCCGGGAGCGAAAGCGAGCGAATAGCCGAACAAAATCCATATGATGGAAACGATGGCAATTGAAGATAAGCTGTGCATAACGGTGCTGAGCACATTTTTGCTCCTGACAAGTCCTCCGTAAAATAAAGCGATGCCCGGCGTCATCAGCCATACGAGCAAAGCGCAAAAGAACATAAATACTGTATCCCCCATCTGCATGTTTCATTCCTCCGTAGTCATTTAGATTGAGAGCAGATCTCTTTTTCTTTCATTATAGTGACAAAAGGGAGATATCATGATGAACATGTCAGATTTCCTCACATGGTTTTTAGGAAGAAAAGCGGACAGGGAGAGGCTGAAAGGGGGATTAATCGGTTTTTTCAACCTCAACTGCAACGATTCGATGTCCGTCCATATCTTTTACTTTGAAACGGAATCCTTCACTTTCGATCGCCGTTCCGGGCTTGCTCTCAATATTCTGCGTCAGCATCCAGCCGCCGATTGTATCAATCTCCTCATCTGATAAATGAATTCCGAGCAGGTCGTTTACATCGCTGACTAGTACTTTACCGCTGAGGATGTAATGGTCATCTTCCAGTTTCTGAACAGCCGATACTTCTTCAGTATCGAATTCATCGCGAATATCGCCGACGATTTCCTCGACGATATCCTCAACCGTCACAAGGCCGGATGTTCCGCCATACTCATCTACGAGAATCGCCATATGTGTATGCTCTTTTTGCATTTTGACGAACAGCTGGTAGACGGGAATCGTTTCAATCACATGGATAACCGGATGGATATATGGCTTTAACGGTTTTGTTTCTAAAGAAAACCCGCCTGCAAGCTCAGCCAGCAGCAGTTCTTTTATATTGATCATTCCGCTGATGTGATCCTTGTCTTCCTCCATGACGGGGAAGCGGGTGTGCTTTGTTTCTTTGATGAGCTGCTTCACTTTTTTTACACTGTCGTCAAGAGACAGGACGGTCATTTCATTGCGGGGCACCATAATTTCTTTTGCCGTACGTTCGTCGAATTTAAAAATGTTGTTTACATATCTCAATTCATTCTGGTTGATTTCCCCGCTTTGATAGCTTTCAGATAAAAGTGTTCGCAGCTCTTCCTCCGAATACGCCAATTCGTGTTCACCGGTCGGCTTCAGGCCGAACAGACTTGTGATCATGCGGGCTGAATGATTGAGCAGCCATATAAAAGGAAACATGATTCTGTAAAACCAGATCATCGGCTGTGCAAAAAGCAGAGTAACGGTTTCCGCTTTTTGAATGGCGATCGTTTTTGGCGCCAGCTCTCCGATCACAACATTGAGATAAGTGACCGATAAAAAAGCGGCCAAAAATGAAAGAATATGTGTCATCGACTCGTTCAAGCCGATTTTGGAAAAAAGGGGATGCAGCAAGGTCTGCATCGTCGGTTCACCAAGCCAGCCGAGGCCCAATGCCGTCACGGTGATTCCAAGCTGGCAGGCTGACAAGTATTCGTCAAGGTGTGAGGTCACTTCTTTTGCGGCAAGCGCGCCCTTTTTTTTCTGAATGATCAATTGGTCGATCTTTGTCCGCCTTACTTTGACGATGGCGAATTCGACCGCGACGAAAAAGCCCGTTAATGCGATTAATCCTGCCACTGCAATCAGCTTCAGTAATTCCAATGCCCCGCCTTCTCAAAAAGAAGGCGCCACCTCCTTTTCTATGAAAAACTCATACTGGCTTCATACCACGTGCCGCAGCGCGGCAAACATGATGTTTATTTACGCGGAGGGCGGGCAAAGAAATATAAAACGAATGGGCCGGAAGAGGAGGAGACGAAATATGAGAGTTTTTCAGGGAGAGGGCTGGACATGGTATCAGCTCGGCCCTCACGAAAAAGCGACAGCACAAGGGCTGATCCAGCCCGATCATTGGCCGGAATGCCGAAATTGGTTTCAAGGCGTTCCATCGGCCAATATCAATTGCATTGATATCAATGCTGCCGTTCAAGGCAAGGAAGCGATCTACGGTTCATATATTTACGATCAGGAAGCGGAAGTTCAACAAAATCGGACAGCATTTCATTTTTACTTAACGAAAGACTATTTTTTCACAATGAATTTAGATATCTCGCAATTTGAAGAGACAAACAGAAGGCCGATCGATCAACACTTAAAGCGATGCAAAGACGCCCCAGAAGTGTTTCTGATTCTGCTGGGCGAACTGATGAGAATGTATTTAAAGGAACTTGAGCACTTTGAAGTTCACCTTGGAAAAGTAAGATGGGGATTTCACCATGACAACAATAAAAGCATCATTGAACTGATTCATAAACGGCGTCACGAACTGCTCGTCATAAGAAGTTTAATTTTATCGATGAAAAAGGTAGCAATGGGTCTTAAAGAAACTTTTTTAAGCAAATCGTTTGATGAAATCGAACAGCGCAGGACGTTTTACGAAATCGACAGAGGCATGTCATTGATCAAAGAGTACGCGAATGAAATCAATTATTTGCTTCATTCCGAGGAAGTGGTGACATCCCACAGAGGCAATGAAATTTTTAAAGCGCTGACGATTTTTACGACGATCTTTACGCCGATGACGGCTTTCGGCGCCCTGTGGGGAATGAACTTCGAAGTCATGCCTGAACTCTCTTTAAAGTACGGCTATTTATTTTCGCTTATTTTAATCGCCGTTTCGACCGCCCTTGTGTATTGGTATTTGAAAAAGAAAGGCTGGACCGGCGATTTATTGAAGGATAAAAAACGATATATGAAAAGGAAGGGCTCTTTTAAATAGGTTTAAGCCCGTGGGATATCGGAAAAGCACATAATAACCCCAGTAAAGGAGGAATTCCGAATGAAACTGAAGGACATCATGACAACCAATGCCGAATGCTGCGAACCTTCTGCTCCGATTGCGGAAATTGCCGGGAAGATGCGTGATTACAATGTAGGTTCAATTCCGGTCTGCGAGAACGGAAATTTGACGGGGATCGTTTCAGACCGGGATATTGTTATCAGATGTGTAGCTGAAAATGAAACAGATGCGGCTGCTCGGGATATCATGAGCACACAGATGGTGACAGGGCGCCCGGATATGTCTGCTGAAGAGGCTGGTGATTTGATGGCGGAACACCAAATTCGCAGGCTGCCGATTGTTGAAGATGGCCGTCTTGTCGGAATCGTTGCTTTGGGGGATCTCTCCGTCTCACATGCGGATGAGAAAGCGGGAGAAGCATTAAGCGAAATTTCAAAACCGGCTTAAACAGGGTGAAGGAAGAGCGTTTTTAGCTCTTCCTTTTTTATAGTGTAATATTTAGTGATTGATCAATAACTAAAATTCAGCTTAAGTTTTCATTAAGCATCTCAATGTTTCTTTCAGCCCTTCTTGATAAGGTGTCGCGGGAATTTTTCCTATCCTCTTTTCATATTTTTCCCCGTTTAGAATGAATGTTTCTTCAGTTAAGTACATGATTTCTACTACTTCTTTCATGACTGGATCAAATAATCCGCTTATACGAATGGCAAGTTTATTTAATGGTATTACTAATTTATTATTTCCGGTAATTTGGCGTGCGATTTTTATGATTTCTTTACCTGAAATCAGTCCGGCGCCGGGAATGTTCCAGTTTTCACCGTAAGAATCGTCTTTACTTGCGATTTCCACAATCATTTTTGCGGCATCAGGCAAATATACGTACTCCCGGGGGGTTTTTAGATTGCCGATAAAAACAGCTATTTTATTTGCTGCCATTCCGGTTAATGTAGGCTGTAAATAAGAATTTTGCGAAGTTTTTCCATAATAGTCGGGCAGTCTGACGATTAATGGTTTGGCATTTTTCCATTTCTTATCGAATATTAAGTTTTCAAAGTCTACTCTTAGCTTTCCTTTTTTTGTATGGGGCAGTTTCGGATGATTTTCGTCTCCTTTGGCAATTTGTCGGCCGTAAACATATATTCCATCCACAATCACGATTTTCTTGCCTGAAATATTTGCAGCCTTCATTACACTTTCACCGAGAAGCAGGAGTTTATCTGCCATTTCATGATATTGAACATTGGCGCATTGAAATATCACATCTGCATCCTTCGCTGCTTCACTGATGGTCTGTGCATCAAAGACATCGCCAAGCTGATATGTTAATAGCGGTGTTGAATGATGTTCTTTTATGAGATTCTTTAGTTTATTTTCAGAACGGCCGAAAGCGATAACCGGAATATTTCTTGACAGCAATTCTGAAACTATGACTTGACCTGTTCCACCTGTTGCGCCTAAAACAATTGCTTTTTCCATTGAAAATTCCCCCTTGGGTAAGTTATTAATCAATCAATAACTAATGCTTAAATAAAAAACCGAAACAAATCGGTTATTTTATTCTGTTTGGCCGTGCATGATCTCCGGCAAATCCAAGAAATAGGAAATGTTGCAAAGTATCCCTCTTGCCAGGAAAGTCGTAACTTCCCTCTCTGCATTCGGAACATTCGCTTCCTGGAACCTTTCCAGCGTATAGTTTCTAATACGTGATAAGCCCGTTTTTGAACAATTTCTGATCGATTCCTCCGTAACGGATAGTCCGATAACCTGTAAGGCTATTTCATTAGGGTGTGATACAGACAACTCTTCATATGCTTTGATCATGTTTGCTACGATCTGTTCGGAGCTGGATTCGACATTTTGAAACGTTTGGAGAATTCTTTCAAAGGCCCGATCGAGCGCGGCAACGAACAACTCTTCCTTCGTCTTATAAAACCTAAATATATAGGGCTGGGAAATACCGGCTTTTTCAGCAATGAGTGCTGTCGTGGTATTATAATATCCCTTTTCTGCAAACACCTCTAATCCAGCTTCAAGTATTTGCTCCTTTCGGTTTTCCTTACTCTGTCTTATGATATGCCGCCTCCCCTCATTTTGTTATTGATTGATTACTTACTGAGATCGTAACAGATTTCGATTCAAGATTCAAGCACGTAATTTTTAAAACATGCATCTATTGGTGCAACAGTTTTCCAATCAATCATTTCATCCCCGGTCCCGCTGCAAAGGCCAAAATAAGACGTACTGCCGTTTGGCGTAATGGAGAAGCGGAGCGGTATCAGGCAATATGAGACCGCTTGCTCCGGGCACCGTGTTTTGTCGGATTTCGGCTTCGGCCCGCTGCAGCGTCCATGGAGAATGATGAATGTCTTCATAGTAGACCCGGTTGTTGTACGTGGTGTACAGGCGGTATCTTTCAGTCAGCCAGTATTCGATGGACCCTTTTTGGGCGGTAAAGGAATCTGACAGCGGGCGGTAGCTGGCGCGGAAGGCCGCTTTTGAATCATACCTTCTGCTGGAAAATTCAATATGTTTTTTTTCTTTTACAAAGTTTATCCCGGCGTGAAAATAAGGCAAGTGGAACATTGCGCGCGCGCCGGCGACGGCTAAGCGCGAAGCGGCGTCAAGACTGAAAAAATAAATGCCCGGTACGCCTTTATATGATACATATGTCCGGACGTTCAGCTCGGGAAATCTGCTGACGAAAGGAAAGGGGGGCAAAAAACGGGGGCGCATATTTGTCAGCAGGAAAGGCAAAATGCCGATCCATGCTTTTCCATTGAATGTCTCCAGTTCCAAGGCCGCCGGTATTCGTCCGCGAATGGCTTCAGAATCAACAGCCCAATGGGCAAATAATACATGATTCCATGTTTGCGTCATCACCCACGGTCCTTCAGGCGGCGGAAAAGGGCGGTGTGAAGTATTTTTAATCATAGAACAGCACTCCTTCGATTCGAATGTTGACCCGTCTGCAACACATCCCGAGCCTGTTGTACGGTTTTATCATTTCCCTTTACGGTTAATTCAAAAACGAGGATACAAAAAACGGAGGAGTGATGTGATTTGTTCAAGCATACGAAAGTGCTGCAGTACCCTGCAAAACCTGAAAGACCCGATCCTGTCTTCGCCAAGAAAATGCAGGAAATACTCGGCGGTCAGTACGGAGAAATATCTGTGGCCATGCAATACCTTTTTCAAGGGTGGAATACAAGGGGAAATGAAAAGTATAAAGATTTGCTCATGGATACGGCGGCAGAAGAAATCGGACACGTCGAAATGATTGCGACGATGATCGCGCGCCTGCTTGAAGACGCACCGGTTTACGAGCAGGAAAAAGCCGCAGACGATCCTGTCATCGGTGCAATTATGGGCGGAATGAACCCTCACCATGCGATCGTTTCGGGACTGGGAGCCATGCCTGAAAACAGCACAGGCGTTCCGTGGAATGCAGGCTATATTGTAGCGAGCGGCAACCTTCTGGCCGATCTGCGCGCAAATGTCAACGCTGAATCGCAAGGCAGGCTGCAAGTCGCGCGGCTGCGCGAAATGACGGATGACAATGGTGTACAAGATATGCTCGGTTTTCTTTTAGCGAGAGACACGATGCACCAAAACCAGTGGATCGCCGCGATCAAAGAGTTGGAAGAAAAAGAAGGCGTCATCGTGCCCGGCACGGTTTCGGATGAAAATGAAAAAGAAGACATTGCGCATACTTTATACAATTTCTCGGATGGAGAAGAAAGCGCGCAGTTTGATTGGCTGAAAGAGAAGGCGCCGGACGGAGCGGAATTCCACTACGAGAGCGGCCCTGTCGCATATGGAGAAAAACCGGTCTTGAAGCCCGCTCCAAAACGAAGCCACAATACACCTGACTATGGAGAATAGAGCCGAACGGCTCTTTTTTTATTTTTTAAAATGACAAAACACTCCGTAAATATTAAAATAAGTGACAGATTTGCAGATTTTTTTATTGTCAGGTAAGCTTACTATAAAAACAACAGTAAGGAGTTATATCATGAGTAAAGTACTTATTTTTGGCCACAAAAATCCGGATACGGATACGATTTGTTCAGCGATTGCATATGCCGAATTAAAAAAGGAGCTCGGCATGGACGCAGAACCCGTCCGCCTCGGCGAAATCAACGGCGAAACCGAATTCGCGCTTGAGAAATTCAATGCAGAAGTACCCCGCCTTGTGAACACTGTTGCGAATGAAACTGACAGCGTGATTCTGGTTGACCATAATGAGCGCCAGCAGAGCGTCGATGACCTTGATCAAGTTCGCGTGCTTGAAGTCATCGATCACCACCGGATCGCCAATTTTGAAACGAGCGACCCTCTGTATTATCGCGCAGAGCCTGTAGGCTGCACGGCAACAATCTTAAACAAGCTCTATAAAGAAAACGGCGTCGAAATTAAAAAAGATATCGCAGGATTGATGCTGTCGGCGATCATCTCAGATTCCCTCTTATTTAAATCTCCGACTTGCACGGACGAAGATGTCAAAGCCGCAAAAGAATTGGCTGCGATTGCCGGTGTTGATGCCGACAGCTATGGACTCGATATGCTGAAGGCTGGAGCAGATTTGAGCGCAAAAACGATTCCTCAGCTTCTCTCTCTTGACGCAAAAGAGTTTACGATGGGAAGCCATAAAGTGGAGATCGCGCAAGTTAACACTGTTGATACAAACGACGTTCTCTCCCGCAAAGCAGAAGTTGAAGCAGAACTTGCAAAAGTGGTGTCTGAAAAAGGATTGGATTTATTTGTGTTTGTCGTAACCGACATTTTAACAAACGACTCGGTTGTCGTAGCTTCAGGACAAGCTGCACAAGCAGTGGAGAAAGCGTTCAATGTCACATTGTCAGACAACACAGCGACACTGAAAGGCGTTGTATCCCGCAAAAAACAAATTGTTCCGCCGTTAACCGAAGCCTTAAAAGGTTAAGGAAAGGAAATGAAAAACACCCGAATCATGAGATTCGGGTGTTTTCTTATGCCGTTCTGGATACAGCTTTCCGCAATTTCCGCCAGATCGATTCGTAGAGTGAGATGATCCGTTCAAAAAGCGGCTGCACATACGCTGAGAATCTAAACATAACGAGTGATACAAATAAAGCGACCAAAATGCTGCCTAAAACGTCAACAGGGTAGTGGTGTCCGACCCAAATACGGGAAAAGCCCGTCAATAACCCGAAAGCAATCAGGCAGGTTCCAATTTTCCGATGATAAAGCCAAAAAGCGATCGAAATGGCTAACGCCCCGGTTGTATGATCGCTGGGAAACGAGGCGTCGGCCGCATGATGAATTAATACGTCCACATGGTGAGCGACAAACGGTCTCGGCTCATAGTAAACCAATGACAGCAAATAATTTGCCGCCAATCCGAGAATACCCGTCACACCTGCCTGAAGAACGCTTATTTTATAAGAACGGTTTCCGAAGATCCAGATCAAAAGCAAAATGAGCGCATACATGTAAATTGCTTTTTCTGTAATCAAAATCATAGCGCTGTCCAGGATGTGGTTGTGGTTTGATAATTGATGAATACGTGTAAAAAGCCAATAGTTCAAAAAATCACCTTTTTAATAGAGTAGTAGTTTTTGGTCAGACAGTTAGGAGACGTATTTGATTTTGCAAAAGTTTCATTAAATGACAGATCGGACTGTATCAGCCGGCATGAAAAAAGCCGGGTAATCCCGGCCCGGCGAGGTTGAACGGCTTATTCAGCCATTGATATATCCCGCTTTTCCTTTGCGAGTGCGGGTTTTTGGCTCCATGTATACAGAAACAGATTGATGAGCACAAAAACGCCTGAGAATAAATAGATGTTTGAAAAATCGGCTTGTGCCACAACCAACCCGAAAACATAGGATCCGACTGCGATCCCGGTATCAAATAGCGTAAAATAAGTCGCCGTTGCATAGCCGCTCCGGTGAGGCGGCGAAGCTTGAATCGCCAAGGTCTGAAGGCACGGCGTGATAGATCCGTAGCCCATGCCGATGACAGCTCCGGATAGCAAGAGCATCCCGCTGCTGTTTGTGAAAGCAAGCAGGAAAAGCCCGGCGCAAAAAATGATAATGGACGGATAAATGACGACTCCGGGGCCGACTTTATCATACAGTTTTCCCGTAAACGGCCGCGTGATCATCATTGTCACTGCGAACACCATAAAGAAATAGCTGCTTGCTTCAATAAGGCCGAGAGATTTTGCATAAACAGAGATGAAGGAAATGACGCTTGAATAACAAAACGACACGAACAATCCGACCGTGGCAATCCGAATCGCGCCCTTTTCAAACATGTTGGAAAAAGACAACCTGAACACAGCCGAACGGATGTCGCTTCCTTTAGGAATCCTGACCAGTGTCGTGCAAAGGATGGCCACAGTGACGATTCCTGAAAATAAAATAAACAGATCGGAAAAACTCATTTTATCCAGCAGGTTCAACGCGATAAACGGACCGATGACCACCGCCAAATTCATCGACATGGCAAAGTAGCCCAAACCTTCCCCGCGGCGGGTCGGCGGAATTAAATCGGCTGCAATTGCACTCGTCACTGTCGTGATGATGCTGAACCAAATGCCTTGGAAAAAGCGAATGCCAAGCAGCAGGTAGATATCGTGAATATAGATATAAAGAAATGATGCCAAAGTAAACAGCACGACACTGATGAGCGCCATTCTTTTTTTGCCAAAACGTTCAATAACGGCTCCCGAAAACGGCCTCGCAAAAATCGCGGACAGCATAAAGCCGCTGATCAAAAGGCCGCCCTCTGACTCGGAACCGCCGAGCTCCTGCATGGCATAGACCGGAAGCACGGTCAACAGTGCGTAAAAATAGACGAATATAAATAAATTAATCAAAACGACCATGATAAAATCCCTGGTCCAAATGGGTTCAGCTTGCTTCATAGGCTACAACTCCTCCTGATGTCCTTCTAATAATTGATTTAACAGCCTTTGAAATGTTTTTTTATCCCGTTCTTCAAATACGGAAAGCATTTCCTCTTCAAATTCTTGCATTTTTAATTGAATGTCATCATATTTAATTTTGGCTTCTTCTGTCATTTTGACGACTTTTTCCCGTTTGTCATCGCCCTGTATCCGTTCTACCCAGCCGTTTTTTTCGAGGCGGCTGACGGTTCTCGTCACAGTCGGCGCCTCAACGTGCAAGTAAGTCCAAATGTCTTTTTGCGTCATCGGTCCGCAGGTGTGAAGACAGTATAGGATCGACCACTGTGAACCGTAAAGGCCGTATGCTTCGAGCTGTTCATTCGTTTTTTTAGCAACCATCCGCGTGCTTTGATTGAGCTGGTGAATAATCTTTCGATTGATATGTTCCATTCCCGGACTCCTTCAAAATAGTTACCTAGGTAAATAATAAACTTTATTCATTTTACCGGAAGCCAAGATTAGTGTAAAGTTAAAATTTTTGAAACCCGAAATAAAATTATCAGAGAAACCCCTTGTCCTCCTTGAGTTTTTAGCATAATCCCATTTGAATGCTAATACACTGATACAAACCTAACAAAGAGAGTGTTTGAGGTGAGGGATCGTGGGAGTATTTCAAAATTCTACTTGGAAAAGCATAAAACGAAGAAGCTGCGTAAATAGCGAATTTTTTCACAAGACGGATCTCATTTCACACTTCTCACATCCATTTTAGGGAGGTCGAGTGGTGTGCACGATTACATCAAAGAGCGAACAATCAAGATAGGGAAGTACATCGTGGAGACGAAAAAAACAGTTCGTGTGATAGCGAAGGAGTTTGGTGTTTCCAAAAGTACCGTTCACAAGGATTTGACAGAAAGGCTGCCTGAAATTAATCCTGACCTGGCCAATGAAGTAAAAGAAATTCTTGATTATCATAAATCAATCAGACATTTGCGGGGCGGAGAAGCGACAAAACTAAAATATAAGAAAGAGGAAATCTTTGAAAGAGAACCCGTGCAATAAGGAATAATGGCTCAGAAACGAGCACCGTTTATCAGAATTTCCCGGTATCCTCCGTAAAAAGCCACAAAAATTTTATGAAGAACTTTAATAAGCTCTCTTTTTTTTCTAATATTTATGATAAAATATATAATTAGGGCAGAATGTGGACATTGCTGTGAAACAGATTTCGAGGAGGATATAGATAGATGTTTGCAAGGGATATTGGTATTGACCTTGGTACAGCGAATGTGCTGATCCATGTCAAAGGAAAAGGTATTGTCTTAAATGAACCATCAGTCGTTGCTCTTGACAAAAACAATGGGAAAGTGCTCGCTGTCGGTGAAGAAGCAAGGAGAATGGTAGGACGTACACCTGGGAATATTGTTGCGATACGTCCATTAAAAGACGGCGTCATTGCCGATTTTGAAGTAACGGAAGCCATGCTGAAGCATTTCATTAACAAGCTGAATGTGAAAGGTCTTTTTTCAAAGCCACGCATGCTGATTTGCTGCCCTACAAATATTACTTCTGTGGAGCAGAAGGCTATCAGAGAAGCTGCCGAGAAAAGCGGCGGAAAGCATGTATATTTGGAGGAAGAACCTAAGGTGGCCGCAATCGGAGCGGGAATGGATATTTTCCAGCCAAGCGGAAACATGGTAGTTGATATCGGCGGTGGAACGACAGATATCGCAGTCATCTCAATGGGCGATATTGTCACCGCCTCTTCTATTAAAATGGCTGGGGACAAGTTTGATCTTGAAATCTTGAACTACATCAAACGTGAGTACAAGCTGCTCATAGGCGAACGGACAGCCGAAGACATTAAGATTAAAGTCGCAACTGTTTTCCCAGACGCACGTCACGAGGAAATTTCCATCCGCGGCCGCGATATGGTCACAGGATTGCCGAGAACCATTACGGTAACGAGCAAAGAGGTGGAAGAAGCGCTGCGCGAATCTGTATCTGTCATTGTACAGGCTGCCAAGCAGGTGCTCGAAAGAACGCCGCCTGAGCTGTCAGCCGATATTATCGACAGAGGCGTTATCATTACAGGAGGCGGCGCGTTGTTAAACGGTCTTGACCAGCTTCTTGCCGAAGAACTGAAAGTGCCGGTTCTCGTTGCCGAAAATCCGATGGATTGTGTGGCAGTTGGTACGGGTGTCATGCTTGATAACATGGACAAGCTACCTAAGCGCAAACTGAGCTGATCAGAAACCTCATTCTTTTTTTAGAATGAGGTTTTTTATGTGAAATGCTTTAAAGGAAGCGAATGGCTGCCGATAAAAAGAGTAGTATGTTTGAATACCATTATAGAACAAATGTTCTGTGTTAGCAAATATAAATTGCAAGCCTTTCGCAAAAGAGGTTTTTCGATGAGAAACTCTGGAGCATGACACTTATTTGAGGTGAAATGATGTTAAAAGGACTTTATACAGCGACTTCTGCAATGATCACCCAGCAGCGCCGCACAGAGATGCTGACGAATAATATCTCGAACGCAAATACGCCGGGATATAAAGAAGACCAAGGGTCAATCCGTTCTTTCCCGGAAATGCTTTTGAGCCGGATTGAATCCGATTCTGTCAAGGCCGGCAGCGCTTCGCGTTCGTTTTCAACACAGACGCCGATCGGTTCTATCAATACAGGAGTTTACATGCAGGAACTGAAGCCTCAATTCTCGCAAGGGGATCTGCAAAGCACGAATGAGCCGATGGATATTGCAATCAGCGAAACCGAAGTTCCGGTCAACGGGGAAACAAACGATAAAGCAGCGCTTTTCTACGCGGTCCGGCTTGAAAATGGGGATGTACGCTATTCAAGAAGCAGCCGTTTTTCTTTAAATGAAAATAATCAATTGACAATAAACGGCCGACTCGTCCTTTCAACGGAAAACCAGCCGATTACGGTGGGAAGCGAGAATTTTCAAGTCGCTGAGGACGGAACGGTGACTGAAAACGGCCAAAACCTTGGAAGGATCGATGTCAGAATCGCGCTCGATACGAGAAATTTAGCAAGAGAAGGCGATGATCTGTATCGTACTGAAAACGGTGAGGCGCTGCCAAGCGCAGTCGGCAATCCCGCAGTCGCTTATTCTGTCAAGCAGGGGATGACGGAACGGTCGAATGTCGACGTGACGAGAGCTTATACGGAAATGACCGCTGCCTACCGCTCGTTTGAAGCCAACCAAAAAGTTCTTCAAGCTTATGATAAAAGTATGGAAAAGGCGGCCAATGAGATTGGAAGGATCGGATAAATGACCGATCGCGATCAGCGTAAATGGAGGATGTGGAAAAACGATGCTTAGATCCATGATCACGGCTTCAAACACAATGTTTGAACTGCAAAAACAAATTGATAATATCAGCCATAATCTTGCAAATACCGATACAACGGGATATAAGGCGAAAAACACGAGCTTTTCGGAGCTGATCAGGCAGCAGATTGAACAGGTAAACGAGAAAAATAATGAAGTAGCGGCAAGCAGAAAGACGCCGCCCGGACTTCGGCTCGGCGTCGGAGCCGTGATGACCGATCGGCTGACACATAAACAGGGAAGCCTTAAAGAAACTGGCCGCGATCTTGATATCGCACTGACTTCTCCTTATCAGTACTTCCAGGTCAATGTCGACGGGGAAGTGCAATATACAAGAGACGGAGCATTTTACCTGACGCCTGCGGCTGGCAACGCCAACCAGATGCAGCTGGTGACGAAAGAAGGGCATGCTGTTCTTGACGAAAACGGAAATCCCATCCGTTTCAACCAGCGTTATAAACACATCAAAGTTGACGATTCGGGTAGTGTCACCGTTTCGTCAGACAATCAAGGTGAAGCGCCATTGCGTTTTAACCTGGGAATCGTCCGGGCTGTCAAACCTCAGGCTCTTACGGAAGAAGGAAGCAATCTTTTTTCTGTCAGCGATGAATTGAGAGCAACGGCTCTCATCAATCTGAACGGAGCCGGGCGGCAGGACATTTCTCTAAAACAGGGATTCCTCGAATCATCAAATGTCGATGTATCGAAGGAAATGACCGACCTGATCTCTTCGCAGCGGTCTTATCAAATGAATTCCCGCGCCATCACGATGGGCGATCAAATGATGGGGCTGATCAATTCAGTTCGCTAGCAAAGCAAATAGGAGCCGGCCAAACGACGTTTGGTTCAGGCTCTTTTTATTTTCATTTTCAGCGTTGTCTTTCATCTTTTGTTGAAAAAGATTCCGTTTCATAATATACTTCCAGATGTACAGAATAAGGCACTGACATATCATTCTATACATATTTTTCGAAAAAGGAGATGTCAAGGCAATGCTTGATGCTCAGCAAATTAAAGAAATCATTCCCCACCGCTATCCCTTTCTGCTGGTAGACCGTGTGACAGAAGTAGAGGAAGGAAAACGGGCAGCGGGTTATAAAAATGTGACAGTAAATGAAGAATTCTTTAACGGACACTTTCCGGATTATCCGGTGATGCCTGGCGTTTTGATTGTTGAAGCGCTTGCGCAAGTGGGTGCCGTGGCGCTTTTGATGAAGGAAGAAAACCGCGGAAGGCTCGCGTTTTTTGCGGGAATCGACAGCTGCCGCTTCAAAAAGCAGGTCAAACCGGGCGATCAGCTCCATCTTGAGCTTGAAGTGCTTCGTTTCCGCGGTTCCATCGGCAAAGGAAAAGGAGTCGCGAAAGTGGATGGAGAAGTGGTGTGTGAAGCCGAATTGATGTTTTCTCTTGGCGAAAAACAGGAATAACGCAAACAGAATGGGTTTCCGTAAAAGCCCATTTTGTTTTTTTATCATAAAAGAGAAAAGGTGATCATTCATGTGGAAAGAATTTAAAAGCTTTGCGATTCGTGGAAATGTAATCGATCTTGCAATCGGGGTTATCATAGGAGGCGCCTTTGGAAAAATCGTGACTTCGCTTGTCAATGATTTAATGATGCCGCTCCTCGGTCTTCTGCTAGGAGGCCTGGATTTTTCAGCGCTGTCGTTCACATTTGTTGATGCCGACATTAAATACGGGCTGTTCATTCAGTCGATCGTCAATTTCTTTATTATTTCGTTTTCCATTTTTCTATTTATCCGTTATATCTCTAAGCTGAAGAAGAAGGATGCCGAAGAAGAAAAAGCTGCTCCTGATCCGCAGGAAGAATTGCTTAAGGAAATACGGGATTTGTTAAAAGAGCAGACGAAACGCTCTTAGAGCTATAGCGAAAAGGCTGTCCGGCGAAGACAGCCTTTTCTATATATTTTGTTTAAATGCTTCAAGAAGCCGGTCTCCGGAATATCCTTCTTTCATTAAATCTTCCAAGATCTTGTCGGAGCCTTTCCTCAGCTTTGAGCTGACCATTTTGCCGTCCAATAAGACGGAAACATGCTCGCCTAGTACCGTGATCTTTTTGACCTTCGCTAACAGCTGTGCGGGGCGGTTACTTTTTTTCGTGATCGTTACATATGTTTTCACTTCTTTGCCTTCCTGAAGGAGGTATTCGAAAAAATACCGGTATTCTTTCGAAACCAGCCCCTCAACCATCCAGTGGTTTTCTCCGTCTTCTTTATTAATGATAAGGCCGTCGATCAGCGGGAACTCCTCGAGCCGCTTTGAAGTTTCATCCTGGCGGACAATTTTTAAATCAATAAGCCTAAAGGTTTTCACTAGTATCACCTCACAAGCTTCCATAGTTGTATAACCATTATAGCACATTCGCTTGGAAGAACTCTTGACCCTGGTTTGTTTATGCAATAGGAGCATATTCGTATTTTAAATTTTGCAAAAAGTATTTTATAATGCTTTATTTTTATTTATACTTTAGGTGATATTGAGCAGGAGGTGACTTATGAACCATTTTTTCTTAAAAGAAGTATTTGTGATCGCAAGCAATCCAGCTGCTGACTGCCGTCAATATATGCCTATGATTTGCTTTTCAGCCGGAAACAAAAAGCACGAGATCAGCACGTATGCCAATGAAGGCATCGTGTTTCGCTATGAAACAAAAGACAGAATGGAAATATACGAATTTCAAGTAACGATTAAACAGAAAGAGTTGTCATTCCGTTTGTATGCTTGGGACGGGGGCTCATATGTCCGCGTATACTCAGAGCGGTGGCTGGCATCTCCTGTTTTTTTTCAGTTTCTGAAAAATACGTATTTCTCAAATAACAATGAGATGATTTTTTTAATTAATGGCAGAAAGAAACAAAAACTATGACGCGAACCCGGGTTTTTTCCGGGTTATTTTTCTTTTATGATGATTTTCCTTAAATACCGATCTCTTATAAACTGGGGATACCCGAACAGGAAGGGAGGGACGAAATGTTTAATGAGATCATGCTGGTCGGGCGTTTGACAAAAGATCCCGAACTTCGGTACACATCTGACGGTGTCCCTGTTGCAAATGTGACGCTGGCTGTCAGCAGGCCTTTCAAAAATGCAGCAGGCGAAATTGAAGCGGACTTTGTCAATTGCACCCTGTGGCGCAAAACTGCCGTGAATACAGCCGAATATTGTGAAAAAGGCTCCATCATCGGGCTGAGCGGAAGAATCCAGACTCGCCAATACGTCAATTCAGAAGGTGAACGCGTCTTTATTACAGAAGTTGTCGCCCGATCAGTCAGATTTTTGGGAGAAAGCCGAAAAGCCCATGAGCCGGCGGATGCTTAAACCGCAAGATTCCTTCTATAAACGCCTTTCTTAAAAAAAATCAATCAATATCCCCTTTTTTATCCCCCTTTATGGCCGGTTTTCAATGACCGGTTTTTTTATTTTAGACAAAAAATAGACAAATTTAAATTGACGTCCAAAAATTCCGAATGTATAATGTAAGCGAATACAACAACAAATGACTAATACTTGCACAAATGTGCAAAAGAAGGGTGATCTTATGGAAATAAAGGATGATAAACGCCTTCTGATCAAAGTCTGCAAAATGTACTACGAAGAGGATATGACACAGAGCCAGATTGCAAAAGCAACAGGGATATACAGAACAACGGTCGGACGCATGCTGAAAAAAGCGCGCGAGGAAGGAATCGTTAAAATCACGATCGATGACCATGTCGGGACACACTACGATTTGGAACGGGAGCTCGAACAACTGCTTGGGCTTAAAGAAGTGTACATATGCGACGCAAAACCGGAACAAACATCTGAAGACAAGAAGAAACTCGTCGGCAAAGCCGGTGCCGAAATCTTAAAACGCGTCGTGAAAGACGGAGATACGGTAGGCTTTGCATGGGGGACGACGATGGCGGGAATGATCGGGGAGTTTCACGGCGTAAAAAAACGGAGCGCTTCATTTGTGCCGCTTGTCGGCGGTCCGGGCGCCATGGATACGAAATATCACGTGAACAGCATCGTATACAGCATTGCCGGTGACTTTGGAGGAACGCCTTACTTTATAGACGCGGCAGCCGTTGTCGAAAAAAAAGAAACGAAAGAGGAAATCGTCAAGTCCCACTATTTTAAAAAAATAGAAAGTCTGTGGAACGGCCTTACCGTGGCAGCCGTCGGGATCGGAGCGCCGCTTAGTTCTTCAAATATGATCTGGACCGGATTTTACGGCGATCAGGATATCGAGCGCCTTGAAGAAAAGCAGGCGGTCGGAGATATATGCTCGCGTTTCTTTGATCGGTCGGGAGCGTTGGTAGAAACAGAGATTCATGACAGAACCATCGCGATAGACATCAAGAGGTTAAAGAATTTGGAGTATTCCATCGGTCTTGCTGAATCCCATGAAAAAGTCCCTTCTATTATCGGGGCTGCAAAAGGCCGTTATATTAATATTTTGGTGACAACTGCCGAAACAGCCAGAGAAATTGCCGAGGAGGTAAGAAACCAATTATGATCATTTACTTTATCATCGCCCTTGGAGCTGCATGGCTTCTCCAAAGTATTTTTGGTTTTTTGCAAATCAGGCATTTCAACCGAACATTCGCCGCATACAGATGTATGGGAAGAGTCGCGGTCGGAAGGAAGACCGGCTTATTCAGAGCCGGAACGGTCGTCCTGTTTGTCATTGACAAGCGCAATAAAATTTTGAAGGCGTCAAAAATGCAAGGTGTCACTGTCTTTTCAAGAATCAAGCCTTTAAAAGGGTTTGAAGGAAAGTATTTGTTGAAGATCGGACAAGCGGAGCTTGTCCGGCACGACCGCCTCACACGGCTCGCAATTGAAGATGCCTTGAAAACATTCGACATCATCACGAAAGGGGGTGATGTCCCGCAGAAGAAAACGCGGCTTCAAAAACTGATGAGCTTTCAAATCAAAAAAAGAGGTGAATTATGAAAAACGTAACATGGCTTGCGGAGAAGTTTATGGACTTATTCAGACATGGCGGAGAAGTGTTTGTCAGTATGCTTACAGACATCGTTCCTTTATTGATTATGCTTCTTGTCGCCATGAATGCCCTGATACGCCTGATAGGAGAAAAGCGCGTCGAAGCGCTCGCGAGGAAGTCGGGAAAAAATCCATTAACGAGATACATGGTTTTGCCTGTCATTGGTACGTTCATGCTTGCAAATCCAATGACGCTGTCGCTTGGCAGGTTCTTGCCTGAAAAATACAAACCGAGCTATTATGCGGCTGCATCCTATTCTTGTCACACGCATAACGGACTTTTCCCGCACGTGAATCCGGGCGAGCTGTTTGTTTTCCTCGGGATTTCCGCAGGAATTACGACGCTGGGGCATGAAACGACCGAGCTCGCTCTCCGCTATCTTCTGGTCGGGATTGTAACAAACTTTCTCAGGGGCTGGGTAACGGATATGACAACGGCTTATGTCGCAAAACAGCAGGGCATTGCCTTGAAAGATTCGATTGATCTAAAATAAGAAAGGCGGTTTACAGATGAGTTCCTATCGTTCGGTTGAAGTTTCAAAAGGGCCGGGAGGGTTTGGCGGGCCTCTGGTGATCACGCCTGATGAAGAGAGAAATAAAATCGTGTACGTCACCGGCGGAAACAAACCCGATTTTGCGGATCATTTAGCTGAGCTGACGGGGTGCACCCTGGTCGACGGCTTTAAAACGACAGTACCCGAAAACGAAATGGCCGCTGTGATCATCGACTGCGGAGGGACGCTGCGCTGCGGACTTTACCCGCAAAAGCGAATTCCGACGATCAATGTGATGGCGACCGGAAAAAGCGGGCCGCTTGCCGCCCATATTACAGAAGATATATATGTTTCCGGAGTAAAAAAAGAGAATATTAAACTGCTGGGAGCTGTGGAGGAGCCTGAACAGTCTAATATTCCAGAAGAAAAACAAATGCAAAATAAACAAAACCATTATAGCACAGAGAAAAAAATTAGTGAACAGCAGTCGCCGAAAGGGATGATGGCGACAATCGGGATGGCCATGGGATCGGTCGTCAGCACGTTTTATCAAGCTGGACGGGAAGCGATTGAAACCGTTATCAAAACAATTCTTCCGTTCATGGCTTTTGTGGCTCTATTGATCGGCATCATTAAAGAGTCAGGCATCGGAGACATTTTTGCCAAATATTTATCACCATTTGCAGGGTCACTGCCCGGATTGCTATTAATCTCGCTTGTTTGTTCATTTCCGCTGCTTTCCCCGTTTCTTGGACCCGGGGCGGTGATTGCACAAGTTGTCGGTTCGCTGATCGGCGTTGAGATCGGCAAAGGAAACATTCCGCCGAATTTGGCGCTGCCGGCGTTATTTGCGATCAATTCGCAAGCAGCTGCCGACTTTGTTCCGGTCGGCCTGGGTCTTGCGGAAGCGGAAGTCGAAACGGTTGAAGTCGGGGTGCCGTCGGTGCTGTATTCGCGTTTTTTGACTGGGGCGCCAACCGTTTTCATTGCTTGGCTGGCCAGCTTTGGCATGTATGACAGCTGAGGTTTTCTTAAGGAGGGAGAATTATGGTCATGCTGTATGAAACAAAAATAAACAGAATCGGAGATCAAGCAACGGCATTTTCAGATGAAAAGATGCTTATATTATTCGGCGAAGGCGCTCCGGATGAATTGAAAGATTATTGTTTATCAATTGATATAAAGCCTGTAGAAGGCGACTTCAATGAAGGCGATAAGCTCATACTGGGCGGCGAGTCCTACAAAATCACAGCCGTTGGGGGAGCCGTTCGCCAGAACCTGGCGAATCTCGGGCATATTACGCTGAAATTTGACGGATCGGCTTCAGCCGAGCTGCCGGGAACGCTGTACCTTGAACGAAAGGAACAACTGCCGGAGGTTTCAGCAGGAGACTGTATTCAAGTTAAAAGATTCTCATAAGGAGCGGGTGCAATATGGAGATGAATAAAGGAAAAGTGGCATTGATATGCGGCGGCGGCCAAAGTCTCGGAGAAGCGCTGTCCTACCGCATGGCAGAGGCGGGATATAACATCGCGGTCGCAGACATCAACGGCGAGAACGCCGAAAGGACGGCTGAACATGCAGCCGGTCAATACGGGGTCAAATCGCTGTGGATTCAAGCAGATTTTACAAAAGAAGCCGATGTGGAAAAAATGATCGGCAGGATCACGGAGGAATTCAATAAAATCGATGTGATGGTGTACAGTGCGGGAATCGCCAAAAGCAATAAGATCACAGATTTTGAGCTTGAAGACTGGGAACGGACCATCGAAGTCAATTTGACCGGGTATTTTCTTTGCGCGAGGGAAACGTCGAAGGTCATGATTGAGCAGGGAAGCGGGTCAATCATTCAAATTAACTCCAAATCGGGAAAGGTCGGCAGCAAACATAATACAGCTTATTCAGCTTCCAAATTTGGAGGTGTCGGTCTCACTCAAAGCCTCGCGCTCGATCTTGCCGAACACAACATTCGCGTGAACAGCATTATGCCGGGAAATTTGTTGAAATCGCCGATGTTCCAAAGCTTGATTCCGCAATACGCGAAAAAGCTCGGCATTCCAGAGAGCGAAGTAGAGCGCGTGTACACCGAAAAAGTGCCGCTCGGACGGGGCTGTACGTATGATGACATCGCCAATGCCATCTTATTTTACGCTTCTGATCAAGCATCCTATATGACGGGTCAGTCGATTAATGTAACCGGAGGGCAGGTCATGCATTAAAACACGAGGGGGAAGCGATGATGAACATGCTGATTGATTCAGCGCATATACCGGAGATTGAAAGATTGCTGGATTCATTTCCCGCTGGCGGCGTCACGACAAACCCGGCGCTGATCGCAAGGGAAAAGCAGCCCTTTAAACAGCAGATTCAAGATATTCGGCGGCTCCTTCCCGAGCATCTGCCTCTCCATGCCCAAGTGATCGCCGACCATTGGCGGGATATAGCCGATCAGGCGAAGGCGCTCTATAACTGGCTGGATGGAAACGTGTCGGTGAAGATTCCGGTGACGGCTCAAGGACTTTACGCGATCAGAGAGCTCGCGGCTGAAAACATCCAGACCACCGGGACAACGGTTTATACCGCTGCACAGGCTGTTCTGGCCGCAAAAGCCGGCGCCTCCTATGTCGCGCCGTATGTCAATCGTATTGATCAAGAGTATGGTCATGGGGCGGGCGTTGTCAAAACAATTGTCGACTTATTTAACACATACCGTTTAAATTGCAAAGTGCTTGCGGCAAGCTTTAAACATAACCGTCAAATTCTTGCCGTCATGGAAGCGGGGAGCCACGAGGCGACAATCAGCCCTGAGCTTTTAAGCCATTTGGCTGATCATCCGGCTGTAGACCGTGATATCCATGCGTTTCGTGAAATTTGGCACTCTCAATATGGATCATTTTCATTTTAGCATGCGAGCCTGAGGATCGGGAAACCGGACTCAGGCTTTATTTTTACTTATAATTACTTATGTGTTCTTGATTTATTCTGTGTAATAACTTATAATCACTTATAAATAATGAATTTTACTTGTGTAAAGAAGGAATGATCGAGTGTATCAAGAGGAAAGGTTAATTTCCATCATCGACTATTTAAAAGAGCGTAAACGGATTTCCGTTGAACAAATTTGTTCTTTATTCGGAGTTTCAAGAGATACGGCAAGGCGGGATCTGGTCAAACTGCAGGAGCAAGGCGCTATTATCAGAACAAGGGGAGGGGCGATTCTGCCTACCGTTCATGATGAGGTCAAAGACTATTCGGGCAGGCTGGGCATGGTTTCCGAAGAGAAAAGCATGATCGGAAAAGCAGCCGCTTCTTTAATCAGAGAAGGCGACCGTATGATTTTGGATGCTTCCACGACAGTCCAATCGTGCGCCGAGCATTTGCCGGATGTCAATTGCACGATCATCACCAATTCGATTAACCTTGCGGAGGTTCTTTCCTCAAGAAAAGGTGCTGATATCCACCTGCTTGGAGGGAAGCTTCAAAAAGAGCACCGCTTTTTGTACGGCGCCTCCGTCATTGAAAAGCTGTCATGCTATCATGTTGATAAAGCGCTGATCGGCGTGGTGGGGGTTTCCGAACACGGGCTTACAATTGCCCATGAGGAGGATGGAATGGTGAAGCGGAAAATTATTTCCCAAGCGAAACAAGTCATAGCGCTTGCCGACCATTCGAAAATCGGGAGAACGGATTTTTACCGGTATGCTGAACTCAGTGACATCGACCTTCTCATTACAGACCGGCTGCCGCCGAAACCGTTTCAGAAACTGCTTGATGAACATGATGTGGAGCTGCTCGTGGCTGAACATCACGATATTTAAGGGGGAAAACAGCAGATGAAAATGATTGCGGTCGATTTAGACGGGACGTTGTTAAACAGTGAAAGCAAGATCTCACAAGAAAACATCGATGCGATTAAAAAAGCGCGGGAACACGGGATTGAAGTAGTAGTTGCCACAGGGAGAGCATCCTTCGATGTTCAAACGATTTTTGAGCCGACAGGTATTAAAACATGGATTATTAGTGCCAACGGAGCGGTGATTCATGATCCTGAAGGCCGCCTTTACCACTCGGTGCCGCTTGACAGGAAACGGGCGGAAGGAATTCTTCAATGGCTTGAAGAAAAGAATTACTATTATGAGGTATTCAGCGATGAAGCGATCTTCACGCCGCAAAACGGCCGCGAGCTGCTTGACATTGAGCTGGACCGCTTGAAAAGCGCAAATCCCGGGGCCGATCTTTCAAGACTGGAACTCGCTGCTGAACAGCAGCTCAGTCAAAACGGATACGCGTACATCAGCTCCTATACCGACCTGTTTTTAGCGGGAAAAGATGTCAATGTATATAACATATTAGCTTTTTCTTTTCATAAAGAAAAACTGGAAACGGGATGGCAGCGATTTAAAGATGCGCAAGATATTACGCTTGTCACTTCAGCCGAGCATAACTTTGAAATTGAGCATCTTCAGGCGTCAAAAGGGCTGGCGTTGGAAAAGCTTTCACGCAAGCTCGGCATTTCCCTTCAGGAAACAGCTGCTGTCGGAGACAGTCTCAATGATTTTTCGATGCTGAAGATCGCGGGGAAAAGCTTTGCCATGGGCAATGCGCGCGAAGACATTAAAGAGATGGCTGATGAGGTGACGCTCACTAATGATGAAAATGGCGTCGCTCACATCCTGAATCAGCTGATTGAACAACAAGTCAAACCGGTTTAATTCGTACATCCTTTCAAATCGGCGTGATGCCGGTACATGGCAGCGTAACGATTGAAGGAGTGCGGTTAAGCAGCGGATGTTATTGATCCGCGGGCCGCCGACAATGTCGGCGGCCTTTATTTATTTTAACGCTGACTCGTGAACTATGAAGTATTATTTTCGTTACTTTTTATTCATTGTTTGATATGGTGATGTTTGTTACTATTTAACTATTATTTCAAATTCCAAGAATGGAAGGTGACTTTATCATTAGTTTAAATCCTCGAATTTAGAAAAAGATACTAGAACTCATTGAAAAAGAGTAAATAACAGGTGATCGATTTGGATAATCAAATGAGCATAATGTATGAGAAAGCAGAGCGGCTTTCAAAGTGGGGGAAAACAAAGGAAGCCTTGAAGGAAGCAGAGCAGTTTTTATCCAACTACCCCGACTCACACGAAGGCTATCAATTGCTTTCAAATATATATTTTAATGCGAAAGAATATGAAAAAGCCGTACAGTTTGCAAAAGAGGCTTTAAATTTAGATCCGATGAACTTTGAAATTTTGGCTGTCTTAACTCTTGCATACTATGAATTGGGAATGTACGAAGAGCATGAGGAAATAAATGAATTAATGATTTCAGAGTACCCTGATTATCACTACACTTATGCAATGCACGCTCAATTTCTTTTCCATGATAAAAATGAGTATGAAAAATCGCGTTTTTATATAGAAAAGGCAGTGGAATTAGAACCTGACGATCCATTTTCTCTTGTCGTATACAGTGAAATTTTGGCGGTGTTTTTTGAGGATGGATTATCAAGGGCGTGTTCAGACAGAGCGCTTGCCCAAAATGCCGATGATGCCATGATCACGGGAATGGCCGCTTCTGCGGCGTATAGAAGAGGAGATTATGCACAAGCCTTGACTTTAAATAAAACAGCTCTACAAATCAATCCGAACAATCCAGGGATTGTACCCAATTTAGCGTTATACAACATGTGTAATTTTTGGTTTATGAAATACCCGTTGAAAGTCAGGCGCTTCCATGAGAAGCTGCGTGTTAAAAAACCGGTGTTGTTTTGGCCGCTTCTAGTCATTGTGACATTGGTCTTCAAGTGGCTTATGATTCCATACGTGTTTCTCGTCTACAGTACACCTTATATGATGAACGGGCTGGCGGGAGCCCTCATGCAGCGAAAATTGCCCGAACAGATGCGAGGTAGTTCGGTCCTCACATTTTTGAGGTACACACCGATTTGGATCCTTTTTGTATTGCTGATCATTGTGATAGGGATCATATCATTCTTATACAGATTGATATTTTAAATGAATGAAAGAGTGGAAATAATGGAAATACATAAAGATAAACCGGGAACTCTATTTTTTGTTTTTTTCGGACTGCTCAGTTTTGTCGGCACGATGTCTTTGTATGACCGATTTGGGAATCTTCAAATGAAAATGCTGGCGGCTTCCGACAACTTGCTTTTTTGCTCTGATGTAAGCATATTTTACAGCCTGTTGCTGACCTTCATTTGTATACCTTACACCGTTAGAAAAGTGATAACTTCCAAAGGCTATCAGGGGCGCTTGCAGCTGCCTTTATCCTTGATTCTTCTAGTGGTAGGGCTGACGCTGCTATGCAATGCTTTTTTTCAATATCAAAATATCGGGAAAAACAGCATTGTCATGAGAGAAGGGCTAATTTCCAGCACCAAACATTACGATATGGAAGATGTCACTTCTGTCCATGCCTATTATCAAAAAGGGTTAAAAGGGGCACTTTACCTGAAGTATGATCTGACGTTAAATGACGGAAAAAAAATCGATGCCGCCTTGTCCGACGAGTTTTACAATAAAGCTGATGAACTTGATAAGCTCCTGCAGCGGCAAGGAATACATATTGAAAGAAGCGGAATCAAAAAGAAAGATCAGGCCCAGCTAGAAAAACATGCGGGTTCCAAGGCGAACTATAAAGTGGTGAAAAGGATCTTAACCGGTACAAATCATAGATAGGAAGGATAAATATGAAGAGGGATGATACGGAAAAACGCGCAAAGGTGAAAGTCATTCAGTTTGATCAACATCAACATGCTTTAACCGAATTAGAACAACACTGTGAAACTTTTGCTGATGTCGGCGGATTAGAAGATATTAAAAAGAAAATCAACATGGACTTTATTTTGCCTTTGCAAAATCCTGAATATTTTAAAGCGTTTGGAAAAGCGACGGGGGGAAGTCTTCTTCTGTTTGGCCCGCCGGGATGTGGAAAAACATTTATCGCGAAAGCGATTGCCGGCGAGATCAAAGCAAACTTTATACACTTGGAGCTTCAAGCGATATTGTCCATGTATGTTGGGCAGAGCGAACATAATCTGCATGATATTTTTGAAAAAGCGCGTGATAACAGTCCTTGCGTTCTTTTTATTGATGAGCTTGATTCGATCGGGGGGAATCGGCAGGGAATGAGCCAGCATCATGACAGGGTGCTGGTCAATCAGTTGCTGATAGAATTAGATGGTTTAGGGACGTTTAATGACGGTGTGTATGTGATCGGTGCAACGAATACACCGTGGTATTTAGATCCTGCCTTACGCCGTCCCGGCAGATTTAATAAGATGGTATTTATGCCGCCCCCATCTGAAGAAGAACGTGTCGACATTTTAAATTTAAAGCTGTCCGGTAAGCCGCATGATCAGATTGATGTACTGAAAATTGCCAAAAAGACTTGCCATTTTTCGGGGGCTGATTTAGAACAATTGGTCAGCGATGCTTTAGATCAGGCGATCGAACGGTCGCTTCAGCTAGGAAAGCTGTCGCCTGTCCATCAGACAGATCTTGAAAGCAGCCTTCAAGGGAGAGTGCCTTCAACGCTTGAATGGTTTTCAACAGCGAAAAACTATGCCATGTTTAGTGATGCGAATAAAGCATATCAATCCGTTCTTGATTATATGAAGAGAAATAAGCTCAAATAGGTGACCTCCGCATTTTAAAGTGTCACTCGGTCAAAAGGAGAATGATAAGTATGAAAAAGCCGTTTCAATTGCCCGAAAAAATGGCCCGATACCGCGGGCAATTTGAACAATCAGCGCGGGATTTTTTGAAGCTGGACACGAGAAAAGGAAAAACAGGCCGATATGAAAGCAAACTGGCCGGAGATCCTTATTTTCCAAAGTCTGAACAGTATCCTGTCGATTCACAGGGAAAACCGATGAAACTGCTTGCGCAAATTAATTTTTCAGACATGCCCCGCCTTGAGAATTTCCCGGAATCCGGTATTCTGCTTTTTTTTATCTCTGTCAGTGATGATGTTTACGGATTGAATTTTGATGATCCGTGTGAACAGTCGAGTTTTTGCATCAAGTATTTTGAGAATGTCATCGAAAATGAAGACGAGCTTGTCGACGATTTTTCGTTTGTGAAGCTTGAGGATGAGCTGGCCTTTCCGATTGGATGCGAATCCTCACTCACACCTGACACAGGGTCTGAACTTGTCTCTGCGTCCGACTTTCAATTTGAGCGATACGCGGGAAAGGATGCTTGGACGTTCTTTGAGCAATTCGGCGATCAAGAGGAAACGGTGTTCGAAGAATACAGTGAAATGTACGGCGGCTTCTCCCATAAGATCGGGGGCTACGCAGCCTTCACGCAAGATGATCCGCGGGAAGGCGATTATCCGGATCATACCGTTCTGCTATTGCAAATTGATTCTGATGAGAACATTGACGCGATGTGGGGAGATGTCGGGATTGCCAATTTTTTTATAAGGCCTGATGATTTAAAGAATAAGGACTTTTCAAACGTATTATATAATTGGGACTGTCATTAACACAAAAAACAGCTGTCTATTTCAGACAGCTGTTTTGTTTAACCTGTAATAGCCGAAGCGTTCAGGGTAAATAACTCTTCTAGTTCATGTTCGGAAAGCTCGGTGATCCAATTTTCGCTTTGGATGATTTGATCGTTCAGCGATTGCTTCGATTCGAGCATGTGGTCGATTTTTTCTTCAATTGTGCCAGTGGTGATCAGTTTATGAACGTGGACGAACCGTTTCTGTCCGATTCTGTAGGCGCGGTCTGTCGCCTGATTTTCAACCGCGGGATTCCACCATCTGTCATAGTGGATGACGTGATTGGCGGCCGTCAAATTGAGGCCTGTGCCGCCGGCTTTTAATGATAAGATCAGAATCGGAAATTCCTTGTTCTGAAACTGCTCCACCATTTTGTCCCGTTCTAGCTTGGATAAACTGCCGTTCAGAAACTTGACCGGTTCGCCGAATGATTTCTCGAGCAGGCGTTTCATCATATCTCCCATCCCGAGATATTGGGTGAAAATCAGGCAGCTTTCATCGCTTTCGCGAATCGTCTTCGTCAGTTCCAACAGTTTTTCGAGCTTGACTGACCTTCCGTTAAGGAGCTCGCTCCCGGTCTCTTTTAAGTAAAGGGCAGGATGGCCGCAGATTTGTTTGAGCTTGCCGAGCATGCTTAAGATGAGAGCTTTGCGCTGCATTCCGGCGAGGCTTGACATATGTTCAAACGTATCTTTGACAAGCTGTTCATATAGTGAGGCCTGTTCTGCCGAGAGCGGGATGAACTCTTTTTCTTCCTGTTTTTCAGGCAGGTTGAGCGCGACTTCCTTGTCCTGCTTTGTCCGCCTTAATAAAAATGGTTTGATCAGCTGCTGGAGCTGTTCGATCCGTTTTTCGTCGCGGTCTTTTTCAATCGGCAGGACAAATCGCTTATGGAAGCTGCCAAGGCTTCCGAGATAGCCTTTGTTCATGAAATCGTAGATCGACCACAGCTCCGTCAGGCGATTTTCCATCGGAGTCCCGCTGAGCGCGATATGATGCATGCCTTTCAGCTTTCTGATTGAGCGGGATTGTTTCGTGTGCGCATTTTTAATATTCTGGGCTTCGTCAAGGCAGATGCAGTTCCAGGCGACGCTGCTGAGATCGTCAAAGTCGGATTGGGCGAGGCCGTATGACGTCAAGACGATATCTGCATCTTTGTAACATTCCTGAAACGCTTCACCTTTAGGGCGTTTTGGCCCGTAATGGAGCGCCGCCGTCAGGTCGGGCGCGAAGGTCTCAAGTTCGCGCTGCCAGTTCCCGAGGACGGAAGTCGGCGCAATGATGAGAGATGGCGTTTGTTGTCCCTGTTCTTTTAAATAGGCGAAATAGGCGATCATCTGGATGGTTTTTCCAAGACCCATATCGTCTGCCAGGCAGGCGCCGAAGCCGCAGTTTCTGAGAAAGATCAGCCAGTTCAAACCGTCTTCCTGATAAGCCCTGAGCGTTCCGTCAAAAAATTTGCTGACCGGGTATGACGGGAGATCATCGCGCTGGCTCAGCTTTCTGATCATGTTTTTCAGCTGATAGGACAGTTCAAACCGCACCTCGCTGAATGCGGAAGCATCGAACAGATCATCATCCTCGCGGGTTTCGCTCCGCTCCGTCAGCTCGCGCGCCAGGATGTCAGACATATGAAGCCCCTCTGTTTCTGCTCGCTCCATCAGCTTTTTCATTTGTTTGATAAAATTCGGATCGATTTTAATCCACTGCCCGCGTATGTTGACAAGCCGTCTTTTATTGGCGACAAGCTGCTCGAATTCTTCTTCTGTGAGTTCGATTCCGTTCGTAGCAAAACGCCAGTTGAAGTCCATCAATGCATTCATTCCGACAAAGGACTCGCCGCGGGGAGCCGATGACACTTTCGCTTTCAGCAGCATGTTGCTGTCTCTGACGATTTGCCACCATGACGGCAGCAAAATTTCAATCCCCATGCTGACAAGAGTTTCACTTGCTTCGGATAGGAAGATCCATGCTTCCTCTTCCGTTAAAAGCGTCGTTCCCGAGTCGATCGTTAGCCACGGCACGATTTGGCGGAATCTGTCTTGTTCCCGGGCGATTTTATCAGCGTATGCCTGCCACGATTTTTTCAGCCTGTTCAAGCCTTCAAAGAACTGAATGGCTCCGCTTTTTTTGTCGCGCAAAAACAGTTCGATTTTCCAATCGTCTCCGTCAAAGTCAGGTTCATTTAAGCGGAGTCCGACAGTAAACGGCATAGGGTTTTCATGCCAGCCGATCGTTTCAAGAAAATCGTCTTCATCGAGAAAGTGGCCCTGAAATGTGGTGACGGCGGGAGAATGTGCGACAATCGATTCCCATTTTGCTTTTAACTCGTCATTGTAGTTGATGTAGTCTTCGACAGCGTGTGAAAACCATTCAGCTGTATAGCCTTCCAAAATCCCTTCTTTATCTTTCCAACGCAGCACCTCTTGCTTCCATGCTTCATAGTCGGGAAGAAAATCTTCATCTGCGATAAACTCATAAATGGTGGAAGCCGTTTTCATCAAAGGTTCGGTTTCCTCGGTGAGATTGATGTCGCTGTACGAATTAAATGAGTTTTTGCCGAGAAATTCGACCGCCATCCACGGAGACAGCAGAACCGCTGGAGTCTCTAAACCGGCATCTTCGAGAAACGTTCCGTAAAAAGACGATTCGTGCCACTGAAACAAATACCTTTCCATTTCATTCCGCGTAAGAAACTGATGATCCTCGTCATGACAAGATAAAATGAATGTATAGTCTTCTGATTGTTCGACATGTATCACGATTTCCTTAAGACTCGCCATCGATCAACTTTCCTTTCTTAAGTTCCTCCTGGAAGGCTCTCAGCCGTTTATAGCGAGCTGAAAACTGCTCCATAAACCGGTTCCAGACATCCTGTTTTTTCGATTTCTTATAGAGGGTGCGCAGCTTTTTTAATTGTTTGACGGCTTCTTTGTAGCTTGAGCGGTTTTTTTGTTCAACCAGCCCGGAAATTTCTCTGTGATAGGAAGGAATCAAAGCTTCAGGGGCTGCTGCTGCGATATCTTTCAAGGCGTTCTGTCCGATCTCAGAGATAGAAAAACCGACAAGGCTGTGGATCTCCATCCACTCCGTAAAGCGGTTTTTGTTATATAAAAAATGGCTGTATTCAGTAAACGTATAAGGAAGGCACTTTTTGCAGTACCGTTCATATACATGCTCTTCTTTTGCGTTTTTGCTGTAATCGCTCAGAAACAGGAAGAATTCGCTTAAAACATCGCGTATTTCCCGGTACGGTTTATCCAGTCTGCAGAAGCCGGATGCAAGCTGTTCAAGGTGTTCGTACCATTTTTTAAGGCGCTTCCAGTCTTTTTTGGCGGTCATGACGCTGAGCCATTGAAATGTATAAGGAAGAATCTCAGGTGAAAACGATCCGGCTTGATCAAGAATCACATCGTCGTTTTTCAGCAGAAATTCAAGATGCAGCCTGCCGAATTGTATTTCAGGCGACGGCTCCAGATCGTTCAGCACATCGAGCTCCCGCTTCAGCCAGTTTGGCCGGGACAGAAGCGCACTCCAGATTTCCCCGAAAATCCGCAGCCTTTCATACTGAAAAATGTCTTTCTTGAGCAGCAGTTCCCGAATCGCGCCGGGGGTTTTTTCTAAAAACGGATCAAGGGAGAATGATAGCGCATATGTTTTCAGTTCATCGATTGAGCTGTAGATCGTGTCCATCAGCTGTTCGATATAAGGATTCAGCGAGTAAAAATCTTTTTCAGGATCAATGCGCCCTTTCTCGACGAGCGAATGCATGGCAAGCCATGTCGCAAGAGCCGCGTGGATTTGGTACATTTTTTTCAGCTCCGGCTCCGCAGGCGTCCGCTTTTTTAAAGCTGAAAAATACCCGTAGTAAAGGTATTGCATCGTTTGCTGGTTTTTAGGCGTATGCTCTTCCCATCGTCTGAACTCCGTTTTGAAAAACGATGTCCATTGATCGAGCGTGTGGCTGCGGGGTTTCATTCCACGCTGAAGCTGTCCGAGAATATCCCTGTTTTCGCGGCGTTTTTGGGCTTCTTTCCAAAACTCCGTAAACGTTCCCAATCGATCATATTGTGCATACAGATATAAATAAACGGCAAGCACATGCCGGCAGATGTTTTGAGCAGGGCAGGAACAGCTGCTTTTTTTAACGTCGGCGAGGTCGATGAAGACCTTCACCGGGACCACATCCTGAACGTAAGCACTGACCGTATGCCCGCTCATCGGCTTGACCCGATAGACGGAATCCTGTCTGTATAAAATAAGGGCTTTTTTCATGAGCTGAATGTTAGCTTCTGTGCACGGCAGTACATGCTTAAACTGTTCAGCTGCATCCATCACAACCGTTTTTGAAATCATGTCTTGAAGCATGTCTATCGCTCCTAACCGAATGGCTTTTAAAAAGTTTCCAATCTCTCTATTATAGCTTAATCAATCCGTCCAAAAAAGATTTTCTCAGGAAAAGGACATAAAAACGGATGGCTGTCGAATAATGTAATAGACTATGGCAAATTGATTCTTTACATCATATAATTTGAAATATAATCAGAAATGTTTTAATTTATGGAATCTGAAAGGAAAAGGATATGGATGACAAGGAATTGAATCAGGAAGAATTTTTGAGAATTCTTATGCATGCGTATGACATTGGTGAAAAATCAAAAGACATAACGACGAAAGAACTTCTTGAAGATCTCATTCTTCATATCAAAAATGGATATACGACGTAAAAGGTGTGCAAACTTCGGTTTGCACACTTTTTCGTTCAGCAAAAAGCGCGCAGGTCCTGCAAAAGTCGATATTTAATACCATATAAAGACGCGATTTCCCCGGTATCTCCCGTTATTTGTCAGGATTCATTTCTTTCGGAAACGAAAGAACCATGTATAATCAAAGGGAGGTGTTTAATTTGCTGAAAATTTAAATAAATACGCGAATCCTAGAGGGAGGCTTTTATGAGAGATCATATCGGCTTTAAAGATGTGTTCATCATTTTGAAAAAAAGATTCGTTCTGATCGCACTGATCACCATTGCGGCCGCTCTGTCCAGCGCTGCCGTCAACTTTTATTGGCTCACACCCGTCTACCAGGCATCCGCCCAAATCCTCATCAACGGCCGTCAAACGTCGAACTTCACCGATATTCAGACCAACCTTGAGCTAATCAACACTTATAACGTGATTATGAAAAGCCCGCTCATCTTAAATAAGGTTAAAGACGAACTAAACCTTCCGGAAACGGCTGAAGACTTGAAGCAAAAAATCACAGTTATCAGCGAAAATGAATCACAGATTGTCAGTATCTCCGCGACTGACAAGGATTATTCCAAGGCGGCGGACATCGCGAACACGGTCGTCGCCGTATTCCAAAGGGACATTGACGGCATTATGGGTGAAAATACCGAAGTCAGCCTTGTTGCGAAAGCAAACCCCGAACATTCGCCTGCTCCCGTCAGCCCGAACAAGAAGTTCAACATCGCTGTTTCTACAGGATTCGGCCTGCTGTTTGGCGCAGGGCTTGCATTTTTACTCGAGCTTTTGAAAAATACCGTTCGAAATGAAGAAGACATCGAAAAAGAGCTGAACGTTCATGTGTTGGGAAATATTCTGTATGTAAAACCGAAAAAAGGACAAGCCCGGAAGCTGGAAAGCTTTATCGGTAAAGACCATACGATCTAAAACGGGAAAACACGGGGAGGCCGCCTATGATCGATATTCATTGCCATATTCTAGCGGACATTGATGATGGGGCAGCATGTATGTATGACAGTATAGAAATGGCTAAACAAGCCGCCCGTCAAGGGATTCATACGATTATCGCCACACCTCACCACCGAAACGGTGTATACGAACACCAAAAAGAGGCCATTCTGGCAGCTGTTTCGAGTTTAAAGACGCGGGTGCAAAAGGAAAACATCCCGGTGCTTATTGCTCCCGGACAGGAAATCCGCCTGTACGGCGAATTGAAGCGTGATCTTGATCGCGGCAGACTGCTCAGCCTCGCCGGCACAAAGTATTTGCTGATTGAACTTCCTTACCACCATGTTCCGCGATATGCCGAAAAGCTGTTGTTCGATCTACAGTTAAATGGTTACATTCCGATTATCGCACACCCCGAGCGGAACCTTGAATTGATGGAGAATCCTGATCTGCTGTACCGCCTCGTCAAAAACGGCGCGTGCGCCCAGCTGACATGTTCAAGTCTTACAGGCCGCTTTGGCAGAAGCGTGAAACGGCTCGCCCGCCGCTTTCTTGAAGCGAACCTCGTCCACTTTATCGCATCAGACGCCCACAACCTCACGAGCCGATCTTTCTTTTTTGATGCAGTGGAAAGCGATTACGGCCGCGATTTCTTATACGTGTTTACAAAAAACGCGGGCCTTCTCCTGGAAAACCGGGAGATTCATAAAGAAACACCCCGTCCCGTCAAAAAGAAAAAGCTGATGGGCCTGCTGTGAAAGGTTGTTCACAAAAGCCCGTCAGCCAGAATATCAGCGCCGGTTATGCGGCGCTGATTTTTTATATCATCTGTTAGAAAGCGACCGGACATCCCTCTCTACAACAGCGGAATGACAAGCCCGCCGTAAGCGAAGGCGGCCACGATCAGGAAAGCCGGATGGACGCGGAACTTCGTCAAGGCCGCCAAAGAGATCAGCGCGATGACAAGTGATTGAACCATGCCGATCGACCGGATCGCGTCACCGCCGATTTCCCATGTCAAAATAAGCATCATCACGGCGATAACCGGCTGAACCGCCAAAGTCATTCCTTTGACGACCGGCGACTGGCGGTAGCGGCCGATCAGCTTGAGCAGCAAAACGAGCGCGATGGCCGAAGGCAGCACAGTTGCGATAAGAGCAATGAAGACACCGGGCCATCCGAGCACGCTGTAGCCGACATAAGCGGCGATTTTTGTCGCGATTGGACCCGGCAGTGCGTTTGCGAGCGCAAGCATGTTTGAAAATTCTTCTTTTGACAGCCAGTGAAAATGCTGAACAACTTCTTCAAAATTAAGCGGAATTGAAGCCGGACCGCCCCCGTAGCCCAATAAATTTGCAATAAAGAAAGCCCAAAATAAATAAAAGATGATCATGAAGCGGACACTCCCTTATCCTTTTCCCGGGCCGCTTTTCTTTTTAATTTAAAGTGGAACGCGCCATACGTTAAAAACAGGATGACAATGATGCCGGGATGGATGGAAAACACCTGAAGACCCAAAAATGCAAGAATAAAGAAAAGCACGCCGGCAAGCAAGCCGAAGCCTTTCAATGCTTTTTGCCCAAATTCGTAAGCCATGATGCCGAGCATGACGGCGATGACAGGGGTAACAGCGCCGATCATGCCGCTTACGATTTTGGAGTGGCTGAGCACATTAACGGCTGCGAACAAGGCGGCCATCGCAACGCACGTCGGCAAGATATGGGCCGCTGTAGCCACGACAGCGCCCGGAACGCCCTTGACTTTATGACCTAAATATGCCGACATTTTTGTAGCGATCGGTCCGGGCAGCGCATTGGCAATCGCCAAAATTTCCCCGAATTCATCATCATCGATCCATTTGAACTTTGAAACGGCTTCATGACGGATCAGCGGGATAACGGACGGTCCGCCGCCAAATCCCAATATCCCCGTTCTTGTCATTGCGATGATCAGTTCCCGGTAAGGGTGCTTCATTTCGCGTTTCCTCCTATTCAGTTAAAGCTTCATTCCCATTCGGCTCTTATATCGTTTAATCAGCATCTGGCAGTCGACACTCACGACGCCTTTCAGAGGGTACAGGCGCTTTGTCAAAAATTCCTCCATCTCCTGATCATTTGCGAAAATGCCGTGCATATGCAGTTTGCTCGGCCCTGTCATATGATAGAGGCTTGTCACGGCGGGCTCTCTTTCTAAAGCAACGGCAACAGCCTCTAAATATTGGGGTTCGACTTCAACATTGAAAAACACCGATACATGAATTCCAACTTTGACTGGATTGATGACGGCTGTGAATTTTTCAATGATGCCTTCTTCAATCAAGTTGTTGATCCGCGTTTGTACGGCAACTCTTGAAAGTCCCACGCGCTTTCCTAAATCCGTATAAGAGATTCTTCCTTCCTCATGCAAGATCGAAAGGATTTTTTTATCCGTTTCATCAAGAATTAAATTTGGCATATGGTAGTCGAGGCTCACAAATGTCCCTTCCTTTCTGTTTGGTCATGATCATACGAAATTGCTTGTCAATCACGTTATAAATGAACATTTTGTAAATTGTATCATAATACGGATTTCGATATGAATCATTTTAACGTTTTTTTAATACTTATTGAAAAAGGGTTGTTAGTTTTTCTTCCCTGAAAGTAGCGCCTCCTTAAACGGGCCACTATACTTCAAAGACAAATGGATGCTTGAAAGAAAGGAAGAGAGCTATGGAGAAACTGAAGATCGGTTCGAAACAAATGGTTGTCAGTCCTCATTATCTCGCTTCGCTTGCAGGGAACAGCATCATGGAGAAGGGAGGAAACGCGTTTGACGCGGCTGTGGCAGTAAGCGCGTGCCTTGCTGTTGTCTATCCGCATATGACAGGACTCGGAGGGGATGCTTTTTGGCTGATGTATCACAAAGGAAGCGGTGAGATCAAAGGATACAATGGCAGCGGGCGGTCGGGGCGGAAAGCGGACCGGAATCAGTATAAAGGAGAGCGTGCCATTCCGGTCAGGGGCATGAGCAGTGCGATTACCGTGCCGGGGATGGCGGACAGCTGGGCCGAAATACTGGCGGCATACGGCCGTTTATCGCTTCGGGAGGTGCTGAAGCCGGCGATCATGTATGCAGAAAAGGGTTTCCCGGTCTCGCCCGATCAATGTCAAAACACGGTGAAAAACGCTGAGTGGCTTTCCGGTATGCCGATCACTGCAGATATTTATCTTCCGGGAGGAAACCCGCCCACTCCAGGTGAGCGCTTTGTGCAAAAAGAGCTCGCGCGCACTTTGGCGATGATCGCTGAGAAAGGAAGAGACGCCTTTTATAAAGGGGAAATTGCCCAAGCTTCAGCAGCCTATCTGCAAAACAACGGAGGCATCTTGACTCTGGAAGATTTCGAGCGGCATCAAGGGGAATGGGTGTCTCCGCTTTCCTCTACATACAGAGGATATGCGATCTATCAAATGCCTCCGAATTCACAAGGATTTACCGGTCTTATGGCATTGAATATTTTGGAAAACTACGACTTTGGCATGATCGAGCACGGTTCTTTCGAATATTATCACCTGCTCATCGAAGCATTGAAATTAAGTATTTCCGACAGCAATAAAGTATTGACTGACCCAACATTTTCACAAATACCGCTGGAGCGCCTGCTTGACAAAGGGTATGCGCGGGAGCTGGCCGCAAAAATCGGACTGTCGGCTCTTCAGGCGGAGAGCCGGCCGCTCGGCAGTGATACGGCTTATGCTGCAGCAGTAGATGAAGACGGGAATGCTGTTTCGTTTATCCAAAGTTTGTATTTCGAATTCGGCTCAGGTGTGACAGCTGGAGATACCGGCGTCATTTTGCAGAACAGAGGGTCGTTTTTCTCGCTTGATCCTGACCATGTCAATACACTGGAGCCGGGAAAAAGAACTTTTCATACGCTGATGCCCGCCATGGCGTTCAAAGGCGGCAAGCCGAAATTTCTTTACGGAACGCAGGGGGGAGAAGGACAGCCGCAGACGCAGACGGCTCTTATCACGAGAATGATAGATTACGGGATGGATCCGCAAACAGCCGTTCATGAACCGAGATGGCTGTGGGGCAGAACATGGGGAGAACGGGTGGAAGGTGCAAGAATAGAAAGCAGAGTGGCGCCCGAAGTGATTGAAAAACTGCGTAAGCATGGGCATCATGTAACCGTTGTCGGCGACTTTGACGGTGTGATGGGTCATGCCGGCATCATCGAGATTGATGATCGAGGTTTCCTGAGAGGAGGAAGCGATCCGAGAAGCGATGGAGCGGCAATCGGCAGTTAACTCCGTTTTCAAAACGCGCAAACGTCAATATGAGAAAAAAACCCGTGAACAAGGAGGATTTGTCCGCGGGTTTTTCTCTATCCGGCTATGAGTATTGATCCGAGATTTCGATGAAATGCTTAAGCGCCGGATTGCGGTTGTCTTTTCGATGTGCGGTAATCCATTCTGCGCGAAGGGGAAAGTCTTCGATTTCTTTGTATACAACATCGAGGTTAAATAATCGTTTAGCCGCTGTAGGCACAACGGCGATTCCCATTCCGGCTGTCACGAGGCCGATCACCATTTGGTATTCTGTAGCTTCCTGGGCGATGTTGGGGATAAACCCGGCTTTTTCACACAAGAAATTAAATTCCGTGTATAAAGAGGGCCACGCTTCTTTGGCAATGACGATCAGCGATTCGTCTTCAAGATCTTTCAAATGTACCCGGGGTTTTTCTGACAGCGGGTGGTGTTTCGGAAGTGCAAGGACACAGTGGCTTTTCTTCACTGTGTATGACTTTAGCTCGTCGTTTCCCAACGGGGGATGCAGCACTCCGATGTCAATGTGTCCGTTTAGCAGTGCATTGACCTGATTGGGGGTTGAAAGCTCCCGAAGATCAATCTGGACGGACGGGTACCGGTTTCGGTATTCCCTGATGATGGGAGGCATGATCTCGTATGTGGCGGAGCCGACAAAGCCGATCACGAGTCTGCCCAGCTCCCCGCGGGCCGTCCGCTGAGCCATGTCGACGGCTTGATCAATCTGGGAAAGTCCTTCCTTGATTTGTTTTAAAAAGACCCCGCCTGCCGCCGTCAGCCTGACGGCTCTTTTTGACCTCTTCAGCAAGGTGACGCCTATTTCACTTTCTAGCTGTTTAATCTGCTGGCTGAGCGGAGGCTGAGTCATGTTCAGCCGAAGAGCTGCTTTTCCGAAATGCAGTTCTTCGGCAACAACCATAAAATAACGAAGATGGCGCAGCTCCATTATTCACTCATTCCTTTCTGAATGCGATTTCAGTCGTTTTACATATTAATTGTAAGACAAAGAAGTATTGGAAAACAATTTCCACAAGATGTATATTTAATAATACAATAATTTTATTAAAAATTCATTGTAAACGAATGAAAATGGAGGAGTGAGGGCTTTGAAAAATGTAGCCGCTAAAAATGAAACTCTTACTGTAAGAGGAGCAGAGCTTGTGGTGGATAGTCTCATTCAGCAAGGTGTCACTCATGTTTTCGGTATTCCGGGAGCGAAAATCGATGCGGTGTATGACGTATTGAAAGACAAGGGGCCTGAACTGATTGTTTGTCGTCACGAGCAGAATGCAGCATTTATGGCGGCGGCAGTCGGACGATTGACTGGAAAGCCCGGTGTTTGCCTGGTGACTTCGGGTCCGGGAGCGTCTAATTTAGCGACCGGTCTTGTAACAGCCAATACAGAAGGAGATCCGGTTGTTGCCCTGGCGGGTGCTGTAAAAAGAGCGGATCGTCTCAAAAGAACTCATCAATCGATGGATAATGCGGCGTTGTTTCAGCCGATTACAAAATATAGCGCAGAAGTGGAAGATGCGAACAACATCCCTGAGGCGGTAACCAATGCATTCAGAGCGGCAGCTTCCGGACAGGCCGGGGCAGCGTTTCTCAGCTTTCCGCAGGACGTTACGGCCGGTCCGGCAACTGCCAAGCCGGTGAAAACCATGCCGGCGCCGAAGCTCGGCGCGGCTCCGGATGAAGTAATCAGCGCGGCTATCGCCAAAATACACAATGCGAACCTTCCCGTCGTGCTTGTAGGGATGAAAGGCGGAAGACCTGAAGCGATTGAAGCGGTCCGCCGTCTGCTGAGAAAAGTGAAACTGCCGTTCGTTGAAACATACCAAGCAGCGGGTACGCTGTCTCACGATTTGGAAGACCAGTACTTCGGCCGGATCGGATTATTCCGCAATCAGCCCGGAGATATTTTGTTGGAAAAAGCGGATCTCGTTTTGACGGTCGGCTATGATCCGATTGAATACGACCCCGTCTTTTGGAACGGAAAAGGCGAGCGCAGTGTGATTCATCTTGATGAAATACAAGCCGATATCGATCATGACTATCAGCCTGAAATTGAGCTGATCGGCGATATCGCAGAGACATTAAACCATATTGAACATGATTCTTTGCCGGTTTCCATCGATGAATCATTTGCACCTGTGCTTGATTATTTGAAGAAAGCGCTGGAGGAGCAAAGCGAGCCCCCTAAAGAAACAAAAACGGATCTTGTTCATCCGTTGCAAATCGTTCGCGATTTGCGTGATTTGCTGAGTGATGACATCACAGTGACTTGCGACATCGGCTCCCATGCGATTTGGATGTCGAGATATTTCCGCACATACCGTCCGTATGGACTGCTGACTTCAAACGGCATGCAAACGCTGGGCGTTGCTTTGCCGTGGGCGATCGCAGCAACACTGGTCAATCCGGGACAGAAAGTCGTGTCTGTTTCCGGGGACGGAGGCTTCCTGTTCTCCGCGATGGAGCTTGAGACAGCGGTCAGATTGAAAGCGCCGATCGTTCACATTGTCTGGAATGACAGCACATACGATATGGTTGCGTTCCAGCAGGAGATGAAATACAAGCGGACGTCCGGAGTCGACTTCGGCGGAATCGATATTGTAAAATATGCTGAAAGCTTTGGAGCAAAAGGTTTAAGGGTCAATTCGCCTGACGAATTGGCAGAGGTGCTTAAAGCTGGTCTTGATGCAGAGGGTCCGGTTGTCATTGATATTCCGGTTGATTACAGCGACAACGTTCATTTGGCTGATCAGCGTTTTCCAAAAAACTTTGAGGAACATTTTAGTAAACAAGCCTCTAAGCAATCTTGATCACAGCAAGTCCAGTCATAACAAACAAAATCAAGGGAGTGAAACGAGGAAAATGAAAAGTGCAAGCAAACAAAAAGTGGTTCAGCCCGTTGACAAGAACCTTGACCAGGTCTTTCAGGTCTCAACGATGATATCGTTATTGGACGGAATTTATGACGGGGATTTTTACATGTCTGAAGCAAAGGATCACGGAGACTTCGGAATCGGAACGTTCAATCGGCTCGACGGTGAGCTGATCGGTTTTGACGGTGAGTTTTACCGTCTTCGTTCCGATGGCAAAGCCTATCCTGTTCAAGGAAGCGATTGTTCTCCGTTTTGCTCGCTCGCTTTCTTCCGGCCAGATATTTATCACGAAATCAAGCAGCGGATGCCGCTTAAGGCGTTCGAGGAAGAAATGAAACGGATCATGCCGAGCGAAAACCTGTTTTACGCGATCCGCATGGACGGAATCTTTAAGAAAGTCAAAACGAGAACGGTTGAACTGCAGGAAAAACCGTACGTGCCGATGGTCGATGCGGTAAAATCGCAGCCAATCTTTGATTTTAATGATATTAAAGGGACGATCGTCGGCTTTTGGACGCCGCAATATGCCAACGGAATCGCAGTTTCCGGCTTCCATCTTCACTTTATTGATGAAGACCGCAATGTCGGCGGACACGTTTTCGATTATGAAATCGAAGAATGCACGGTACAAATTTCTCAAAAACTTAATATGAATCTCAGATTGCCGAATACGCAAGATTTCTTTAAAGCGGATCTCAATAAACATGATCTTGCAGCCGGAATTGAAGCGGCCGAAGGCAATCCCGAGTAAATGAAAAAGCCCCCTCTTTAAAAAGGGGGCTTTTTCTTCTTTAAAAATTCGGTTGCGAAAAAGTCCGGAATCCGGCGGGCCGTTTAGCTTATGCTTTCATTCCGGCAATCAAAACCGCTTTCAGACAAAAAGACACCGGATGCCCGTTTTCATCGTGGACGATGTTAAACATGTCACGGCAAGACTGGGACGGTTCTGACAAATGGGCATGGATGGCTGCCTTTCTTTGTTCAGGCACGGCGCCTCTTCGAAGCCAGCTCTCGTAATCGATCGGAAGATTCCATCTCTCCAGGACGGCAAAATCGAGTCCGTTCTCTTCAAACAGCTTCTGCCATTCGTTCTCTGAATATTCCCTTACGTGTGACGGGTCTCTCAATTGATTGAGCCGATTTATAAATCGGTCTAAAGCTTCGTCCTCCGGCGCACAATGATCGATGAGGAGAAAGGAGCCGCCTTTTTTCAAGACGCGCGCTATTTCCTGGATGGACCGGCTGATCTCCGGAAAATGGTGGGCTGCATACCGGCATGTGACAATATCAAAAGACTCGCTTACAAAATCCAATTGTGCTGCATCGCCTTGAAGAAAAACCACATTTTCAGCATTTTTCTGTTCGGCAAATTGAGCGGCGGTTTGAACCATTTTTTCTGTAATATCGATTCCTGTGCAATGCTTGACAAAAGGCGAAAAGGCAATGGCCGTATGTCCCGCTCCGGTTCCGATATCAAGCAGGGTTTCACCGCCGGTCAGATTTCGGCAGCTGACCATGGCATCAAGATCTTTTCCCGATGAGAACAGCGGCTCATCGCGATATTGCTCCGGGTTTTTTGAAAATTGCCGTTGCGCGCTAGTTTTCATTTGTATCATCCTCCTATCGGCTATGTATTTATATTAGGGGAGTCGACAGCCATCAGTCTAAGATATAAAATGTATGAAAATGATAGGCGGAAACTATGGGGGTGCGGGAATTGGATATGAGGCTTTTTGAATACGCGGCAGAGATTTTCAAAAAAGGCAGTTTTACAAAGGCGGCTGCCAGCCTGCATATCGCTCAGCCTTCACTGAGCCAGCAAATAAAAAAGCTGGAAAGCGAGCTTGGCTTTCCGCTGTTTTACAGAAACAGAGAGGGGGTCTCGCCGACTCCTCAAGGGATGCGCTTCATCCGAAAAGCACAGGATATTTTGCGGTCAAGAGATGAACTGCTGTGTGAAATGCGCGATCAGCTCGAGGAAATGGGGACGGAATTATCGATCGGCGTTCCCGCTGTCACAGGAGGATATCTTCTTCCGCCGCTCCTGAAAGCCTTTCTGAAAAAGCATCTGAACGTACAGGTTCAGCTGATAGAAGATTCGCCGGCGGCATTGGAAAACATGACGGAAAACGGAGCGGTGGATCTGTCGATTCTCCCTTTGCCGATTGAAAATGACAGGCTCGCGATCCGGCCGATACTGACCGAGCCGCTTTTTTTGGCGATTCCAAATGAAAGGGAGAGCTGGATGACCGGCCAATTGCGGAAGCTCATCGATTCGGTCCGGTCGAATCCCGAAAATTCCCCTCTTGCTTTGAAAACTGTCGAGGATGTGCCGTTTATTTTATTAAAAGAAGGCTACGGCTTCCGTAGAATGGTACTCGATTTATGTGCGGAGGAAGGGTTTCAACCGAAAGTGACCTTCAAAACAAGCAGCATTGAAACCGCCCAATCTCTCGTTGAACACGGAATGGGGGTCACGGTCGTGCCCCGGATGGTCATGCGAAAAGAGTCTGACAGAATCGTCTATGTTCCTTTACAATCCGATCCGTCCCGGACGCTTGTGTTTGCTTATTCGGAAACATGCTATTTGAGCCGGGCGGCAAAAGCGTTTATGGAGATGGCCAAAAAAAATCAGACCTCCATGTATGAAGAGGTCTGATTTTGTCGTTACTTTTTCGTTTCCAGTTTGAGCGGTGCGGGTATCGTTTTTTCAACTTTTTTACCGTTCAAAATATCGCGGGCCGCTTGTACGGCGAGCTTACCGATCAATTCAGGCTGCTGGGCGATCGTGGCCGACATGTCTCCGGCCTTAACCGCCTTAACCGCATCTTCATTGCCGTCGAAGCCGACGACAAGAATCTCTTTCCCTGAGCTTCTGATCGCTTCAATCGCGCCGAGCGCCATTTCGTCATTATGGGCGAAAACCGCTTGAATATCAGGATTTCCTTGAAGAAGGTTCTCCATGACGTTCAACCCTTTTGTCCGGTCAAAGTCGGCTGTTTGCTTGGCGATCACATTCAGCTTGTCGTCAGCGGTCTTATGAAACCCTGAGCCCCGTTCCCTTGTTGCCGATGCGCCGGGGACGCCTTCAAGTTCAGCCACTTTTGCGCCTTTGCCGAGCTGCTGTACGATAAAGTCTGCTGCCATTTGCCCGCCTTTTACGTTATCTGAAGCGACGAGCGTTTCTACTTTTCCGTTTTCGGCGGAGCGGTCAAGGGTGACGACCGGGATGCCAAGCGAATTGGCCGATTGGACTGCCGTTGAGATGGCGGAGGAGTCGGCCGGATTGATCAATAAAGCGTCAACGCCTTGCTGCAGAAGATCTTCGACATCATTCGTCTGCTTTGCTGAATCATCCTGTGCATCGACGACAATCACTTCAATCCCTTGTTTTTTGGCTTCTTTGACAACTCCGTTTTTTAATGAAACGAAAAACGGGTTTTTCAAAGTCGAGACAGATAAACCGATTTTGATATCCGTTCCTTTTTCTTTATTTGGCTTTGCCCATTCCGGCGGTTCCAGCGAGCAGGCGGACAGAAACAGAAGCGCCAATGCGGTGAAAACCGTTAATGTTTTTTTCATCAGTATAGCCCTCCTTAAGCGGATTTCTTGCGGTCCAGCAGGACTGCGATCAAAATGACGACACCTTTGACGACCATTTGGAAAAAGGAAGAGACGCCAAGCAGGTTCAAGCCGTTGTTCAACGTTCCGATGATCAGAACGCCGATGAGTGTGCCGGCAATTCGTCCTCTTCCTCCGGCAAGGCTTGTACCGCCTAATACAACCGCGGCAATGGCGTCGAGTTCATAGGAAGTGCCTGCCGTCGGCTGGGCTGAGTTTAGCCGTGACGTCAAGATGGCTCCAGCCAACGCGGATAATAGGCCGGCAAGAGAATAAATCATCATTTTGACGCGCGGAACTTTAATGCCCGAGATCAGGGCCGCTTTTTCATTTCCGCCGATTGCATACGTGCGGCGGCCGAAAGGTGTTTTGTGAAGGATCACCCAGAGGATGATAAAGGCGGCCGCCATAGTTATCGCAGGGACGGGGATGCCTAAAAAGTAGCCGCGTCCGAAAAGCTGGAAGCCGTAGTGATTGCCGAGCCCTGTAATCGGATTGCCGTCTGTGTAAACCATCGTCAATCCGCGGAAAATCGTCATTGTCGCAAGTGTTGCGATGAACGGGGCCATTTTGCCCTTCGTGATTAACAGCCCGTTGACCAAGCCGAGCAGGGCTCCGATTAGGCAGCCGATGATGACGGCAAAAACAGGATCGATGCCGCCGGCGATCATGCCGGCGATCAATGCGCTCGACAGCGCCAAAATCGCTCCGACGGAAAGGTCGATGCCGCCGGTCAAAATGACAAAGGTCATGCCGAACGCGATCAGCGCATTAATAGCGACTTGTCTTAACAAGTTTAAAATATTTAACGGTTCTAAAAAGCTCGGGTTTAATACTGATACGATGACGACGAGAATAATCAGGCCGAGAAACGGACCGAGCTTTTGCATTACAGAATCGACATTAAGGCTTTTTTTTACAGCCGGTTGAGTTTTCATGTTACCGCCCTCCTGTAGCGAGTGTCATAATTCGTTCTTGCGTGGCATCATTTCTTGATAGCTCACCGCTTAGCGTTCCTTCATGGATCACAAGGACGCGGTCGCTCATCCCGAGAATCTCGGGCAGCTCTGAAGAGACCATGACGATCGCGACGCCGCGGTCTGTCAGCTCGTTCATCAGCTGATAAATCTCCCTTTTCGCGCCGACATCGACGCCTCGCGTCGGCTCATCCAAAATCAGCACTTTAGGACCGATTCCGATCCATTTGGCGATGACCACTTTTTGCTGGTTCCCTCCTGAAAGGTTTCGCGCGTGGGTTTCCGGCGATTCCGTTTTGATCGTCAGCCGCTTGATCAGAAGGTCGACAAATTCCTGCTCGCTTTTTTTGTCGATCCATCCTTTCGGTGAAAAGCTGGCGAGATTCGGAAGGGCGATATTTTCCCTGATGGACGTGTCGAGCACAAGTCCTTCATCCTTGCGGTTCTCAGTAATAAAACCGATTCCTTTTTGAACGGCATCGCTCGGTTTTTTGAGCGTCGCTTTTTTGCCTTCGATGAAAATGTCTCCCGAATCAAGCGGATCGAGCCCGAAAACCGCCCTCATCAGCTCGGTGCGCCCTGCACCCATCAGTCCTGAAATCCCGACGATTTCACCGGAGCGGACGGTAAAGCTGATATTTTGGAAGACGCCTTTTTTGGATGCCTGCTTGACTTCGAGAACGACGCGTCCCGGATTTGGCTGTCTTTCAGGATAGCGTTCGGTCAGCTCCCGTCCGACCATCTTTTTCACCACTTCATGAAAATCGGTGTCGGGAATCCGTTTCGTGTCGACTGTTTTTCCGTCGCGCATCACCGTGATCCGGTCGCAAATCGTGAAGATTTCTTCCATGCGGTGGGATATATAGACGATGGAGACGCCGTTTTTCTTTAATGCTCTAATGACGCCGAACAGTTTTTCAATTTCTCTTTCTGTCAACGCTGCCGTCGGTTCATCCATGATGATCACTTTCGCGTCTGTCATAAGGGCTTTTGCGATTTCGATCATTTGCTGCTGGCCGACAGAACAGTCTCCGGCTTCTTTTTCAAGAGAAATCGAGACTCCAAGTCTTTCAAGCTGCTCTTTTGCTAGCGCTTTCATTTTCTTGTTATTTAAAAAACCAAGTTTAGAAGAAAGCTCTCTGCCGATAAACAAATTTTCCAAAACGGTCATTTCAGGCCAAATGTTCAGCTCCTGATGGATAAAGGCGATGCCGTTCTGTTCGGCTTTTTTTGGATCTGAAAAATACATTTCTTTTCCGTCGATCTCGATCGTTCCGCTGTCCAGCCTGTGAAGTCCAGTCAACAGATTCATGAGTGTCGACTTTCCGGCGCCGTTTTCTCCCATTAAAGCGTGGACTTCACCTTCCTGAAGTTCGAAAGTAACGCCGGACAGCACCTGGTTTTGGCCAAAAGCTTTATAAATGTCCTTCATTTTAATATGCATGGGCTATCCCTTCTTTCCAGATGTAGAATGTAAACATCTAAAAGATCACTCCCGCGTGCAAGATGCAATTTGCATAAGGTGTTGCTTCCCCTGTGCGAATGACCGCTTTTGCACGGCTCGTCGCTTTTTTGAATGCTTCGTGGGGAATATAGTCAATTTTTTGGTTTGAAAATTCCGCTTTTAAAAACGCGGCTTGATCAGGATTGACGCTTTCTATTTCTTCGGCTGCCGTCACTTTTTCGACGGACATTTCATCAGCGATGAGCTTTGTGACCTCTTGAAATCCGGGCGTACCCAATGTCAGTGCAAGATCGATTTTGGGGACGCCGGGAGGAACGGGCAGGCCGGCATCCGCGATGACGACGGTGTCGGTATGCCCGAGATCGGCCAGTAATTTTGCGATATGGCTGTTTAAAATCCCGTGTTTTTTCATGACAATTCACGCTCCACTTCATCGCGTTTCGGCATGCCGCCTTGCGCGCCGAATTTCAAAACCGAGAGGGAAGCCGCCCGGTTCGCAAAGCGCAAGGCAGATTCGATGCTTTGTCCTTCGGAAAGCGCAACGGCCAACCCCGCATTGAAGGTGTCTCCGGCTCCCGTCGTATCAATCGCATTGACAGGGAATGAAGGAACGACCCTTTCTTCCAGACCATTGTGATAGCGGACCCCGTTTTTTCCTTCTGTGATGAACAGCTTCTCCGGATAGCGCTTTAACGCTTCATCCCGGGACATGCCCTGAAACAGTACCGAAGCTTCATGCTCGTTTGGTGTGATGTAGGCCGCATGTTCGACCGTTTCCGGGCAAAGCGGACGGGCTGGTGCCGGATTCAGCAGGAGAGGAATGCCGAGTGAGCTGCACAGTCCGCTGACATAATCGACGGTTTCTTCCGGAATCTCCTGCTGAATCAGAACGATGTCTGCCTGTTTAATCGCAGGCAGCGCTTTTTGAACGTATTCAGGTGTGACATGGTCATTTGCCCCTTTGACGACGATAATACTGTTGTCGCCGTCTGCGAGAACGATATGTGCGGTGCCGCTTTCCTGACCTGTAACCGGTTCCACATAGTCTGTCAAAACACCGTTCGCTTGAAAATTGTCGAGGATGGCTTTTCCGTAATGATCATCGCCGACGCAGCCGATCATATGGACCTCTGCACCAAGCCGGGCCGCAGCGACTGCCTGGTTGGCGCCCTTTCCGCCCGGAACCGTTTTAAAAGATTCGCCAAGCACCGTTTCTCCGGCAGCCGGCCGCTTGGGCGATGTCACGACTAAATCCATCGAAGAGCTGCCAATCACGCATATTTTACTCATTGTCATTCCGCCTTTCTTGTCGTTTGTCTTTCAATAAAGGCAACCGGCATCTGCACTGCCGATTGTTCAATATATTCATTTTTCATTAATTTCAGCAGCAGTTTTGCCGCTTCTTTTCCCATTTCATAGGCGGGCTGCCTGATCGTTGATAAAGAGGGGAAAAGCAATTCGCTTTGCGGAATGTCATCAAAGCCGATAATCTGCAGTTCGTCGGGAACTTTGATCTTCCGTTTTAAGGCTTCATGCAAAACGGCTGTCGCCACAATATCATTGCTTGCGATTACGCCGTCTGTTTCCGGATAGGTGGCAAACAGCTCCGCTGCCCGTTTTTGAGCTTCCGGAAATGAAAATGTCTCGGTTTTCATAACATGAAAATCGATATCGGCCCCGCTTAGCATCTCCAGCGCTCCGTTGAAACGGTCTCTTGCAGTCTGAAGGTGGGCCGGTCCTTTAATCAGCGTAATTCGTTTCGCGTTTCTCCTGACCATTTCAGCCGCTGCGATTCTGCCGCCTTCGCGGCTGTCCGCGAATACAGCCGGCGCATTCTCGCCCGTCCGGTCAAGGAAGACGATCGGCATGGACAAGTCTTGATAATTTGGCGCATCCGGATAATTGGTCGCTGAAATGACTCCGACCACATGATTTTGTTTAAACGTCTGCAAATAATCAAGCTCTTTTTCCAAATTTTCATCGCTGTTTCCGAAGATGAGCCGAAAGCCGAGGCGGTGGATTTCATCTTCAACGCCGCGCGCAAGCTGAGGAAAGAACGGGTTTGTGATATCCGGCAGGAGCAGTCCGATCAGTCTGGACTCCCTTTTATAGAGAGACCTGGCTACTTCATTCGGGTGGTAATTCAGTTCTTCCATCGCTTTTAACACGCGTGTCCTCGTGTCTTCATGGACGTATCCCGTCTCATTTAATACCCGGGAAACCGTAGCGACAGATACTTTTGCAGCAAGTGCGACGTCTTTAATCGTAGCCAAAAAGACTTCTCCCTTCTATTTGTGTAACCGTTTACATAAAGATTATCATGATCCTTTTAAAATCTCAATAAAAAAAGGTCCGGCACTGAAATTTTTAGCCGGGTTGGGATATAGAGACATATACAGTTGTGTTGAATAGAAAATAACCTTCATTCGGCATAAATTGGCGAATACAGTAACAATGAGAATAGTAAGAAAAATTAAAAATGTTAAAGTTTGATGAATTATCGTTGAAAAAAATTAATGGCTTTTTAAATCTTAGGATTTTAACCTAAAATCTGAAGAAACAAGGTGAATCGAACGGCTCACAAAAAATTTGGATTTGTTAATGAATCCCGCTTTATGCTAATAAAGATTTTCATTTTTTAATAGGTAATCTGATTGTCATAGGACGTATTTGTTTTGAAGAGGGCACATTGGTGACTTTTTAACCTGTTGGAAAAGAGCGAAAATACAAAAATAAAAGGGATATCCCGGTTGACAGCCCATTTCTAGGGGATTTCATCCGGGGGAAAAAGAGACCCTGAATTCATCCTTCAATCTTTCATCAGAAATAGGGAGAAAAGTACAAAAATCATAATGTCGAATTTTGAAAGCGCATACTTAAAACGCTGACAAAAAACTGATAGGAATTAAGAACTTTCGATTGCCAAAAATATCAATAAAAAGATAGGCATTATTGACTCGGACGAGGTGATCTTTGTCACGGAAAATTTCGTCGTCTTCTGTTACATAATGCCGATTGTGATTTCATAGTGAACCTATATACTGATGAATGAATTTACATATCAGATTCCAAGAAGGAGATGTAGACAAACAATGTGGGTAATGCTATTAGCCTGTGTGATCGTTGTTGGGATCGGCATTTATGAAAAAAGGCGCCACCAGCAAAACATCGATGCGCTGCCTGTCCGAGTGAACATCAACGGGATACGCGGAAAGTCCACGGTGACAAGATTAACAACAGGGATATTAATCGAGGCAGGCTACAAAACAGTAGGAAAAACAACCGGGACAGACGCAAGGATGATTTATTGGGACACACCGGAAGAGAAACCGATCAAAAGGAAACCTCAAGGTCCGAATATCGGAGAACAGAAAGAGGTTATGAAAGAAACGGTGGAAAGAGGGGCCAATGCGATTGTCAGTGAGTGCATGGCCGTTAACCCTGATTACCAAATCATCTTTCAGGAAGAATTGCTTCAGGCTAATATCGGCGTGATCGTGAACGTGCTGGAAGATCACATGGATGTGATGGGACCGACTTTGGATGAAATTGCAGAAGCTTTTACAGCAACCATTCCTTATAATGGACATTTAGTTATCACTGATAGTGAGTATACCGATTTCTTTAAGCAGATTGCAAAAGAAAGGAATACAAAAGTCATCGTCGCAGACAATTCTAAAATAACAGATGAATACCTCAGACAGTTTGAGTACATGGTATTCCCTGATAATGCGTCTCTTGCGCTCGGTGTGGCTCAAGCGTTGGGCATTGACGAAGAAACCGCTTTTAAAGGCATGCTGAATGCGCCGCCTGATCCGGGAGCCATGAGAATTCTGCCGCTGATGAACGCCAAAAATCCCGGACATTTCGTCAACGGTTTTGCGGCCAATGACGCAGCTTCCACTTTAAACATATGGAAGCGTGTAAAAGAAATAGGCTATCCTACGGATCAGCCGATCGTCATTATGAACTGCCGCGCCGACAGGGTAGACAGAACACAGCAGTTTGCGGATGATGTCCTTCCTTATATTGAAGCAAGTGAACTTGTGCTGATTGGAGAAACAACAGAGCCGATCGTCAAAGCATATGAAGCAGGCAAAATTCCTGCGGACAAGCTGTTTGATTTTGAGCACAAATCAACGGAAGAAATCATGTTCATGCTGAAAAACAAGCTTGAGGGCCGCGTCATTTACGGAGTCGGAAATATCCACGGAGCAGCGGAGCCTCTCATTGAAAAAATACAAGATTACAAGATTAAGCAGCTCGTTAGCTAGGAGGAAGAAAACACAATGTTTGGATCAGATTTATATATCGCCCTCATTTTAGGAGTCTTACTCAGTTTGATTTTTGCAGAGAAAACGGGAATTGTACCAGCCGGCCTCGTCGTACCGGGTTATTTGGGACTTGTGTTCAATCAGCCGATTTTCATGTTACTCGTTCTTTTTGTCAGTTTGCTGACGTATGTCATCGTGAAATTCGGACTTTCCAAAATTATGATTCTATACGGACGCAGAAAATTCGCAGCGATGTTGATAACGGGAATTCTTTTGAAAATCGGTTTTGATTTTATATATCCGGTGATGCCGTTTGAGATTGCCGAATTCAGGGGAATCGGAATTATTGTGCCGGGGCTGATCGCGAATACCATTCAAAGACAGGGATTAACGATTACGCTTGGAAGTACGCTTTTATTGAGCGGAGCAACATTCGTCATTATGTATGCTTACTATCTAATCTAAAGTTAGGTGTGTCAAATCGATGAAAAAACAACTGAACTTTCAGGAAAAACTGCTGAAGCTGACGAAGCAGGAGAAAAAGAAAACAAACAAGCACGTCTTTATCGTATTGCCCGTTATTTTCTGTTTAATGTTTGTCTTTACTTGGGTCGGAAGCGCCAAAACTCCTTCGCAAATGGACAAAAAAGAAGATGCCAAGCTTACAGCTACTTTTGTGGGCGATATCATGATGGGAAGAAACGTAGAAAAAGTGACAAACTTGCACGGTTCGGAAAGTGTCTTCAAAAATGTGAAGCCATACTTTAATGTGTCAGATTTTATCACAGGAAACTTTGAAAACCCTGTAACCAATGCAAAGGACTATCAAGAGGCAGAAAAGAACATCCATCTGCAAACGAATCAAGAATCAGTCGAAACTTTGAAAAAGCTGAACTTCAGCGTACTGAACTTTGCCAACAACCATGCGATGGACTACGGGGAAGACGGTTTGAAGGATACGCTGAATAAATTCTCAAATGAGGACTTGGAGCTTGTCGGAGCAGGGAATAATCTCAAAGACGCGAAACAGCACGTATCCTATCAGGATGTGAACGGTATTAAAATCGCAACGCTCGGTTTTACAGACGTCTACACGAAGAACTTTACAGCCAAAAAGAACAGAGGCGGAGTGCTGCCGCTCAGCCCGAAAATCTTTATTCCAATGATCGCGGAAGCATCCAAAAAGGCGGATCTTGTCCTTGTTCATGTGCACTGGGGACAAGAATATGACAATGAACCGAACGACAGACAGAAGGATCTGGCCAAAGCGATTGCGGATGCCGGAGCAGATGTCATCATCGGTGCTCACCCCCATGTTCTCGAACCGATTGAAGTGTATAACGGCACTGTGATTTTCTACAGCCTCGGTAACTTTGTGTTTGATCAGGGCTGGTCAAGAACACGGGACAGCGCACTTGTACAATACCATTTAATGAATGACGGCAAAGGGCGCTTTGAGGTAACACCTCTCAACATTCGTGAAGCAACGCCGACGCCTTTAGGCAAAAGCGATTTCTTAAAACGAAAAGCGATCTTCCGTCAATTGACAAAAGGAACAAACCTTGACTGGAAAGAAGAGAACGGAAAATTGACGTTTGAAGTCGATCATGCGGACAAACTGAAAAATAACAAAAACGGAGTGGTGAACAAATGAAATTTGTCAGAGCCATTTGGCCGTTCGTAGGTTTAGTGTTGATCATTGCATTCATGTCTGCTTTCAAGTATTCTGATGAATTGTCAAACGATGAAAAAGCTAAAATCTCAACGGAAATCCAAAAAGTGAATCAGCAGGATCAAACAACGGAAAACCAACAATAACAGTGCATAAAAGAGAGTGCCGGCGGCACTCTCTTTTTGCGTGTGCTGATTCCGGTTATAAAAGACCTGTGAAAAGCGGCTGGGAAACACGACAATTTTCTTAATCGGTCAGTGTATAAAGTTTTATAGAAAATCAGGAGTATATATACATGGTTTTGGGGTTCGTGTTTATTGTATTCTTTTGAAGGGAATAAAAACTGACAAATTTCGACTAAGCTTCAAACATGCATCACCTGACCAATTCGGAATGGGAACTGCAACTCATGTTCATGACCTCTTTAGAATATTTCCCTTCATCCATTTAATCCGCGCTTAGGTGAAAAAGCTGATCATGCTGTGCTGCGCGTTTCTTCTCGTATGACGCTGCTGTACACGCAAAAAAAGTCCTTTAAATATCTCAATTGAATGACGATGAAAGAGGAAAGAAGAGGAGGAACAGAACAATTGATAAAAAAAGCGGCAAACAAAAAGTTGGTTTTGTTTTGTGGAATTGCGGTGTTTTTGATGTCTTTATTTTTAACGAATCACAATGACGTATACGCCGATACGATCGGCGAGAAAATAGCAGAAACCGCCAGACATCTTGAGGGTGCGAAATACAGCTACGGCGGAGAGAAGCCGAAAACGGGGTTTGACTCGTCAGGCTTTGTACAATATGTGTTTCAATCGCTCGATATTACGCTCCCGAGAACGGTAAAGGAGCAATCGACCCTTGGAAGCAGCGTCAGCCGTCAGCAGCTCGAAAAGGGGGATCTTGTCTTTTTCAAGAATGCCGAGCTGGAATCGGACGGACCGACTCATGTCGCCATCTACATGGGAAATGATCAAATCATCCACAGCACAAAATCAAACGGAGTTGTCGTGACAAAGCTTGAAGGCAGTTCTTACTGGAGCTCGGGGTATCTTAAAGCGAAAAGGATCACAAAAGAGCCTAAGATTTCTATGGACCCGGTCGTTCAAAAAGCGAAGAGCTATGTCGGTGTTCCATATGTATTTGGAGGAAACTCTCCGGATCTCGGGTTTGACTGTTCAGGACTGACCCAATACGTTTTCAGAGAGGTGCTCGGTGTTTATTTGCCAAGATCGGCGGAACAGCAATGGGCGGTCGGTCAAAAGGTGAAGCTTGAAGATATCCGGCCGGGTGATGTTTTGTTTTTCAGCAATACGTACAAACCGGGAATATCCCATAACGCCATCTATGCCGGGGGCGGCCGGTTTATCCATGCGAGCCGTTCAAATAAAGTGACGATCTCTTACTTGTCGGCTTCCTACTGGCAGAAGAAGTTCACAGGAGTCAGACGTTTTGACAACATGTCCCTGCCGAAAAATCCGATTGTATCTGAAGCGATCAGGCATATCGGCGAAGTCGGTTATCAAAAAGGCGGCACATCGCCTAAAGAAGGCTTTGATACGGCGGGTTTTATCCAATATGTCTATAAAACGGCGGCAGGAGTGGAACTTCCGCGGTACGCTGATAAACAATACAGTACAGGTAAGAAAATCACAAAAAAGGAGCTGGAGCCTGGAGACATCGTGTTCTTTAAAGGAACCACTGTTCTGAATCCCGCCATCTATATCGGAAATGGCCAGGTCGTTCTTGTCACCTTGTCTGCCGGTGTGACGACAGCAGATATGGAGACGAGCGCCTATTGGAAAGAGAAATACGCCGGAAGCGTCAGAATTAAGTAGCAGAAAACCGCTCGAGTCATCTTCGAGCGGTTTTCTAATTATTGATATTCATTTTCCAGCAGTTTATTAATGAAATAAGCGACGCCGTTTTCGTCATTGCTTTTCGTGATAAACGTGCTGATATGCTTCAGCTCATCGATTGCATTGCCCATCGCGATCCGATGGCCGGCTTCCTCAAACATTGACAGGTCGTTCGGGCTGTCGCCGATCGCGTAGATGTCTTTTTTCTCGATTCCATAGTGGCGGGCCAGTTCTTTTAAAGCGCGGCCTTTGCCGGATTCATCAGGCAGAATTTCGATGATATGTCTTCCGGAAGATGTGAGTCCCAATTTTGGAAAGGCTGAAAGGTCTTCTTTTGCTTTTTTCAGTTTTTCCATATCAAATGAGAAGCACAACAGCTTATAAATATGTTCGTCTCCGTTAAAAACCTCGCGAATGTCGGGGACCGGTTTGATGCCGAATTGTTTAAACTGAGTCAGTGCGCCCTGCCAAAGCGTATCCCTGTCTTCATCAGGGTTGGCGCTTGTGACGATATCGAGCTCTGCTTCAAGCTTCTGCTCTCCGTCATAAGGAGAAAGCAGCGCATCGTCCGTATAAACCTCAAAATAGATTTGATGATCTGTTAAGTATTGGGCGGCCTTTTTTCCCGCTTCCTTGTCCATTAACGTTCTGCTTAGGAGTTTATAGTTGAAATCGTGAACTGTTCCCCCGTTTGCGGCGATAATCGGAATATCCAAATCGTTCAGAAGCGCTTTGACGTCAAATGTGGCCCGTCCCGTGCAAATGGTTACGATGCAGTCTGAGATGAGCGCCTTTTTGATAGCGGCCCGGTTTTCTGCGGATATTTGGCTTTCGGTATTTAAAAGAGTCCCGTCTAAATCGATCGCAATTAACCTCATTATGTAAAGATAACCTCCTGTAAGAGCAGTTTGCCGTTTTTCGGGAGGCGAAAAACAGCTCTCTTCGGCAGTATTCCCTAAAAGGACATGTTATGTAAAAGGCTAAACCTAAATTTAGATTTTTTCAATAGTAAATCTTGAGTTTCATTAAAGAGAAAAAGGATGAATCATCTTCATCCTTTTTCTAATTATACATCCAGCTGCTGTTTTAATTCCTGCTTGATTTCGTTGAGATTTTCCTGGTCAAGCTGGAAATAGTAGACTTTGCCTGGTTGATAATCGCTCCCTTTCAATTGAAGGGTATCGATCGTTTGAATGGACGTCATAAACGGGATCAGCCCGATTGCATCATTCAGCGACAAGTTCATTGATACGTTCTTTCCGACTGTATCAAGGATATCGTCGTAAGCCGGAATGGCAGTAAGCGATTTGGATTTGTTGATAATCGATTTGATGACTTCCATCTGGCGATCGCCGCGCTTCAAATCCGTATCGGCTTTTCTCGTTCTTACATAAGCAAGGGCCTCTTCTCCGTTTAGCGTTTGCTCACCTGTTTGGAGATTGACTTTGCCTTTCGTATCCTTTTTAATCTGCCGGACAATATAGTCTTCTTTGATTGTGATCGGTACACCGCCGAGCTCGTCAACTACTTCTTTGAAAGCTGAAAAATTGGCTTCCATGACGTAATCAACCGGAATGTCGAGCAGGTTTTCAACGGTTTCTGTACTGAGGTCGCGCCCGCCTAATGAGTGGGCATGCGTGATTTTATCAAAGCCGCGTCCAGGGATGTTAACATAGGAATCCCGCGGGATGCTTAATAGTTTCACTGATTTGTTTTTTCTGTTGAACGTGGCGAGAACCATCGCATCGCTTCGTTCTTTGTCCATGCTTTGTCCGGGACGGGCGTCAATCCCCATCAACAGGATGGAGAAGTTATCTTTTTTAGGATTAAACTCTTTAATCCGCTTGACGGACTGTTCTCCTCTGGAAAGGGTGACTTGCGCATCTTTGGAGGCGTTCGCCACTTTGTAGTACGCATAGCCGCCTGCGGCTGCTGTCGCCGTCAGGATTAAAGCAATGAAAAACAATGAGTATTTCACCCATTTTCTTAGTCTCTTTTTCTTCGTTCGTTGCGATCGTAGCATGTATAAGCTCCTCTTTTATTTATATTAAAACGTACAATTGTTGAATAAGTCTAAATTTTGATAAAAAAATGGTTTCCCAATCTTGGATTTTACAAGATATTTGCTGTTTTGCATATGGGAATTCTCTGGAAATTCCGCGGGATCTGATCATTTTGCCGCCTTAAATAAGACGATGAAACAGATAAAATGTTTCATATTTTTAAATTCCTTTTAATGGTACTCCATGTTTCTTAGGTTTGAAGAAAGCGAGACAAGGTTAAAGATTATAAAAGACAAGCCTTGTTAGGAGGATATACTGATGAAGGGAAAAAGATCGAATGCCTGGCTTTATTTTTTTGGAGCCTTGGGCGGTGTGCTCTACGGTTATGATACGGGCGTCATTTCCGGGGCGATTTTATTTATGAAAGATGAGCTTGGGCTCAATGCCTTTACAGAAGGGCTGGTTGTCAGCGCAATTTTAATCGGGGCGATTTTCGGATCGGGTTTGTCCGGCAGGCTGACAGACCGCTTCGGGAGAAGAAGGGCGATTATGTCAGCGGCAGTGCTGTATTGCATTGGGGGGCTCGGAACGGCCCTGGCGCCAAGCACGGAATATATGGTGGTTTTCAGGATCGTGCTCGGCCTTGCGGTTGGCTGTTCAACGACCATTGTTCCTTTGTACCTTTCAGAGCTTGCGCCGAAGGAATCTAGGGGCGCGCTTTCTTCATTAAATCAGCTGATGATTACGATCGGGATTCTGGTCTCTTATTTGATCAATTATGCATTTAGTGATGCAGGTGCATGGCGCTGGATGCTGGGCTTGGCTCTTATTCCGTCAATCGGCCTTTTAATCGGTATCTTTTTCATGCCGGAAAGCCCACGCTGGCTCTTAACAAAAGGAAAAGAAGAGAAAGCGCGACGGGTTTTGTCCAAGATGAGGGGAGGAAAGCAGGTCGATCAGGAAATCAAAGAAATTAAGGAAGCGGAAAAGCAGGAGCAGGGGGGCTTGAAAGAGCTGCTGGAACCGTGGGTGCGCCCGGCGTTAATCGCAGGGGTCGGACTGGCGTTTCTCCAGCAATTTATCGGAACCAACACGATTATTTACTATGCCCCAAAAACGTTTACGAATGTCGGATTTGAAGATTCGGCGGCCATTTTGGGGACAGTCGGCATCGGTATGATCAATGTTCTGATGACGCTTGTGGCGATCCGCTTTATTGACAGGATTGGCCGGAAGCCGCTTTTATTATTTGGAAATGCCGGCATGGTCATCAGTTTAATCGTGCTTTCTTTCACCAATATCTTTTTTGGCAATACGACTGGTGCGGCATGGACGACTGTCATCTGTTTAGGTGTATTCATTGTCGTATTTGCCGTCAGCTGGGGACCGATCGTCTGGGTGGTGCTGCCTGAGCTGTTCCCCCTTCATGTCAGAGGGGTGGGAACCGGAGTATCGACTTTAATGCTTCATGCAGGGAACTTAATTGTGACATTAAGTTTTCCGGTCCTCATGGAAGCGATGGGCATCAGTTACCTGTTCCTGTGCTATGCGGCCATCGGAATCGCGGCCTTCCTGTTCGTTTTCTTTAAAGTAACAGAAACAAAAGGCAAAAGCCTTGAAGAAATCGAGCAGGATTTACGGGACAGGCACGGCGGAATCACGGGAACTGACACGCAGCCGGTTGAACGATAGGCAAAAGGATGGGCATGGCCCCATCCTTTTTTGTGTGAGGAGGCCAGCCAAGCCAATCATGGCTGATCTCTGTTTTCTCCGTCTTCTGGCTGCGAATCGTCATGGCGCGGCAGATTACCCGTTCTGATCGCCCGAAACACGAGAAAGAAAATAACGAAAACAACCAGCCCTCCGACTAGTATTTGCAGCAGCATCCCAACACCTCCGTTTTCTTCTATGTATGAATCATGACCGCTCTGCATGACGGTTAATGAAACGTTTGTTTAAAAAACTGAATAAGAACCCGGGTTTATCTCACACTAAAGTCAACTGAACGATAATGGGAGTGTGACGATTTGAAAGCTGTAACGTTTCAAGGGCCTCAGCATGTTAAAGTCAGCCAGGTGGAGGACGCCAAAATAGAAAGAAGCGATGATATCGTTGTCAGAATTACTTCTACGGCGATTTGCGGATCAGACCTCCATCTTTATCAAGGGAATTTTCCTCTTCCGAAAGGCTTCCAGCTCGGCCATGAACCGATGGGAATTGTAGAAGAAACAGGACCTGATGTAACAAAAGTGAAAAAAGGGGACCGGGTCGTCATCCCGTTTACCGTTGCATGCGGACATTGCTTTTATTGCGAAAACAAGCTGGAAAGCCAGTGTGATAATGCCAATCCCCATTATGATTCAGGCGGATATTTCGGCTACTCGGAAAAGTTCGGAAACCACCCTGGCGGACAGGCCGAATATTTAAAAGTGCCGTTTGGCAACTTCACGCCGTTTGTCATCCCTGAATCATGCGAGATGGAGGACGAGTCGCTCCTGTTTTTATCAGATGTCCTGCCAACCGCGTATTGGAGCGTGCTTCACGCTGGCGTTAAAAAGGGAGACACCGTCATTGTTCTCGGCTGCGGACCGGTCGGATTAATGGCGCAGAAGTTTGCCTGGATGGAAGGGGCGAAGCGGGTCATTGCAGTAGACTACTTGGACTACCGCCTAAGGCAGGCTGAAGCGTTAAACCGCGTCGAAGTATTTGACTTTACAAAATATCCTGACATGGGCGAGCATTTAAAGGAGATTACAAAAGGCGGGGCGGATGTCGTGATCGACTGCGTGGGGATGGACGGCAAAAAATCTCCGCTTGAGTACCTGGAGCAAAAACTGAAGCTTCAGGGCGGCACGCTCGGACCGATTCAAATTTCTACAAAGGCGGTCAGAAAGTGCGGGACCGTACAGATTACGGGGGTATATGGAAGCAATTATAATATGTTTCCGCTCGGCGCGTTCTTTTCCAGAAATGTTACACTGAAAATGGGGCAGGCCCCGGTTATCCATTTGATGCCTGAGATTTACAAGAAGATCGAAGAGAATCAATTTGATCCGAAGGAAATCATTACGCATCAGCTTCCGCTTGAAGAAGCCGGCCGCGCTTACCAATTGTTCAACGGCCATGAAGATGATTGCATTAAAGTGATTTTGAAGCCATAGCTATGATAAAGGCTGCCGAGCTACCGGCAGCCTTTGCGTGCATTATCTTGCCAGCCATCCGCCATCGACCGCCAGCACATGTCCATTCACATAATCGGATGCCGGCGCCGAAAGGAATACGGCGGCTCCGGCAATGTCATCCGGCTGACCCCAGCGCTCGGCCGGAATCCGTTTTAAGATTTCGGCATTGCGGTTTTGGTCCTCGCGGATCTGCTTTGTATTGTTCGTTGCGATATAGCCCGGCGCAATTGCATTGACCTGGACATTGTGCGCCGCCCATTCATTGGCAAAAGACTTCGTCAATCCGGCTACTGCATGCTTGCTTGCCGTATATGCAGGGACGAGAATGCCTCCTTGAAATGAGAGAAGCGAGGCAATATTGATGATTTTCCCCTGCTTTCGCTCAATCATCTGCCGGCCGACAGCCTGCGTCAGCAAAAATAAGCTGTTCAAATTGACATTGATCACCGCTTCCCAGTTCTCCCGGGAAAAATCAGCCGCTTTTTCTCTGCGGATCGTCCCGGCATTATTGACGAGAATATCAATCTGATGACGGTCAAGCACCTCTTTTGCAAAGGTTTCAACCTCGTCAAGGCTGCCCATATCAAGCTGATAAGACGTAAACGTTCTACCGGTTTCTTCGATCAGCCGCTTTGTTTCATCAAGCCCGCTCGTATGTGAAGTGCCGATGATATCCGCTCCCGCTTTTGCCAGCGCTTCGGCAATTCCTTTGCCGATTCCAGTTCCCGGGCCTGTGACAAGCGCGGTTTTGCCTTCAAGTGAAAAATACGATTCAAGATATCCCATCTCACGTTCACGCCCTTACCGTATGACATTCATCGGGACAGCATCCATGTCCTTAAATGTGTAGTTTTCTCCGGCCATCGCCCATATAAAGCAGTAGTTGGATGTGCCGGAGCCCGAGTGGACAGACCACGCCGGTGAAATGACTGCCTGTTCGTTGCCGACGACGAGGTGCCTTGTCTCCGTCGGTTCGCCCATGAAATGAAACACCTTTGCATCTTCAGCAAGGTCAAGATACAGATAAGCTTCCATCCGCCGGTCATGAACATGCGCCGGCATCGTGTTCCATGTGTTATTGGGTTCAAGAAATGTAATGCCCATCATCAGCTGGCAGCTTTGAATGCCGTCTGCATGAATCACTTTGTATAGATTGCGGACATTTGAAGAGGCTTCTTCTCCTAAATGATCGTATGGAAGCTCTGAAAGCGAAGCTTTTTGCACCGGATACTTTTGGTGTGCGGTCGCTGAGATGAAATAAAATTTGGCTCCGCCTTCATTCAAGCTTGAGAAAGAAACGTCTTTATTTCCCAGGCCGATATACAGAAAATCTTTGTGCTCCAGTACGTATTCTTCATCACCGACTTTGACCGCACCGGGTTTCCCGACATTTACAATTCCGATTTCGCGCCGTTCCAGAAAATAGTCCGTTTTTAAAAAATCGCCGGCATCGAGCGCGATGGATTCCTTCACTGGAACGGCCCCGCCGATCACGACTCTGTCTTCATGCGAATAAACCATGTTCAGTTTGTTTTCAACAAACAATGACTCTATTAAAAAATGCTCGCGAAGCTCTGCGGTTGTGAATCGTTTCGCTTGTTCAGGATGAACAGAATAACGATTTTCCATACCTTCTCCTCCTTGAATTGGACGTTTTTAGACTGACTTGAATGAAGGGGCCAAAGTTTTTGGTAACGGTTTCAAACATGAATTGTAAAGTAAATAATGGAAATCGTCAACAGTCTTTTCACTTTTTTCTGAATATTGTCAAGGTCAATCTTGAAATATTAAAAAAGACTCTTCCAAATTTTAAATGATGTGATATGCTGATGGTATAAAGTTTTTGAAATCGGTTTCAAATCATAAGGTCATAGGAGTACTTGAATGAGGGATAAGCAAACAGCGAAAGTAACCATCAACGAAGTAGCCGCACATGCAGGTGTATCAAAATCAACGGTTTCCCGTTATATCAACGGGAAGATTGATGCCATCTCACCGAAAAAGGTGAAAAGCATCAAAAAAGCGATCGAGGAGCTTAATTACCGCCCCAGTCAGATGGCACAGGGGCTGAAGGTGAAAAAAAGCAAGGTTATCGGATTTTTGGTCGCCGATATTACAAACCCGTTTTCAGTCGCCACCTTGAGAGGGGTGGAAGAGGTTTGCGATCAGTACGGGTACAGCATCATGGTCTGCAACACGGACAACAGTCCTGAAAAAGAACGGGAGATGCTGCACAAGCTGAACGCGCATTATATTGAAGGGCTGATTATTAATACGACGGGAAGAAATAACGATGTGCTCATGGATTTAATCAGCCAGGATGTGTCGATTGTGCTCGTTGACCGGAAAGTGCCCGGGCTCAAAATCGATGCAGTTACAACGAACAACCGCGAAGTGACAAGTCAAATCGTCAATCTCATGTATGACAAAGGCTATGCCCAGGTCGCTCTGTTTACCGAGCCGATTAAAGGGATCAGTCCAAGGGAGGAAAGGGTTTCCGCCTATACAGAAATCGCGCTTAAACGCAATGCCGGCGGCAATCCCCTTGTATATGAGGCAGATGTCAAAGACAAAGAATCTCTTTTACATTCCGTCAAAAGCTTTTTAGAAATGAAAGAAGGGAAAAAAGCCATTCTTGGAAACAACGGGCTTCTGATGCTGAAAATCATCAGCTGCCTTTATGAGCTTGGCATTTCGATTCCGGAAGACGTCGGAATTGCCGGATTTGATGATACGGAATGGTATAAATTGATCGGTCCGGGCATTACCACCATCGCCCAGCCGTCGCATGAAATGGGCAGAGCCGCCATGGAGCGGATCATCAAACGGATTGAAGGAGATGAAAGTGCACCGCAGACGATTCAGCTTGAGGCAGAGCTTGTTCTCAGACAGTCGCTGTAGAACTCGTCAAATGGAGACACTCATACACCCGACAATTTAGGGGAGAGTGTTTTTCTGCAACTTTTTTTGAAACCGGTACCATTTCGAAAGGAGAGTGAAATCATGTCGCTTGATGTGATGACATTCGGAGAATCGATGGCTATGTTTTACGCAAATGAAACAGGCCGACTGCATGAGGCTTCTTCGTTTTCCAAGGCTCTTGCCGGAGCGGAAACAAACGTTGCCGTCGGACTGTCGCGCCTGGGCTTTCGAGTCGGCTGGATGAGCAAGGTCGGCGCCGATTCGCTTGGAACTTTTATTTTAAATGAATTGAAAAAAGAAGGCGTCGACATCTCTGAAGTCAAACGCAGTGCAGACCGGCAGACAGGCATCCTGCTCAAGTCAAAGGTTGAAAGCGGGGACCCTGATGTCACGTATTACCGCAGAGGATCAGCCGCAAGCACGATGAGCATTGATGACTACCCGGCAGAGTATTTCAAAGAAGCCAAACATATGCATGTGACAGGCATACCTCCTGCCCTTTCAAGGGAAATGCGGGGCTTCGCCCGCCACGCCGTTCACCAGATGAAAAAAGATGGAAAGACGATTTCGTTTGACCCGAATCTCCGCTTCCAGCTTTGGCCGGACCAGCAGACAATGGTTCACACGATTCATGAGATCGCCGCGCAAGCAGACTGGTTTCTGCCTGGGATCAATGAAGGAAAACTCCTGACAGGCTGCAATTCTCCCGAGGATATCGCTAAATATTATGTGATGCAGGGGGTCAAGGTCATTGTCATCAAGCTTGGAAAAGAGGGGGCTTATTACCGGACACCGGACAAAGAGGGTTATGTGCCGGGTTATCAGGTGGAAAAGGTTGTTGATACCGTTGGCGCTGGTGACGGTTTTGCCGTCGGCATGATCAGCGGTCTATTAGACGGATTGCCGCTTGAAGAAGCAGTTCAGAGGGCAAATGCGATCGGAGCTCTGGCCGTCATGGCTCCGGGTGATATGGACGGTCTGCCGTCAAGGGATCAATTGAAAGCTTTTATGGCCGCAGAGGCAAACAACCAAAAAACAGGAGGTTGACCGTAATGGAAATGTCTATGATCGGAAAAGTGCAGGAGCAGCTGGCCGAGGCCGGGCTGATCGCGGTCGTCCGCGCAGGCGATAAGGAAGCTGCTGAGGAAAGCATTCACAGATTGATCGACAAAGGAATTACTGCGATTGAAATCACATATACGACGCCGGGAGCGTCTGAGCTGATTGAAAAATTTGCAGGAAAAGACGGCCTCCTTGTCGGAGCCGGAACGGTGGTTGAAAGCGAACAGGCGAGGGAAGCCGCGGCAGCGGGGGCAAAATTCATCGTCAGTCCGGGTTTTTCGGAAAAATTGGCTGAGGAAGCCGCCTCATTGCATACATTTTTTATTCCCGGCGTATTAACACCGAGCGAAATTATGGAAGCGGTCTCAAAGGGTTTTCGGGTTCTTAAGCTGTTTCCAGGGGGGACTTCCGGGATTCCTTACATGAAAAACCTCGCGGGCCCCTTTCCGAAGGTTCGTTTCATACCAACCGGGGGGATCCATCCGGGCGATGTGGAGAAATGGCTCGATGCCGGAGCATTGGCAGTTGGAGTGGGAAGCCAGCTGAACAAAGTGTCAGAAGCGGATATCCAGCGTATCTTTCAGCGTCGGATTCGGCAGAATTAAAGCGTGCGCAGCGTGAAAAGACTTCAGATTTTGCAAGATCGACAGCTTTGCTTTTTCATTAATTTCTAGAATGGGAGAAAAAATGATGAAAATTAAAGCAACGATTGAACGTGTGCCGGGCGGCATGATGATCATTCCGCTCTTTCTGGGCGCAACGCTGAATACGTTTGCTCCGGGAACCGCGGAGTTTTTCGGCGGATTTACAGGCGCCCTGATTACCGGAACGCTGCCGATTTTAGGAGTATTTATCTTTTGCGTTGGTGCAACAATAGATTTTCGTTCTTCAGGATATATTGCGAGGAAGGGACTGACACTTCTGATCGGCAAAGTCGGCATTGCCGCATTATTGGGTTTGATCGCAGCGCAGTTCATTCCAGATGAAGGCATTCAAAGCGGGTTTTTTGCCGGACTGTCAGTGCTTGCTATTGTAGCCGTTATGAATGAAACGAACGGCGGTCTGTATTTGGCGTTAATGAACCATATGGGAAGAAAGGAAGACGCCGGTGCTTTCGCCTTTATCAGCACAGAATCGGGCCCGTTTATGACGATGGTCACTTTCGGTGTGACAGGGCTCGCGGCATTTCCCTGGGAGACGCTGGCTGCAACCGTCATCCCGTTTTTACTCGGCTGCATTCTCGGAAACCTTGACCCTGAATTGCATGATTTGTTCGGAAAAGTCGTACCGGCGATCATTCCGTTCTTCGCATTTTCACTGGGAAACACGCTCGATTTTAAAATGTTAATCCAATCCGGCCTTTTAGGTATTGTTGTCGGCGTATCAGTCGTCGTTCTCTCGGGTGCTTCTCTATACCTGCTGGACCGCTTTGTCGCAAGAGGAGACGGCGTCGCGGGCGTCGCGGCATCGTCAACGGCCGGGGCTGCGGTAGCCGTGCCGTATGCGCTTGCCGATGCAAACCCCGTGTTTGCGCCGGTGGCTGATTCAGCGACCGCGATCATCGCGACAAGCGTCATTGTCACCTCGCTTCTGACGCCGCTTGCAACCGTCTGGATCGAAAAACGGACAAAACAAAGAAAACCTCCGAAACAAATGACGATCGATTACAAGTCATTTCGCCGCTGACGCACCGGGACATTTTGTCCGGGGCGTTTTTTTTTTATGACCGTTTTGAAATAACGTCACCAAATTGCTAAATTTAACGGGTATCATTTGTGCTAATATCAATATATAGTGTCTCGTGAAAGTTCGGGCACTATATATGCTACTTTTTAGGAGAGATTAGGATGACAACAGGCTTTAAAGAACAGGGATTATTGCAATTGACAGAAACATTTCATGATATCGTCGGGTATGGAGATCACGATATTATGCAGGAAAATGCCAACGTAGACGGCCGCTCTCCGATGGGGCAAATGAGCCGGTTTGCATCCGAGAGTTCCAGACATTATGCGCTCCAGTACTTAATGTCGCCGGAAATCAAGAAAGCAGTCGATGACAACTTGATATATCCGCACGATTTAGACTATATGCCGAGCGGGACAACGACTTGCTGCCAGATCCCTTTGGGCCGGCTGTTAAAAGGCGGATTCCATACAGGCCACGGCTCCCTCAGGGAACCGAAGGACATTATGAGCGCATTGTCACTCGCATCCATCATTTTTCAATCGAATCAAAATATGCAGCACGGCGGCCAGTCATTTCCGATGTTCGATTACGACCTGGCGCCTTACGTCCGCAAAACGTACGAAAAGCATCTGGTGAAAATCAAACAATACCCGACAACTTTGACAGAAGAAGAGATAAGGGAAAGAGCGTGGGAAGAAACGGACAACACAACTTACCAAGCGTGCGAAGCCTTTATACATAATGCCAACAGCATGCATTCGCGGGGCGGCGGACAGGTTCCGTTTGTTTCAATTAATTACGGCACGGATACGTCAAGGGAAGGCCGCCTTTTGATCAAAAATATTCTGAAGGCGACAAAAGCAGGTCTCGGCAAGGGGGAGACGCCGATTTTTCCGATTCAGATCTTCAAAATGAAAGAAGGCGTCAACGTCGATCAAACAGACCCTAACTATGACTTGTACCGGCTTGCATTGGAAACGAGCGCTGAAAGGCTGTTTCCGAACTTTAGCTTTATCGATTCGCCCGTGAATAAACCTTTTTATGACGGAACACCGGAAAGCGAAATCGCTTATATGGGATGCAGAACGCGCGTCATGGCCAATATTCATGGGAAAGAAAACAGCATCGGCAGAGGGAATTTGTCATTCACCTCGATCAACATTGTCAAAATAGCGCTGCTCAGCGAAAACGTTGAACAGTTTTTTGCTTTGCTGAACCGCTACATGGAATTAACGATTCAACAGCTGCTTGAACGGTACGCCTTTCAATGCAAAAAAAGAGCAAAAGACTTTAAGTTCCTGTATTCGCAAGGCATCTGGCATGAAAGCGAGAAGCTTGATCCTGAGGACACGCTCGAGGATGTGCTAAAGCACGGAACATTGAGCATCGGATTTATCGGACTGGCTGAAGCTTTGACTGCATTGACAGGAAAACATCACGGAGAAAGCGAGGAGTCGTTTGAACTCGGCAAAAAAATCGTTCAGTCGATGAGAGATAAGGCCGATGAAGCCACAGAAAAACACAAGCTGAACTTTTCTTTGATCGCCACACCGGCAGAAGGACTTTCAGGGAAATTTGTCAAAAAAGATAAATTGGAGTTCGGTTCGATCCACAATGTCACAGACCGGATCTACTATACGAACTCGTTTCACATCCCTGTTCACTATAAGCTGACTGCGGTTGAAAAGATCAGAAAAGAAGCGCCGTTCCATTTGATGTGCAATGGCGGGCATATCAGCTACATTGAGCTGGACGGAGACCCGAAAAAAAACATTAAAGCGATGGACATGATTGTAACCGCCATGCGCCGGTCAGGCATGGGCTACGCCTCGATCAACCATCCTGTCGACCACTGCAAGGCGTGCGGATTTACCGGAATCATCGATAACGAGTGCCCGCAGTGCAAAAATCGAGATGAGGCTTTGATTGAACGGATCAGACGGATTACGGGATATTTAGTCGGAGATATGTCAAAGTGGAATTCGGCGAAAAGACAAGAAGAAAAGGACAGAGTGAAGCACCTATGAAAGTGATGAATATTATCCATGACAGCATAGTAGACGGAGAAGGACTGAGAACAGTCGTGTTTTTAGCGGGCTGCCCGCATATGTGTGAAGGCTGCCATAATAAACAAAGCTGGAATATCAATAACGGATTTGATATGAGTGTAGACGAAGTATTTGAGGAAATTATGAAAAACCCGCTTACAAACGTCACCTATTCAGGAGGAGAGCCGCTTTTGCACGCGGGCGAACTGATCGAACTGTCTGAGAGAATTAAGCAGCAATCCGAAAAAGACATCTGGCTTTACAGCGGCTATACGTACGAACAAATCTTGAAAAATGAAAAGCACAGCGCTTTGCTGGCCTATTGCGATGTCCTGGTAGACGGCCCGTTCGAAATCAAAAAAAGGGACTTGACGCTCCTTTACAGAGGAAGCTCAAATCAGCGCATTATCGAGCTGGCATAATCTGAAACAGAAGCCTCCGGGGCTTCTGTTTCAGCATGTCGAGAAACCCTCGCATTCGTTGTCAGGCCTGCGCGTCGGTGCTCACGAATTCCAACATTCGCTCCGCTCCGATGCTCGGCCTTCCTAGACTGCAAGGGTTTTCAATCACGCTGAAAGGATGACAAAATCCCAAAACAAAAAGCCGTTTTGGGATTTTGTCAACAATCTAAAACAGAAGCCTCTGGGGCTTCTGTTTTTCCTTTCCGGCATTGACTTCTATCGAGATAACGTCATAATAAATATGAAAAGGTTTATATTTTATCATACATGTCTATCAATAAAAGAAAGCGTTTTATTTACATAAGACAATCGTGAATTAAGGGAGGAGATGGCTTCATGACTCAATCACCGATATTTCTGCAGCCTGAGTTTAAAGAGAGGATCTGGGGGGGAGCGGCTTTGCGCGAGACATTCGGCTATGACATTCCCTCTGATTTGACAGGTGAATGCTGGGCCATTTCCGCCCATCCAAACGGGCCGAACCTCGTTGCTTCGGGTCCTTACAAAGGAAAAACGCTTGCCGAGCTTTGGGACGAGCACCGCGAATTGTTCGGCGGTGCAGAGGGAGACCGTTTCCCGCTGTTAACGAAAATACTTGATGCCAATCAAGACCTTTCCGTTCAAGTCCACCCCGATGACTATTATGCGGGCGAACACGAAAACGGGGAACTCGGTAAGACGGAATGCTGGTATATCATCGATTGCAAAGAAGGTGCCGAGATCGTTTACGGCCATACGGCGAGAACGCGGACAGAGCTGGTCACCATGATCAACAGCGGTGATTGGGACAACCTGTTAAGGCGGATCAAAATCAAGCCGGGCGATTTTTATTATGTGCCAAGCGGCACGATTCACGCTCTTTGCGAAGGGACGGTCGTTTTGGAGACACAGCAGAGCTCTGATACGACGTACAGGGTATACGATTATGACCGGACCGATCAAAATGGAGAAAAGCGCGAGCTTCACCTGACACAGGCGATCAATGTCACAACAGTACCGCACGTTGACAGCTATGTTGACGAATCGACAGAAACTCAAAAAGGGATTACCATTAAGACTTTTGTAGAAGCCGAATACTTCTCCGTATATAAATGGGAGATCGACGGTGCCGCTGAGCTGACGCAGGATGCCCCTTTCCTGTTATGCAGTGTGATTGAAGGAGAAGGAAAGCTCACTCAGGGCGGAGAATTATTTCCGATCAGCAAAGGAGCAAATTTTATCCTGCCGGCGGAAACGAATGACTTTACGATAGAAGGAACATGCGAATTAATCGTGTCTCACATATAAAAAGCTTAACGGTCTTCAAAAGAAGGCCGTTAAGCTTTTTTATTGTGAAAAAATAGTCCGGCTCGCCGATAAAAAGAGAAAGCAAGTTTTTGAAATTAGGAGGTTTATAGTCGAGGGGAGTAGAGAATGTGAAAAACATTAGAAAAACCGTTATTTTTGCTGCAATCATTTTGCTCATACATACGGCAGTCCCGGCAATCCCTGCTTTAGCAGCATATACCGATACTTCCGTCTACAAAATCGAAACAACAAAAGAGTTTAATAGCGAAAGCGAGGCGCTCAAAGCAGCCGAACAACTGAAAAAGGACACGGGATGGAAAGCCGAGGTCAAACCTTCAGGGAAAAACGGCACAACTTACGTTTTGACAACAGGGGGGATAGAAGGGGAGAGCAGAGCAAAAAATCTGCTTTTGCAGTTTGAAAAAGAAACCGGTTTGAAGGCGTCCTATGGTCCGATTGGACAGAAAGAACCGTTTTCCAAAGCGGTATCAAAGGAATTTGCCGGTGAAGCAAAAGCCAAGGAATGGGCGCTCCAATTTGAAAAAGAAACGGGGCTGAAAGCAACCTATACACTTGCAGGGAACAGGGAAGCATACGTGAAGGTTGCCGCCGGAGGAATCGAAGGCGAAGACAACACGAAAGCCATCCTCGATCGTTTTCAAAAAGCGACCGGCCTCAAAGCGTCGTACGCACCATACGGAGCGGGACAAGCGATCGTCAGGCTTTATTCAGGAGAAATCGCAGATGAGAGCAAAGCGAAAAGCCTGCTTGTCCAATTTGAAAAAGAAACCGCTCTTAAAGGAACGATAGAAACAGTAAAGAAACAACAGCCCAGATATAAAATTGTGACAGGTGCGATACAAGGCGAAACAAACGCAAAAAATCTGCTGAAGCAGTTTGAAAAAGAGCTCAAGGTCAAAGGGGCATATGAAGCCGCCGGTCAGCCGGCGCAGCTTTACAATGTGAAATCGGGATATTTTAATGACGAAAAGACCGCGAAAAATGCCGCCGGCCAAATTAAAAAGAATACCGGTCTCACCTCAAGCACGGAAAAGGTAAAAGGCACGCGTTTCTGGATCGTCAGCATGAAAAGCGTAGACAGCCAAAACCTTAAAAAAGTCGACGCCTTTTTTAAAAAGAAAACGTGGCGTTATACTGCTGCAAAGGCAGGGAGAAAGCAGACATCTTTCAGAATCGTTTCCGTCCCGGTTTCAGATCAAAAGAAAGCAAACGACGGCATCCGGTTTTTTAAAAACAAAAACATTCAGGCTTCCGCCCAAAACGCCGGCGGTACGACCGTCAATCGCTTCCGGATCGCGTCCGGCGAAACAGCCGTTCAAGCGCGAATCAATAAAGGGCTGGAATTCTTCAAGAAAAACGGTGCAGCGGGAACGTCCGGACCGACGGGAAAAAAAGTGTACAGCCATTATCAGCTGACAACGGAGTCCGTATACGAACAGGACAAAGTGACGAAGGCGCTCAATTTCTTTAAAGAAACAGGCATTCACGCAGAGGCCGTCAAGACCGGCCAGTATTACAGCCGGTACAAACTGAGTTCGGAAGCTCTGATCGGCTCGGAGAAATTACAGCATGCGCTTGAATTTTTCAGCAAGCGGAGTATACCGGGCAAGATTGAACAAACGGGTGAGTACGGCTACAGGCAGTACCGGGTGACGGCAGGTCAGGTCACAAGCAAAGCAGATCTCGACAAGGGACTGAATGTCTTTAAAAAGAACAAAGTCAGCGCAACTTACCAAACAAAGACGGTCAGCCTGTTTCATATCTCAATCAATGAACTATTTACAGGGAAAGACCGTGCGGATGCTGCCGCCAATCGGATTAAAACGAATTACGGCTGGCCGGTGAATGTCATCAAAGTGAAAAACGGCCCGCAAATCACAACGACTGACTACGGAATCACGCTCAGCCAGATGGTCGACAAACAGATGAAAGTCAGCCCGCAAACGGATGCGCCGGCTTATGTTTCATTAAGCTACATCAATACGGCGAACCAAACCGTTACGGCTGATCTGCTGAATATCAGGTCAAGCCCCCTTGTGACAAGCGGGAACATCATTGGACAGCTGCAAAAAGGGGATAAAGTCAATATCATCTCCCAGGAAAACGGCTGGGCAAAAATCAGAATGAATTGGCGTAATGCCAGCAGAGAAGAAGTCGAAAAATATGTCAACCCGCAAAACTTTACACAAGACAGCTCGGCATACTTCCAATTTTTAAAACTCTCGCAAACGGCTGGCTTGAATGCCGCCGAAGTCAATGCGAAAATCCTTTATAATAAAGGGATTTTGACAGGCAAAGGCCAAGCGTTCATCGACGCGGCAAGAGCATACAGCATCAATGAACTGTACCTCATTTCGCACTCGCTCCTTGAGACGGGCAACGGAACTTCCGAGTTGGCAAAAGGAACGATGTTCAACGGCAAAAAGGTTTACAATATGTACGGCGTCGGGGCTTACGACAGCAATCCGCTTTACTACGGTGCAAAATACGCCTATGAACAAGGGTGGTTCACACCTGAGGCAGCCATTATGGGCGGAGCCAAATTCATCGGTGAAAAATACATTCACCACCCGACTTACAAACAGGATACCCTCTATAAAATGAGATGGTCTCCGAACGCCCTTCACCAATATGCGACAGATGTCGGCTGGGCTTATAAGCAGGTGGGGAGAATGTACAGTCTTTATACATTGCTCGATCAATATACGCTGTACTATGATGTGCCGGTTTATCGGTCATCATCATAAAAAGACCGGCCATGTTCCATTAGGAACCGGCCGGCCTTTTTTCATTTGCTGTCATATGCTCGCTTAAAAAGTTCAACAGGCGCATGCTGGCATCGCCTGTTGAATATTGATGCCATTCTTGTGCAAACCTCTTGATCTCTTCCTTTGTGATGGACATTTTTTTGATTTCTTTCAGCAGCATGTCGCTGTCCATGCAGGCTTTGCCGGGAATCACTGCTTCAAAATCATCGATCAGTCCGCGCTTTTCATTATATTCTGCCATATCATACGTGAAAAACAAAATCGGTTTATTTAACAAAGCGTACTCAAAGGCGACTGACGAATAATCGGAAATCAGAATGTCGCATTCCATCAGCAGATCCTTTAGCGGAACGTCTGATACATCTTTGATCAGCCCTTCATGTTCTTCAAAAGTAACCTGTTCCCGCACGGCCGGATGCAGTTTGACCAAAAGCAGAAATTCTCCCTTCAGTTCCCCGGAGAGCTGCTCCTTAGAGAAAGGGAGGCGAACGGACGTCAAACAATAGTCCCTGTATGTCGGCGTATATAGAATAACCTTTTGGTCTGGACGGTCCGCTGTTTGTTTTCCGGCATGAAAATATTCATCAGTTAACGGAACACCCGTCCGCAAAAAACGGTCATCTTCCACGCCGAATGACCGCTTGAAAATCTCCGCCATTTTCTCCGAACCGACGGCGATGTAATCAAATGAACGATACACCTTTTTAAACCGCTTGATATCGCCAGTGGATCGATATCGGTTTCCGATATCTTCGAGTCCGAACTTTTTCAAAGCGCCGGACGCATGCCAAATTTGAATGCACGTCGTCTGAGGGCGTGCATTCAATACGCTTGTCAGCAGAAAATAATTATCCGTTAACACGAATTTTGACTTAAACATCCGGTATACGGCCTTTATGAGATGAATCGGATTTTTCTCGTTGATCACTTGCGATCGAACGGAAGGATATTCATCTGCAAGGGAAACGGCGTGCCTTGTATAAAGGACTTCCATTTCAAACGGCCGGCTGCTGCTGACATACTCATCCAGCAGCGCGCGCGCATTATCCGGAAAGGAAACGAGCAACACAGCTCTGTCGCGTGCTTTTATCCTTTTGAAAATAAAGCCGGTCAAAGCGAGACCGGCCGAGTAAAACATAACCAATAAAGAACGTATATTCATTCGTTACCCAGACTCTTTTCTACAAATCGATTTTGGATTGCTCTTTGATCTGCTCCGGATAGTAGTGCCGCTGTTTTTGAACTCTTTCCTCTTTCAGAACGGAAAGGACATATTTCGGGATGTTCAGCATCCGCTTCCACCTCGTCGGATTGGTCAGCAGACGGTACATCCATTCAAGATTCAGCTTGATGAACATTTTCGGTGCTCTTTTCACTTTTCCGCTGAACACGTCGAAGCTCCCACCGATGCCGATCGCAATCGCTTGAGGAAATAAATGCTTATGTTCATAAATAAACTTTTCCTGATGCGGATATCCGAGAGCCACAAAAACCATGTCGGGCTTGGCTGCCGCGATTTGCTTGGCAACTTTGCCTTTGTCTTTGACATAGCCGTGTGAGTACCCGGCCAGCTCAATTCCGGGATACTCGGTTGAAAGCCGATCGGCAACCGCTTGAATAACCTCTTGTTTGGCCCCGTATAAAAAGACTCTTTTCTTTTTGCGGTCAGCCAGGCTCAAGAGGTTGATAAATACATCGTACCCCGCGATCCTCGATTTTAATCTGCTGTTGATCAGCCTTGACGTCAGGACGATGCCGATTCCGTCCGGCAGGATAAAGTCAGCAGATGAAACCGTTTGATAATAATCCTTGTCTTTTGCAGCCGCGTACCCGATCTCAGGGTTTACCGTTGCGATAAATGCCCCCTCATTACGGTCGATAAAGGATTCTTCAAGATGATTCAAAAATCCGGGCAAATCCCCGTTAACATATGCAAGATGATGAACCGTTTCCGTTTGCAGCATAGTTTTTTTCCTCCTTCCGGTTAAGAAGTGTAAGTATATACGAATGTATGAAAGTCGAAGTTTAAGAGACCAGCCCAAAAATTCAGGAGGTCTAACGTATATTTTAGCATAGATCATTCATAAAAGCTTAACAATATCTTTACATTAGATTAAGATTTTTTACGTCTTATTCAGAAAGGGCTCGATTTTTTTAAATAAAATTTGGAATTTCATTTACCGTAAACAATACTTAACGTTTGATAGGCGATGTGCTATAATGAATGATCAGTAAAGACCTGTGAAATGAATGTAACTTATCGAGTGTTTTTGATATATCAATATAGCTTTTCGCCTTAAGATTAGAAAGGAGAGCGCATGACAATGAAGAAAGTCATCACATATGGAACGTTTGATTTATTGCATTGGGGACATATCAAGTTATTGGAACGGGCAAAACAATTGGGGGATTATCTCGTCGTCGCGATTTCGACTGACGAATTCAATCTTCAAAAGCAGAAAAAAGCTTATCACAGCTATGAGCACCGTAAGCTCATTCTAGAAACGATCCGCTACGTAGACGAAGTTATCCCGGAAAAAAACTGGGATCAAAAGGTACAAGATGTGATCGACCATGACATCGATGTGTTTGTCATGGGGGATGACTGGGAAGGAAAATTCGACTTCCTGAAGGATTACTGCGAGGTTGTTTACCTTCCGAGAACCGAAGGGATTTCCACGACGAAGATTAAAGAGGAAATCGCGAACCTGTAATGCCGGATCAGCTTAATAAAAGTTCAAAAAGTACTTCTTAAAAATCATAAGAAGTGCTTTTTGTTTCGTTTACGAGTCATTTTAATATAATAAGTATGAACAGCTTTGCTTTTGAATAAAAAAAGAGGAGTAGACTGATCTTATGGATAGTGCAATTCCGATAGAATTTCAGCTGCGGGAAATAAAAATTAACGATGCTTGCCTCTATTTTGCGTTCGAAAGTTCTGTCTCTCTTGATCATGTCGGTGTTTTGGCAGTTAACCGCAATTCGAAAAAAGAGATGCGTGTAACTTGTAACAAAATAAGCGATTCAAAGCAGCTGAAAGCAGCGGAGATATCTTTAGATGATCTATTTAATCTGGTGATAGATGAAACGGTCATCGATTTTTATGTGATATATGAAAATGATGAAAAAAATCAATGTAAAAAGAGGATTTACACAGCCTCAAAACCGATAGAGCTGTCTTGGCATCAGGATCGAGCCAATCAGTTCATTTATTTGCCATATACGACCCGTAAAGGCCATTTCGCTCTTGATGTTCTACGAAGAAAAGCAGTGGCGGAGGCGGACGGCATTAAGTTAAGCTCCGAAGGAAAACTCATGATCGAAGGCTATACTTTTCTGCTAGATGCGGAAGAACGTTCGATGATAAAAAGCAAAAGGCTGATTTTAAAGGAAATTAGTCAAAAAGATGAGGAAAGGGTTTTTGATTTTCCTTTAAAAGACGTTCAGCGCGGTGATTCAGGTCACGCCGTTGGATTCGAGGCGGAAATTGATTTGAAAAAGCTTTATGAAGAGAACAGGATGCCTGCTTTCTTTCAATTTTTTATAGAATACGTAGGTGAAGATGCTGTAACAGGGGAGGAAATCGTTATAAAAAGCAGGGCATTCAGGCTTAGAGATGATATAGACCGTTTTTCAATTATTGACACAAAAAAAGGACCGGCCCGTTTCCACATCTATCCGCAGAAACGAAAAAGGAGCATGCGCCTAAGAATGAACGACTATACGATCAAAACCCGTGCGGTTTATTTTACCAAAGGAAAAAGTAAAAGGCTGGTGTCAGTCATTCGCAAAGGCAAGAATAAAGTAAAGAAAAAGATTTCGGGCATGGTGAAAAGAGCATATTATTTTACTTTTGGACTGGCCGGCAAACTGCCTGTTAAAAAGAAAACTGTCATTTTTGAAAGCTTTGCCGGCAAGCAGTACAGCTGCAATCCGAGAGCCATTTACGAATATATGAAGGAACATCATCCTGAATACAACTTAATATGGAGTGTAAATCCGAGTTATACAGAGATTTTCGAAGAAAAAAACGTTCCTTATATTCACCGATTCACCCTGAAGTGGCTGTTTGCCATGGCAAGAGCGGAGTATTGGGTTGTAAACAGCCGGCTTCCTTTATGGATTCCCAAACCAAAGCATACGACATATGTGCAGACATGGCACGGGACTCCGCTAAAAAGGCTTGCCGTCGATATGGAAGAAGTGCACATGCCGGGCACCAACACTGAGAAGTACAAGCAAAATTTCACTAAAGAAGCATCGAAGTGGGACTATTTAATATCCCCAAATCGCTATTCAACCGAAATCTTTGCCCGCGCTTTTCAATTTAACAAAACAATGATTGAATCCGGCTACCCGAGGAATGACTTTCTGTATACAGACAACCGCCCAGAAACGATGAAGGCCATTAAGAGAAAAATAAATATCCCCGAAGATAAAAAGGTCATCTTATATGCACCGACATGGCGGGACGATCAGTTCTATAAAAAAGGAAAATACAAATTTGACCTTGATTTGAATTTGGATAAGCTGAGAGAGGAGATCGGCGATAATTACGTCATCGTTTTAAGAATGCACTATTTAGTCGCGGAAAATTTTGACCTTTCGCCATACAAAGGATTTGCATATGACTTCTCATCATACGAAGATATTCGTGAACTTTATATGGTATCTGATTTATTAATAACAGATTACTCTTCAGTATTCTTTGATTTCGCAAATCTGAAACGGCCGATGATTTTCTTTGTTCCAGACATCGAAACTTATCGTGACAAGCTGCGCGGCTTTTATTTTGACTTTGAACAAGAAGCACCGGGTCCGTTAGTCAAAACGACCGAAGAAGTAATTGAGAAAATTAAGGAAACAGAGACATCTGACTATCGTCTGCCTGACATTTTTGAGCCTTTTTATGAAAAGTTTTGTTACCTGGAGACGGGAAATTCTTCGGAAAAAGTTGTGAAAACAGTATTCGAATAAATACAAAAAAAGCCATTGCATTCTGTAATGGCTTTTTTGTAAAATATCCTCTGATAACAATAAAGAAAGAAGGCGAAGTTTTCAGAGGACAAAAAATACTCTCTAGGAGAGTAAAAATTTTTCCAGGTAAAATGTTACAAAAATAGGATTCCTAATTCCCTAAATGGTCTTAACTTTTAAACAAACTTATGCTATTATAATTTTTATCATAAAAATAATCAACAGTCAAAGATTTAATATAGTGTTTGGAGATGTTGTGAAATCAACAGATGCTGTAAAGCAAAAACAGGTTTAATATTTTTTGCGGGAATGTTAAAATTTCAGTGGTAATTAGTTTGGAATGGTAACATTATTTTTAGAAGTGATGTATGTTACTTCTTTTTTTCTTGCCATTAACAATCACTCGGAAAATCTGATTTTTCATAATATGAAAATGTTCCGAAATACAAATAATGGTTTTGAGGAAATTGAACAAATAGACTAAATTACAAATAAAAACTTCTTATAATAAAAGAATACGTATGAAATCCTGAAGGAGACAAGAAAAATAATGAACAAAAAAGTTTTGAAAAGAAAAGTAAAATTTATTAAAGACCCTATTGAGAACTATCTCAAAAAAGGAAATCATAGAAGAAACAATAAATACGCTAAATTTTATAAAAAGTTGGATGTTGTGGATAACACAATCTTGTATGAAAGCCGTGACGGGAATAGTATCACTGACAGTCCTTTTGCAATATTTGACTATTTGATAAAAAATCCAGAATTCAAACATTATAGGCATATTTGGACTATTGCAGATTTTGAAACGCTTGAGCCGGTTATCTCCAAGTATAAAGATATGCCGAATGTTGAGTTTGTTAAAAGAAATTCAGATAAATACCTGGAATACTTGGCTACTGCAAAGTATCTAATCAATAACTCTACATTACAGTCATTTTTTATATGCAAAGAAGAACAAGTATATATAAACACGTGGCATGGAACGCCGTTAAAAAGCATGGGATTTGATATTCCCGGAAATCCAGCCCATTCACAAAACGTACTTAGAAACTTTATAAGTGCAGATTACCTTCTGAGTCCAAATAAACATACTACCAATATGTTTGTGAACAGCTATAAGTTAGAAGGGCTGTACAGCGGCGAGATTATTGAAGAAGGTTATCCAAGGATCGATTTCACTCTTAACACCAACCCTGAAGAGTTTAAAAATTATTTAAAAGATTTAAGTGTGCGGATCGCAAATGAAAAGCAAACGATCTTATACGCTCCAACATGGAAAGGGAATAGTGTATCAAAAGTAAAAAACGACGTTTTCCAAATTATTTCTGATATGAATTATTTAGAGGAGAAAATCGGCAGTGAATATAATGTGTTAATTAAAGTTCACCCGTTTTTATATAGTGAGGCTTCCAAAGTTTCAGAGCTGAAAGGAAAACTGATACCTGACTTTATTGACACTAACCAGTTGTTAAGCGCTGTTGACATATTAATAACTGACTATTCAAGTATATTTTTTGATTTTCTTGTCACTGATCGGCCAATTTTGTTTTATATGTGGGATGCGGATGACTACAATAAGCAACGAGGGAAATATATTGAGAATGAAGATCTTCCGGGTCCGGTCCTATACAATGTGAGGGAATTAGTCGAATCGATTGGTAATATTGATAAAGTGAAATCAGAATTTGAAACAAATTATAAAAAGAATAAAGTGAAATTTACAAATCACGACGACGGAAATGTTACTAAAAGAGTAGTTGAGAAAATCTTTAAAAACAAGGGACAATTGAATGTAATAAGAGATCTGGATAAAAAGAAAGAAAAGATCTTGATCTATCCGGGGGGAATGAAAAATAACGGCATTACTTCTTCCTTTCTTAATCTAATGAATAATATTGACTTTGATAAATATGATGTAAGCTGTTTTATGAAAACTCCGCACTCAAGAGAGGTTCTAAACAATATCAACAAAGTGAATAAAAATGTCAGGTTTATATTTAAGCCTGGTTTACCAGTTTATACGCTGTATGATGTATATAAAGATAAGCTGGTACACAATAGGGGAGCTAACGGGAAACTTGAAAAGAAGTTATTCCCGGAGGATGCATATTTAAGAGAACATAAAAGGCTTTTTGGAAAATCTAAATTTGATTATGTAATTGATTTCAGCGGTTACAGCTTATACTGGGCCAAGTATTTAGTTTGTGCTGATGCAAAAAAGAAGATTTGCTACATGCACAATGACCTTTTGTCAGATAGTGAAAGATTAGTTAATGGACGTCGCCCGCACAAAATCAATCTAAGAGGATTATTCTCTATTTATAATAAATTTGATAAGCTGGTAAGTGTTTCAAAGGGAACGATGGAGTTAAACAAAAAGAATCTTTCTATTTATGCTGATGAGGATAAATTTGATTATATAATGAACTCCATTAATCCTGGAAAAATTCTCGGGATCGATCATTTAAAAGAAAAGGACACTGAGAATTCAGCAATCGCTGAACAAAATCCTGATGAAATCATACCCATTAAAAGTTTTAAAGCAAGGGCAAAGATTGTAAATGGTGAAGACTTCTCCATTATCAATTCACTGTATGATAAGGCGAACCAAAAATTAACACCGGCTAAGGAATTTGAAAATAAAGAGGTCGCCATAATACGAGAAGCGCATACGCATGATGGAAACGTATTTTATAAATTTACTATAAATGACAGTATTATTGGGTGGCTGAACCAAGAGGCTTTTGAATTATTGCCAGACAGTATTTTACTGGAAAAGAAAGTGAATAGATTGGCAGTCATTCAACACCCTAATGGAAACGATATCTGGAATAAACCTTATAAAACATTAGACGTAGAAAAAGTATCTTCCAGCAAACAATATAAAGGGATTATCGTCGAGGTAGATAAAGAAGTCAGAACTCAGCATTCTTTCTACAGCAGAATATATATTAATGATGTATTAATAGGATGGATTGATAACTCAGCATTGAGAATTGTAAAAGAGTATGAACCGCATCCAGAGGATACAGAAAAACAATCTGCGATAAACAAAGAAAAGGCCAAAATTAAGCGTAAAAATTATGAAGAACACTCAAAGATTATCCAAGGGCTGGAGAACAGAACATTAGAAGAAATAAAGCTGAATTTATTCGCGACTATTACAAATGGCGAAAATTATACAATCTGGACCAAAGCCTATCCTAATAACGGGTGTAAAGAAATATCCACTGCTGAAGAATTTAACGATACCATTGTTATTATCAAAAAAAGCCATAAGACAAAAGAAGGTGAGTACTACCGATTCTTTGCAGATGGAAAAGCAATTGGGTGGTTGGACTCCAAAGCCTTTAATATTATAGAAGAGCCTATCATTGCAAGAAGCAGAGAAGTGGAATACAGTGCGATTGTGAACTTAAGCGAAACTGATTTCATTTACAATAAACCTTTCGCTTTACCTGGATGCACACCTATAGAAGACTATCAAAAATTTAATGAAAAAGAAGTGGAAATTGTTGAAGAAGCTCTTACACAAGAAGGCACTTATTGCAAAGCAGTCTTAAATAATGAAGTGTTGGGATGGATAGGACGCAAAGCTTTAAATGTAATTGAGCCTCCTGGAATAAAAGTAGGTAAGACTTTCATTCCTTATCCATCTGAATGTAACTACAACTTTGTTAATATGGGCAGACTTTCTCCTGAAAAAGGGCAGGATAATCTAATAAAAGCTTTCCATACACATATTCAGAGTTATCCTGATAGCAGGCTTTATATTTTAGGGGACGGCCCTTTAAGGAAAGATCTCCAAAAAATAGTGGACAGTTTAGAACTTCAAGATCACGTCTATCTGTTAGGACAACTGGAAAATCCGTTTGATTTCATGAAAATGTGCAACTGTTTTGTATTGTCTTCCCATTATGAAGGGCAACCAATGGTATTATTAGAGGCCATGACTTTAGGAATGAGAATATTGGCAACTGACATTATTGCCAATAGAACAGTTTTAGAAAACGGCAGATACGGAACCTTAGTAGATGATAGTATAGCTGGACTTGAAAATGGTTTAAAAACAGTACGAACAGAGATTAATACAGTTATGCAAGCCTTTGATTATAATGAATATAATAAAAAAGCTATGGATACTTTCTACAAAGTTTTGAACTAACAGAAAATGTTGAGGCAAATGCCTCAACATTTGCTTTTTAGTATCACTGAATCAGTGAAGTGGTTCGGGAATTTGGAGCTTTTATGAGGTTTGAATTGGCCCCGAAAGTGAAAAAAAACTGATCATCTGTTACAATAAAGAGCAGTGCTTTTAATTAGGGTTCTTTTACAGCCCAAATCTTAATCCCCTAAGGAAGATTAGAATGAATGCATTAGTGAAAATACTGAAAGAACAAGTAACATCGTTTCCTTTAACCTTGCGTTTGGCGGTTTACGAAACAAAATCAAAATATCAAATGAATTACTTGGGCGTGTTATGGCAGTTTTTGAATCCGCTCATTCAGATGCTGGCTTATTGGTTTGTATTTGGGATCGGAATCAGAAAGAGCAGTGAGATGGTTACAGGTGTCGGAGAAGTGCCTTTCATCATCTGGATGCTTGCCGGCTTGATTCCTTGGTTTTTTATCAGTCCGACAATCCTTGATGGTTCAAACAGTGTATATAAGCGAATCAACATGGTGGCCAAAATGAATTTTCCAATCAGCTCTCTTCCTTCAGTGGCGATTGCGGCTAACCTGTTCAGCTATTTTGTGATGATGGCGATTTATGTCATTGTGCTGCTTGCGTTTGGCATTTATCCAAATCTTCAATGGCTTGAATATATTTATTATTTGTTTTGCATGATTGTTTTTATGTTCGCATTCAGTTTGTTTAATTCAACGATCAGTGTGCTGGTCAGGGATTATCAGTTCCTGTTGCAATCTGTAACAAGGCTGTTGTTTTTCCTGCTGCCGATTTTTTGGGATATTTCCACGCAGCTGGGGGACAAGCACCCGGCATTGTTGAACGTGATTAAGCTGAATCCGCTTTTTTATATTATCGACGGATTCAGAAACAGTTTTCTCGGCGGAAGCTGGTTTTTCGAAGATGCAACTTACATGCTGTATTTCTGGGCTTTCACATTATTGCTCTTGACTGTAGGAGCTGTCTTGCATATGAAATTCAGGGACAGGTTTGTTGACTTTCTTTAATACGTAAGGAGATTTTAATGATGAAACTAAAAGTTTCGTTTCGAAATGTTTCAAAACAGTATCAGCTTTATGAAAAACAATCGGATAAAATTAAAGGGCTGTTTTTTCCGATTAAGGATAAAGGTTTTTTTGCTGTGCGGAATGTCTCCTTTGACGTGTATGAAGGGGAGACGATCGGATTTGTAGGGATTAACGGATCGGGGAAATCGACGATGTCCAACCTGCTGGCAAAAATCATTCCGCCGACAAGCGGTGAAATTGAAATGAACGGGCAGCCGTCCCTGATTGCGATTTCCGCAGGATTAAACAACGCGCTGACGGGCAGAGACAACATTCGTCTCAAATGCTTAATGATGGGTCTCACAAATAAAGAAATTGATGAGATGTATGACAGCATCGTTGAATTCGCAGAAATCGGCGAGTTTATCAATCAGCCGGTCAAAAGTTACTCCAGCGGGATGAAATCCCGGCTCGGCTTTGCGATCTCAGTGCATATCGATCCTGATATTTTAATTATTGACGAAGCATTGTCAGTAGGGGACCAAACCTTCTACGATAAATGTGTTGACAGAATTACCGAGTTTAAAAATCAAGGAAAGACCATTTTCTTCGTCAGCCATTCCATCGGTCAAATTGAGAAAATTTGCGATCGAGTCGCCTGGATCGATAATGGCGAGCTGCGCATGTTTGATGACACAAAGATGGTCGTAAAGGAATATAAAGAATTTATAAGCTGGTTTAAAAAGCTTTCCAAAAAAGAGAAAGACAAATATAAAAAAGAACAATTAGCCAGCCGCAAACAGGTCTTGTCTGAAGAAGATCTTGCTCATCGTGAAAAAGACAAGAAAAAACAAAAATCTTTGGCAAATATCATTCCGATTGCGGGTTTGTCCATCCTGGCCGTATTGGCCGCCGGAGCGATGTTTGTTTAAAAGAAAAGGCTTGTCTTGCAGATGATATTATAAAAAGCTATTGGATATCCATCCAATAGCTTTTTTATTAAACTTCTTCTTTTGCCAGAAGGTCCTGCATAAATGGAATCAGTGAATCCTTCAGTTCGCTGTCCTGCATGGCAAATTCGAGAGTTGTCTGGATAAAACCGAGTTTTTCTCCGACGTCATAGCGTTTGCCTTCAAAATCATAAGCGAATACGCGCTGGATTTCGTTTAACTTCTGAATCGCATCTGTCAGCTGGATCTCTCCACCCGCGCCGATTTGCTGTTTATCTAAGTACATGAAAATTTCAGGAGTAAAGACATATCGTCCCAAAATCGCAAGGTTAGACGGTGCTGTTCCCGGTTTTGGTTTTTCAACGAAGTTTTTGACCTGGTATAGGCGTCCTTCGTTTGTTAGTGGATCAATAATTCCGTAGCGGTGCGTTTGGTCTTCAGGCACTTGCTGAACGCCGATAACGGATGAGAGAGTTTTTTCGTACTCGTCCATCAGTTGGCGAAGGCCTGGTTTTTCCGCTTGGACAATATCGTCTCCAAGGAGCACTGCGAACGGCTCGTCCCCAATAAAGTTGCGGGCGCACCAAACGGCATGTCCGAGTCCTTTCGGTTCTTTTTGGCGAATATAGTGGATGTCAGCGAGATTTGACGCTTTCTTTACTTTTTCAAGCAGTTCAGTTTTTCCTTTTTCTTCCAGGTTTCGTTCGAGCTCCGGCGAGAAATCGAAATGATCTTCTATCGCTCGTTTGCTTTTACCGGTAACGATGATAATGTCTTCAATGCCGGCTTCAACGGCTTCTTCAATAATATATTGAATGGTTGGCTTATCTACGATTGGAAGCATTTCTTTAGGCATCGCTTTCGTTGCAGGGAGGAAACGTGTTCCAAGACCTGCTGCGGGAATAATCGCTTTACGAACTTTCTTCAACTCAATACACCTTCCTTAAACTATGTTTTCTACTCAGCGAGAAAAAATACGCTTTAGCAAGCGGAGAGTATGCTGAATATATGTATGGTATACCCCGAAAAATTACAATTACAAACTCATCATATAAGAAAAACAATTCTTAAACAAGTGTAAACAGGTATAAAGCGTAAAGATGTTATATAATGAAGGGAAATCTCATTCTTCAACAGGATGGTTTGCGGTTTGATCAATGGATGTTTTATGATGAGAATATCGTCCGTAAGCAATTCTCGATGGGGGCGATTTATTCCAACGAGGAACATGGGCAAAATTATAATAATAGACGATTCTTAAAAAAAGCTGTTCATACAGAAAACAGGTGATAGAAAAATGAAGAAACTAAAAGTCATGACAGTATTCGGCACGCGCCCTGAAGCCATTAAGATGGCGCCGCTTGTGCTTGAATTAAGAAAACACCCCGAAATTGAGTCTTATGTGACGGTTACAGCACAGCACAGGCAAATGCTTGACCAGGTGCTTGAAGCTTTTAATATAAAGCCTGATTTTGATTTGAATATCATGAAAGAAAGGCAAACGCTGGCTGAAATTACGTCTAATGCACTTGTGAAACTGGACGAGCTGTTTCAGTCCATCAAACCGGACATTGTGCTTGTTCACGGTGATACGACAACGACATTTGCGGGAAGTCTTGCCGCTTATTATCACCAGATTTCCGTCGGCCATGTAGAGGCGGGACTCAGGACCGGAAACAAATACTCGCCGTTTCCCGAAGAGCTGAACAGGCAGCTGACGGGATCGATTGCCGATCTTCATTTTGCGCCGACAGAGCAGGCCGAAAAGAATCTGCTCCGTGAAAATAAAGACCAGGAAACGATTTACGTCACTGGAAATACGGCAATCGATGCGCTTCACACAACAGTGAGGGACGGCTATTCACATCCCGTTCTTGAAAAAATAGGAAATGACAAGATGATTTTGCTTACTGCCCACCGACGTGAAAATTTAGGTGAGCCGATGGAAAATATGTTTAAAGCAATCAGGCGGATCGTCGAAGAATTTGACGACGTACAGGTTGTTTATCCCGTTCATCTCAATCCCGCTGTTCGTGAAGCGGCTGCAAAGCATTTTGGTGATTTGGAGAAGGTCCATCTGATAGAGCCGCTCGAAGTCATTGATTTTCACAACTTTGCGGCTGAAGCTCATTTCATCCTCACTGACTCGGGCGGGGTGCAGGAAGAAGCGCCGTCGCTCGGAAAGCCGGTCCTCGTGCTTCGAGATACGACGGAACGGCCCGAAGGCGTTCAGGCCGGGACGCTTAAGCTGGCAGGCACGGATCAAGATAAGATCTATCAGCTGACTAAACAGCTGTTGACCGATCAAGATGAATATCGCAAAATGTCACGGGCTTCAAACCCATACGGGGACGGACAGGCTTCGCGGCGAATTGCAGAGGCGCTGCTTTATCGGTACGGATATCGAAGCGCGCGGCCTGACGTGTTTAAAGACTAATAAAAAAGCTTCCTTTTCAGGAAGCTTTTTTTATTTATTAAGGCTTTCTTTCAGTTCGGCTGTAATGTCGGAAAGGGAACTTTCGTCAGCTTTGTAATAATAGATTCCGTTGATTTTTGTGCCGTCGCCTTTAAGCTCATGCTGGATGACTTTTGAGCGGGCTTCTTTATAGCCGGATTGAATATCCCACATATCGTCAAACGTGAGATTCGTTTTAACGTTGTTTTCGATCACTTTGAACATATCTCCGAATTTCGTGATAGACGATATATTGGCGCCTTTATTAATGATTCCTTCGATGACTTGACGCTGCCTGTTCTGGCGTCCGAAGTCGCCGTTCGGGTCTTCTTTCCTCATTCTCGTATAAGCGAGCGCTTCTTTTCCGTTCAGCGTAATCTCGCCTTTGCCGAATGAATATCCGTCATAGTTGAAAGCAAACGTACTGTTCACGGTAATGCCGCCAAGCGTATCTACGACATCCCTGAAGCTTTCCATATTGACTTTGATAAAGTAGTCGACAGGAACATCGAGGAAGTTCTCAACCGTGTCTACCGTCATCTGAACACCACCGAATGCGTATGAATGGTTGATTTTATCCAACTTGCCTTTGCCGATAATTTCAGTATACGTATCCCGCGGGATGCTGACCATTTCAGTCGTTTTCGTTTTCGGGTTCACCGTCATATAGATGAGGGAGTCTGCGCGCCCCTTATCACCGTCCCGTTCATCGACACCCATGAGAAGCACGGAAAACGGGTCATGGTTATCAATGTCAACAGCTGAATCGCGTTTTTTTGATTTGTTAATATTTTCATGAATGTTCGCTACAGTAGATGCCGCTTTATGCCATAAGTAATAGGCGTAACTGCCTGTGCTGAGAACAAAAATACCAATCAAAGCGATAATTGTATAAAGAATTTTTTTCTTTTTCTTCCTCTTTTCAGCTCTCATATAGCCCTCACCTTTTAATGTTCTACTTTGATTATAAGTTTCTTAAAATTCAAAAACAACAAAAAGTTATATGTGTCCTTTTGGATAGACGAAACTCTTAGAAAAATGTTTCAAAAAAACCAATCAATCTGCAAAATTTTTCGCTATAATTAAAGAATCTGTTGGAATTTGTCGATAAAAAGGGAGAGGTGAAGAAGATGAAAAAACTCATAGTTCTAACATTATCAATGCTGCTTTTGTTGTCTGCCTGCGGCACTTCGGGCCAATCGGAGGACAAGTCAAGCACAAACAATAAAAATGCGGCATCTGAAGAAACCGTCACTAAAGAAGGCTCATTCGTGGGGTTGGCTGACAGCCACACAATTGCGGTGAACATCGATGGCAAAGAAACAACGCTTCAAGTCGATGAAGATCTTCAGGATAAAGTCAATTCCATTGAAGAAGGCAAAAAAGTAGAAGTCCAATATATAAAAGGCGAAAATAGCGTTTTGGAGCTGAAAAGCATCGAAACAAAATAAAGAGCTGAATCAAGGGGGGTTATAACGTTTTGAAAAAAATGAAGCTTCTGCTTCTGTCGTCAGTAACTGCTGCAGCTCTGATGTTTACACAATCTGCCCAGGCTGCCGACAAAACAATCTCGGTAAAATTAAGCAATTATTTGGGCAATAAATCAAGCGTTGATGTCGGCATTACCGGCGCATACGAAATTCCGGGCTCGGGAATTTCCGCGACAGAGCGGTACGGCGGGGCGACCCGCTTCGATGTGGCAAACAATGTTGCATCAGCCGGATGGACGAACCCGAGCACTGTCGTAATTGTCAATCGGGACGCTTTTGCGGATGCGCTTTCTGCATCTCCGCTTGCAAAGAAGTACGATGCGCCGATTCTATTAACTGATGCGGGCACGCTGACGGCGAAAACCGAAACTCAAATTGCCAAGATGAAGCCTGATAACATCTTAATTATCGGGGGAACGGCGAGCGTTTCCAAAAATGTTGAAAACACGCTGAAAAAGTATGGGGCCATTGACCGCATCGGCGGCGCCAACCGCTATGATGTGTCCAAAAACATCGCGAGCCGGATGGGATCCTACAGCCAGGCGATTGTTGCCACAGGTCTAGTCTTCTCCGACGCTCTGTCGATCGCGCCTTATGCGGCAATGAACGGTTATCCGATACTGCTTTCAGGGAATAATACGATCCGAAGCGATTACAATATTCCGAGCAAGGTTACGATCGTCGGCGGTCCGTTGAGTGTCAGCACAGGCGTTGAAAACACATTAAAGAAAAAAGCGTCTGTTACCCGTATCGGCGGAGCGAACAGATACGAAGTGTCGGCGAATATTGTCAACACGCTTAACATGAACGCATCAAAGGTTTTCATGTCTAACGGAACGACTTTTGCGGATGCATTGGCCGGTTCCGTTCTTGCAGCCAAACAAAAGCATCCTTTGCTGCTTGTCCAATCGGGCAGCCTGCCGACTCCTGTAGCAGATGTAGTCGCGAAAAAAGGAACCCAGTCTTTTGCTTTGCTTGGGGGGACCACTTCAGTCACGGATTCATTGAAAAATAGTCTGGCAGACATGCTTACCGGAGATGGATACTCTGTTAATCTATCAAGCGGAAAGCTTGTACTCTACAAAAATAATAAAGCTGTCAAAACGCTTGGAACGACATTTACGGCATCACCTAAAAAATACTCGACATCAAATTCCATTAGCATCAACGGAAGGCCTTATTTAGGCAATATGAAGTTTACGATTGAATCAAGCAAATATGTTCGGCCGATAAACGAAAACATTCCGTTCGAAGATTATTTAAAAGGTGTTGTGCCGCACGAAATGCCGGCAAGCTGGCAGACGGAAGCGTTAAAAGCCCAAGCTGTGGCAGCGAGAACATATTCGGTCGGTTCCGCAGGAAAAGTAGTGGCCGATACGCAAGCGTTTCAGGTTTACGGCGGATACGACTGGAATTCGAAGACATCCAGCGTTGTAAATACAACAAAAGGACAAGTTTTAAAATATAACGGCAACTTGATTTCGGCTGTTTACTCATCGAGCAACGGGGGATATACGGAAGCAAGCGCAGAGGTATGGGGTGGCAATGTTCCATATTTAATCGCCAAAGCGGATACATACGACCCGAAAAACAGCTGGTCGATATCCTTGAATAAAACGCAGATCAATACCAGCGGCTTAAACCTTAAGAGCCCTGGCACATGGTGGAATACGACAAATGAAACGAACTCCGCCTATTTGTCTGGGCTGAAAAGCTGGTTTATTACCAATAAATATCCTAGTGCAGAATCTATTAAGATCACGAAAATCTCGAGCCTGACCTTGAGCAGCGCGAAAACTGCCGGTCAGCGGCCGAAAACAGCAGAGGTGAAGTTTTCTTACTTTGTCAAAGAAAAATCAAACGGCTATGTTCTGTCAAACGGAAATCTCTCAGAAAAAACAGCGACGATTTCCGTGACGACGACTCAATTAAGATCGATGCTGGGCGGCATGAATATGAAGAGCACGTATGCTTCTGTATCCAACAATACGAACGCTTTTACTCTCAGCGGTAAAGGATTCGGCCATGGCATCGGCATGAGTCAGTACGGAGCAAATGCCAGAGCTGCTGCCGGGCACGATTACAAGAAAATCTTAAGTTTCTATTATCCAAATACGACTCTATCAAGCTATTAATAGAGTTAGAACAGGAGGCAGCAGTGCCTCCTCTGTTCATGTTCAGGGGAAAACATAACATTTACATTTTTGGAGGTTATTTTTTTGAGGGTCTTTCTTAAAGCTGTACCTATGTTGTTGTTAGGGTTCTTTTTGTTTGTACCTAATGTATTTGCAGCCAACTCTGTCACAAGATTAGACGGTGCAAACCGTTATGAGGTTGCGGTGAATGTTTCCAAGCAGGGATGGTCAAGTGCAAGCACAGTCATTGTTGCAAATGGAAAGGCATATGCCGACGTCCTTTCAGCGACTCCATTTGCTTACCGAAACAACGCGCCTGTCCTATTAACGGAAGCGTCCAAATTGCCAACGGCCACTAAAAACCGAATCAGTCAGTTAAAACCTAGCAAAGTGATTGTAATCGGCGGAACCGTCAGCGTTCAAAACGGCGTCGTAAGCGAGATTAAAAAGCTTGGTGTGTCATCTGTCGAACGCATCGGTGGGGCAAATCGCTACGAGGTTGCGGCAAATATTGCGAATAAGCTGCCGAGCAATTCAAAAGCTGTCATCGCCAACGGAACGGCGTATGCTGACAGCCTTGCGATCGGCGCATATGCCGCGAGAAACGGCATCCCGATCCTTTTAACATCGTCCAATTCCATCCCGACAGCGACAAAAAATGCAATGAAGAGCAAAGGAACAACATCGACCATTGTCGTAGGCGGTGAAGTCAGCATCTCCAGCACCGTATATAAACAGCTTGCTTCTCCGACGCGAATCGGCGGCAGCAACCGCTATGAAGTCGCGGCCAATGTCGTCAAGAAATACTATTCTTCTGCCAAGAGTGCAATCATCAGCAATGGCTATGCGTATGCCGACGGATTAACAGGATCTGTTCTGGCGGCTAAGCAAAACCGTCCGATGATGTTCACGAATGCATCATCTTTGCCGACACCGACAAGAGAAGTGATCGGTTCCAAAAACATGACGACGTTTACCGTGCTTGGCGGAACGGTTTCTCTTCAATCCAATGTCGTATCACAGCTGAAGAATCCGATCGTCGGCAAAAAAATCTTCATTGATGCAGGGCACGGTGGTACAGACAGCGGTGCTGTCGGCAACGGTTTATATGAGAAAAGCGTGAACCTTGATGTCGCAAAATTAATTAATACGAAACTATCAAACGGCGGGGCGCTGCCAGTTATGGCGAGAACGAACGACACTTACCTGACGCTCTCACAGCGTGTATCAAAAGCGCAGTCAAATCATGCAGATTTGTTTGTCAGCATCCATGCAAACTCGGCAACACCTGCTGCTTCCGGAACAGAAACCTACTATTATACAACGTATGAATCGGCCAACAGCAAAAGGCTGGCAACCGGGATTCAAAACCGTCTCTATGTTGCATTGAATACGTCAAACCGCGGTGTGAAAATCGGCAACTTCCATGTCATCAGGGAATCAAAAATGCCAAGCTGCCTTGTTGAACTTGCGTTTATCAGCAATGTAAGTGATGCGACAAAACTCAAAAGCTCGACTTACAAAGAAAAAGGCGCTAAAGCGATTTACGACGGAATTGTTGCTTACTATTAAAATATAAAGAAATTCGTTTTTCGGAAAAATTGCCTATGCTGCCTTTGTTTTGTCTTTATAATATAGTATGATATTTTTGGTGAATTTAAAGACAAAACGGAGGCGGTGCATTTTTAACATAAAATCAATGAATTTACTAATTTTAATAACTCCTTTACATTGTGTTTACGTTCGTATGCTACACTGACGAATAGATCAAACAGTAACATACTAATCGAGGTGTATGCTAGTGAGTATCGACAAAAGTTTAAGAATGTACAATGAATATTCAAGCCAGCAAACTTATTCCTGTGCTCTATCAAAAAAAGCAGTACGTTATTTATATATGAAGCGGATAATGGATATCGTCCTTTCCTTGATTGGGCTCGCTCTTACACTGCCGTTTATTCTGCTGTTTTGTATATTAATCTGTATCGAAACACCGGGTTCTCCGTTATACCGGCAGGAACGCGTCGGAAAAGACGGAAAGCATTTTAAGGTGATCAAGCTGCGTTCTATGAGAATTGACGCAGAAAAATCCGGTGCGAAATGGGCGCAGAAGGATGATCCGCGCATCACTGCAGTCGGGTCTTTTATAAGAAGAACAAGAATCGATGAACTTCCGCAGCTGATCAATGTTCTGACCGGAGATATGAGCCTTGTGGGACCAAGGCCTGAAAGACCGATGTTTACCGCTCAGTTTCACCATGAAATTCCGGGATTTAAAAACCGCTTAATTGTTAAGCCTGGGTTAACGGGACTTGCACAGGTAAACGGAGGCTATGATATCGGTCCGAGAGAAAAATTGGTGCACGATCTGTATTACATTCGGAATTTAACGTTTCTTCTCGATTTGAAGGTTATGCTGAAAACGATTAAAGTAGTATTAACCGGCGAAGGAGCCAGATAATACGAGGAAGTTAGGAATATGCTATGTCTACCATTACGAAACAAATATTAAGCGGTGCAAAATGGACAAGTGTTTCAACTTTGATCGTCACGGTCATTCAAATTATACAGTTTGCACTGCTCGGCAATATCATGACAATTGCCGAATTCGGTTTGGTCGGAATGCTGACCACCGTAACGATTTTTACACAAATTGTACTCGATATGGGATTCGGGGCCGCTTTAATTCAAAAGGAGAACATCAGTGAACGCCAATTATCGACCTTATATTGGCTGAATATCCTAACGGGCATCCTTTTGTTTATCGGCCTCTTTTTCCTGAGTCCGTTCATCGCAGACTTTTATCAGCGGGACGAACTGGTTTTTCTTGTGCGGATTTTGGCCGTCATGTTTTTGATCGCCCCGGTCGGCCAGCAGTATCAATATATGCTGCAAAAAGATCTGAAGTTTAATGTGCTGAGCAAAATAGAAGCGGGTGTCACCGTTTTGTCATTTGTGCTCCTGCTCGTTTTGGTTTTTCTGATGAATCCGATTGTGGCCTATGCATTGTCACAAGTTTTTCTTAATTCGGTTAAAGGCATCATGTTTTTTGCTGTATATTTAAAAAAATGGCGTCCTTCTCTCGTCTTTGCGTTGGGGGAAGTGAAAGAATTTTTCTCGTTCGGCGCGTTTCAGCTCGCTTCAAGGCTTGTAAACAGGCTTGGCGCCAATATCGACATGATTTTGATCGGACGGTTTCTCGGTGCGGAAGCATTGGGAATCTATAACCTGGCGTATCAAATTATTACGATTCCCGTATTAAAAATCAATCCGATCGTGACACGGGTAGCGTTTCCCGTCTTCTCAAAGAATCAAGGGAACAATCAAACGCTGCGCGAAGGCTTTTTAAATATGACAAAGCTTCTCTCGCTGATTTCATTCCCGCTTCTGATCGGACTGATGACTGTTTCAGATTTATTTATTGAAGTCGTCTTCGGAGAAAAATGGCTGCAGGCCGTACCGGTTCTGAATATCCTCGCGATTGTCGGGCTGCTCAGGGTTTTGATGAATCCGAACGGATCGGTTTTGCTGGCGAAGGGGAGAGCAGACCTGGCATTTTATTGGGACAGCGGGATCATGCTCCTTTACGGGCTGTCTCTTTATGCGGCGGTATTAACGAAGGATTTGACGATCACCGCCTGGACCTATGCAGCGATCAGCTTGATCAATTTCTTTATCGGCAGATGGCTGCTCAAATATGTCATCCAGCTGAAGATGGGCGAATATTTCAGAACCGTTGGAAAACCGCTGGCCTTGACACTGCTCATGGCATTGCTGGCTCTTGTCTTGAGCGTCGGCAGCAGACATCTGCTTCACGGCGCCATGCTTCAGCTGGCAGTTTCCGTCGGAATCAGCGGAATTTTTTACGGTTTTCTGGTCAGTAAATTTTATCGGCGGGCTATGAAGATCCAATTAGGAAGATGACAGCAGAAAGGGCGTTTCATCATTGAAGGTTCTTTGGATTACCAGTGTTTATCCAAGCAGTCAAAAACCGGGAGAAGGCGTTTTTCATGAAACACAGGTTCAGGCGCTGCAGATGCAGGGCGTTGATGTGGCGGTCATATGTCCATCACCTGTGAACCCTGCTCCCCTCAGGCTGCTGAAAAAAAAATACCGTCAAGCACGAACAGTCCCGGAATATGAAGAAAGAAAAGGCATCCCGGTCTACAGACCGCCGTATACGGCTCTGCCTGGACAGCTAAAATGGGCTCAGCCGCATCGCCGGATTGCAAAGTCCGTATTGAGGACGATCGAGAAGCACGGGCTTGCGCCGGATCTTATCCATGCCCATTTCGCGATGCCATCCGGGGGTGCCGCTGCCGTTGTTTCACAGAGGCTGAAAGTTCCTTATGTTCTGACTTTGCACGGAAGCGATGTCAATATTTATCCCCAATACAGCAAAGGTGCATTTCGAGCATTTGAAACAGCTGTGCATTCCGCGGCAAAAGTTCTGGCTGTCAGCGATGAGCTGAAAGCCAAAACAAAAGAAATGACCGGTGCTGAATGCTCGGTTCTTCCTATCGGCGTCAACCTGGACCGGTTTCAAAAACCCTCCGCTTCAACATTTGAATTGAGGGAGAAATTCGGCCTGCCGAAAGACAAAAAATTGCTGACGTTCGTCGGCCGCTTGGTGAAAGGAAAAGGAGTAGCCGAGCTGGCGGAAGCGGTCAAGCAGCTTGATGACAGCTACAGAGCTGTGTTTATCGGCGACGGACCGGAGAAGCAGCACATTCGTCAAACCGCCGGTGAAAAAGCGATATTGACGGGGCAGGTCGCAAACCATGAGATATCAGAATATCTGGCTGCATCAGATCTGTTTGTGCTTCCTTCGTATTCTGAGGGGATGCCGACTGTCGTCATTGAAGCGCTCGCCCTCAAGGTTCCGGTGCTTTGTACGGCGGTCGGAGGGGTTCCGTCTTTATTCGGGAAACACGAACATCTGCTGATCAAGCCGCGCTCGGCTTCCAGCATAACAGAAGCTGTCAAAGGTTATTTGGAAGGTGCGGATTGGCAAGAAGACATCGCTGAAGAGCTGTATCAAACGGTACACGATGATTATGACGCCTTTGAAAATGCCGGCAAGTTACTGGATGTGTATGGGGATGTTGCTGAGAACAAAAATTAAGTTGGGATCTGTCGGTTAATATGCTTATGAGTGTTGAATATAATACTGTTTAAACCCATTTATTTGCGTCTAAGCTAATAAAAATAAGAATTGGGAAAACGGAAAACCCAGATTTTTTCAATAGAAAGAGATAAAGATCATTACCTAAATCAAGCTATTGGATTTGAAGGGTCAGCTGAAAGAAGGGAATGATAATGTTGAAAAGAATCGCTGTCATTGGAACGGGATATGTCGGGCTGGTGTCTGGAACTTGTTTTGCCGAAGTGGGAAACTCGGTTGTCTGCTGCGATATTGATGCAGAAAAAATAAGAGGACTCTCAGCAGGAGTGATGCCGATTTATGAAAACGGCCTAAAAGAACTTGTGGATAAAAACGTAAACGAACATCGCTTATTTTTCTCTACCGATATTCCCAAGGCGATTGAAGAAGCAGAGATTATTTATATTGCAGTCGGAACACCGATGTCGGAAACAGGGGAAGCAGACCTGACATTTGTCAAATCTGTTGCCGAAATGATCGGGAAGCATCTGAACGGCTATAAAGTCGTCGTCAACAAAAGCACTGTCCCTGTTGGAACAGGAAAGCTCGTACAAGCCATTATAGAACGCAATTCAAAAGGGGAATTCCCTTTCGACGTCGTTTCGAATCCGGAGTTCCTTCGTGAAGGAACAGCTATTTACGATACGATGAATATGGAAAGAGCCGTCATCGGTGCGACAAGTGAAAAGGCTGCTGCGATTATTGAAGAGCTCCATAAGCCTTTTCAAACGAAAATCGTCAAGTCTAACCTTGAAAGTGCAGAAATGATTAAATACGCTGCAAATGCATTTTTGGCTACAAAGATCTCGTTCATTAATGATATCGCGAATATTTGTGAAAGGGTCGGAGCTGATGTATCAAAGGTGTCTGAAGGTGTCGGACTGGACAGCAGAATCGGCAATAAATTTCTGAAAGCCGGAATCGGCTTTGGCGGCTCTTGCTTCCCTAAAGATACAATGGCTTTATTGCACATCGCGAAGTCAGTCGGCTATCCTTTTAAAATGATTGAAGCCGTTATTGAGACGAATCAAAAGCAGCGCGCCCACATTGTGCAAAAGCTCCTTGATGTGTTTGGTGACTTAAACGGTATGACCATTTCGATTCTTGGGCTGGCGTTCAAGCCGAATACAAACGATATGCGCTCGGCGCCGTCTCTGGATGTCATTCCGATGCTGAGAAGTCTTGGTGCTAAAGTCAAAGCGTTTGATCCGATAGCTGTACCCGAAGCAGAAAAGCTTCTCGGGGATCAAGCCGTTTACAGCGAAGATCTGTACGAGACGATTCAAGATACGGACGCTTGCGTCATATTGACGGAGTGGCCGGAAGTACAGAACATGGATATTACCAAACTTAAGGCAACCTTGAAAAACCCCGTCTTGATCGATGGACGTAATATATTTGAGATTGAACAAATGAGAAACGAAGGTATGATCTATCATTCAATCGGCCGGCCGGAAGTACAGGGAGAAGGAATCCTGACCAACGTATAAACAACGGGGGGATAACAATGGAAAAAGTACTAGTGACAGGCGGATGCGGATTTATAGGCTCGCATATCGCTGAACAGCTTCTGAAAGAAAATTACCGGGTTTCAATTCTTGACAATTTAACTACGGGACACCGCTCCAACATTGAAGGTCTCGCGGTTGACTTTTATGAGCAGGATATAACAAAGCCGGAAGTCATCGACGTCATCAAAAGCATTGATCCCGATTATATTATTCATTTAGCTGCACAAGTAAGCGTGGCGGAGTCTGTCAGCGATTTTTTAAATGATGAAAACATCAATATCAAGGGATCGCTCCATATCATTAAGGCAGCGGGTGAATGCAGCGTGAAAAAGATTGTCTTTGCATCATCAGCAGCTGTTTATGGAGATCCTGAATATCTGCCTGTCGACACTCGTCATAAAACAAATCCAGGCTCACCCTACGGGCTGACGAAGCTTACGGTGGAGAACTACTTAAAGCTGGCCTATGATCTGTATGGAACCGAGTATTGCATTTTGCGGTACAGCAATGTATACGGGCCGCGCCAGGACGCAAAAGGAGAGGGCGGCGTCGTATCGATTTTCTCCGATTTGCTGACAAGCGGCAAGGCTCCGGTGATTTTTGGAGACGGAGAACAATCGCGCGATTTTATTTATGTCGGTGATGTGGCTTCCGCCAATATCAAGGCGCTCAAAGCTCAATCAAACGTTTGTTTAAACGTTTCGAACGGCTTTTCGATCACAGTCAATGAGCTGTTTGCAGAGATGAAAAAAGCGACGAACTCGGCGCTGTCTCCGATTTATCAAGATGAAAGACCGGGGGATATCCGCCACAGCACACTGTGTAATGAAGAAACAAAGAAAATTTTAAACTGGGAACCAAAAATGCCGCTCGCTGAAGGACTGGAAAAGACCATTTCATATTATAAAAAAGAAATGAATATGTAAATCACTGGCTGCTGGCTGATGTCGGCAGCCCTTTTCCAGAAAGAAGCGGAAGGAGGGGGAAAAATGAGTCTCAAACGTTCCGCGGTCAATGTTTTGGTTTGGCTCGCCGCATTGACCGCAGGGTTAGCATTCGTTGTATTGGCCCAGTCCAATGCAAAAAAAGTCTTGTTAGCATGTCTGATTTTGATTGCGCTGACTTTGATCATTGTGCTCCGGAAGTATTTGTCGTCCGAGCAATTGCTGATGCCCGTATTATATCTGCTTATCGCTGCAACATTTGCCAACAATGCTTTTTTTACGATTAAATTGGGCTTTTTCAGCCTGTTTCCATATCGAATTCTTCTGATTCTGGCAGGGTTCTTATTCATAGCGGAAATGTTGAAAGGCAGCCAGCACCTTGAAAAGTGGAAGCAGGTGCATGTTAAAGGCATTCTGATGTTTTTCACGTTTTGGTTCTGCTATGGAATGATTTCGCTGCTTTGGGTCAAGTCTGCTACTGAGGGCGTAAAATATCTGTTCCTATTGGCAATGGGAATGTTTTTTGTTTTTCTGATTGTTATGTTTTTTCAAAAAATGGATCGAATTCTCGCGTTTTATTACATATGGTTGGTCATGACCGTATTTTTAATGGTCATCGGGTTTTACAACCACTTTACATTAAACCACCTGCCGAGCTCGACTCTTTATAACGGGCCGCACTATAAACAGCACTATCCGACATCCGTCTTTTTCAATCAGAATGACTTTGCGACATTTCTATCCATCAGCTTTTTCTTTTATTTATCTTTTTTCAAAAACATTAAAAACAGCTATTTAAAAATAGCGGGGCTGCTCCTTGCGTTCTGTTCGGCCTACTTGATTTTCCTGACAGGATCAAGAGCCAGCATCCTGGGAATTATAGCCGGACTTGCCGTTTATGCGTTTATTTTGCTGCCGAAGGTGCTTAAAAAATGGGCGCTCATCGCCGCAGCTGCAGGATGTATCGCTTTTGTCACACTGTTTGCAGGAAAGATCACCGGAGCTTTTTATACATACTTTTTGGCTCCGCAAACTACACACGATTTCAGCGAGCCGCTGCCATCCAATGTCGCCAGGGCAAACTTGTTGAAAAACGCCGGGCATTATGTGCTGGATACTTACGGATTTGGCGTCGGCGCCGGCAATGTACCTTATTATTTGGAACATCACGCATTGTTCGATACAGACCGGGTCGTGGAGGTTCATAACTGGCTCGTAGAGATCATGACGAATTTTGGAGTTGTGATGATGCTTGGTTATTTAACGATGTACATTTATTTAATAACCGTGCTTTACCGATATTATAAAAGATCGCTTGGAAAGCGGTACAAGCTTCTCATTGAAGGTTTGACAGCCGCGCTCGTCGCCTTCCTTGTATCAAGCATCAGTCCGAGTTCCGTCTCGAATCTATATTTCCATTGGGTGTTTCTCGCCCTTGTGATTGCGACGGTTAATACCTTTAGAGTCAGCGGAACGGATGAAACCGAACAGTATAGGTGATTTTTGAAAATCGAATTTAAAAACAGGGAGAAATTCATGTGATGAATTTAATCAAACGTATTGCTGGTAGAGTGAAAAAGTTTATTGTGGCGATTATTGCGCTTCCTCTTATTCTTGGTCTTGTCGGCTATTTTATGCCGAAGGGGAACGTTGCTCCGTCCGATTACACGGCTACTGTAACGATATCAACCGGGAACTATGGAGAAGCGAAGTACAACAATGCAAAGCAGGTGCCGCTGCTGTTGAAAAACGAAGCCTTTTTAAAGGACATTTTCCCGGATATGCCGGAAGAGGATCTGGCGCAGTTGAAAGACGATCTGGCGATTGAAATCAGAACGGATTCACTTTTTAACTTAAGTTATACAGGGCCTGACAAACAGAAAACATTGGATACTTTAGGAAAAGTTAAAGATGCCTATATGAAAGGCGATAAGGCGCTGTTTTCAAAAAGGGAAGAAGTCATCGAAAAGAATATAAAGGCGCTTGAAGGCGAAACAGTCAGCGCTGATTCCAAAGTTGATAAACAGCGGTTTTTGTATGAACTTGAAACAAGCAAGCTTGATATGAAGGCTGCTGAAGAAATTGAGCCCTTGATCGTGCTGGATAACCAGGCTGCCGGCATGTCGCCTAAAAAAAGAGCGGTATTAGGCGTACTGATCGGTTTAGCGCTGTCGTTTTTTATCATTGTCGTTCCGGAAGTATTCAGAGAACGTTAAATTTTTAATTGGGGATGTGGATCAGGACCATGACGAGGCAAAAACCTTTAATCTCTGTCATTACGCCTTCCTATAACGCGGAGGAATTTATCGAAAAAACCATTCAGTCCGTCTTAAATCAGACGTTTTCCGACTGGGAAATGATCATTGCCGATGATTGCTCAACAGATGGGACAAGAGACATTTTGAAGCGCTATGAAGAAGATGATGAACGGATCCATGCCATTTTTCTGAAAGAAAATCAAGGCGCTGCAGCGGCTCGAAATGCAGCGCTCAGCAAAGCCGAAGGGCGCTATGTCGCCTTTTTGGACAGCGATGATGTGTGGAAAGCAGAAAAGCTGGATAAGCAGCTTGCCTTTATGAGGAAGCATCAGCACGCTTTCACATTTACGGCATACGAGCTGATCAGCCAAGACGGCGAACCGCTTCATAAAACCATTCATGCACCCGTCAGCCTTACATATGATGATGTATTAAAAAATACGATTATCGGCTGTTTGACGGTAATGATTGACAGAGAGCAAACGGGTGATATCCGGATGCCGAATATCAGAACCCGTCAGGATTTGGCGACATGGCTGTCCGTATTAAAGCGAGGATTCAAGGCATTCGGCCTGCACGAACCCCTCGCCGAATACCGCATCGTTGAAACATCGATCTCCAGAAACAAGTGGAAGGCGGCGCGAAAAACCTGGTATGTGTACAGGGAAATCGAACGCCTTCACTTGATGAAAGCGACATGGTGCTTTTTCCATTACGCTAAGAACGCAGTCATGAAAAGATTATAACGGCATTGACAGAAAAGGTGATTGAAAGTGAAAGCAGATCAAGTCATACACGTCATAGTAGCGACAGGTGAATGGGGACAGGATCAGCTAAGGTACAGAAGGCACCGCCTTGCTGAGTTTTTGGCTGGCCGCCAGGAGACGAAGGAAGTCATTTGGGTCTGTCCGTCTGAAAATCCTTCCCGCGAGACATTTACATTGCTTGACAACGGAATCAAGCAATTTGCAGTCAAAGATTTTTTGAAAAAGAAAATATTCAGGTTTGCCCGCTACAAGGATGTTTTTTATAAAAGCAAGCTGAAGCCGCTGCTTGACCGGCTGAAAGAAGACGTTCAGGGGGAAAAGGTGTGCTTATGGTACACATTCCCCGGTTTTCCGCTGCTGTCATCACTTTATCAGTGGGATCAGGTCATCTATGACTGCAGTGACCTGTGGGCGGCGCCGATCAGCGGAAGCCAAAGCCTTGTCTCAGGATTCAGGCAAAAGGTTATTTTTGAAGCTGAAGGCAGAATCATTAAAGCTGCTGATACGATTTTTTGCACTTCTGAATATTTGCACCAAAACGTAGCAGACCGGCTTCAAGGAGAGACAAAGCCGGTTTTTACAATCGAAAATGGTGTGGAATACAGCTTGTTTGCGAAAAATAAGCAAAAAGCCGATGTATTGAACGGAAGGGAAGGCACCGTCCTCGGCTTTATCGGCGGAATTAAGCCGAAGCTCGATTTTAAGCTCATCAAAGAAGCTGCCAAAACCAAAAAAGAGTGGACGTTTTTATTTGTCGGTCCTGACGGGACAAACGGAGATGAAGATTTTAAAGCGCTTCTTGAAGAAGAAAATGTCATTTGGACGGGGCCCGCTGCGCCGTCGGAAGTACCGGCTTATATGAATGTAGTGGATATCGGGATCATGCCGTATAAACCGTCGCCATATAATAATGCGGTATTCCCTTTAAAGCTGTTTGAATTTTTGGCTGCCGGAAAGCCTGTCGCCGGTATGAACCTTCCTTCAACAAAAAAGGTTGAACAGGAACACGTTTACCGTCATCTAACAGGAAACGACCCCGTTGAATTTACAGCGCTGTGTGAAGAGCTGGAGCTTGCGCATGAAGATGTCTCCCATGTGGAACTGCGCAGAAAGATCGCACATGAAAGAGACTGGCATCATTTATTTTTATCGATGCTTGATAAATTGAACTTGAATAAAGATGCATAATTTGCGGCGGGGGATATTAATTCATGATGTTTCTTTTGGCTGGAGCTTGTTATAATAAATAATGAAATTGTATAATGAAAAGGTATGATCTTTAATACGACCAGACTTCATTTAAAAAGGAGACTTCCTTATGTCTTATGAACGCACTGTACTTGCGTTTTTTGTCTCTCTCATTACTGTTTTAATTATTACTCCGCTTGTCAAACGTCTAGCAATCAAATCCGGGGTCGTGGATCAGCCGGATAAACGAAAGATACATGATAAAGTAATGCCGAGAATGGGCGGTTTAGCCATTTTTATAGGAGTATTGACCGGTTCGCTTGCCGGCGGCCTTTATGAAAACAGAATAACAGCAATTACACTCGGTGCTTTTATGATTGTCATTTTGGGCATTGTAGATGACAAACACAATTTAAGCGCGAGAATTAAATTTATCGTTCAAATATTAGTAGCCTGCATCATCGTCAGTACAGGCTTAAAAATGGAATTTTTATCGATTCCATTTTGGGATCTTCGCTTTGATTTGGGGTGGCTCGCATACCCTCTGACGATTTTATGGATCGTCGGGATCACCAATGCCATCAACTTAATCGACGGATTGGACGGACTGGCTGCGGGTATATCCGTCATCGGCCTTTCGACGATTGCCGTCATGGCTTTTTCTGCCGATAAAATCTTGATCTTCTCTCTGTCGCTGGTTGTCATCGGAAGCACGATCGGCTTTCTGTTCTATAACTTCCACCCGGCGAAAATTTTTATGGGAGACACGGGCTCGCTCTTCTTGGGCTATGTGATCTCGGTTCTGTCGCTGCTCGGACTGTATAAAAGCGTGACCCTGTTCAGCGTCGTCATTCCAATCATTATATTAGGAGTGCCGATATTTGACACGACATTCGCGATCATCAGGCGTATTTTAAACAAACAGCCGATTTCGGCGCCCGACAAATCGCATATTCACCACAGGCTGATGGCCTTTGGCCTGTCCCATCGGAAAGCCGTCATCGTCATTTATTTAATCGGCGTCGTCTTCAGCCTGAGCGCCATTCTTTTAAAAACCGCGACGCTCTGGGTGTCCATCTTCATCATCTTCGGCTTAATTCTGTTCATGCAGATCATCGCAGAGGTGACAGGCCTTGTAAATGAGCAGTACAAGCCCTTTACGAAGTTTTACAGGCGGATGGTGAAGAGGAATTGAGAAAAGACCTGATTTCATTCATTTTTGAAATCAGGTCTTTTTGTCTTTTAAATACAAGCTAATGTTAAATATCCATCTGATTAGACGATAAAGGAAATGGAGGAATATTTTATTATAAGGAGTGTTTTTTGTGAAAAAGCTGTTCTTTATGTTTGTAATTTTGTTTTCAGCTGTTTTGTCGCCGTTTGGAAGTGCGTCAGCAGAGGAAAACAGCGGGAAGAGCTGGGTAAGTAAAGCTGATTTACCGGAGGTCAGAAGCGCCGCGGCTACTGCTGTTGTTGATGGAAAGATTTATGTGATTGGAGGATTCGGATCTGAAAATATAGCGACTAACACAACATATGTTTATGATCCTAAAACAAATGAGTGGACGCAAAAAACGGATATGCCTACCAAAAGAGCAGGTGCTGCAGTGGCAGTTGTGGATCATAAAATATATGTGATTGGTGGTAATACATTTAATACCAGCAATTATGCAAACACTGAAAAAGTTGAAATTTATGATTATAAAACTGACACTTGGGAAAGGGGGGTTGATGCCCCAGTAAAAAGTTATTTATCTTCAGCGGCTGTTATAGATAATACGATTCACTTATTTACTCAACAAGGGCCAAGTATGCCAACGCATTTTGCATATAACACAGCAACGAAGAAGTGGGACACAAAATATCGTCAACCTAGAAATAATTCAGGTGCAGCAGCTGCTACTGTCAACGGAAAAATATATTATATAGGTGGGGGAACGCATAACAGTGGTGGTTCACTTATTTCAGGATTTATCTATGAATATGATCCAAAAACAGACAATTGGGTTAAGAAGAGTAACTTAAAAAGTCTGGCTACATATGTATCAGCTGCAGTGGTTGGTAACAAAATTTATATTGCAGGCGGAGCTATAGGCAAAAATTCTGTTACTTCTAAAGTCCAAGTATATGATCCAAAAAGTGATACAGTAGAGGAAATTCAAAATCTTCAATATAAACGGGCAGGTGCAGCAACAGTTGCTGTTGGAAAGGATTTATATGCAATAGGTGGAAGTGAAAGTGTAAACCTTAATTCGTTGCATTCTTCTAAATTTAGGTCTGTTGAAATGCTGTCACTAGATTCAAAGAATCCGAATGACGACAACCAAGGCAAAACAGATGACAAAGACCAATCAGAAGAAGGAGACGCGCTGCTTGTTATTACGATGGTAAACGGCCTTCAAAAGGAGTATCAGCTTTCAATAAAAGAAGTGAATGCTTTTTTGAGTTGGTACAAGCAGAGAGATGCCGGTGAGGGTCCAGGTTTTTATGAAATTGATGAACATGATAATAATAAAGGACCATTTGAGAGCAAAAAGGATTATGTCGTCTTTAATAATATTTTGATGTTTGAAGTCAATAAATATAAGAAATAATTTTAATAACTAAAAAACCTCTTGGAAACTGTCATCAGTTTTCAAGAGGTTTTTTCATTAAGAAGAAGCAGCAGACGATTCAGCTGAGCTGTCTGTCCCGTCAGCGGTTGCGGAAGATTCAGACGATGTTCCGCTTGAATCAGCGGTTGAGTCCGGATACAAGTGATGGGTCAATTCATTTTGCACGTTTGCAAGGTTTTGCTGGTCAGGCTCAAAGTAGTAAACATCAGCGATCGTAAGATCTTTTCCTGTGATGTTTAATGTTTTTATATCATCACCAGCAAAGCCGCTGTAGATTTGCTGAAGCGCCAGAGCCTGTGTGATTTTGAAGTTTGTCTGAATGTTTTTGCTTGCTTTTTGGGCTATTTTATCAATTTTAGCGAGGTTTTGCGGTTTTGAGATTTGATCAAGAACGGCTTTTAAGATTTGCTTTTGTCTGTCGTTTCTCCCGAAGTCTCCCCGCTTATCCTGTTTTCTCATCCTTGCGTAGGCAAGAGCTTCCTCTCCATTTAGATGCATGTTCCCTTTTTTAAAATAGATTCTCTTGGATTTGGAGACATCGCTTTTTTCGCTGAAATCAAACGGGACGTCAATATCGATTCCGCCGATTTCATCGATGACATCTTTGAACCCGTCAAAATCGACTGTGGCATAGTAATCGATCGGGATTCCGAGGAAGTCCTCTACCGTCTCGATTGTTTCATCCTTGCCGCCTTTTGCATAGGCCGCATTTATTTTTGTTTTTGTGCCGGTTGTGTCACTGGCCAAATGCACCCTTGTGTCCCTCGGAATGCTCAGCATTTTCATCGACTTCTTTTTAGGATCGAGCGTCACGACAATCAGGGAATCCGTCCGTCCGTGCTCGCCGTTTGTCGAATAATCTTCAACACCCATAAAAAGAATCGAAAACGGCTTTTTTTGAATATTAACGACATCGTCCCTGAGCTTTGACTTCTCTCCGCGCTCAAGCTCATCATAAGTGCCGTCAGCAGCGGAAATCGTGTTAATAATTTTATATATGCCCACTCCGCCGACTACGAGAAGTGCGAGCAGCATAAGGACTATAAACCGTTTAATCAGCTTTCTCTTTTTATTCTTTTTTTTTCGCACTTTCACTTTAATACGCTCAGCCATATAATAATTCTCCTTTAATTGTTAAAAGCTTCTTCCAAATAAACTTGAATGCCTTCTCTATTCTCACTCTTGCCATTTGTTAATTCGGTTATCCATTCCGTAAATGCCTGTTTTTCACTTTCCTTCACATACGTTTCAAATTCGACATCGTCGGCATAATGAATGTCTTTTATTTGATAAGGGGACTCGCGAAGCTCGTTTTCAAGCTTGCCGAGCCATGTATAGTTCACTGTCGTGTGCATCACCCGCATCAGCTTTCGTTCGACAACGCCGACATGGTTCAGCCCCTCTGACACGGATTTTCCATAAGCCCGTATCAGCCCTCCAGCGCCGAGTTTAATACCGCCGAAATACCTCGTCACAACGGCGCACGTATCTTTAAGGTTGCGTTTCTTCAAAACTTCAAGCATCGGAACTCCAGCTGTCCCGCTCGGTTCTCCGTCATCATTCGCTTTTTGAATTTGATCATTTTCTCCTATGACGTAAGCCGAGCAATTATGCGTCGCATTCCAATGCTGCTTTTTTATGTGATTGATAAAGTTCTGTGCTTCTTCTTCAGTACTGACGCGGCTTAAGTGACATATAAACCGGGATTTTTCAATCACGATTTCATGGGTCCCTTCACCTGCAACAGTGAGATAACTTTGCAGCATGCCTGCTTACCTCCTGACAAGCCATGCGGCTGTTCTCCTAAAAATCGAACAGACTTAGAATTTTGGCGCGTATTTTGTTATGATTAAATAGAAATGGATCGGTAACCATAAAAAGACCAAAAAACCAGAATACGCATTCTTTCATTATAATTCGACACGAATTTCAGTTCAATGAAATTTATGATAAAAGTAAATGACAATGCTGTTACGGAGGGAAAATGGGTGAGTGTTTCCAAAATGGACTCCAAAGTTTTAGATTCAATCATTATGAAGATGTTAAAAACGGTTGATGGGAGCAAGGATGAGGTCTTTCAAATCGGAGAGCAGTCCCGTCAGCAATATGAAGGCTTGGTAGAAGAGCTGAAGCAGATTAAACAGCAGGTCAACGAAGTCATCGATCTTGGAGACAGGCTGGAAGTGCATGCCCGCCATGCGCGAAACCGCTTGTCTGAGGTCAGCAGAAACTTTCATAAATTCAGTGAAGAAGAGATTCGCGAAGCTTATGAAAAAGCCCACAAACTGCAGGTTGAACTGACGATGATCCAGCAGCGTGAAAAGCAGCTGAGAGAGAAGCGTGATGATCTGGAACGGCGCCTTTTGGGGCTTCAGGAAATCATCGAGCGTTCAGAAGGGCTTGTCAGCCAGATTACCGTCGTCTTAAACTATTTAAATCAGGATCTGCGCCAGGTTGGCGTTCTCCTAGAAGATGCGCAGGCCAAACAGGATTTCGGACTGCGGATCATCGAAGCCCAAGAGGAAGAAAGAAAAAGGGTCTCAAGGGAAATCCACGACGGCCCTGCGCAAATGCTGGCCAACGTCATGATGAGATCTGAGCTGATCGAACGCATCTTCAGAGACAAAGGAACAGAAGAAGGCTTTCAGGAAATTAGAAACCTCCGGCAAAACGTCAGAAATGCTCTTTATGAAGTCAGAAGAATCATTTATGATTTAAGACCGATGGCTTTAGATGATTTGGGATTGATACCGACGCTCAGAAAATACTTGAACACGATCGAAGATTATCATGGAAAAGCAAAGATCCATTTCCAATGCATCGGTGAATCCGAAGATAGAAGAATAGCACCGCGGTTTGAGGTTGCACTTTTCCGGCTTGCACAGGAAGCAGTGACAAACGCCTTAAAACACTCCGAATCAACTGAGATTCATGTTAAAGTAGAAGTGACAAAAGATTTTGTGACGTTGATTATCAAAGACAATGGAAACGGCTTTGACTTAAAAGAAGTTAAAGGCAAGAAGAACAAATCTTTCGGTCTGCTAGGTATGAAAGAAAGAGTCGATTTGCTCGAAGGTTCAATGACAATCGATTCGAAAATAGGTCTTGGGACATTTATTTTGATTAAAGTTCCGCTGTCTTTGTAAAGATAATTGTAAAATAGAGACAAAAGACATATTGACCATAAAAGCGGTGTGTTTAACAATGAGAATGGGGAGGCGTAGCTTGTGACTAAAGTAAATATTGTAATTATTGACGATCATCAGTTATTCCGTGAAGGTGTCAAACGGATTTTGGATTTCGAACCTACCTTTGAGGTAGTGGCCGAAGGAGACGACGGAGATGAAGCGGCTCGCATTGTCGAGCACTACCATCCTGATGTGGTAATCATGGATATTAATATGCCGAATGTAAACGGCGTAGAAGCGACAAAACAACTGGTCGACTTGTATCCGGAATCAAAGGTTATTATTTTATCTATCCATGACGATGAAAACTATGTTACACATGCATTAAAAACAGGAGCCCGCGGCTATCTGCTGAAAGAAATGGATGCCGACACGCTGATCGAAGCCGTGAAAGTTGTGGCTGAAGGCGGATCTTATCTGCATCCTAAGGTTACTCATAATCTTGTGAATGAATTCCGCCGTCTTGCAACAAGCGGTGTATCATCTCACGCTCAACATGAAGTGTATCCGGAAATCCGGAGACCTCTTCACATTCTTACCAGAAGGGAATGCGAGGTTCTGCAGATGCTGGCGGACGGAAAAAGCAACCGCGGAATCGGCGAATCATTATTTATCAGTGAAAAAACGGTTAAAAACCATGTCAGCAACATCCTTCAAAAAATGAATGTAAACGACAGAACGCAGGCTGTCGTTGTAGCCATTAAAAATGGCTGGGTAGAAATGAGATAAAGGTGGACTTGCCATAAGGCAGGTCTTTTCTTTTAGCAGAAAATCAAACTTTATAATGAAAAAAGCTGCTTTTTCTTTTAGAATAGAAAAGAGTATCTTTCATAAGGAAGGTTTATTTCATGAAAACAGCAGTAGTAACAGACAGTACGGCATATATACCTAAAGACCTGCGTGAGCGCTACAATATTTATATGATACCTCTCAATGTGATCTTTGGAGAGACTTCATACAGGGAAGAAATCGATATGAGCTGGAAGGACTATTACAAAGAAGTAAAAGCTCACGAAAATCTCCCGACGACTTCCCAGCCCGCATACGGCGAGCTGATTTCTCTCTATGAAAAACTCGGGGAAACATATGATGCGGTCATCAGCATCCACCTTTCCAGCGGCATCAGCGGAACATTCAACAGCGCTGTATCAGCACGCGGTATGCTTGAAGGAATTAAAGTGTATCCGTTTGATTCAGAAATCAGCTGCATGGCTCAAGGTTTTTATGCGATCGAAGCGGCTGAGATGGCGGAAAAAGGAGCGGCTCCGGAAGAAATCATTCGCCACTTGGATCATATGAAAACCTCAATGAGGGCTTATTTTATGGTTGACGACCTTTCGCATTTGCAAAGGGGAGGACGCCTGAGCGGCGCCCAGGCTTTTGTCGGAAGCCTTTTAAAAGTAAAGCCGATTTTGCATTTTGAGAACAAGCTGATCGTTCCCTTCGAAAAAATCCGGACGAGAAAAAAAGCGATGAACCGTTTATTTGAGCTTTTTGGCGAAGATGCCGAAAAAGGAAAGCCGTTGAGAGCGGTTGTGATTCATGCCAACCGTGAAGAAGAAGCCGATCAAATAATCGAAGAATTGTCGCAGCAATACGCACATGTCGAATTTTATAAAAGCTATTTCGGGCCTGTGATCGGCACCCACCTTGGTGAAGGAGCAATGGGTATCGCCTGGTATACAGTATAAAAGCCAATCTCCGTTTTGCAAAACGGAGATTTTTTCTTTTTCTACGGTTTTGGAGGGAGATTTTTAGATTTTGACTGTTTTACAAGAAAACATGGATGATAGATACTGAATGGCAGATTGGAGGTGATTCACATCGAACATCCGGCATCCTATTCCTGTGAATTGCGGTCATGTTTGGAGCAGCGCCACCTTCTGAAAAGCGAACTTCCTTTTCCGGAACCTGTCATTGATTGGCATATCCAAGAAGGCCTGATAAAAACGGAGGAAGGCATTAAAAAAACGAAGAGAGGCTTTGTTTGCTTGAGGTGCGGCCAGCACGAGCGCTTCTGTTTCGCTCGATATCCTTGCTATAGGTGCAATAAATGCTGCGTGTACTGCCGAGCCTGTGTCATGATGGGCAGGGTGAGCGAGTGTACGTCTCTGTTGACTTGGCGTGGACATGGCAGACATGAATGGGCGCCTGTTTACACGGAGTGGAAAGGCGTACTTTCAGCCGGTCAGGAAAAAGCGGCAAAATCTATTATCGATGCTATACGCAGGAAAGAAGAGCTGTTGATCTGGGCGGTTTGCGGATCGGGAAAAACGGAACTTCTTTTTCAAGGGATCGAATTCGCGCTGAACAACGGTTTGAGAGTATGTATCGCCACTCCGAGAACAGACGTTGTGCTTGAGCTTGAACCGCGGTTTCGCCACGCCTTTCCCGGGGTGGAAATCGCCGCTTTATACGGAGGGAGCCCAGACGTTGGAACTCTCTCGCCGCTTGTCATTTCAACTACCCACCAGCTGCTCCGCTATAAAGAAGCATTTGACGTGATCATCTTAGATGAAGTGGATGCTTTTCCGTATTCTATTGATAATACGCTGCAATACGCTGTTAAAAAATCGGCAAAACGGCAAAGCGCACATATCTATTTAACCGCCACGCCTTCTAGAGATATGAAGAAAAGGGCTGAGAGCGGAAAGCTGCACACCGTCCGTATTCCCGCAAGATTCCACCGCAGCCCGCTGCCTGAACCTACATTGATTTGGTGCGGAAATTGGGAAAGGGGTTTGAAACGAAGAAAAGTTCCTTTTCGCCTCAAAAAATGGCTTTTTAAGCACCAGGAACTGCAGCATCCGGTTTTTCTGTTTGTTCCCTCTATCCCTGTTCTTAAAACCGTGGTCAGTCTGCTGAAAAAGGAAACATTTCGCGCAGAAGGAGTCTATGCCGAAGACCCTGAGAGAAATGAAAAAGTGAACCGGTTTAGGAAAAGTAAGCTTGAGGTGCTCGTGACGACAACGATTTTGGAAAGAGGTGTAACCGTCAAAAAAGCACAGGTTGGAGTATTGGGGGCAGAGTCGGCTGTTTTTTCGGAAAGCGCTCTTGTCCAAATGGCCGGCAGAGCCGGCAGGCATCCCGAGCACACAGATGGAGACGTCTGTTTCTTTCATCACGGCAGGACAAAGTCGATGAATGCGGCACGACGTCATATTCAATATATGAATAAACTGTCTAAAAAGGAAATGTTGATTGACTAGTCTGATATTCATGGTAAAGTATACCTATGAATATAAAATGAGGAGCGGTGCCGGATGCTAGTCAATGCTAAAGAGGCTGTTTTGGAAGAGTTGTTTGATCAGTATATCGAACAGCTGCACATGAGCTGTAAGTGCAGCAGGTGCAGAGAGGATGTGCTCGCCTTGGCTTTAAATGCAGTAAAACCGCAATATGTAACAGATGAGTCGAAGCTGACTTACATAAAAGCAGAGCTCGTTGACAAACAAAAAAATACATCAATGCTCGTCACCTTGGCTGAAGCTGCCAGAAAGGTGAATGACAACCCGCTTTGCGAAAGCAATCGAAAAGGGAGGAAATGAACTGCATTGTTTAATTTGTGAAGCGCCTCTTTTACATTCTCTTTCATGGCGCGCTTTATTCTTTTTACGATCAGAAGAGAAAATATGCAGGGCATGTAAAGACAATTTTATCAGGATCGAAGGAAGAACGGTGTGCCCTAAGTGCGGGCGCCCCCAAGAGAGCGAAGAACTTTGCGGTGACTGCCTAAAATGGGAAGCTGATCCGTTAACCCGCTCTCTTTTGAGGCAAAACCGCTCTGTCTATATCTACAATACCTTCATGAAAGAAGTCCTTGCCCGTTTTAAGTTCAGAGGTGATGCTGAACTGGTCTTCGCTTTTGCTCCTTCATTTATCAATGCTTTCCACCAATATTACCGCCACACTCCAGCTGTTTTAGTTCCGATACCACTCAGTGAAGAACGTAAAGCGGAGCGGGGATTCAATCAGGCGGAGAGGCTTGCTTCCTTATTAAAAAAACCCGTTATGCATCCTTTGATCAGAATCGAAAATGAAAAACAATCCAAAAAAAGCAGAAAAGAACGGATCAAGCCCAAAACGGTTTTTAGAACCGAAAAGGGATCGGTAAAGAATCTGGATATCATATTGATCGACGACTTGTATACGACAGGGGCGACCCTTCATCATGGCGCTGATTGTCTGATGACATCCGGTGAGGCAAAATCTGTATCATCATTTACATTAATTCGAAGCTAAATCATTTTTTTTCCCTGCCGATATAAAAGATAGAATTTAAGGATAGGGGTCAAAATTTATGAGTCAATTGGCGAATTGTCCAAGATGTAATGCATTGTTTATGAAAAGCAGTTTTCAAACCGTTTGCGTTTCATGCTTGAAAGAAGAAGAACGTGCGTTTGAAACCGTTTATAAATTTCTGAAAAAACAGGAAAACCGACAGTCTACAATGTTTCAGATCGTAGAAAAAACAGGTGTCGAAGAAGAGTTAATATTGAAGTTCATCAGACAGAAACGCATTCAAATCTCCAATTTTCCGAATCTCGGCTATCCGTGCGAAAGGTGCGGCACACTTATTCGGGAGGGGCGTTATTGCCTGTCATGCGATCAAGATTTAGCATCGCAAATGAGTCAATTAGACCAGCTGGAGCAGCTTGAAAAAGAGAAGAGAAATAGTTCTAAAGGCACGTACTATACCTTTAATCCTAAAAATGACTGATTCCCTAAACTAACTTGAAGCTCAGACGATAAAATGAGTATGATCATAGATAACTATGGCGGAAAGTGAGAGGAATCCCATGAAGATCAACCAATATGGAACACAACCTGTTAATCCTTATCATAAATCATTTGAAAAACAAACAGCTTCTTCCCAGGCTGCAGCACAGCCGGAAGATAAAGTTGAGATTTCTGCGAAAGCAAAGGAGCTGCAAAAAGGCCCTGATTTAATGAAGGAGCGTCAGGAGAAAATTGCCCAGCTGAAAGCAGCCGTGGAGAATGGAACATACAAAGTGGACGGCAAAGGCATAGCTGAAAAAATGGTTAATTTTTATAAACAGCAATAAAAGGAGGAAGTCAGTTCAGTGAAACGGGTGATTGAAGAGCTGGAGCGCTTATGCGTGCTGCATGAACATCTGCTGTCTCTGTCGGAACAAAAAACGGAGGCGCTGAAGACGAACGAAATAAAGGCACTTTCAGAAATCGTGACGAAAGAACAAAAGTATGTGCAAGCCATTGAACAAACGGAGCAGTCCCGCATTGAAGCAACTAAAAGCTGTATCGGCAGCTCGGACGCGACCATCAGCGCATGTATCAGCAGAGCTGCGGGCGGCGAGAAAAAGGTGCTGGAACAGCTGTATGCCAAGCTCTCACAGCTCGTCATCCGTTTAAAGGATGTGAACGATTTGAATAAGCAGCTGACTTTTCAGTCGCTTCAATTTATCTCGCTTACATTTGATATGCTCCTTCCGAAAGAAAGCGGTTCGAATTATGGAAAAGAGCAGCAGTCAAATCAGACAGGCGGGACAAAACGGCTTTCTTTATTCGACTCAAAAGCTTAGAACGGAGTGAAAAAGATGACAAACCCAACTTTTTTAGGGCTGGAAATCGCCAAAAGAGGCTTGTCCGCGCAGCAATCAGCTCTGAGCGTGACAGCGAACAATATATCCAATGCCAATACCGAAGGGTATTCAAGACAGCGTGTCACATTTAAAGCGTCAACCCCTTATCCGTCCGTATCAAGAAACTCTGTCGGGCTTGCCGGCCAGATGGGTACAGGCGTTGAGGTCGGTTCGGTTGAACGGGTAAGAGACAGCTTTCTGGACTATCAATACCGGACGCAGAATACAAAGGCAGGCTATTACAATGCAAAAGTGGACGCTTTTAACCAAATGGAAGGGATTATGAATGAACTGAATGACACCGGATTAAACAAGGTTCTGAATTCATTCTGGAATTCCATTCAGGAATTGACGAACAACGCTCACGAGCCGAGCGCTGCTTCTGTCGTCGGACAAAAAGGGCAGGCGGTCGCCGAGACATTTAACACTCTGTATAAATCGCTGACAACCGTTCAATCAAATTTAGGCGACCAGATTGATCAAGATGTGATGACGATCAACTCGCTTTTGTCACAGCTGAACAGCTTAAACGAGCAAATTGCCAAAGTCGAGCCGAACGGCTATCTCCCGAATGATTTGTACGATAAACGTGATCAGCTCCTTGATGAACTGTCTTCAATGGTTAATATCAAAGTCAGCTATACGAAGACTGGCGGCAACCCACTTGCAACCGCTGAAGGCATTGCATCAATCGAAATCCTGGACGAAAACGGCCAGTCTCTGGGCAAGGTTCTTGACGGACCAAACTTTACGACTGAAACTGTCAAAGTAAATTACGACAACGATACAGGCCTTGTGACAGGTGTTTCCCTCGGCGGGACGGACATCGGCATCGATTCGTTTACTAGCAAAGGATCGCTGCTCGGTTTAATCGAGTCTTACGGATATATGTCAAACGGTAAAGAAAAGGGTTTGTATCCTGAAATGCTCGCAGATCTGGATACGCTGGCGCTTGCTTTTGCGAAAGAGTTTAATGCAGTCCATCAAAGCGGGTTTACTTCATCGGGAGAACCGGGAGGCATCTTTTTTGAATTTACCGGAGGAGAGGCTGAGCCTGCAAAGGGAGCCGCCGGCAAAATCAAAGTAGCCGATGAGATCATGAATTCAAAAGGCGATAAAGTCGCTGCATCGCTGAATGGTGAAGCGAGCGACAACTCCAACGCGACAAATCTCGCTAATGTCTTCACCAAGAAAATTCAAATCGGCGACAAAACGACGACCGTTTTAGACTATTATGCAGGCATCATCGGTGAAATGGGTGTAAAAGCTCAGGAAACAAACAGACTGGCTAAAAATACAGAAACGCTTGTAAACACTGCTGAGTTGAACAGGCAGTCTGTAAGCGCCGTATCATTAGACGAAGAAATGTCGAACATGATCCAATTCCAGCATGCTTATAACGCAGCTGCGAGAATGATAACGCTGCAGGACGAAGTCCTCGATAAAATTATTAACGGCATGGGTGTCGTGGGAAGGTAGGTAAAGATTCATGCGGGTAACCCAAGGGATGATCGCAAAAAACTCTTTGCGCTACATCAATTCAAGCTATGGAAAGCTGGATAAGCTTCAATCCCAGATTTCGTCAGGAAAAAAGATTTCAAAGGCGTCCGATGATCCCGTCGTCGCAATGAAAAGCCTGAAGTACAATACGCAATTGTCCCAGGTTAAACAATATCAAAGCAATGCCTCCCAAGCTTTTACATGGCTTGAAAACACGGAAACGAACATTACAGAAGGCATTGATATCATGGGGAAAATCAGGGAGCTGACTGTTAAGGCTCAAAACAGTACAAACGGCGGGGATGAACTAAATGCGATCGGAGTCGAAATCGGCCAGCTGAAAGACCAGCTGATTCAGATCGCCAATACGCAGGTCAACGGCCGCTACCTCTTTAACGGTACGAACTCTGACGTCGCTCCGATCACAAAAAACGCCGATGGTACTTACACATACAATTTTGAAAACTATACAAGCAGCTCTGACGTCAACATCAATGTTTCGCCAAACGCAACCTTAAATGTAAACTCAAATCCGATTTCGGCTTTCGGCGGGCAGTCAGGCAGCGGACAAAATGTGTTTGAAATGATTGAGTCTCTCGAGAACGCCTTAAAAGCGGGAACAATGGAAGGGATGGAAAACGCCCTCTCAGACATTGACCAGTTTTCCAATCAGATGAGCAATGAGCGGTCTGATATTGGAGCGCGCTACAATCGGCTCGAATTGATCAATTCACGGCTGAGCGAACAGGAAGAGACGGCGACAAAAGTTTTGTCAGACAACGAAGATGTTGAGCTTGAAGAAATCATTACTGAATTTATTACACAGCAATCGGTTCACAGAGCTGCACTTGCTATAAACGCGAAAATCGTTCAGCCGACACTGGTTGACTTTTTAAGATAAAAGCGACTCTATCCGAGTTGCTTTTTTTCAGCAAAAGGAGGATATCATAATGGAGATGCCGAGGCTGATCATGCAAAATATCCCGGGCCGCATCGGTTTAACAACAACGCCGCCGGATTTGAAAATGGAACAGCCGCGCGCCGACTTGAAAATCGAGCAGCCGCCGGCTGAACTGGAGATGACAACTACCCCTTCGAAGCTCACGATTGACCAGACTAAAGCATGGGAAGACTTAGAAAGAAAGCATATCTTTAAAAGGATTGAAGAAGGGGCGCAGCAAGGCTATCAGGATTGGCTTGCCGGAATGGCTCGGACCGCTGAAGAAGGGGACGAGATGATGCGGATTGAAATCGAAGGCAATCCGCTTGCAGACCAGGCGAGACGAATCAGCGAGCCTGAACCGATTCAAATCGGCGTTCATTTTACGCCGTCATTTGACAGGGTGAAGATCGCATATGAACCTGCTAAAGTGAACATTGAAGCGACGCTGCGTAAGCCTGTTATCGAAGCAACGCCGAATAAACCGGTTGTTAACTATACGCCAGGCAGTGTGAAGGTTGACATGCTCCAATATCCGGAGGTAAAAATAGATGTGGAATACCCAAAACAAAAGTAATTTAGCAAAGGATCGTGAATGATGATCATCAAAACGAAGTATCACGGAGAAACACAAATTCAAGAAGATCAGACGATCATGTTTAAAAACGGCCTGCCCGGATTTACAGGCGAAAAGAAATTTGTCATTCTGCCGCTGTCCGAGGATTCGCCGTTTGTCGTCCTTCAGTCGGTGCAGTCGGAAGAGCTTGCATTCATTGTCGCCAGTCCGTTCGTCTTTTTCAAAGATTATGGCTTTGATCTTGATGAAACGACGGTTGAACTTCTTGAAATCGAATCTGCCGAAGACGTTGAAGTGATGGCGATTTTAACGATCGAAGAGCCGTTCGAGAAATCAACGGCCAATTTGATGGCGCCGATTGTCGTAAACCGCAGAAAAATGCTTGCCAAACAAGTGATTTTGCATGACTCTTCTTATCAAACAAAGCAGCCGATAGGAGGGGAAGCATGCTAGTTCTATCCCGCAAGCTCAATGAAGCGATTCAAATCGGAGACGATATCGAAGTGAAGATCATATCCGTTGACGGCGACCAGGTGAAAATCGGCATTGACGCGCCGAAGCATATCGAAATTCACCGCAAGGAAATCTATTTGGCGATCCAGGAAGAAAACAGCCGGGCCGCTTCCATCTCAAACGATTTGCTTGCGAAATTGTCCTCACAAAAAAAGTGAGGATTTTTTTATTTTTGCTATAAACAATTTTAAGGCATCTCCGATATAAAGTATGTAGCAGGAAGGACAGCCTGAATGCTCCAAAATATGCACATGGACGTGCAATCAAACACATTTCAAGGAGGAAATATACAATGAGAATCAACCACAACATTGCAGCGCTTAACACGCTGAACCGTCTGTCTTCAAACAACGGCGCAAGCCAAAAGAACATGGAGAAGCTTTCTTCTGGTCTTCGCATCAACCGTGCTGGAGATGACGCAGCAGGTCTTGCAATCTCTGAAAAAATGAGAGGCCAAATCCGCGGTCTAGAAATGGCTTCTAAGAACGCTCAAGACGGCATCTCTCTTATCCAAACAGCTGAAGGTGCATTGACTGAAACTCACTCAATCCTTCAACGTGTTCGTGAACTAGTTGTTCAAGCTGGAAACACTGGTACACAACAAACTGAGGACTTAACAGCTATTCAAGACGAAATCAAAGCATTAAAAGAAGAGGTTGATGGAATTTCAAACCGTACAGAATTCAACGGTAAGAAATTGTTAGACGGTACTTTCAAAGCACCGGCAGATCCAACAGCCCCAGCGGCAGGTGACAAATCTTTAGTTTTCCAAATTGGTGCTAACGCAAAGCAACAAATTTCTGTTAACATTGAAAAAATGAGCACTGATGCATTAGGAGTTAAAGACCCTGCAGATACTACTGGTCAAACTATGTTAGCTAACCAATCAGTTAAAGATATCGATGTAACTAAATTTGCTGATAATGCAGCAGATGCAACAGATGTAGGTTTTGATACTCAACTTAAAATCGTTGATTCAGCGATCAACCAAGTCTCTGCACAACGTGCTAAGCTCGGTGCAGTTCAAAACCGTCTAGAGCACACAATCAACAACCTAAGCGCTTCAGGTGAAAACCTAACAGCTGCTGAGTCTCGTATCCGTGACGTTGACATGGCGAAAGAAATGAGCGAGTTCACGAAGAACAACATTCTTTCTCAAGCTTCTCAAGCGATGCTTGCTCAAGCGAACCAACAGCCGCAAAACGTTCTTCAGTTGCTTCGTTAATTTTAAAAAGATCTTGGCCTTTGCCAAGGTCTTTTTTTATATTTGTCCAAGAATCCTTTGCAGGGATTCTTTTTTTATTTAAGCCGCTTTGCCTTTCTCATAATTTTTTTCCATAAAGATGTTTAATCTCATTCTCCCTTAGCCGATATAAGTTTTAGATCATAGCATAGGGGATGGTAAAAATTGTCGATCAATAGATTGTCATCTTTAGAACCCATTATTGATGCTTACAAAACGCAGATGATGAATAAACAGTCTGAAGCTGTAGAACGCCCGCAGCAGACGGACGCTGCAGAATTTACATTTGCTCAGCTTGAGAAAACCGTACAAGGTGCAAACAACCTTTTAGAGCCGTCGCAAGTCCACCTTCAGTTTGTGCTTCATGAAAAACTGGGAGAGTATTATGTGAAAGTCGTGGACAATCGGACAGAGGAAGTCGTCCGTGAGATCCCGCCAAAAGAGTGGCTCGATTTTTATGCGGCGATGGCGGAGTTCATGGGATTAATTGTCGATAAAACTACATAGAACAGGAGTGTTAGATGATATGGCGATCAGAATATCAGGTTTGGCTTCAGGGATGGATGTAGACGATATTGTCAGCAAATTAATGAAAACGGAGCGCGTCCCGCTCGATAAGCTCACACAAAAGAAACAGACTTTGGAATGGCAGCGTGACAGTTATCGTGAAATCAATACGAAAATCAAAGGCTTGCAGGAATCAATCAACCTTATGCTCCGTCCCAGCACGTACGGCGCGAAAAAGGTGATAAGCTCTAACGAGTCGGCTGTTACGGCAACAGGTACCACGAATGCGGCATCAGGCACGATTCAAATCAACAAGCTGGCAACCGCCGCCACCTATAAGACTTCTAGCCTTTCAGGGTATACAGGGAGCGATCAAACGTTAACTTTCCAAGTGACAGCTCCTGGAGAAACGACTGCAAAAAAAGTTGAAATCAGCGTCAGCAGCACGGATACGCTGGATGACATCGTTTCCAAAGTCAATAAATCAAATTTGGGCGTAACCGCTATGAAAGAAAAGATTTATAACGGTTCTGAATACGTAGAAACGATCGCTTTCACATCAAAAGCAACCGGCGCAGGGGGCAGCATCCAGGCAGCTGATGATGCGACGGCAAGCTTTATGTCCAATCAGCTCGGTTTTGCGCTTGACGCAGACAACAAGCTGACAGCCAGTCAGGCAGGTCAAAATGCCGAAGTTGTCATCAACGGATTGCAGATTGAGAAGACAACGAACAACTTTACCGTTAATAATGTGACATATCAGCTGAAGAATACGACAAACAGCCCCGTTTCGATAGATGTATCTACTGATGTGGACGGTATATACGAAAAGATTAAAGATTTTGTTACACAGTACAATGAACTGATCGATATGGCCAACGGCAAGCTCACGGAAAAGAAATACCGCGACTATACACCGCTGACAGAAGAACAGAAAAAAGATATGACGGAAAAGCAAATTGAGCTGTGGGAAGAAAAAGCGAAAAGCGGACTGTTAAGGGGTGACACGATTTTAAGCGGTGCCACCAACCAAATGCGTACTGATTTTTATTCAAATGTTTCTGTAAACGGCGAATCGCTGCAGCTCACTCAGTTTGGAATTACGACATCGAGCGTTTACAGTCAGCGCGGTCATTTAGAGATAAATGAAAAAAAACTGAAAGAAAAGATCGCAGAAGATCCCGACAGTGTGGCTAATCTCTTTATGGCGGGAACGAGCAGCACTGAAAACTATAATGAAAAAGGCATCATGAGACGCCTTCAGACAGTTTTGACCGATACGAAAAAGCAGATTGAGGATAAAGCCGGAAATTCAGCAATGACAAACAATCAATTTACAATCGGGAAAAACTTGAATACAGTTGAATCTGACATTTCGTCAATGAACGCCCGCCTGAAACAAGTCGAAAATCGCTATTACACAAAATTCACGGCGATGGAAAAAGCGATTCAAAAAGCGAACGAACAATCGACATACTTATTACAAATGCTTGGACAATAATATTGTGGAGGATCAAGAATGGCTTTAAACAACCCGTATGCAGCTTATCAGCAAAATTCAATCAACACGGCGACCCCTGGAGAATTGACGCTTATGCTATTTGATGGCTGCCTTAAATTTATGAAGCTGGCGAAACAGGCAATTGAACAAGAGGATATGGAAACGAAAAATACGAACCTTGTTAAAGCTCAAAAGATTATTCAGGAGCTCAATATCACTCTTGACCGGAAAGTCGAATTGGCCGCATCAATGGGGGCAATGTACGAGTATATCCACCGCCGCCTGGTTGAAGCCAACATTCGCAATGACAAAGATATCGTGACGGAAGTCGAAGGGTATGTTAAAGATTTACGCGATGCCTGGAAGCAAGCGCTTCAAATCGAACGGCAGGGCCGGTTCGGATCGGGCGGGCTGGCATAATGGAAAAGATTGAGCTGCTGTACAGCGAAACAAAACATATGCTCGCTCAAATAAAAGACGCTCCGGAAAGTGATGAGCTGGTTCAGGCAATCGAAGCTTTTCTTGAAAAACGCGATGGCTTGATCAAGGAGATCAAGCCGCCTCTTTCTGAGACAGAAAAGCAGCAGCTGCGGCAAGTGACGGATATGGAGCCATTGCTCATGGCCGAACTGAAAAGGCTGCAGCAGGCTGTCAAACATGAGCTGCTTCAGGCGAAGCAGAAGCGAGCCATGCATCATTCCTATATCAATCCGTACGCCAACATGACGATTGACGGCACATATTATGACAAGCGCAAATAGGTGATCGCTTTGACAAGCACCGACGATTACATGCTCTTAACGACTTATTATCAGCTTTTGTTTACGATTGAAGAGGGGTTTTGCTATTTAATAGAAGCGAATCAAGATTTGGCGAAGACAGAAGGAGAGCGGATTTTTAACGATTTAATCTATGCTTTTTTTCAGTTGGATTCGTCGCACGCTGTATTGCTGTCGATTTTGGAGACAAGCTGTGCCAAATCTTCGATTCGTTTTTTTGACAGAGTCTTCCGTGAGTTTGACAGTCTGATTTATTACAATTATCCGTCTGCTGAATTTCAGCATGACTTAACCCATCATTTTTTACCGCTTTATCGGGAATGGATGAAAACGATCCACCAATGCATGAGACCTTACGTTATCCATTGACGGCATACACCTGACAGGTGTATGCCATATTTTTTAAAAAGCAAAAATGGCGTTCTGATTTTATTCGCATGTGAATATATTTAAGATTTAATAAAGGGGTTCAAATGACAGGAGACAATCTTCGTCAAAATTCACGGATTTTTCACATAATTTTTACGTTTATGCAGGAATTCAGCAGGGAAAAGACGAAATGTATTTACATATCCTTAATATAAAGGAGGCGTTCTTTTGATGGAGTACAACGTCAGAGGAGAAAACATTGAGGTAACACCAGCGTTAAGAGAACACGTCGTGAAGAAAATTGGAAAGCTTGAGCGTTATTTTGAAAATAACGTTGATGCGATTGTTCACGTCAACTTGAAATTCTACAACGATCAGGAATCTAAGGTGGAAGTGACAATTCCAATGACAGACCTCTCTCTCCGTGCGGAAGTTCACCACGAAGATATGTACAATGCAATCGATCTCGCAACGAACAAACTGGAGCGTCAAATTCGCAAGCACAAAACAAAAGTGAACCGGAAATTCCGCGAAAAAGGTTCTCCGAAGTATGTTTTTGCCGAAGAAAACGGCATCGGAACGGCCGTGCAGGATGACGCTGAGGATGAACAGCCGCAGGTTGTCCGTCAAAAACGCTTTAATTTAAAACCGATGGATAATGAAGAAGCGATTTTACAAATGAATATGCTTGGACACAGCTTCTTTGTATTCACGAACGCCGAAACCAATCTGACCAATGTGGTCTACCGAAGAAACGACGGAAAATACGGTTTGATCGAACCGAACGAATAAATATATCAAGTCCCCTCCCGGATCTTCCGCAGAGGGGATTTTTTCCGTTTCCCCGCGGTAAATTGTTTGGAAATGACAAAAGGTATGATATGATATTGCATATATAAAAATTACTGTTTACTCATACTTAAACAAGGAAAATAAAGAGGAGCGTTATTCTATGCTTGGAATTTTAAATAAAGTGTTTGATCCGACAAAACGCACGCTCAGCCGTTATGAAAAGAAAGCGAACGAGATTGATGCGCTCAAGGCAGATATAGAGAGGCTTTCAGACGAAGCTTTGAAACAAAAGACAATCGAGTTCAAAGAGCGCCTTGAAAAAGGCGAAACAGTTGACGATCTTTTGACTGAAGCGTTTGCCGTTGTCAGGGAAGCTTCCCGGCGTGTGACAGGCATGTTCCCGTTTAAGGTTCAGCTGATGGGAGGCGTTGCCCTTCATGAAGGGAATATCGCCGAAATGAAAACGGGGGAAGGTAAAACGCTGACGTCCACAATGCCTGTTTATTTGAACGCTTTGTCAGGGAAAGGCGTTCACATCGTGACGGTCAACGAATACCTGGCGAGCCGCGATGCTGAAGAGATGGGAAAAATCTATGAATTTCTCGGGCTGACAGTCGGCTTAAACCTGAACAGCCTTTCAAAAGACGAGAAGCGTGAAGCCTATGCAGCCGATATTACGTACTCTACGAATAATGAGCTTGGCTTTGACTACTTGCGCGACAACATGGTGCTTTATAAAGAGCAGATGGTTCAGCGTCCGCTTCATTTTGCAGTCATCGATGAAGTCGACTCGATTTTGATCGATGAAGCAAGAACGCCGCTCATCATTTCTGGACAAGCGGCCAAATCCACAAAGCTTTACGTTCAGGCCAATGCGTTTGTCCGCACGTTAAAAGTGGATCAGGACTACACATACGATGTGAAAACAAAAGGCGTTCAGCTGACTGAAGAAGGGATGACAAAAGCAGAAAAGGCATTTGGCATCGAAAACTTGTTTGATGTCCGCCATGTCGCCTTAAACCATCATATTGCCCAGGCGCTTAAAGCCCATGCGGCGATGCATAAAGACGTCGATTACGTCGTCGAAGACGGCCAGGTCGTTATCGTCGACTCTTTCACAGGCCGTCTGATGAAAGGCCGCCGCTACAGCGACGGGCTCCACCAGGCCATTGAAGCGAAGGAAGGACTTGAGATCCAAAATGAGAGCATGACGCTCGCGACGATCACCTTCCAGAACTATTTCCGCATGTATGAAAAATTGGCAGGGATGACGGGTACGGCAAAAACGGAAGAAGAAGAATTCCGCAACATCTACAACATGCAGGTTGTAACGATTCCGACCAACAAGCCGATCGCCCGTGATGACCGCCCGGATTTAATTTACCGGACCATGGAAGGAAAATTTAAAGCTGTTGCAGAGGATGTCGCCCAGCGCTATATGGTCGGTCAGCCGGTTCTTGTCGGTACGGTTGCGGTTGAAACATCTGAATTGATTTCAAAGCTGCTTAAAAATAAAGGCATTCCGCATCAGGTGTTAAACGCGAAAAACCACGAGCGGGAAGCCCAGATTATCGAAGATGCCGGGCAAAAAGGCGCGGTCACCATCGCGACCAACATGGCGGGACGTGGTACGGACATCAAGCTTGGCGAAGGCGTAAAAGAGCTTGGCGGACTGGCCGTTATCGGTACAGAGCGCCATGAATCACGGCGGATTGACAACCAGCTGCGCGGACGTTCAGGCCGTCAGGGGGACCCTGGTATCACCCAATTTTATCTTTCCATGGAAGATGAATTAATGAAACGCTTCGGTGCAGAACGGACGATGGCGATGCTTGACCGCTTCGGAATGGACGATTCGACGCCGATTCAGAGCAAGATGGTTTCAAGAGCGGTCGAATCTTCACAGAAGCGTGTGGAAGGCAACAACTTTGATGCCCGTAAGCAGCTTCTGCAATACGATGACGTGCTCCGCCAGCAGCGTGAGGTCATCTATAAACAGCGCTTTGAGGTCATCGATTCCGACAACCTCCGCTCCATCGTCGAAAATATGATTAAAGCTTCACTTGAGAGGGCTGTTGCTTCATACACGCCAAAGGAACATCTGCCTGAAGAGTGGAATCTTGAAGGCCTTGTCGAGCTTGTAAATGCGAATTTCCTTGATGAGGGCGGAGTGGAGAAAAGCGACATTTTCGGAAAAGAGCCTGAGGAGATTACAGAGCTCATTTATGACAGGATCAAGACGAAATACGATGAGAAAGAAGAGCGGTACGGTTCTGAACAAATGCGCGAATTTGAGAAAGTCATCGTTCTCCGCGAAGTGGATACGAAATGGATGGATCACATCGATGCGATGGATCAGCTGCGTCAAGGAATTCATCTGCGCGCTTACGCTCAGACAAACCCGCTTCGCGAGTATCAAATGGAAGGCTTTGCAATGTTTGAAAACATGATCGCGGCCATCGAAGATGATGTAGCCAAATTCGTCATGAAGGCTGAAATTGAAAACAACCTTGAGCGCGAAGAGGTCATTCAAGGACAGACGACAGCCCATCAGCCGAAAGAAGGCGATGAGGAAAAACAAGCAAAGAAAAAACCGGTCCGCAAAGCGGTGGATATCGGACGCAATGATCCTTGCTACTGCGGGAGCGGAAAAAAATATAAAAACTGCTGCGGAAGAACAGAATAAAAAGAGGTGCACGCCTCTTTTTATTTTGAACAGGCTGAAATCTATGATGAGGTGAAAGAATAATGGAATTGGCAGAAATCAGACAGGAACTTGAAAATATGGCTACTCGATTAGCGGACTTCAGGGGGTCTCTTTGACCTCGAAACAAAGGAAGCAAGAATCAGCGAATTAGACGAGCAGATGGCTGACCCTGATTTTTGGGGAGATCAGCAGAAAGCGCAGACGATCATTAATGAAGCGAATGCGTTAAAAGATTATGTCAACACGTATAACAAGTTGAGCGAATCTCATGAAGAACTGCAAATGACACACGATCTTTTAAAAGAAGATCCTGACCAAGACCTGCAAAATGAACTGGTCAGCGAGCTGAAAAGCTTAACAAAGCAATTTAACGAATTTGAGCTGCAGCTATTGTTAAGCGAGCCGTATGATAAAAACAATGCGATCCTTGAGCTTCACCCGGGAGCCGGCGGCACCGAATCACAGGATTGGGGTTCAATGCTTCTCAGAATGTACACCAGGTGGGCAGAGCGCCGAGGATTTAAGGTGGAAACCCTTGATTACCTCCCAGGGGATGAAGCAGGAATCAAGTCTGTCACTCTCCTGATCAAAGGACACAATGCCTACGGCTATTTAAAAGCCGAGAAAGGCGTACACAGGCTCGTCAGAATTTCTCCGTTCGACTCATCAGGGCGCAGGCACACGTCGTTTGTGTCTTGTGATGTCATGCCTGAATTCAACGAAGAAATCGACATTGAGATCCGTACGGAAGATATTAAAGTCGATACGTACAGGGCAAGCGGCGCCGGCGGGCAGCACGTCAATACGACAGACTCCGCCGTCAGGATCACCCACCTGCCGACAGGCGTCATCGTCACTTGCCAAACGGAGCGCTCACAAATTAAAAACCGCGAACGTGCCATGAAAATGCTGAAGTCGAAGCTGTATCAGCGCAGAATCGAAGAGCAGCAGGCACAGCTTGACGAAATTCGCGGCGAACAAAAAGAAATCGGCTGGGGAAGCCAGATCCGCTCATACGTTTTCCATCCGTATTCCCTAGTGAAGGATCATAGAACGAACACGGAAATGGGGAACGTGCAGGCGGTTATGGACGGAGACATTGACTCTTTCATCGACGCATATTTGCGTTCAAAGCTTTCCTAAATTGGAGAAAGACACATCCATATTGTGAGATGTGTCTTTTTTTTTGCGGGTAAATCCGCCTGGATATGTTCAGCCTAAGCCGTAAGAAGCTTTGTCCCTCTGCCGCTTTATCCGATTAATACGTTATTTGGCTGTTATTTACTTACAATAAGCTAAATGCTATACTCTCGATTGGTAACGAATCGTGCGGAGGATGACAGATATGAATATGGATAAAACGAGACATCAATTGTTTGCGGTGTTGCGTGACTACGGCTATATCCTGTTTGGATCAGCTGTCGTCGCTATGACATTTAATATGTTTCTGCTTCCCAACCGGATTGCAGCCGGCGGAGTCAGCGGCATCAGCACCATTTTGCAATCATTCGGCTTTGAAGCTGCCTATGTGCAATGGGCATTTAATATTCCTTTATTTATTGCCGGGATTCTCATACTCGGAGGAAAATTCGGCATTAAAACGCTTGTCGGGTCTGTTTTTCTCCCCTTTATCGTATATATGACACGGGACATTGCTCCGGCGACAGAGAATCCGCTCTTAGCCGCCATTTTCGGCGGTGTCGGCATCGGAGTTGGTATCGGGATGGTCTTTCTCGGAAGGGGTTCTACAGGCGGGACTGCGCTGGCTGCGCAAATCATTCATAAGTACACCGGGCTTTCGCAAGGCAAATGTTTGGCGCTGATCGACGGAACGATCGTCCTGTCGGCGATGTTTGTTTTTAACATCGAACAGGGACTGTATGCTATGCTTGGCGTTTATATATCAAGCAAAACCATCGATGTTATCCAGGTCGGGCTGAACCGTTCCAAAATGGCAATGATCATTACCAACCGGGAAGAGGAAGTTCGACATGCGGTACTGAATAAAATTGACAGAGGGATTACGAAAATATCAGCGGTCGGAGGCTATACAGATGATGAGCGGCCCATTTTGATGTGCGTGGTCGGCCAGACCGAGTTCACAAAGCTGAAACAACTTGTGAAACACATTGATGAGTCTGCATTTGTCATTGCGATGGATGCTTCAGAGGTGCTTGGCGAGGGTTTTAAACGCGCGTAATCGAGGTTATAATAAAGGTTGACTTGTTAAAGGAGCTGACTTAAAAAAATGAAAATGAAGCTGTTTACTCTGTTTATGGCTGTTTCTTTTGTGCTGGCTGCCTGCGGGGGCAATAACAATGAAAGCAAAGAGAAAAACACAGGCGGGCAAGCAACTGCAACGGACGGGGAAGAGATTTACCAGCAAAACTGCACAGGCTGCCATGGTAAGGATTTGTCCGGCGGTTCCGCCCCGAGCTTGAAAGAAGTTGGCGGCAAGTATAAGGAAAGCGAAATTAAAGACATTGTAGTCAACGGTCGCGGCGGAATGCCTGGCAATCTTGTAGACGAAAAAGAAGCTGAAGCGGTCGCGAAGTGGCTTTCAGAGAAAAAATAAGAATGCCTTGCCGGTCAGGAGGCGAAGAGAACCTTCTTCACATTCGGGTGAAAAAGGTTCTTTTTTTGTTGAAAAGGCCTTTATACCTATTAAAGAACGAAGAAAAACAAGTTCTTTTATCACATGAAAGGCCCAAAGTACAAATTTTTTGTCTGATTTTGCGTTTTTCCTATAACTTATGTCGGCATTGAAACAAAACTGTAATATCATTTTGTCTAATCTTGACGTATAATGGGTGTTGTTGAAAAAGGGCTTGGATCAATACCATTTACCGTGAATTTAGCAGGACACAAAACGACATGTCCTTTCGAAGAGTATGACCGTATAAACATAGAAGATTAGGTGATTACATGATCGAAATAAAAGATGTATATAAGACTTATTCCAACGGGGTCTCGGCGCTGAACGGAATAAGCATCTCTATATATCCCGGGGAATTTGTTTATGTTGTAGGACCGAGCGGAGCAGGAAAATCAACCTTCATTAAAATGATCTACCGCGAAGAAAAGCCTTCCAAAGGGAAGATTGTCATAAACAATAAAAATTTGGCGCAGCTCAAAGAAAAAGAGATTCCTTTTATCAGAAGGAAAATCGGCGTTGTATTCCAGGACTTTAAACTGCTGCCAAAGCTGACGGTGTTTGAAAATGTTGCATTTGCTTTAGAGGTCATCGGGGAGCGTCCAGAGGTGATCAGAAAAAAAGTGCTTGAAGTGCTTGATCTTGTCCAGCTGAAGCACAAAGCAAGGCAATTCCCTGATCAGCTGTCCGGGGGAGAACAGCAACGGGTTTCAATTGCACGGTCAATCGTCAACGACCCTGATGTCGTGATCGCTGACGAGCCGACGGGAAACCTTGACCCTGAGACGTCTTGGGAAATCATGAAGACGCTCGAGGAGATCAACAACCGCGGAACAACAGTCGTTATGGCGACTCATAACAAAGAAATCGTAAACACCATGAAGAAACGGGTCATCGCAATCGAAGACGGGGTCATTGTGCGTGATGAAGCTAGAGGGGAGTATGGTTCTTATGATTAGAACTCTCGGACGGCATTTGCGCGAGAGCTTAAAATCTCTCGGGAGAAACGCGTGGATGACTTTCGCATCCATCAGTGCTGTAACTGTAACACTTATATTGGTCGGCGTGTTCATGGTCATCATGCTGAACGTATACAATATGACATTAAAAGCCGAACAGGAAGTCGAAGTCAAAGTGCTTGTTGACTTGACGGCCAACCAGGATCAAAAAAATACATTGGAAAAAGAAATTAAACAAATACCGGAAATCAGCAGTGTCAAATATTCATCTAAAGATGAAGAGCTGAAAAACCTGAAAGACAGCTTTGGCGAAGACGGGAAATTCTTTGCGATGTTCGAGCAGGAAAATCCGCTGAACGATGCGTTTGTCGTAAAGACCACAGATCCAAAAGACACGCCGAAAGCTGCCAAGAAGCTTGAGAAGCTGACCAACGTCTATAAGGTGACATACGGGCAGGAGCAGGTAGACCGCCTGTTTAAAATCAGTGGTGTCACCAAAGTAATCGGGATTGCATTGGTTGTCGGCCTGCTGTTTACGGCGATGTTTTTAATCTCTAATACGATCAAAATCACGATTTTTGCAAGACGCAAAGAAATCGAGATTATGAAACTTGTAGGCGCGACAAACTGGTTCATTCGCTGGCCGTTCTTCATTGAAGGTCTGCTCTTAGGCGTATGCGGTTCTATCATTCCGATCGCTATTTTGCTCGGAACGTATCATCATGCCGTTCAGTGGATCGCTCCGAAAGTTCAGGGCACATTCATACAGCTCTTGCCGTACAATCCGTTCGTCTTCCAAATTTCAGCGATCCTTGTGCTGATCGGAGCCGTTATCGGTGTATGGGGAAGCTTGATGTCGATTCGCAAATTCTTAAAAGTTTAAACCGGCGCTCTCGCCGGTTGTATCATGTTTAAAGCTGGGATGCCTGCAAAGCGCCGGGCTCCCTTGATTCTGAAGGCAAGGAGGAACCAAGGTTGAAAAGAAAGCTTATGACGCTGGGGCTGACCGCTGTGCTCGGATCGTCGGCAGTGCTGATCCCCCTAAAAAGCAACCATGCTTTAGCTTATGAAGACTTGGAGAAAAAAAAGAGCGACGTTCAAAGCAAAAAATCTGAAAACGAGTCAAAACTCGAAAAAAAGAAACAGGAGCTTTCAAAGCTTGAATCAAAAGAAGCAGGCCTGAAAAGCGAGATCGAGAAAATCGACCGTCAGATGACGAACACGAATGAAAAGCTGGAAAAGAAAAACGAAGAAATCGACCAAACAAAGAAAAGCATTGAAGAGCTGAAAAAGCAAATCAAAAAGCTTAAAGAAAAGATTGAGAAACGCAATAAAATATTGAAAGACCGGGTTCGCTCCATGCAGGAAAACGGCGGTTCCGTTCAATACATAGATGTGCTTCTCGGCTCGAAAAGCTTTGGGGATTTCATCAGCCGTGCGGGTGCGGTTTCGACAATTGTCGAAGCTGATAAAGACCTGATGGAAGAGCAAAAGCGCGATCTTCAGCTTGTTGAGGAAAAGGAGACAAAGCTGAGCAAGGATCTTGAAAGCCTTGAAAAAGCGCTCAAAGACCTGGAAGATTTAAAAAAGACGCTCGACAAGCAGCAAAAAGAGAAAGCAAACGTCATGAAAAAAGTGAAGCAAGATAAAGATCATGCGCATGAAGAACTTGGTTCACTCGAAAATGAAGCAGAAATTTTAAAGCGTCAGGATGAAGCGATCAAAGCTGAAGAGGCGCATCGGAAAAAGCAGGAAGCTGAAGCGAGCCGCCGGGCTTCAAGCGGCCAATCGGAAGCCTCTTCTTCTAAACCGTCGGCACCAAGCAGCTCGGGCTTTATCCGTCCTGCTTCCGGCACATTTACTTCCGGGTTCGGAAATCGTTCGCTCGGGAATCACTTCGGCGTAGATATCGCCAAGCGCGGTTCAGGTGTTCCGATTCATGCGGCAGCCGCCGGAACGGTCTATAACGCCCATTACTCGTCCAGCTACGGCAATGTTGTGTTTATTACCCATAATATCAACGGGCAAACATATCAGACGGTCTACGCTCACATGTCTTCGATTAAAGTGCAGACAGGCCAGCGTGTTGAACAGGGACAAGTGATCGGAACGATGGGAAATACAGGCCAATCCTACGGGCAGCATCTTCACTTTGAAATTCATAAAGGCCTTTGGAACAACGCGAAATCCAATGCTGTTGACCCGGCCAATTATATACCGCTTTAAAAATGAAAGCCGATTCGTCCGGAAATGGACCGAATCGGCTTTTTGTTATTCAAATCGAGATGCTTCAAAATTTGTTCTTGTCAGAAAATAACACAAGGTATAGAATGAAAGTGACATCTGTCGACAGTCGACTATTTGAATAGGGGATGATCTAATGAAAGTATTCAACATTGCCAGCATACCCGGTGACGGAGTAGGAAAAGAAGTCGTACCTGCTGCACAGCGAGTTTTGAAAGCGGTTTCTGATGTTCACGGAGGACTCTCATTTCGGTTTACGGAGTTTCCATACAGCTGCGAGTATTATTTGGAACACGGGGAAATGATGCCCGATGACGGTATGGAGCAGCTGAAAGAGTTCGACAGCATCTTCCTTGGAGCGGTAGGAAACAGCAAGCTTGTCCCCGACCATATTTCCCTATGGGGGCTGCTCATTAAAATCCGCCGCGAATTTGAACAGGTCATCAATGTTAGACCTGCGAAATATTTGCAAGGAATCAAGTCTCCGCTGGCCAATCCAAAAGATTTCGATCTTCTTGTCGTCAGGGAAAACAGTGAAGGGGAATACAGCTCGATCGGAGGCAGAATCTTCAGAGATGAAGATGAAATCGCCATCCAAAATGCCGTTTTTTCAAGAAAAGGGGCGGAGAGGGCGATGCGCTTTGCATTTGAGTTGGCGGCTAAACGGAAAAAGCATGTCACAAGCGCAACAAAATCGAACGGAATCGTATATTCAATGCCTTTTTGGGATGAAGTCTTTGCGAACACGGCAAAAGACTACCCTGGCATTACCGCTGATTCGCAGCACATTGACGCGCTGTCGGCCTTTTTTGTAACGAAGCCGGAGAAGCTTGACGTCATTGTTGCCAGCAACTTATTCGGTGATATTTTGACCGATATCGGGGCGGCGATTATGGGGAGTATAGGCGTGGCGCCGGCCGCCAATATCAATGTAAACGGCAAATATCCGTCCATGTTTGAGCCTGTGCACGGCTCTGCCCCGGATATTATCGGCAAAGGAATTGCAAACCCGATCGGCCAAATTTGGACAGCTAAAATGATGCTTGATCATTTTGGAGAAGAAGAACTCGGTGCCAGATTGCTTGACGTGATCGAAGACGTTCTAAAAAGCGGTTACTTGACGCCTGATATCGGTGGTTCAAGTACGACGGATGAAGTGACAGAAGAAATCATCAAGCGTGTGAAGACTATATAAGCAAAAGCTGCCGGCAATCCGGCAGTTTTTTTGCTGTGAATGGAAAATCGATTACATGATACGGGCGGTTTTTGCGCATAATACTTCAAGCAACAAAACATAGTGCAGGCAGAAGAGGAGGTATAGGATGAATCAGAAGATTGCACGGCTCATCATTGCACTCAGCCTGTTATGCGGCTTGGTAACAGGCGCCGGTCCGATTCCGTTTCATGATGCCGTTCCAAAAGCATCAGCGGCTGCCGCCAGAAACGAATTGGAGAAAATTGAGAAAGCATATGACCTGATTTCAAATGAATATGTAGAGCAGGTCGACAGGGAAAAGCTGTTGGAAGGAGCCATACAGGGCATGCTTTCAACATTGAATGACCCATACTCGGTTTATATGGATAAACAGACGGCAAAGCGGTTTTCAGATTCCCTTGATTCCTCTTTTGAAGGAATCGGCGCAGAAATCGGAATGGAAGACAGGAAAATCATTATCGTTTCTCCTTTTAAACAGTCTCCGGCAGAGAAAGCCGGATTAAAGCCGAACGATGAAATCATCAGTATCGACGGCGATTCCATGGCCGGAATGGATTTGAATGACGCCGTATTAAAGATCAGGGGCAAAAAGGGATCGACGGTTACGCTGAAAGTTCATCGGCCCGGCATGAAAGATCAGCTGACATTTACAATTAAGCGCGATGAAATTCCGCTGGAAACGGTATTTGCTTCCATTAAAAAAATACAGGACAAACCTGTCGGCTATATCGCAATATCTTCCTTTTCCGAACATACGGCAAAAGATTTTACTGCTGAACTGAAAAAGCTTGAGAAAAAGGGAATAAAAGGGCTCGTTTTGGATGTAAGAGGCAATCCGGGCGGATACTTGCAAAGCGTTGAAGACATTTTAAAACATTTTGTGACAAAAGATCATCCATATATACAAATCGCCGAAAGAAACGGAAATAAAAAACAATACTTCTCAAAATTAAAAGAGAAAAAACCATATCCTGTGAGCGTGATTACGGACAAGGGCAGCGCTTCAGCGTCGGAAATTCTTGCAGGTGCATTAAAAGAAGCCGAGGGTTACGACGTGGTGGGCGATCCTTCCTTTGGAAAGGGAACCGTCCAGCAAGCGGTTCCGATGGGAGACGGAAGCAATATTAAGCTGACGCTGTATAAATGGCTGACGCCTAAAGGGAATTGGATCCATAAGCAGGGAATTCAGCCGACCGTTCCAGTCGCCCAGCCTGCATATTTCTCGGTGGGGCCTGTACAGCTGAAGGAGCCTCTCAAGCCGGATATGAACAACAATGAAATTAAGCGGGCACAGCACCTGCTGAAAGGACTCGGGTTTGTCCCCGGCCGGGAAGACGGCTATTACAGTGAAGGCACAAAAAAAGCCGTCATGGCGTTTCAGGCTGAAAACAAGCTGAAACAAACGGGCATCATTGACCAAAAAACGGCAAATACAATGAACCTGCGGATTGAAGAGAAAAAGATGAAAGAAAAGAACGATCTTCAGCTGCAAACCGCATTAAAAGTGCTGTTTAACAAAAAGTGAGGACACAGGATGTCCTCACTTTTTTTATTCTCAGAAAATAAATTCTCAATCTTTTTACCTAAAATTTTTGTTTTTTCATAAAAAAAACATTCATAATGAATAGAATTGACCCGATAACATAAGTGTATGGGAGACTTTATAAGGATGTAAAGATGCAGTAAAAATGTAACTTTTGCAAGTTGTATAACTAAGGAAAACTTTTTAAAATAGAACCAAAGCTTTTTCAAGAATTATAATGTGTGCATTTTTTTTGCGGAGAATGTTAGCGCGGTTTGCGTTCTTCGTCTCTGTTGGTGGAGTCGTCTGACGCTTGCGCTTTTCTTATATATAAATAATAAATGGGGGTACACGATTGAAAAGGGCAAGTATTGTGAGAGAGAAAAAATACTATGAATTAGTGGAGCAGTTAAAAGTTCGATCACAAGACGTTACGTTTTCCGCTACAAAGGCAGTAGGGTTGCTTATGCTGTTCAGCAGATACCTCGTAAACTACACTTCGGTCGAAAGTGTGGAGGATATCAATGAGGATTGCGCGGAACTTTATTTCAACTACTTGATGGACAACCACAAGCGGCTCGGCATCAATCTGACCGATATCAAGCGGTCAATGCAGCTGATAGGAGATATTCTAGATGTCGAAGTCAATCATTACCTGAAAGACTTTTCTTTGTCGAATGTGACGCTTTGGATGAGCCAGGAGAAATAAACCTCACGTTTACCATACCCAAGCATTTTATTATTTGTTAGAATAATAATAAAATGCACCAGCTTGCCTAAAGGTGCCAGCATTTGTCGTCACGAATGCGCTTAAAAAGCACCGGCGTTAAAGCATCATGACGAAAGTTTCTGCGGCTGACGGCTCAGGCATCCCGCCTGAACGGCCGCGCGTCATTTCCTCGTGCCGACGCTTTAGACAAGCTGGGTTTCCCTAAAATATCCAACGTTAAAAAGCTGCCGTATTTAAGGCGGCCTGAAATGCTTGGCTGAGGCGGTGAACGTTCCCTTGTCAGTTGAAGAAAGCTTAATTGAACTTTTAAAAGGAGCAGGATTGTTTTTTCTGCACCCGCTCTTCTATTTTATGATGATCATGAGTCTTGCTTACGGCTATGCCCGGATCAAACGTGAAAGAAAGACGTTTCATACGCGTATTGAAGATATTTATGACGAGTTTAAGTTTACATATTCCAAAGGACTCTTGGCAGGACTCGTGCTGTCCATTGTTTCGTTCGGCTTAGGGCTGTATCTGCCGATGGGTATGCTGCTTTTAATAGCGGCGGTCAGCGTTGCCGCAGCTTTAACTTTCAGACAGAGTCTGCTGTCAGCGGCATATACGCTTGGCGTGAGCATCGTCGCCGGTTTATGTATCGAATACACCGGTTTCGGAGCGCTTGACGCATTACTTCCACAGCTGTCCCTCGCGAATTGGCCGGCTGCTGCCGTCTTGCTCGGACTTCTGTTGGTAGCGGAAGGAGTGCTCGTCTACAAAACGGCACATATCAAAACTTCCCCTGCGATCGTTATGAGCAAAAGGGGGCTCCCGATCGGCCAGCAGATTGCGGGCAGAACCTGGCTTTTGCCGTTGTTCATTCTCATTCCGGGACATGCGATCGAATCATCGGTTCCGTGGTGGCCCGTTCTGTCATTTAACGGAGGCTTTGAGCTCCTCTGGATTCCTTATTTCATCGGCTTCGGCCAAAGAGTTCAAGGATCGCTTCCGATTGAAAGCATTAAAATTACAGCGAAGCGCATCAGCGTGCTTGGTATTATCATTCTGCTGCTCGCGGCCGGAAGCGTATGGTGGACGCCGCTTGCCGCTCTTGCCGCCGGAGCGGCGATCGCAGGAAGGGCCTTTTTATCATGGAAACAGCGGATGAACGATAATTCCGCCCCTTTCCATTTTTCAAAGAGAGACCAGGGGCTCGTGGTGCTCGGCATTATTCCGAACACGCCGGCAGCCGATCTCGGTCTCAAGATCGGCGAAATCATCACGAAGGTTAACGGGATTTCAGTGAAAAATGCGGCGGACTTCTACGAAGCGCTTCAAAAGAACCGTGCTTTCTTCAAACTTGAAGTCGTCGGTTTAAACAATGAAATTCGTTTTGAACAAAGAGCTTCATATGAAGGAGAGCATCATGAGCTTGGCATCATCTTTGTAAAAGAAGAGGATGCGGCGATGAAGCACGCTGAGGCAGCCGCCTCACAAGAAACAGAATAATTGATGTTAATAAAGCGCCGCTTTTTCGGGCGCTTTTGCTTTTCCTTTTGGGGAATCTTTTTGGTTGTCTTTTACAAAACGTTCCGCTAGGATGATGGATAGAACCGATTGAAGGAGAATGATTGATGAAAAAGGCTTTTCTCGCCGGTGTTTTTGTTTGTTTGATAGCTGTATTGATTTCGGCTGCGGCCGGGGATTGGACGTTGATTTTCAAAGTTTCGGGATCCGCCGGACTAGGCGCAATTCTGCTGTCTGCTTTATGTTCCAGCGTATTTGTCAGCGGTGACCGGTTCAAGGGAAATCACGATTCGGAAACGAAGGAGCACAGGGAGTGGAACGGCAAACTGGCAAACGCACTCGCCGTTTTCGCCATGCCGAACCTCCTGGCAGCCGGAATCTCGTTCTTTTTCGCCTTTTAAAGTCTGATTCCGAATAACGCGGCATGATAATGGACAAAATGAATGAGTGTCCATGTTTGTCCGTTTCTTTGTTCTTTAATATAATCGAATAAGATCAAGAAACGTGAGGAGGGTTTTTGTGTTTACAAAAGCCGTTTTTGCACTGATATTTCCTTTCTTGCTTGTCTTGTTTTTTACAAGGGTGACCTATAACCATTACGTCGGGATTGCGCTGACCGCAGCGCTGTTGTTCGCTTCATATTTAAAAGGTTATACGGAAACCTTTTTTATTGTAGGACTTGATATCGTCTCGCTCGTGGCCGGGTCACTCTATGCGGCGAAAAAGGCGGGCGAAAAGAAGGAAGACTCATAGAAATCGTAAGAATGATTGCCGTAAAGCCCTGCTTTTGATGACAAAAAGGAGGGGTTTTTTGATAGATCAGGAAGGGCCGGCTTTTGTGGGAAAACACAGAAACCGAACTTTAGTTCGTATTTTTACTTCGGGTGTGTTAAAATAATAAGCAGGAAGATTTCGTAAAGAAACGGAGGCTTTTTTGTGAAAGACCGCTTTGAATTAGTCTCGAATTATCAGCCCCAGGGGGATCAGCCGAGAGCGATTGATCAGCTTGTCAAAGGAATCAATGAAGGCAGAAAGCATCAGACGCTTTTGGGGGCGACCGGTACAGGAAAGACGTTTACGATGTCAAACGTGATTAAAGAAGTCAACAAACCGACTCTCGTCATCGCCCACAACAAAACGCTCGCCGGACAGCTGTACAGCGAGTTTAAGGAATTTTTCCCAAACAACGCAGTCGAATATTTTGTCAGCTATTATGACTATTACCAGCCTGAAGCTTACGTGCCTCAGACTGATACATTTATCGAAAAAGATGCCAGCATTAACGATGAGATTGATAAATTAAGGCACTCTGCCACGTCTGCTCTTTTTGAACGCAAAGATGTCATCATTGTGGCGAGTGTTTCTTGTATTTACGGCTTGGGTTCCCCGGAGGAATACAGGGAACTGGTGCTCTCGCTCAGAGCGGAAATGGAAATCGAGCGAAATGAGCTGCTCAGAAAGCTCGTTGACATCCAATATGCGCGGAATGATATCGACTTTCAGCGCGGAACATTCAGGGTGCGCGGCGATGTCGTCGAGATTTTCCCGGCTTCAAGGGATGAGCACTGCATCCGGGTTGAATTTTTCGGGGACGAAATCGAACGAATCAGGGAAGTGGATGCCCTGACAGGCGAAATTTTAGGGGAGAGGGAACACGTCGCGATCTTCCCGGCTTCCCACTTCGTTACGCGGGAAGAAAAGATGAAGAAAGCGATCATAAACATTGAAGAGGAGCTGGAAGAGCGCCTTAAAGCGCTTCGTGAAGAAGGCAAGCTCCTTGAAGCCCAGCGTCTGGAACAGCGGACGAGATACGATTTGGAAATGATGCGCGAAATGGGCTTTTGCTCGGGCATCGAAAACTATTCAAGGCATTTGACGCTTCGTCCGGCAGGTTCGACTCCATATACGCTGCTCGATTACTTTCCGGACGATTTCCTGATGGTCATAGACGAGTCGCATGTCACCATGCCGCAGATCAGAGGAATGTACAACGGAGACCAGGCGAGGAAACAGGTTCTCGTCGATCACGGATTCAGGCTCCCTTCCGCTTTGGATAACCGTCCGCTCAGGTTTGAAGAGTTTGAAAAGCACATTCACAACATCGTGTATGTGTCGGCTACGCCGGGCCCTTATGAACTTGAGCATACGCCTGAAATGGTAGAGCAGATCATCCGGCCGACGGGGCTGCTTGATCCGATCATTGAGGTAAGGCCGATTGAAGGGCAGATCGATGATCTGATCGGCGAAATCCAGCAGAGAATCGAGCGGAATGAACGCGTCCTCGTCACTACGCTGACGAAAAAAATGTCCGAGGATTTGACGGATTATCTGAAAGAAATCGGAATCAAGGTCACGTACCTGCATTCCGAGATTAAAACGCTGGAGCGGATCGAGATCATCCGCGACCTTCGCCTCGGCAAGCATGACGTTCTCATCGGCATCAACCTGCTGAGGGAAGGACTCGATATTCCGGAGGTTTCACTTGTCGCCATCCTTGATGCAGACAAAGAAGGCTTTTTGCGGTCTGAGCGTTCGCTCATCCAAACAATCGGCCGCGCCGCCAGAAATGCCGAAGGCCGCGTGATCATGTATGCCGACAAAATCACCAACTCAATGGAAATCGCAATCAATGAAACGAAGCGCCGCCGCGAACAGCAGGAGGCCTATAATGATAAACACGGCATTACGCCGAAAACGATCAACAAAAAGATCAGGGACGTCATCCGGGCAACTCATGCTGCTGAAGAGCAGGAAGAATATCAAGCAAAAGAGGAGCCGAAGCTTTCGAAGATGACGAAGAAAGAGCGGGAAAAAGTGATCGCTCAAATGGAAAACGACATGAAGGAAGCCGCAAAAGCGCTTGACTTTGAACGTGCCGCTGAGCTTCGCGACTTGCTCCTAGAGTTAAAATCGGAAGGATGAATGGAGAATGGCAACGAAACGAATTGAGGTGAAAGGTGCAAGGGCCCACAACCTGAAAAATATCGATGTCTCTATTCCGAGGGACCAGCTTGTCGTGCTGACAGGTCTTTCGGGATCAGGGAAATCATCCCTTGCGTTCGATACGATATATGCAGAGGGGCAACGGCGCTATGTCGAGTCTCTCTCCGCGTATGCCCGCCAGTTTTTAGGACAGATGGACAAACCCGACGTCGATGCGATCGAAGGCCTGTCGCCGGCGATCAGCATCGATCAGAAAACGACGAGCCGGAACCCCCGGTCGACAGTCGGAACGGTGACGGAAATCTATGATTATCTCCGGCTGCTGTTTGCCAGAATCGGAAAGCCGGTCTGTCCGGTTCACGGGATTGAAATTACCTCGCAAACGATCGAACAGATGACGGACAGAATTTTGGAATATCCCGAGCGCACGAAGATCCAGGTGCTCGCGCCGATCGTCTCGGGAAGAAAAGGTTCGCACGTGAAGGTGCTCGACCAAATCAGAAAACAAGGCTATGTGAGAGTCCGGATCGACGGCGAAATGAACGACCTCTCAGAAGACATCGAGCTCGAAAAGAATAAAAAGCATTCGATTGAAGTTGTCGTCGACCGTATCGTTATAAAAGAAGGGGTAGCAGCCCGTCTCACAGACTCGCTCGAAACGGCGCTCCGCCTCGGTGAAGGCCGCGTGATCATCGATGTGATCGGACAGGAAGAGCTGCTTTTCAGCGAACATCATGCCTGCCCGCACTGCGGTTTTTCAATCGGTGAACTGGAGCCGAGAATGTTCTCTTTCAACAGCCCGTTCGGCGCGTGTCCGAGCTGCGACGGCCTCGGGTCCAAGCTGGAAGTCGATGTAGAGCTCGTCATTCCAAACGATGAGCTGTCGCTAAAGGAGAATGCGATTGCACCTTGGGAACCGCAAAGCTCCCAGTATTATCCGAAGCTGCTTGAAGCGGTATGCAGCCATTATGGAATCGATATGGATGTTCCGGTCGGGGAGCTGCCGAAGCACCAGCTTGAAAAAATCCTTTACGGCAGCGGAGACGAGCAGATTTATTTCAGATATGAAAACGACTTCGGACAGGTCCGGGAAAACTACATTGAGTTCGAAGGCGTCATCCGCAATATCGAAAGGCGCTATAAAGAAACGAGCTCTGATTACGTTCGGGAACTGATGGAAAAATACATGGCCAATCAGCCGTGCCCTTCATGCAAAGGCTACCGTCTGAAAAAGGAATCCCTCGCCGTGCTGATAAACGGCCTTCACATCGGCAAGATAACCGAAATGTCGGTTTCTAACGCCCTTCAATTTTTCTGTGAACTTGAACTTTCGGAAAAAGACATGAAGATCGCCAACCTCATTTTGCGGGAGATTGAAGAGCGCCTTGGGTTTTTGAACAATGTCGGGCTTGACTATTTGACGCTCAGCCGCGCAGCCGGCACTCTGTCGGGAGGAGAAGCGCAGCGGATCAGGCTTGCAACGCAAATCGGCTCAAGGCTGACCGGTGTCCTCTACATTCTTGATGAGCCGTCAATCGGTCTTCATCAGCGCGATAATGACCGCCTGATTGATACGCTCAAAAACATGAGGGATATCGGAAACACCTTGATCGTCGTCGAGCATGACGAGGATACGATGCTTGCCGCCGACTATTTAATTGATATCGGACCCGGCGCGGGCGTACACGGGGGAGAAGTGATCTCCGCCGGAACACCGGAAGAAGTGATGAACGATGATCAATCGCTGACAGGGCAGTACCTCTCAGGGAAAAAATTCATTCCTCTTCCTGCCGAGAGAAGGAAGCCTGACAACCGTTTTATCGAGGTAAAAGGCGCAAAGGAAAACAACTTGAAAAATGTTTCCGTGAAGTTTCCGCTCGGCGTGTTCACAGCTGTCACCGGGGTATCGGGATCAGGGAAAAGCACGCTCGTCAATGAAATTCTCCACAAAACGCTGGCTCAGAAGCTGCATCGGGCGAAGGCAAAACCGGGAGAGTACAAAGAAATAAAAGGAATCGAACACCTCGATAAAGTGATCGACATCGACCAGTCTCCGATCGGCCGGACGCCGAGGTCAAACCCGGCCACATATACCGGCGTGTTCGATGACATCCGTGACGTGTTTGCCCAGACGAATGAAGCGAAAGTCAGAGGATACAAAAAAGGGCGCTTCAGCTTTAACGTCAAAGGCGGACGCTGTGAAGCCTGCAAAGGCGACGGAATTATCAAAATCGAGATGCACTTCCTGCCCGATGTATACGTTCCTTGTGAGGTATGCCACGGAAAGAGATACAACCGTGAAACGCTTCAGGTCACATACAAAGGTAAAAACATTTCTGACGTGCTTGAGATGACGGTCGAAAATGCCGTTCAATTTTTTGAGAACATCCCGAAAATCAAGCGCAAGCTGCAGACCCTCTATGATGTCGGGCTTGGCTATATTACGCTCGGACAGCCGGCTACAACGCTTTCCGGGGGAGAAGCGCAGCGGGTCAAATTGGCATCTGAACTTCATCGCCGTTCAACGGGAAGATCACTCTATATCTTGGACGAGCCGACGACAGGACTGCATGTCGATGATATCGCAAGGCTTTTGGCCGTTCTGCAGCGCCTGGTCGATAACGGAGATACCGTGCTTGTAATCGAACACAATCTCGATATTATAAAAGCAGCTGATTATTTGATCGATTTGGGCCCTGAAGGCGGAGACGGCGGGGGGACGATCGTGGCCTCCGGACCGCCCGAAGAAGTCATGAAAGTTGAAGGGTCATATACCGGCCATTATTTAAAACCGATCATTGAACGCGACAAAAACAGAATGAAAAAGCGGCTTCAGGAAAAAGAAGCTGTCAGACCGTAAATAACATGCTGCCGATCTCACGTCGGCAGCTTTTTCAATGGCCGAATGATCAGCGGCAAGCTTTGTTCAAAAGATTTTCATTGCTCTTTTATTCAATAGCTGTTATAACGTAAAAAACAAACCATAAAGGGGGATGTGGTGATGAAGATCGATCGGATTGATCATCTGGTCCTGACGGTCAAAGACATTGAAGCGACATGCGAATTTTACAGCCGTGTGTTGGGGATGGATGCGGTCACTTTTAGAGAAGGAAGAAAAGCGCTGACATTCGGCAGGCAAAAAATAAACCTCCACGAGGCCGGAAAAGAATTTGAGCCGAAGGCACAGCACCCGGTGCCCGGCTCCCTGGACCTGTGTTTCATCACAAATACAGGCATTGATGATGTGATCCGTCATCTGGAAGGGCTGTCCATTCAGATTGAAGAAGGCCCCGCAGAGCGGACGGGCGCTGAAGGACCGATCGTTTCGGTGTATATCAGAGATCCCGACGGAAATCTGGTTGAAATATCAAACGAACTTCGTGAGAACGTTTAACGCTCAGTCCGGCTGATGTGTTTGGCCGCTTCAATCATACTGTTTAAAATGTGGGTGCTGCTGCTGTTCAGCAGAACCTTTAAATAGCGGATTTCGCTGGAAAGCGGAGGAGCGGAGTTGATCGCTTCCAATCGGTTCACGATCTCCTGATTCATCCTTTTTTGTTCCTGAATCAGACTAAGAAGCTGGGAGGCGGATGAGGCATGTACTTCCGATTTCTGTTTCATAACGCTCGCTCCTTTTCTTTGGCTTTGCCACATATTTTAAAGGGTTATAAAAAAAGAATCTATTCATAAAATCTAAAAAAATCAATTCGCGAAGTTTGACGCACGCCGATCGAATGAAAATGAAACCTAAAGGCCAAGATACACGTAAACTGAGTATAAGGTCACTGTACATTAGACTCACAAGAACGCTTTACATCGATAAGGAGTGTTTTGCATGACGAGAAACAACGCACTGATTTCTGCAATTTGTTATTTTAGCGTTTTTTTTGCCCCGCTTATTTTGCCAATCGCTGCGTATTTTATAACAGATGATCAAGAAACGAAAAAGCATGCGATGCGTTCGCTTATTTCGCATATTATTCCGTTTATAAGCGTAGTCATATTGGCAGCAGGCGCGATCAGCGGTTCACTTATCTTTAATGACGGCGGTTATTTGGCGGTCATTTTCATGGTCGGAGGTTTTGTTTTTTTCGGGATCATCAGCTTGATTATTGTGGTCTGGAACGTTGTTCAAGGGATTAAAATGCTGACTCAGGCCTAAAAGAAGGAGAACGGGGGAGCTTTTCATGAAGCATGAGAAAGAGCGAATTTTAAAATTGGTCGAGGAAGGAAAACTGTCTGCGAAAGAGGCGCTGATCCTGATCGAAAAACTTGAAGAAGACTACAGAGAAACGGAGAGCAAGGTGACAGCTCTGTCTGAAAATGTCATTGATGCGGAAGACTTCTACAGCGAAAAGAAAAAAGAACCGAAGCCTTCAATCGGTTCCAAACTGTTCGAATGGATTGATACCGCTGTAAAAAAAGTGAAAGAAGCAGACCTGGATTTGAATTTCGGGCACTCGTTCGAGGTTCAGCATATATTCCAGTTCAAAGACTCCGATTTTTCGACTCTGGATATTCAGCTTGCCAACGGCAGCGTCAACCTTGTACCATGGAACGATTCCGACATCAGAGTCGAATGCCAGGCAAAAGTGTACCGCGCCGAAAATCAGGATGAAGCAAGGCAGGCTTTTCTCCAGCATATCGACTGCGGTGTGGAAGGCGATAAGTTCACGATCCGCACGGAGAAAAAAACAATGAAGACCAACCTTACCGTCTATATACCGGACAAAGAGTACGGCAAAATCCGCTTTAAGCTGTTTAACGGCCCGGTCAGAGGGGAACATTTAAACGTAAAAGAGCTGTCCGCCAAAACGACGAACGGCGTGCTGTCGTTCTCTGCTCTCACGGCAGGAAAAGCTTCATTGGAAACTGCAAATGGGCAAATCAAACTCGCCGACCATACTTGCGGAGAGATTGAAGCGGAAACCATCAATGGATTGATCGATCTTAAAGGTTCATGCGATGCACTTGACCTGCAGAGCTTTAACGGTAATATTGCTGCAACAGTCAAAAATCCGCACTGCCGGACGGCATACGTGAAAACAACGACTGGAAGCGTAGAGCTGAATGTTCCCCGGGACTGCGCTGTGACAGCGGAGCTGAAAAGCAATCTCGGTTCTTTGTCTCATGATCTGTCAGATGCGGAAATTTTAAAAGAAAAAAACGAGACAATCCAGAAAGAAATGTATCTAAAAGCAAATCAAAATCATGATCATAGCATGACTGTTTTTTTGGAATCGAAGACAGGATCGATCCATTTAAACCATACACAGGAGTGATACAATGAAAAGGCTATTTCGATCCGAAACAGACAGAAAGATTGCCGGGGTCGTCGGGGGTCTTGCTGAGTATTTAAATATGGATGCGTCATTGCTGAGAATCATTACGGTTCTATTATTTATATTTTCGACCGGAGTTCCCGTTCTGCTGATTTATATTGTCTGGGTATTCCTAGTGCCAAATGAAGGGGACGTCGACAGATGATGAAATGGATCATAAACGTTCTTGTCAATGCCTTATTATTAATCGTTATTGCCGGTTACTTTGATTCGGTTCACGTCAGAAGCATCGGGGCAGCCATCACGGCAAGCTTGATTTTATCGATCTTAAATATGTTTGTGAAGCCGGTGCTGGTGATTTTGACGCTGCCTGTCACGGTGATTACGTTAGGTTTATTTTTGTTTATCATCAATGCGATTACTCTTTATATGACCGCATCCATTATGGGGGACAGTTTTGACCTGGACGGCTTTGGGACAGCCATTTTTGCGTCGATCGTCCTGTCGGTTTTCCACTTGCTCATACAAAAAGCAATTATCGAACCGATGTCCAAAAAATAAGTTGAAGTCTGATGATTCATCAGGCTTCTTTTTTTTGCACGGATGTCTCTTTCATAAAAATGATCTGTAAAGGCAAAATACGAAAGGGAGGTAGACGATGAAAAAGTACAGAAATCGCCAAACCCTTTTGTTTCTGGCCGCAGTTTTACTTTTTGCCTTACAGATGCCGATATCGTCCGCGGCGGAAAAAGAGCACATTCAGCTTAGTTCACCGGCCATCAGGCATACTTCTATTGAACAAGTAAAAAAAGGAGACGACTTGTATTTTTCCGCGGAGGCGGCCGCTGACACGGTCATTCTGTATTACAAGCAGCATGCCGAATTGCCGTATCGGGGGATTCCGATGGAAGTAGAGCCGGGCAAACAGAACGGCTATATTGCCAAGTTGGAAAGCGAATCCATAGCATCCGACAAAGTCCAGTATTACATTGAGGCTCAGGCCGGTCGTTCCTCTGTGAAGACGGATGTGTATACTGTCGCCCTGAAAGGCGTACGTACGGATACACAAAAGCTTCCGGAGCTGTTGATCACGGAAATGGCTGTCGACACGTCAAACACCGGTGCAAAGGACGGCTATGAATTTATTGAAGTTTATAACAATACCAATAAAGTTGTTCATCTGAACAATTACAAAATGAAATACAGGCATCCTGAAAAGGGCAAGGAATCAGACACCGTCTGGCCTTTTGAACGCGATGATGTGGCGATTCCTTCCGGTCAAACACACGTGTTTTGGGTGAAAAACCGCTCAAACGGACATTTGACGGAAGATGACTTCAATCAGCATTACGGTGTTCACCTTCGTGAAGGCAAAACGCTTTCTGTTCTCAAAGGGAGCGGCCTAGCGAATACGGCGCCGAGAGAGGTGATTATCTGCACAAACAGCGGGGAAGAGGTCGCATCTGCCCGTTATCAAAGCAAGCCGGATAAAACTGATGTCACTAAAAATAAAGCGCTTCTTTATCGATATCCGCTGGATGGAACGAAGCATATGAAAATGATATCGGCCGGGGAAGAAACACCGTCTCCTGGTTCGCTCCTGAAGGCGCAGGTTCCTTCACAGACGGTGACGGTCATGCCTGACAGAGAAAAGCCGGCGATCCATGATATGACGGATCATCAAGCGGTCAAACCGGGTGAAACGATTCAGCTCTTAGCTGACATGAAAGACAATCGGCAAGTGAAACAGGCGCAGTTTTTCTACCGTATGAATGATGATGAGCCGTTTACTGAAGTCCGTGTTGAAAAAAGCCGCAATGACGGTTTGTACCGCCACAATATCTATTTTGCCGAGCTCATTGGCAAAGAAAAAGTGGAATACTATATGCGGGCCGGCGATGGATCAAATGTTACGGCGACTGAAAAGAAAACGATACCGCTTGAACAGCGGATTTTAAAGGGGCTCAGGCTGAATGTAAGCGAAGGCGGAACCGTTTCCGGAAAAATGCTGTTGAAAGCCACAGCAGAAAAGCCGCCTTTTGAAACGACAATTCGGATTGACGGAATTGAACAAAAAAAAGGTGAATCAGCGCTTGAAAAAAAAGCCTACTTTGCATTCGATGTCAATCAAACAAATCTGTATTTTAAAAATGCTGTAACGATCGGCAGAAGGGTTCAAAAAGTTTTTGACGATTCGCGCCGCCGGTATACGACCATTACGGTTCCGGTTTCTCCGGAGGAATTTAAAAAAGGAAAGCCGTTTGCGATTAAAGTTCGTTCAGGCACGAAGTCAACCCCATTTGAACAATCTGCAGAAGAAAACAGGGATGATTTTGTCCTCAAGAATCCCCGTCTTATCTTAGCGGATGGGACCATCATTCGCGATGAGCAGTACGACGATTCGAAAGCTGAGCTTCCGGCCGGCGACGGTCCAGGGGCGCGCGAATGGTATGAATTCCGTTTTTCGATTCCGGAAGCCAAGTTTACATCGCTTGCCAGTCAATGGCATACACAGGCCTGGGATGAAGGGCCGCACATCGTTGAAGCGGAGAATGGCGAAGAAAGGCTCATCCGCAGGGTGACGGTTGATAATACAGGCCCTGAGATCAAAACGTCATTAAAAGACGGCAGGACGTATAAAGGATCGTTTGAGATCAATGCGGCTGCACACGATAAATGGAGCGGTGTGAAAAGCATAAAAGCCGTTCTTGACGGCAAAAAAATAGCGCTTCCCTATTTTATATCTTCTGCCGGCCTGGATGCGGGAAAGCACGAACTGAAAATAAAAGCGGAGGACAGCGCCGGCAACCTGTCAATCGTGAAAAAGGCATTTTATATTAAAGAGGAAAAGCCGGACAAGCCAGCCCAGGTCAAAAATGCCCCCGGCAGCACACAAGCTAAGCTGGCCGTTCGCGTCAAGGACCCGACCAAAGATAAGATGAAAGTGTCATTCCATCAAGGGTTTCAGTACACTGTAAAAGACGAAGAGCACGTTTACGTGTCAGCGAACGAAAGCGGGACGGAACCTCCGCAAAGCTTTGCGGTCAGAGGGGAAAAGGCGCTGACAAAAGAAGAGCGCAGCGGCATGTCCGCACCTGACGGAAAAGGTTTTGAAACGTCATCAACAACAAAGTTTCCGTACCATCGCTTTGATGTCAAAGTGGATGAAAATACGGGGCCGAACGACAAGGTGGAAGTGCGGTGGCGAGGCAGTTCGCTTCCCGGCAGAAAAGTCTCCATGTTCGCTTGGAATTGGACGAGCAAGAGGTGGGAGACGCTGACATTCCATGTTGCAAAGGATGACAAACCTTTCACCCTCAAAGGAAGCATAAAAGCTGCAGATTATATCCGTCAATCCAAGGCGAGCATCATCATTCAGGATCAAATTCAGCTTTCGCAAAATGACTATACATTTGTGTGGATGTCTGATACGCAATATTATTCGGAAAGCTATCCGCACATTTTTGAACGTCAGGTCAAGTGGATCGCCGAACAAAAGGACAAGCTGAACATTCAGTACGTCTTTCATACGGGGGATCTTGTGGATGAAGCGGATCAGCCGCTGCAATGGAAGCGCGCCGACCAGTTCATGAAAGTTCTCGACGACCATCAAGTTCCATACGGCGTGCTGGCGGGCAATCACGATGTCAGCCATAAAGACCGGTCTTATTTGAAATTCGGCAGGTATTTCGGGGAAAGACGTTTTAAACAAAAACCGCATTACGGCGGGTCTTATCAGAATAACAAAGGGCATTACGATCTCATCTCCAGCGGGGGAAACGACTATATCATGGTATCGATGGGGTGGGGAATCGGAAAAAAAGAACTGCAGTGGATAGATGATGTTCTGAAACGCCATCCCGACCGAAAAGCGATTTTGTCATTTCACGAGTTTTTGCTTGTCAGCGGAAGCAGAAGTCCAATCGGGGAGAAAATATTTGAACAGATCATCAAGCGGAATCCGAATGTGATCGCCGTGTTGAGCGGCCACTATCACAGCTCCAACTTAAAAGTCGACAGGCTTGATGATAACGGGGACGGCAAGACGGATCGCAAGGTGTATCAAATGCTTGCCGACTATCAGGGCGGTCCTGAAGGAGGCCAAGGTTATTTAAGAATTCTTCATGTAGATCCGAAGCATGACACGATCCATGTCAAAACGTATTCGCCATATCTTGACGACTATAATTTTTATGATCCGCACCAATTCGGCCCGAAAGACGAGTTCAACATCAAAACGGATCTGAAACCACGGAAGAAAAAGGTTAAAACCGATTATTTTGAGCTGAATGTCTTTTCGAACAAGGAAATTGGGAAAGCAAAAACGGTGAAAAGCGGAAAGACGGCTTCAGTGACATGGAAGGATTTACAGCCGAACACAACCTATTTCTGGTACGCCGCAGCTTCTGACCATTACGGCGGCAAAAGCAGGTCTCAGATGTGGAAATTGACGACAAAAGATGACGGCATGAAATCCTTTTTGATAGATCAAACCGCCGGGGTGGGCTCAGCTCTGTGGCAATTGTCGGGGAGCCCCCCGCCGGCCGGCATAAAGTTAAAGCAAGCGAAACTTGAGCCGTCAGGTATGAAAAATCCCCCAATTGCTGTAATCGGCTTTTGGCTGGCTGCGGTATTCATTTGTGAACGTAAAAAGCATTTGTTTTCCTAAGGGGAGCAAATGCTTTTTAGTTTGTCACATCTTTTTTCAGACGGGTTGCCGTGTCGGTTTGTTTTTTTCTGTAAAGCGATAAAATGCTGACAGAAGCGATGACGGCAAGGGAAAGGACGGCGGCTGTGAAGTAGAGGTTAAAAAACCCCGTTCCTACACTTTCATGGATCGCTTCGCTTATAATGTCCTTGACTTTTGGGTCGGGAAGCTGGCTGAGTGATTCGTTCAGACGTGCTACGTCCGACTCACCGCCTGTAAATTCTTTTATCGGCATCCCTGCATCATTCAGTTTTTGTTTGATATGTGTGCCGATATTTTCGTAGCCGGCCGTTATATATCCTGCATACAAAGCGGGCGCCAAGGTCATTCCCATCTGCCTGACGAGTGATAATGTGCCGAGCGCTGTCCCGTAATCCTGTTTTGCTGCCTCTGATACAAGCATATTTAACGGCGCGCCTAACAGAAAACCAAAACCGACCCCTGCGATAATGCTTGCCAAAACAAATTCCCACTTCTCTGTCACCCAGACGGATAAGAGTAAAAACCCGGCGAACGAAATGATTCCCGAGAGCCATGCTGCCTTTACCGGTCCTTTCCGATCGGCGAGCATTCCGCCGAGCCCTGCTCCTATTCCTGAAGCCAGCGCCAGAGGCGTCATCCAATACCCCGCTTTTTCAGGAGCGACATGCAAATATTGTTCCGCATATGCAGGAATGAAAATAACGGCTGCCAAGAGTCCGCCGGATAAAAATCCGATAAAAAGCGTCCATTGAAACACCTTGTTTTTTAATAAGCTGTAGGCAAGTATCGGGTCGCCGCCTTTCAGTTCTATGCGTTTTTCATAAAAGATGAGTCCTGCAAACAGCGCGCAGCCGATCAGAAGAAAACAATAAACCTTTGGATCGGACAGGACGGCAGACATGTGCTGTCCGTTTATATTCGTTATTCCGTACATCACAGCTAAAATCGCAAGAGACAGCAGCACAGTTCCGGCCAGATCGAGCGGCTTCTGTGTTCCGCCTTTTGTTTCTTTCTTCAATGGAATGCTTAGAATGATCAGGACTGCGGCAATCGGAAGGTTGATCAAAAACAGCCAGTGCCAGCTTCCGGTCATATCCAAAATAAAGCTGCCGATATTTGGACCGAGCACTGCCGCGATGCCGTTCATCGCACCTAAAAGCCCCAGTGCGGTTCCCTGTTTTTCTTTAGGCAGCGCAGTGAGAATATGCGAGCTTCCGATAATAAAGATTCCGCCGCCGCCAAGCGACTGAATCAGCCTTGCCAATAAAAACATCGGGAAGTTTTGGCTCAATGCAACCAGCAGCGAACCGGCGCCAAACAGCAAGACTTCGATGATAAACAGCTTTTTGCGTCCATACCGGTCAGACAGCTTTCCGACGATCGGGACGCTGACTGCCAAACCGAGCGTATAAAGTGTGATGCCCCAAGCTCCCCATGAGGGGGATACTTGAAAAGAATCGTTGATTGTCGTCAACGCGGCTGAAATGATGCCATTGTCTAAAGCAGCCATAAACACGCCGATCGTAAATAATAATACGGCCCACTTTTGGTTCACACCATATATCCTCCTTTTTTATTAATTCAAAATGAATAATACACTTTGAGTGAACTATTTTAATCATCCTTAAAAAAACACATTTTGTCAAAAGAAATTTTTCAACAAAAAAAGCTGCGCCGTTTTCCGGGCAGCTTGTCTATTCATCGTCAGCTTTTAACGCTTTTTCAAGAATGGTAAGGCCTTCATTCACTTTGGTTTTTTCCTGTTCGTTCAGTTTCTGGAGCGCCTTTTTGAGCTTTTCGTGGCCCTTTTTGTAAAGGCTTCGAAAAATCCCCTTTGCATCTTCGGTTAGTTCAACAACAATCGTTCTCCGATCTTGCTCGGAATGTGTTCTTTTGATGAAGTTCGCTTGTTCAAGGCGGCTGAGCAGTCCGGTCATATTTGAAAGGGAAGCGCCCATTTTTTCAGCGATTTCAGAGACTTTCAGTGTGCCGTGGTTGTTCAGAAGCATTAAAACCTTCATTTGCGGCATGCTGAGATCGAGCTTCATCCATTCGGAGACATCCCCCAGGCCGGCAGCGGTCAGTACTTTCATATAAAGAACCCATGTCTCTTTTTCTTCCGGGGTCAAAATGTCTTCGTTCAGCACGGTGGTATCATGGATATTGTATTTCAACGGTTCTTCACTTCCTTTTCGCGTTCCTCTTTACATACTACTGATTTTTCGCTTTGAAAGAAAGCCCAGGAAAAGAAGACTTCACCGAAGTGTCAAGGGGGGCCATTTTCAAAAAATGTTTTAGGTTCATTTTGAAAGTGATAGAATAAAGCTGAATGTCTAGTTCTTCATCTGAGAAGAGGAGGGTGCATCAATCGTGCCGAAAGTTCGAACAAAAGATGTGATGGATAAATTTAAGCTTGAGCTCATCAGCGGAGAAGAAGGGATCAACCGCCCGATTACGATGAGCGATTTATCAAGACCGGGCCTTGAAATGGCTGGTTATTTTACATACTATCCAAAAGAGAGGGTTCAGCTGCTTGGGAAGACCGAGATTACCTTTTTTGAAAAGCTTCCAGAGGAAGAAAAAAAGCAGCGGATGCTGTCGTTATGCACGGAAATTACACCGGCGATCATCCTTTCCCGTGATTTGCCGATTCCGCCTGAACTCATCGAGGCTTCCGAAGAAAACGGCGTGCCTGTGCTTCGATCCCCGTTAAAGACGACGCGCCTGACAAGCCGTCTGACGAATTTTCTTGAAAGCCAGCTGGCTCCGACAACTGCGATTCACGGCGTCCTCGTCGATGTTTACGGCGTCGGGGTGCTCATTATCGGAAAGAGCGGCGTTGGAAAAAGCGAAACGGCTTTGGAGCTTGTCAAAAGAGGCCATCGCCTTGTGGCGGATGACTGCGTTGAGATCAGACAGGAAGACCAGGATACATTGATCGGAAGCGCGCCTGAATTAATTGAGCATCTCCTGGAAATCAGAGGCCTTGGCATTATCAATGTCATGACGTTATTTGGCGCGGGGGCGGTCAGAAGCTTTAAGCGGATTACTCTTGTCATGAGTCTGGAGCTTTGGGAGCAAGGAAAGCAGTATGACCGCTTAGGGCTTGAAGAAGATACAATGAAAATTATTGATACAGACGTTCCGAAGCTGACAATTCCGGTTCGTCCGGGAAGAAATCTTGCCGTCATCATCGAAGTGGCCGCAATGAACTTCAGACTAAAGAGAATGGGTCTGAATGCCGCTGAGCAATTTACCCATAAGCTTGCGGATGTGATTGAAGATGGTGAGCTTGAAGAATAGGAGCTGACAATATGAATGAAACGATTGAACCTTTAAATCCGATTGCTTTTCACCTGGGGCCGATTGCTGTCCATTGGTACGGCATTATCATCGGCCTTGGCGCTTTGCTGGGCTTGTGGCTGGCGGTCAGGGAAGGCGAACGGAGGGGGCTGCATAAGGACACCTTTGTCGATTTGGTGCTTTTTGCGATCCCGATTGCGATTTTATGTGCAAGGGCATACTATGTCATTTTTCAATGGGGCTATTACAGTGAACACCCGGACCAGATTATTCAAATATGGAACGGCGGCCTTGCGATCCACGGCGGACTGATCGGCGCCGTACTGACGGGAATCATTTATGCGAAGGTCAAAGGGCTTTCGTTTTGGAAGCTGGCTGATATTGCTGCTCCAAGCATCCTGCTCGGTCAGGCGATCGGCCGCTGGGGAAACTTTATGAACCAGGAAGCGCACGGTGAGGCGGTGTCAAGAGCGTTTTTAGAAAACCTCCACCTGCCTGATTTTATCATCAATCAAATGTACATCGACGGGCAGTACTACCAGCCTACCTTTTTGTATGAATCGCTGTGGAGCTTCACGGGAGTCGTCGTTCTGCTTCTTTTAAGAAAAGCGAATTTAAAGCGAGGCGAGCTGTTCTTAATCTATGTCATTTGGTATTCGATGGGACGCTACTATATCGAAGGCCTGAGAACGGACAGTCTGATGCTGACGGCGAACCTTCGCATCGCCCAGGTGATTTCAATCGTCCTGATCCTCAGTGCGGCTGCGCTGATAGCCTACAGACGTTTCAAAGGGCGAGAGATTAAACGGTATCAGGAGATGTAGCGATTTTACAAAGGGGAGACAGCAATGAAGGGAACTTTAAAAGCCGGTGCTGTGGCGGGACTGAAAACGACGTGGACACTCGGAAAAGTGATTTTTCCTGTCACGCTGATTGTCAGCATGCTTCAGCACACACCGGTGATGGACTGGTTGATCAAACTGATCACGCCGGCGATGGGAATTTTCGGGTTGTCAGGGGAAGCGGCGATACCGCTTGTGCTCGGCAACATGCTGAACTTGTATGCCGGAATTGCGGGGATTTTAACGCTTGATTTGACAGTTAAAGAAGTGTTTATTTTAGCGGTGATGCTGTCGTTTTGCCACAATTTGATTATCGAATCGACCGTTGCATCAAGGGTCGGAATTAAAATATGGCTTATTTTGCTTGTGCGCATCGGCCTCGCCGTTTTTTCGGCCTTTATCATTAACCTTGTCTGGCACGGCGGTCAGGATGCGGCTAAATACGGCTTGATCTCTGCGAAAAGCACCGCTCCTTCCGGCTGGCTTGAAATTGCGCTTGAAGCCGTCACCAAGGCGGGTCTTGGTGTCCTTCAGCTTGCAGCCATCGTGATACCGCTGATGATCATCATTCAATATATGAGAGACCTTGGCTGGCTGCATACTTTTTCAAAGTGGTTTGCACCGCTGACGAGAATGCTCGGCATGAAAGAGAACACCTCAATGACGATGGTTGCCGGGCTGACGATCGGCCTTGCATATGGGGCCGGCGTTATGATCAAAGCGGTCGAAGAAGACGGCGTCAGCAAAAGAGATGTAACGCTCGCGTTTATTTTTCTCGTTGCCTGTCACGCGGTTGTGGAAGACACATTGGTATTTATCCCACTCGGCATTCCGGTCTGGCCTCTTTTGTTGATCAGGCTTGTAACCGCGATTCTGCTGACGATCGCGATTTCGCGCATCTGGAGAAAGCCGGGTTATTCCGTTCGCAGAAAGGAAGCTTTGTATGAAAGTTAATACGGTTTTATTTGATTTGGATGGAACGCTCATCAATACAAATGAGCTGATCATCGCCTCATTTTTGCACACGCTCGACCATTATGCACCGGGACGCTATAAACGGGAGGATGTCCTTGCTTTCATCGGACCTTCCCTTTATGAAACGTTCTCAAGCATTCAAAAGGATAAGGCTGAAGAAATGATCACCATGTACCGGACATTTAATCATCAGATGCATGATGAACTGGTAACCGAGTATGAGACGGTTTACGAGACGTTGGAAAGCCTCGCGGAAGAAGGGTATAAGCTCGGGATTGTCACGACAAAGCTGCGGGACACCGTTATCATGGGGCTTAAACTGACGGGGCTTGATGCCTTTTTCGAGACGGTTGTGACGCTGGATGACGTCAAGCAGCCGAAACCAGATCCCGAGCCTGTTTTGCTCGCCCTTTCCAAGCTTGGCAGCCGTCCGGAAGAAGCCATCATGATCGGTGATAATTACCACGATATATTAGCAGGGAAGAACGCCGGAACGAAAACAGCAGGCGTTGCGTGGACGATTAAAGGAGAAGAAAGCCTGGCTAAACACGAGCCTGATTTTATGCTCCAGCAAATGAGCGATCTCCTTCGCATTCTTGAGGTGGAGAAAGCTTGAGAAAAACGAAGCGCTATCCGGTGTCCGGCGCCAATTCCTTATGGCACATCTATCAGACGGTTCCATTTTTTAAAGTGGTCAAAAACTTTATCGTCATTCAGGCAGCGCGCTATACGCCGTTTCTTGGGATGAAAAATTGGATGTACCGGACGTTTTTGCGGATGAAAATCGGAGAGAAATGCTCATTTGCTTTAATGGTCATGCCGGATATCATGTTTCCTGAAAAGATCTCCGTCGGGCGTAACACCGTGATCGGCTACAATACGACCATTTTGGCGCACGAGTATTTAATAAAAGAATATCGGCTCGGCGAGGTTGTCATCGGCGATGAAGTCATGATCGGAGCCAATACGACGATCCTTCCAGGCGTCGAAATCGGAGACGGCGCCGTCATTTCCGCCGGTACGCTCGTTCATAAAGATGTGCCTCCGGGCGCTTTTGTCGGCGGCAATCCGATGCGGCTGATCTATACAAAAGAAGAAATGGAAAAAAGGTTGGAGCCCCCCGCTGAATAAAGAACGGGGGCCTTTATTTGCAATCAAAGTTAAAATTCATGATTGTTCCTTTCCGTAATATGCTTCACACCGATCCACTTCTTTCCGACTTTTGAGTACCTTGTATTTGTCATCGTAACGGAACTTGTACTGCTGTCGGTTCTGAAGATGGCCTCTTTCATGTTTGTAATCGTGCAGTTATCAATATTGACCACTGCCTTAAATGTCGAGCCTCCGAGCTGGCGAATGAATTTGCCTCCTTGATCCGCAGTGAAATTTTTCACGGTAAATGTACTCGCTTTATTAATCTGAAAGATTTTGTCCGCGGCAAGCCGGGCTGATCCTCCGTTAATCGTGACATTTCCTTCGCTTTTGACAGTCAGGGCATCTTCGCCGACATCTTCCCAAACAACATTGCTTATAGAAGCGTTACCATAAGTGTGAACACCGTCAGCAGCAGGAGCGCCAAGCACGACGTTTTTGAGCGTTGCGCCATTCTCCACTTTGAAAATCGGTTTTTGATCTTCGCGCTGGCTTCCGTCCCCCAGCTCCGGACCTGCAATCAGCCGCTTGCCTTTCCCGTCATACGTTTGTCCTTTTTCGACTACGATCGTTTTGTGAACGACCTCGGCGGCCGAGGCTTTTTCGGGCAGAGCCTGTCCAAACCCGCAGACGAGCAAACCTGACAAAATAACCGTACCTGCTAATCTCTTCATCATTTTCATCCTCCTCATGAAATATTGTTCAAAACAGATTTGTCTCCCTTAGATGAAAGCAATTTCTAGACCTTTTGCAATAAGATGAGACACCTATTTCGGTACTATCATATATGCGAGCTTGCTGAAAAGTAAACAAATAATTTGAATATTATGAAAAAACAGTAAATTGAACACGTGCAATGAGGTTTTTTTCTGTATTTTGGATGTGATGAAAGGGTAAAGAGGCTTATTTTAATAGGGGTTGAAAGAACTAAAAAAGGCAGGGGTTAATCTGCCTTTTTAAGCGGCGATCACGATCGCCTGACTGCCCATTTGTGTCCATGATTTCTCAAAATTTTCTCTGTCTGTTTTTCTGTTTTTATATCCGTACGGATCATTCAAATAAACGTAATCCTCATCATAGCCTGTCACGGCAACACTGTGAACGCTGTACGTCACATCGATTTTACCTGACGGCGTATTCCATGTTTCCATATCGTTGACTGGACTGAAATGAACAGTGGTGATAACCCAAACCGGTCTTCCTTGATTCAGCTGTTCATATATTTTCTCCGGCTCACTTCCCGTCAAATCGACAGCTTTAGTACCTGCGTATGAATAGGCCAAATCGTAAATCGGGCCATGGTAGACACTCAGTCCGGGTCCGTTTTCCATATCTCCCACAAAGCCGTCGTTAGGATTTCCCTTTAAGCCGCTTTCATAGTGCAGAGGCACTCTTTTCACCTCATTGGCAAGCTCATTTTTTGTGACATGATATCCGCTGTAGTTTAAGATCATCGCCAGGCTGGCGACTTCACAGCCGTTATAAAGCTTCGGCGAGTCCATTTGGTTGATTAGCGGGACGTCTAGCGGCTGATGTACTTCTTTATTGTCAGCAGCATTCTTATGGCTGCTGTGCAGCATTTCTGCTAACGGGCTTAACGCATCTTTAGAAAACAGTATAAGAACGGCGGTCATAAGAGCTGCTACGAAAAAAATAAAAAAAAGAGTTTTGAAAAATTTCATTCTGAGTCTCCTGTCTTCCCTTTGCTGGTTTGGTTAAGGCAAAGATTTGCAATTGTTTATATTATAACATCAAGATGTTCATTACATAAAAGTTATCATTTCCCATACGGTCCGGAGTCTATTTTAAGAGCGGCTGTTGATTTTGATTCTTTTATCTGTTAGCATATTATCATATTAGCGAACTAAAGGATTCGGAATTTTCCTTCAAACAGTTATGGGGGTGCAAGTGTAGATGTTTATGTTTGAAAAACCGCATGGCATGCGGGATACGCTGCCTGTGCTTTACGAAACGAAGAAAAAGGTGCGCTCTTCATTAACAGAGGTGATGGCTTTGTGGGGGTATCAGTTCATGGAGACACCGGCCCTTGAATTTTATGATACGGTCGGTGTGCAGTCGGCCATATTGGATCAGCAGTTGTTTAAACTCCTTGATCAGGAGGGGCAGACGCTCGTGTTAAGACCTGATATGACGGCTCCGATCGCAAGGGTGGCGGCCTCAAAGCTTCATAAAGATGATCACCCGCTTAGAGTGGGCTATGCTGCAAATGTGTTCAGGGCACAGGAGCGTGAAGGCGGGCGTGCCGCCGAATTTGAGCAAGTCGGCGTCGAACTGATCGGCGATGGATCTACAAGCGCTGACGCAGAAGTGATTGCACTCGTCATTTTTTCGCTTAAAAATGCCGGCCTGACTTCATTTAAAATCTCGATCGGCCATGTCGGAATTTCAGATGCTCTGTTTGTGGAGGTTTTAGGAAATGAAGAAAGGGCTCATGTCCTGCGGCGCTATTTATACGAAAAGAACTATGTCGGCTACCGGGAGCATGTAAAATCCCTCAATTTATCCTCAATTGATAAAAGCAGGCTGCTCGAGCTTTTGGAGCTGAGAGGCGGTATTGAAACGTGCGGCAAGGCGGCATCGATCATCGATTCTGAAAAAGGAAAACGCGCGGTTTCAGAACTGAAGACGCTTTGGGAGACACTCGGCGACTATGGTTGCACGGACGACATTAAGCTTGATTTAGGCATGGTCAGCCATATGAGCTACTATACGGGTGTTTTGTTTGAAATCTATGCTGAAAACGTCGGCTTTCCGATCGGAAACGGTGGCAGATACGACCAGCTTCTCGGCCGCTTCGACTCACCCGCTCCGGCAACCGGTTTCGGCATCAGGACTGACAGGCTGCTAGAAGCATTGAAGCCGGCGGAAGAGCAAGAAAAAATCGATGTCGTCATCTTCAGCACGGAACAAAGAAAAGAGGCGATCAAATTTGCCGAAGAAGAGCGAAGAAAGGGCAAAAAAGTCGTTATACAGGACTTAGCGGGAATCGGAGATATTGACCAAATGACAAAGTCTTTTCAAAACGTGACCTATTTTATCGGGGCCAGAAAGGAAGAGAAGCATGGGTAAGGAATTGACGATTGCGATGCCGAAAGGGCGGATATTTGAAGAAGCTGCCGATATGCTTCGAAAAGCAGGCTATCAGCTCCCTGAAGAATTCGATGATTCGAGAAAACTGATCATTCAGGTGCCTGAAGAGAACCTTCGCTTTATCCTCGCCAAGCCGATGGATGTCACAACATATGTCGAGCACGGGGTGGCCGATGTCGGAATCGCCGGCAAAGATGTGCTGCTGGAAGAAGAACGCGATGTCTACGAGGTTCTTGATTTAAACATCAGCAAATGCCGTCTTGCCGTAGCCGGCCTGCCAGAGACGGCGGCCGACAACGTTGCGCCCCGGGTTGCGACCAAGTATCCAAATGTCGCGTCAAGCTACTTCAGGGAGCAGGGAGAACAAGTGGAAATCATCAAGCTCAACGGTTCGATTGAACTCGCTCCCTTGATCGGACTTGCCGGCCGAATCGTTGATATCGTATCAACAGGACAGACTTTAAGGGAAAACGGGCTGGTTGAAACCGAAAAAATTTGCGACATCACGTCACGTTTCATCGTAAATCCTGTCAGCTACCGAATGAAAGACGCAGTCATCGATGAAATGGCTTCAAAACTTTCTCTTATTGTGGAAGGGGAAAAAGTAAAATGAAGATCAAAACCATCAGCGGAAATACGTCGGTTTCCCTAAAGCGCACTATTGACGCCGGAACGGAAGAGCAAAGAAAAGCGGTCCGCGGCATTATCGATGAAGTGAAAAAGTACGGGAATTCAGCTGTTTCCGCATTCACAAGACAATTTGACGGAGCGGATGTGGCCGACTTTCGCGTTTCTGAAGAGGAAATCAAGGAAGCATACATCACGCTCAATGAACGTGATCTCGAGATTATTCGGGCGGCGATTTTTAACATTAAAGAATATCATGAGCGGCAGCTCGCATCATCATGGTTTTACCACCGCAAGGACGGAACGATGCTCGGCCAGAAAATCACGCCCCTTGATTCAGCGGGAGTGTACGTGCCCGGCGGAACGGCTGCTTACCCATCATCCGTTCTGATGAATGTTATTCCGGCGCTTGTTGCCGGTGTCGATCGCATCGTCCTTGCCTCACCTCCGGGAAAAGACGGCAAATTGTCGGCGGGAGTGCTGGCAGCTGCCGCTGAGCTTGGCGTCACAGAGATTTACAAAATGGGCGGTGCTCAGGCGATTGCCGCATTGGCTTACGGAACAGAAACCATTTCCCCCGTCGATAAAATCACAGGACCTGGAAATATTTACGTCGCCTTGGCTAAACGGGAAGTATTCGGCCAGGTTGATATTGATATGATCGCGGGCCCAAGTGAAATCGCCATTCTCGCTGACAGTACGGCAAATCACCGGGAAATCGCTGCTGATCTACTTTCACAGGCTGAGCATGATGCGATGGCAGCGAGCATTCTTGTCACCGACTCAAAGCCGCTTGCCGAATCTGTTTTAAAAGAGGTTTACGAACAGCTCGAACATCTTCCAAGAAAAGAGATTACACGGCAGTCGATTGACAACCACGGTTTGATCTATGTTACAAAGACGATGCATGAAGCTGTTTCCGTCATCAATGAGCTCGCTCCTGAACATTTGGAAATTTTAACAGCTCAGCCTGACGCCCTGCTCGGACAGATCAAACACGCGGGAGCCATTTTCCTGGGCCGCTACAGTTCAGAGCCGGTGGGAGATTATTTTGCGGGCCCTAATCATGTTCTGCCGACTAACGGCACAGCCAGATTTTCAAGCCCGCTAAATGTGACCGACTTCCAAAAGCGCTCCAGCATCATTTCCTACAGCAGGGATGCATTCCGCGAGAATGCCGAGAGCATTGCGGCCTTTGCAAGATTGGAAGGACTTGAAGCCCATGCAAGAGCAATTGAATCCAGAAACCGGGAGGAAGACTGATGAGAAAAGCCGAACGGGCAAGAAAAACCAATGAAACTGATATTAAATTATCCTTTCATATTGACGGAGAAGGGAAAGCGGATATTCAAACGGATGTCCCGTTTATGACGCATATGCTCGATTTATTTACAAAACACGGGCAGTTTGACCTTTCAGTTGAAGCGAAAGGCGATGTTGAAATCGACGACCACCATACGACGGAAGATATCGGAATTTGTCTCGGACAGGCGCTTTTGGAAGCGCTCGGAGATAAACAAGGAATCAAACGCTACGGTTCGAGCATAGTGCCGATGGATGAAGCGCTCGCCCAGGTTGCGATTGATCTGAGCAACAGGCCGCACCTCGAGTTCAGAGCCGAATTCCCGAGCCAGAAAGTCGGAACCTTTGATACAGAGCTTGTCCATGAATTTTTGTGGAAGTTTGCGCTGGAAGCGCGAATGAATCTTCATGTCATCGTTCATTACGGTACGAATACTCACCACATGATCGAGGCGATTTTTAAAGCGCTGGGACGTGCGCTTGATGAAGCGACATTGATCGATCCGCGGGTCAAAGGAATTCCGTCAACGAAAGGAATGCTGTAAATGATCGGTGTCATAGATTACGGAATGGGAAACCTGTACAGCGTCTCTAAAGCGCTTGAACGGATCGATGCCCCTTATTTCGTCTCCGAGCATCCGGATGAACTTAAGAAAGCGGACAGCTATATCCTTCCGGGAGTCGGCGCTTTTCGGGATGCGATGGAGACTTTAAGCCAGACCGGCCTGAAAACATTTATTCAAGATGCCGTAAGTGAAGGAAAACCTCTTCTCGGCATATGCCTCGGTATGCAGCTGTTATTTGAAGAAAGCGAAGAACGCGGGGCGTCAAAAGGACTCGGCCTTTTGAAAGGAAAAATCGTTAAACTGAAAGACCGTGACCAAGCGGGAGATCGCTTAAAAGTGCCTCACATGGGCTGGAATCTTCTCACGGTCCACCGCGACTCTCCGCTTTTACCAAAGACGAAAGAAGGGTATGCGTATTTCGTTCATTCGTATTATGTCTGCGGAATCGAAGAGGAAGCTTTGCTTGCCAGCGCCGAATACGGTGTGCGTGTGCCTGCTGTCGTCGGTTTTGGCAATGTATACGGCGCCCAGTTCCATCCGGAAAAAAGCAGTGCGGTCGGCATGTCGATTTTAAAGCGTTTCAAGCAGCTTACACAAGAACAGAAGGTGAAAAAATGAGCGAGTTTACTGTATACCCTGCCATTGACATGAGAAACGGCAAATGCGTCAGGCTCATCCAGGGAGATTACGAAAAAGAAACGATTTACGGTCATTCCCCTCTGGATATGGCTTCCCGGTTTGCTGAAGCGGGGGCAGACTGGATTCATCTTGTCGATTTGGACGGGGCAAGAGAAGGCAAAAAAGTGAACGACAGACACGTCATAAACATTGCTGATGAACTCAACGTTAAAGTGCAAGTCGGCGGCGGCATCAGAACCGAAAAAGACGTATATGACTACTTGTCGCAAGGTGTTGAAAGGGTGATCTTAGGCAGCTCGGCCGTATCAAATCCCGAGTTTGTCAAAAACATGCTGAAAGCTTACGGCCGGCATATCGCAATCGGTCTTGACGCAAGAGACGGATTTGTTTCGACTGAAGGATGGCTTGAGACCTCCTCCGTTAGAGCGGAAGAGCTTGGCCGCGAGCTTGCGAATGAAGGTGCGGAAGTTTTTATCTTTACCGACATTGCGACTGACGGAATGCTGTCAGGACCGAATATCAGCAGTACAGTGGAGCTTGCCAGGGCAACCGGCAAACAAGTCATTGCCTCCGGCGGTGTCAGCTCTCTCGCCGATCTTGAGGCGCTCGCTTCCCGGACTGTGGAAGGCGTCTCTGGCGCCATTGTCGGAAAAGCGCTGTATACCAATCAATTTACCGTGGCTGAAGCGCTTGAAAGGGTGGCGGCAAAGTGATCACAAAACGAATTATCCCGTGTTTGGACGTAAAAGACGGCCGCGTTGTCAAAGGTGTGCAGTTTGTTGAATTGAAAGATGCCGGCGATCCCGTTGAGCTGGCTGAAGTATATGATCGTGAAGGCGCCGATGAGCTTGTTTTTCTCGATATCTCGGCATCCCACGAGGGGAGAAAAACGATGGTTGACGTCGTTGAAAGAGTGGCGGCCAAGCTGGCGATCCCGTTTACCGTCGGCGGCGGCATCAATCGTTTGGATGATATGAAAACGATCCTGCGGGCCGGCGCCGACAAAGTTTCCGTTAATACGGCTGCCGTTCTCCGTCCGGAGCTGATAACGGAAGGCGCTGACTTTTTCGGTTCTCAATGCATTGTCGTCGCGATTGATGCAAAATTTGATCCGGAAGCTGATCAGTATTATGTTTATACACACGGCGGACGTAAAAAGACGGACCTTGAGGCCGTCTCATGGGCGAAGGAAGCCGTTCAGCGGGGAGCCGGTGAAATCCTGCTGACAAGCATGGATGCAGACGGAGAAAAGAACGGATTTGACTGCAGGCTCACAAAGCTTGTGTCAGAAGCTGTTTCAGTCCCGGTCATTGCATCCGGAGGCGCAGGTCATGCGGGCCACATGTATGATGCATTTGCAGAAGGGCGGGCGGACGCGGCTCTTGCCGCATCTATCTTTCATTACAAAGAAACATCTGTAAAAGAAGTAAAAGCTTATTTAAAAGAGCGCGGGGTGAATGTAAGATGATCAAGGCAGACGAGTTGACATTTAATGAAGCCGGCTTGATCCCGGCGATAGTCCAGGATGCAGCGAGCAAGGAAGTGCTGACACTTGCTTATATGAACAAAGAATCGTTTGAAAAAACGCTGGAAACGAAGGAGATATGGTTTTTCAGTAGATCGCGAGGAGAGCTCTGGCATAAGGGAGCGACGTCAGGAAACATTCAGCGTGTGATAGACATCAGGCTTGACTGTGATCAGGATGCGCTCATCGTGCTGGTCGAACCGGCGGGACCGGCCTGTCATACAGGAAGCTATAGCTGTTTTTCGCCCGGCGAACATATCAGACAGACTGATGGCGGCCGCTTTGACATCATCAATGAACTTGAAACGGTGATTGCCAAACGGCAGGCTGAAATGCCTGAAGGCGCATATACGACATATTTGTTCCGTGAAGGCGTTGACAAGATTTTGAAGAAGGTTGGCGAAGAAGCGGCGGAAGTCATTATTGCTGCAAAAAACCGGGATTCTGAAGAGCTGAAATGGGAAGCGGCTGACCTTCTTTACCATCTCCTCGTTTTGTTGAGGGAGCAGTCCCTGCCGCTTGATGATGTGCTTGGCGTCCTGAAAGAGCGCCATGAAGGCTCTGAATCATAAGCGCATTGCTTACACCCAAAAAGCTAACTGCCTTTTGGGTGTTTTCCCGTGTTTAATTTCATCACGATTTGCTCTCCGATCGGTCCCATTTTTCTTTCCCCTGTGTCTGCAAATCCGGCTTTCACATACAGGTGCTGGGCCGCGGTGTTTTTCACGTTCACAACCAGCACAATTTCATGACAATGGGTGAACTCCTTGGCGACAAACGCAGGAAGCTTGAGCACTCCTTCTTTTGCATAACCTTTTCCCTGGTGCTTTCTGTCGATGGATAGCGCCGTTAACAGCATGGCGTCCAGGTTGTCCGAATAGTCTTTTACCCTATCGGTCGCATGCAGGATAAAAAATCCGACAGGTTCGCCTTCGCTTAAAATTACGATTGGAAACTGACCGTCCGTCCGTTTTAAAACCTCTTTCGGCAACGCGGTAAATCGATGCTGTTCTTCAGGAAGCTCGAATTCGAGAAGTGCAGCTGAATGTTCTTCCGAGAAATGCTTCAATTGTATTGATCCGCTTTTTTTCACATGATGAACCCCCTTTCTATGATCATACAATGGGAACATATATTCGTCACCATCTAGTGCTAAAAAAAGATTTTGCCCTGGTTAAAATAAAAAGCGTACTTCCGATATAAAACCTACCTTGAGCCTTCTGAAGGCCCTATGCGCTCCGATGCTCCAAACGTCAGGAATAAAATGGTGAAAAAACCATATGTGGAAAATGAAGAGAATTTTCTCGAAACTTGTTTTTGGCCTATTAAGCCTGCTGGAAACTATGTTATACTACTCACGGTATATAGTTTGAAATGGAGGGTATCTGTGGGAAAGTACACTTCTGAACACCATAAAGATTCGAGAATTGTCCAACTGTTCCAAGATGGGCAATATTTTTATCATAAAGGACTCAAAGCATATAGAGAACGCAATTTATCCCGCGCAAGCAAGCTCATTCAGAGAGCGATTTTTCTTGAACCGGAAAACACGGGAATGCTGTCCCAACTTGCGGTTATATACACTGAAATGGGATTTTACCAGCAATCAAATGAACTTTTGGACTTTATCCTGACGAACATCAACGAAAAAATGACTGAATGTTATTATTTTAAAGCGAACAACTATGCGCACCTCGGCCTTTTTCACGAAGCCTATAAAGCAGCGGAGACTTATTTAAAAGAAGACCCGGACGGCGAGTTCAGCGAGGAAAATGCGGAGCTCCTTGATTTATTGGATATGGGAGAGGAAGATGAGGGCTATTCGCAGTTCGATCAGGACGACTTGATTCTGAAACAGGATCGGGCGAAATCACTGCTGGAAAATGGACAGCTTCAAGAATCGATCGTGATGCTTGAAGAAATCACTTCCGATTACCCCGAGTTTTGGTCAGCTTACAACAACCTTGCACTGGCATATTTTTATGCCGGAGACATTCAGAAAGCCAAAACGACGATTTTTACGGTCTTGGAAAAAAGCCATGGAAACCTGCATGCGCTTTGCAATCTTCTCATTTTTTATCACTATGAACGACGGGACGATAAGGTCGAGGCGCTTTCCGAACAGCTTTCCAATGTTTATCCGATGCTGTTTGAGCAAAGGTATAAGCTCGGCGCCACGCTATCCCTCGTCGGCAGATACGATCTCGGCTATAAATGGCTGAAATCACTCTACCGCATGGGATTTGAAGGGGATGAGACCTTTTATTACTGGCTCGCCTGCTCGGCTTACTACACCGGCCGCACTCAATTTGCCCGGTCTGTATGGAAAAAGATGCAGGAAGAGTATCCGGATGACGCCCGCATGGAGCCGTGGAAAGAACGGAAGGAAAAGAAACCTGTCCAGCGGCCGCTTGAGGAGCGCCTTGCCGCGTACTATATCAGCGGAAGAAAAGGGGAAAAAGCCCAGCTTAAAGCGGTGCTTGATTCACAGATGGCAAAAACGCCGTTTGAAGATCAGTTTGTCAGGCTTGTGCTTTACGGGGAAAGCAGTGCAGCCGTTGATTCAAAAGACGCGCTTCTTGCTTACAGAACTGCGAAAGCGATTGAACAAGCGGATCAGTCAGCGATGGAACAGGAGGCCATGTGCTTTTGGATTTTTCATGTCATTCAGCAGATCAGGGCTTACGGCCTTCAGCTGAAAAATGCCGGCGGGCTTGCCGCGGCGATCTATTACATTTGGAAGACCGAGCATCAGGAGCGGCTGACAAAAGCTGAAACCGCAAAAATCTTCCATATCTCGCCCGGAACGCTTTCTAAGTATGAACGTACATTAAAAGAACATCTTTAGAAACAGGTGTGGACTTCACTGTTCAGCCTGTTTTATTATGTGAGCAAAAAAATAGCGATTATTCATGATATTTTATAGGATATGGGTAAGGAAGATATAAGAAGGGAATCTTATTTAACAGAAATGGACTGCTTGACAGCATAAGATTCATGAAGGAGTGAACATTGTGTCAGAAGAAAAGATGTATGACGTCATTATTATCGGAGCAGGTCCTGCGGGAATGACGGCAGCCGTTTATACGTCAAGGGCGAACCTGTCGACTTTGATGGTTGAAAGAGGCGTTCCGGGCGGACAGATGGCCAATACGGAGGATGTCGAAAACTATCCGGGATTTGAAAGCATTCTGGGACCAGAGCTTTCAAATAAAATGTTTGAACATGCGAAAAAGTTCGGCGCTGAGTATGCGTATGGCGATATTAAAGAAGTCGTCGATGAAGGAGACTACAAGATCGTCAAAGCGGGATCAAAAGAATTTAAAGCGCGTGCGGTCATCATCACAGCAGGCGCCGAATATAAGAAGCTCGGCGTACCTGGCGAAAAAGAGCTTGGCGGCCGCGGTGTATCTTATTGTGCGGTTTGTGACGGCGCATTCTTTAAAAACAAAGAGCTCGTCGTTGTCGGAGGAGGGGACTCCGCTGTTGAAGAAGGCGTGTACTTAACCCGTTTCGCTTCGAAAGTCACGATCGTCCACCGCCGCGATAAGCTGAGAGCGCAAAGCATCCTACAGGCGCGCGCGTTTGACAACGAAAAAGTCGACTTTCTCTGGAACAAGACGGTCAAGGAAATTCATGAAAAAGACGGAAAGGTCGGTAAAGTAACGCTGGTCGATACGGTCACAGGCGAAGAAGAAGAGTTCCGGACTGACGGCGTCTTTATCTACATCGGCATGCTGCCGCTTTCAGAGCCGTTCAAAAACCTCGGCATTACAAATGAAGAGGGCTACATCGTGACAAATGAACAGATGGAAACAAAAGTTGAAGGTATTTTTGCAGCGGGCGATATCCGCGAGAAAACCCTTCGCCAAATCGTAACAGCAACAGGCGACGGAAGCATTGCCGCACAGAGCGTTCAGCACTATATCGAAGAGCTGAAAGAGAAAGAAAAGGCTGTAAAATAACGTATTTTTATCGTCATCATGATTTAACCGCCCTGTAACACCAGTGAAACAATTATTCGTTATGATGGGTATAGTAATTGACCCCCTTTTATAATGAATTTTATTGGCACGGATGATCATATCCGTGTCCTTTTTTTGTTTTATTTTTCCGTAAAGAGAAATTTTTACAAATTTCACAAGTTGTTCAAATTTCAATATTGAAACGTCTATTTTTGCTGTAAAATAGAATGAAAGAACGGTTTTCGCAAGCGCTTCCATTCGCTGAAAAAGCCGTTTCTTTAAGGTTTACCCGGGAAAAGCTTTAAAGCAGTCCGGAAAAAAGCGATTTTCGCGGCGGAACTGCATGTTCATTGTGAGCGGGGACAGGAAGCGGTATAATAGAGAAAAGAATTGAAGGAATAAAAGGATGGGTGACAGACTTTGCAAAGAGTGACGAATTGTGTGCTGACTTCAGGTGATAAAGTCCTGTTGCTGCAAAAGCCCAGACGAGGCTGGTGGGTAGCCCCCGGCGGCAAAATGGAAAGCGGGGAAACCGTCAGGGACGCCGTCATCAGGGAATACCGCGAAGAGACGGGCTTGTATGTGCTGAACCCGCAGCTGAAAGGGATATTCACCTTTATCATAAAAGAAAATGATCAGGTCGTATCTGAATGGATGATGTTCACATTCGTCGCCGATCATTATACAGGCAAACATGTAGAAGAATCGGAAGAAGGCATCATCGAGTGGCATCAGGCGGCAGACGTCGGGAGCCTGCCGATGGCGCCGGGAGACGTCCATATTCTGGATTTTATGCTGAAAGGCAAAGGACTGCTTCACGGCACCTTTACGTATACGCCTGACTTTGAATTGCTGTCCTATCGCCTCGACCCGCAAGGCGAATAAACATAAGAGGGGGAGAGAAGCATGAATGCGAATGGAGGCCATGATATACAGCTTGTAATCATAACCGGAATGTCAGGGGCAGGAAAAACAGTGGCGATTCAAAGCTTTGAGGATCTCGGTTTTTTCTGTGTCGATAATCTGCCGCCATCTTTGCTGCCGAAATTTTTGGAGCTGATGAAGGAATCAAGTTCAAAAATGAGCAAAGTTGCCCTTGTTATGGATTTGCGCGGCCGCGAGTTTTTTGACAGCTTGATTGAAGCGCTTGACGAGATTGGGGAAACATCTTGGATTACCCCGCGAATTTTATTTTTAGATGCCAAGGATTTGGTTCTCGTTTCAAGATATAAAGAGACAAGAAGGTCCCACCCCCTTGCGACAACTGGCCTGCCGCTTGAGGGTATCCGAACGGAACGGGAGCTTCTCGAAGAGCTGAAAGGCCGCTCTCAAATCATTTATGATACATCTGATATGAAACCGAGGGACCTGCGCGAAAAAATTGTCCAGCATTTTGCGGCAGATCATGGACATACCTTTACAGTGAATGTGATGTCATTCGGGTTTAAATACGGATTACCGATCGATGCGGATCTAGTGTTCGACGTAAGGTTTCTTCCGAATCCGTACTATATCGACAGCATGAGGCCGCTGACGGGAAAAGATCAGGAAGTATCTTCGTATGTGATGAAATGGAACGAAACGCAAAAGTTTCTTGAAAAACTGACCGAGCTGCTGAGCTTTATGCTTCCGTCATATAAGCGCGAAGGTAAAAGCCAGCTAGTCATCGCGATTGGCTGCACAGGCGGACAGCATCGCTCGGTGACGCTTGCTGAATACCTTGCCGATTATTATAAAAAGGACTACTATACTCATGTTACTCACCGGGACATCGAGAAGAAAAGCAGAAAATAGCATGGCAGATCAGAAAAAAATCGCAATCTTTGGCGGAGGAACAGGCCTTTCGGTATTGCTCAGAGGTTTGAAGCAACATCCGGTTGACATTACGGCGATTGTGACGGTCGCAGATGACGGCGGAAGCTCGGGGAGGCTGCGCGATGAGCTTAAAATTCCCCCTCCGGGGGACATCAGAAATGTGCTCGCTGCACTGTCTGATGTTGAACCGCTTGTTGAAGATCTGTTCCAGCACCGCTTCTCTAAAGGCGGCGATTTAATCGGCCATTCATTGGGAAATTTGATTTTGGCGGCGATGACGAATATAACCGGTGATTTCTTTCACGCCGTCACTGAAATGAGCAAAGTTTTAAATGTGAGGGGAAGGGTTCTGCCCGCGGCCAATACCAGTGTTGTCCTTCATGCGGAAATGGATGACGGACAGATCATATCAGGGGAATCGACGATACCGTCTTACGGGAAGCGGATTAAACGGGTGTTTTTAACCCCTGAAAAAATCGAACCCGTTCCGGAAACGATTGATGTAATCCGCGGCGCCGATCTGATTATTCTCGGCCCGGGAAGCCTGTATACGAGCATCTTGCCGAATCTTCTCGTTCCGAAGATAAGGGAAGAAATATTAAACGCCCCGGCAAAAATAGTTTATATTTGCAATGTGATGACCCAGCCGGGAGAAACCCTGTACTACAGTGCAGCTGATCATGTAAAAGCGCTTAACCAGCATATGGGCGGTCCGTTTATCGATACGATCCTCGTCAACAATGAGGAAATCCCGGACGATATCCGGGAACGCTATGCGAAGGAGCAGGCACAGCCCGTCCAGTTTAACATTGATGATCTGTCTGCGATGGGGCTTGAGGTCATCAAAGATCAGATTGTGACATATGAGAATGGCGTGATCCGTCATGATACACATAAAGTCGCTTCGCTACTTGTTGATTTGTTAAAAGAATAGCAGGCCTTGGAATGGGGGTGTCCATAATATGTCATTTGCATCGGAAACGAAAAAAGAACTTACAAACCTTGAAGTAAAAGATTGCTGCGCGAAAGCAGAGCTCTCTGCCCTCATTCGGATGAACGGTTCATTGTCTTTCTCAAACCGAAAAGTGGTTCTCGACGTCCAGACCGAGAACGCGGCCATCGCCAGAAGAATTTACACATTGCTGAAGAAACAATACGATGTTTCCGTTGAACTGCTCGTTCGAAAGAAAATGAGACTGAAAAAAAACAATGTCTACATCGTACGCCTGATCGAAAATGCCAAGCTGATTCTTGAGGACCTGAAAATACTCGGAGACAACTTTGTCATTGCCAGAAACATCTCGGAAGACTTAGTCAAAAAACGTTGCTGCAAACGTTCTTATATGAGAGGGGCTTTTTTAGCCGGGGGTTCTGTCAATAATCCCGAGACATCTTCTTACCACCTCGAAATTTTTTCGCTGTATAAAGAGCATAATGATTCATTGTGCAGGCTCATGAATCAGTTTCATTTAAACAGCAAAACGCTTGAGCGGAAAAAAGGATACATCACGTATCTGAAGGAAGCTGAAAAAATTACCGAGTTTTTGAATGTGATCGGCGCGCATAATTCGCTGCTCCGCTTTGAAGACGTCCGGATCGTGCGAGATATGAGAAACTCGGTCAACCGGCTCGTCAATTGCGAGACAGCCAATCTAAACAAAACGATCGGCGCTTCTCTGCGGCAGGTGGAAAACATTAAGCTGATCGACGAAAGAATCGGGCTTGATGCGCTACCGGAAAAGCTGAGGGAAATCGCCCAGCTCCGCATTGATTATCAGGAAGTAACCTTAAAGGAACTCGGGGAAATGGTGTCGAGCGGAAAAATCAGCAAATCGGGCATCAATCACCGGCTTAGGAAACTGGATGAAATAGCTGAGCAGCTGCGTTCAGGACAATCTGTCTCTTTAAAATAGGGAATGGGGGAGATCGTATGGTTCAACAAAAAGTGGAAATTCTTTTGAAAACGGGGCTTCAAGCACGCCCGGCGGCATTGTTTGTTCAAGAAGCAAACCGTTTTCAATCAGATATTTTTCTGGAAAAGGGAGATAAAAAAGTGAATGCCAAAAGCATCATGGGGCTGATGAGCCTAGCTGTCAGCTCCGGATCGGAAGTCACGCTGATCGCCGACGGATCCGATGAACAAGATGCTCTTGCTGCATTGACTGCATATGTTCAAGAGAAAAAAGCTAAACCTTTATGAGGTTTGGCTTTTTCTCATCGATTCAAAGCGGAAGGAGAATAACCGATGACGACGATGCTTGATTCGCTGTTTAAAAGGATTGGATACAAGCCCGGTCAGCAGGTGACATTTGCTGACTTGCCCGAATTTTTATCGCTGCTGGCTTTACAGTTTCCTTTTGAAAATAGCGCGGTTTTAAGAAACGAACGGATTTCGATGACGAAAACAGGGCTGACGGAAGCCTTGCTGAACAATAAAAGAGGCGGTTTATGCTATGATTTGAACGCTTTTCTTTACCATGTGCTGACAGAGCTCGGCTTTTCCGTACACATGGTTCGCGGGACGGTTTTTAATCCAAAAGAACAGGCGTGGGCGCTGACGGGAACGCATGTCGCCGTTATTCTGCGGGAAAGCGATGAAACCTATTTGCTTGATACTGGATTCGGCATCAACCTGCCGCTTGCCCCCGTTCCGTTCTCAGGTGAACCCATCACCTCAAAAACAGGAGCTTACCGTATCAGGAAAACAAAGACAGATAAAGGAGATTACCTTCTTGAAATGGATAAGGGAGAGGGGTGGCAGACCGGCTACGCATTTTCGCTGACGCCAATCGATGAAGCGGCGCTTGCGTGCGTGCGGGATGCGATTTTCGATGAGGAAGCGTCTCCCTTTAATAAAAACCCGCTCGCTTCCAAGCTGACAAAGGACGGAAAGTTAATTTTGTCGAAGGATCACTTCACAAAGCAAACCGGAAGCGGTTTGACGAAAGAAGATGTGAACGCCGGAGATTTCCAGACCATTTTCGTTCAAGCATTTTTTGACTGAAGCACCGCTGCGCGCATCAATTAAATAAGCGGACGCCTGTCTGCAGCGCCCGCTCGTTTTCTGTTTTATCCTTCTGTTTTCAGCTGAAAGCCGTCCAGAGTTTCTTCGGCTTCGCGAAAAAGCTGCAAATATGCTTCGGCTTGATCGCCCAAGTAAATCCGGCTTTTTTCGATATTCTTCCACTCGATCAGCAAAGGCATGCCGACCCAGCCGGTCAGACAATCCCACAGCGCGTCAAGGTTCTCGCCATAGTAGTCCGGAAGCTCCAGCTGTTCTTTTAATGTTTGGTGAAGGTCTGATACACTCGTGATCTTGTCTCCGTTTAAAGTGACTTGTTTCATATGATCATCTCATTCTCGTAAACGTTTTATAGTGGTCAGTTGTTTTATAAACCAGTCTGTCGCTGGAATAGACGATCCGGTCTGACCCCCGGAATCCCGATGTATAGTTGATGTCGGCTTCTCTCCATACGCGTCCGGCCGCATCTGGAAGCAGCTTTTCTCTGTTTTGAAAGATATCGCCGCCGATGCTTTTTCCAGGCGCTACTTCTGCGAGATTGCCTTTTTGCGGGTCCCACCCTAATTTTGCCGCTTCGGCTTTTGTGATGAAGTTGTCAGGCAGCCTGCCGTATTTCACGATATAGTCTGCAACACCTTCAAACGTATTAATGACCTCATTTGACTGAACGGTGCTGCCTTTTTCTGCATGCGGCCCTTCAGCTGAGCTTGTAAAAAGGTTCCCCGCCAGAAAGCCGAGCGCGAGAACAATCCCAAGCGCAAGTGTGGATAATATTTTTTTCACGGATAAAGTCCTCCCCATCTTTAGACTTTATAGCATAAACATGAAGAATGTGCCTTCATGGGATTGAACAGCTGCATTTCCTCATTTCTATTCCGTCTGTAATCATATTGAATTGTACCTCAAAACATGCTCAGAAATCATTATAGTATTGTAAATTTTCCATGAAACCCGAGGACGGGAACGGATCGCCGCGGTTTCCTATTTGACTCCCGGAATGTCAGTCAAGATTTGAAGAAAAAACCAACTGCTTTTCATCAGTTCTTTTCAATGGAAATGTGAAATAGGCGGTAAAGTTCCTTTGCGCCCGCGGGCGTGACTGCAACGGCCCGTGTGCGCGGGCGCCGCTCGATCCAGCCCATGCGGATAAAAGCGTCGAGCAGTGCGGATCCCAGGGCACCGGCAATGTGATGCCGCCTTTCACTCCAATCCAGGCATTTATGGCAAAAAGAGCGCCGTTTCTTTTTGACTTCCCCAACATCGATGCCAAGTTCCTTCAAAAATAATTCTCCTGCTTCAGTCACGGTAAAAGCCGTCTCTTCTTCTTTCAACACGCCCATCTCCACGAGCCGCTCCGCAAGTGTGACGCCGAGCGATCCAGCCAAGTGATCATAGCATGTCCGCGCTTTTCTGACCGCCCGATCTTCGGCTGACTGCCGGAAAGAGCGAATTTCAGCAGGGGGGGCTATGTTGAGCAGAGTTTCCAGCGATTGTGCAACCTTGCCATCTTTGAGCCGGTAATAGCGGTGCCGTCCTTGCTTCCGGCATGTCAGCATTTCGGCGTCAAGCAGTTTGGAAAGGTGAAAGCTTGCTGTCTGCTGTTTGATTCCCGCATATCCGGCCAGCTCGGTAGCTGTATAAAACCGGTCATCAAGCAATGCGGTTAAAATCGCGGCCCGCGACGGATCGGTGACAAGCTTGGCGACCTCGGCGATATTCGGATTCACGGTCATGACACTTCCTCCTAAAATGTAATCGATACTTCGATGTTAATTGAAATATTGGAGAATTACAATAAAAGCATAAAAGGAGGAGACCGATATGCATCTAAACAGCAAAATTATTCAGCCAAGCATTTTATACTACGGAACACCCGTCATTTTGCTCAGCACGCTGAACGAAGACGGTTCCACGAATCTCAGCCCGCTTTCCTCTTCTTGGGCGCTTGGGGATTCGATCGTACTCGGCGTCGGCACCGGCGGCAAAGCATTGGAGAATTTAGAGAGACAAGCCGGATGTGTCATCAATGTGCCGGATTCATCTTTATGGAGCAATGTAGAACGGCTCGCTTCCTATACCGGCAAACGATGCGTTCCGGAAGAAAAAAAGCGGCTCGGCTTTACATACCTTAAAGAAAAGTTTGCAGCCGGCGGATTTACGGCAGCAGATTCCCTGGCGGTGAAACCTGACAGAGTCGCCGATTGTCCGCTTCAAATTGAAGCGGAAGCCGTCAATATCCGCATTCCGGAACATTCACCGTATTTTGCCGTCATTGAAACAAAAGTGCTTCATGTGCACGCACATGAAGCGATTATAAAAGGGGAACACCACATCGATCCTCAAAAATGGGGGCCTTTAATTTATCTTTTTAGACACTATTTTGGTTTAGGACGCGAGCTCGGCAAAACATTCCGGGCCTGAATGTAAGAATGTGCGTCATCTCAGTTCTTTGACTATATCTTTTGGCTGTCTGCCCTGAAGACCGTCAATCAGGTTTTGGACGGCGCTTTTCAGCATGTTGACGTGTGTGACAAGAGTGGATGATCCAATGTGGGGAACGAGGGTCACATTGGAAAGGCTTAGGAGCGGATTGTCTTTTTCAATCGGCTCCTTTTCAAATACATCAAGTCCGGCTCCTTTAATCCATCCTTCTTTCAGCGCTTGAATCAACGCTTGTTCGTCAACGGTTTTGCCGCGGGAGATGTTGATGAAAATGGATGACGGTTTCATTTTTTTGAATTCAGCTTCGCCGATAAGGCGGTATGTCTCATCTGTGAGCGGTGTGATCAGAACAATGAAATCCGAGCGTTCCAACAATTCATGAAAGCCCGTATAAACCGCGCCGGTTTTTTTCTCTGTGTCGGGTTTGCGGCTGCGGCTGTAATAGAGCACTTCCATATCAAAACCCAAGGCCGCCCGTTTGGCGACTTGTTCTCCGATTCGTCCCATTCCGATGATGCCGAGCGTCCGGTGATGGACATCGCATCCGAACAAGCTTTCATCATCCTCTGATTTGGTCCATTTTCCATCGCGGATGTAGCGGTCGAGCTCGGCGATTCGCCGCGCTGAGGAAAGGATCAGACCGAAAGCGAGGTCTGCGACTGTGCCGTCAAGAATGTATGGTGTGTGAGTGCCGATAACCGATTTTTCTTTCATTGCTTCAATGTCAAAGTTGTCATAGCCGACGGAGTTGTTGCTGACGATTTTTAACTTCGGCGCATTGCATAATAATTCACGGTTGATTTTTGTCCCTGAGGTTAAAAGACCGTCTGCTTCCTTGATTTTTTCGAGCAGGGTCGATCTGGGAATGCGCTCGCGCGAAGTCCAAATTTCATATGTGCAGTGTTCGGCGAGCATCTCTTCGATTTCTTTTGGGACCGGTTTTGTGACATATACAAACGGTTTCATCTGCATTCTCCTTCCGCGTATCATCTGCTTCTATTATAGAGGAAAAACGGCTTCTATAAAAATCAAAGTCTGTTCCGAATAAACGCAGGACTATCAGCTCAATTATTGTTGTTTAGAAAATCATAGAAACTTATTTCAGTTTTTTAATTTATTTTAATGCATTTTTATAACTATAAATCCAAATATTAGATGTTTTATTTTGCTTCCAGTTCTATTTTTATAGGTGAAGAACAGTGTAGATTTTATTATTTTAGAAAGATATAAAATTAGACTTTTTAAAATATTCAGTACATTTATAGTGAATTTTTTGATTCGAATCCAAATCGAAAAACCATGTGCTATAATTCGGCTGTAACAATATCAAGGTCATATGACTATGAAAAGGAGTGAGAGAGAAATGGCGATTTTAACTTCCATTTTGAAGCAAAATCAGTCTTTTGTAGAGGAAAAGGGGTACGAGTTTTATGAAACGACAAAATTTCCGGAGAAGAAACTTGTGATTTTGACATGTATGGACACGCGTTTATTAGAACTGCTCCATCATGCAATGGGGTTAAGAAATGGAGACGCAAAAATCATTAAGAATGCAGGGGCCGTTGTTTCTCACCCTTTTGGAAGCGTCATGCGCAGCATTCTTGTGGCTGTCTATGAGCTGCAGGCTGAAGAAGTCTGCGTGATCGGCCACCATGAGTGCGGTATGGCAAGCCTGAACGCTTCATCTATCCTTCAAAAGGCCAAACAGCGGGGGATTGATGATGGCTGTCTCGAACTCCTGCAGCATTCAGGCATCGACTTGGACACATGGATGACGGGCTTTGACAGCGTTGAAGACAGCGTCAGCCACAGCGTGAACATGGTTCGGAATCATCCGCTGATGCCTTCAGACGTTCCGGTGCACGGATTGGTGATTGATCCAAAGACCGGCCGTTTGGATGTTGTGGAAGATGGTTATTCACGTGAAGACGTTTTGCTTTCGGAAATGGGGAGGATAGATTGAATGTTACGTTTTTCAGGCAGATTTGAAGGATACAGCCTTAAACGGTTTCAAAAAGATATTGTAGCAGGAATGGTCGTTGGAGTCGTCGCAATTCCGCTTGGCATGGCTTTTGCCATAGCTTCGGGGGTGAAACCGGAACACGGTCTTTACACAGTGATTGTCGCCGGTATTTTGATTTCGCTTCTCGGCGGGTCGAAATACCAGATTGGCGGACCGACAGGCGCTTTTGTTCCGATCCTGTTCGCTATTGTGCTCCAATACGGATTTGAGAATCTGCTGATTGCCGGTTTTATGGCCGGAGTGATTCTCGTCATATTAGGGCTGCTAAAACTCGGCAAGATTATCAAGTTTATTCCGCGGCCGGTGATCATCGGGTTTACGGCCGGCATCGCAGTGATTATTTTCACCGGAGAAATCGCCAAGTTTTTAGGTTTGAGGAATGTTGAGAAGCATGAGAGTTTTTATATGAATATGCGAGAGGTTGTCATCAACCTGAACACGCTCAGCTTCTACAGCATTTTGACGGCTGTCGTATCGCTCTTCTTTGTGCTGTTTACGCCAAAGATTCTGCCGAAAGTGCCGGGAGCGCTTGCAGGCTTGCTTGTATCGACGGTCATGGCCACGATGATGTTTCCTGAACAGGTGGTAACGATCGGCTCAGCTTACGGCGAAATTCCGCGCAGCTTGCCGAGCTTTCAATTTCCTGAATTGTCATTGGAAAAAATCATTTACCTGCTGCCTCCCGCTCTTGCGATTGCGATGCTCGGCGGAATCGAATCGCTGCTTTCCGCGATGGTGGCAGACAATATGAAGGGAACAAGGCATGACAGCAATAAAGAGCTTGTCGGCCAGGGGGTTGCGAACATTGCCGCACCGCTGTTCGGCGGAATTCCGGCGACAGGCGCGATTGCCCGTACGGCAACCAATATTAAAACGGGTGCTGCTTCTCCGATTTCAGGGATCGTGCACGGCGTGTTTGTTTTATTGGTCCTGCTTTTGTTTGCGCCATACGCTTCCCTTATCCCGCTTGCAAGCATGTCGCCGATTTTAATGGTGGTCGCTTGGAATATGAGTGAGCGGAAAGAGTTTGTAAACATTTTGAAAATTAAGAATTCCGACTCTGCCGTGCTTGTCGTCACATTTCTTTTAACGGTTTGGCAGGACCTTGTATTTGGGGTGGCGGCCGGGATCCTGCTGGCGATCATCACCTTTATCGTCAGAATGAGCAAATCGTTCCGCATTAAAAAGGATGTGTCTGAATCGATCGTCCAGTCGGCTGCTGCAGCGGAAGAAAAGAAATTCCACCGCTCTGTCAGCATCTATTCTGTTGAAGGCCCGCTGTTTTTCGGCTCATCGAATTCATTGGAGGATTCAATTTTGGACAAAGGCCACCCGCCAAAACTCCTCATCCTGCTTATGAACAAAGTAGACTATATGGATTCTTCCGCAGAAGGCAGCTTGATGACGATCGTCAACCGTGTCCACCAGCAAAACGGCAAAGTGATGATTGTCGGGCTGCAGCAGCAGCCGCGTGAGCTTCTTCATAAAACAGGGCTGTTTCATAAAATCGGCAAAAAGCATTTTGTCGACAGGCCTGAACAAATATTTGACGTGACATAACTGAAGAAAACCGCCTGTTCCGGGCTGACCGAAGCAGGCGGTTGCTTTTATTCGGCGGCTTTTACATATGTGCCTTTTTTCATTGCGGCTATTGCCGTTTCTTTCATCCAAAGGACGTCTTTTGAAAGTGTGGAGGCGGGGACTTTTCTTCCGTTAACGGCGACTTTTGGATCGATCCATCTTACCTTTAAAGTTTGATGAAAAGTAAAATCGTCTTCGTCTCCTTGCTTAACGCTCTGGCTCGCTGTACTGAGCCTTTCAAGCGTTTCCCGGAAGCACGCTTTTTGCTTTAGCATCGCAAGCAGTTCCGTGTCGGTTTTGAAAAAATCGCGTCCCGTGATGATACGCATGTCAAGCGCCTTTTTCAGCATTTGGCTGAGTGTACAGAGCGCATATACATTGAGGGGATTCATAAAGAAGTCAATCACCTCTTGATAGTAAAGGCGGGTGAACCATTCGGCGTGCTCTGTCGAAGTGCAGCAGATTTCGCCTTCGACAACGGTCAGTCCGGTTTCTAAAAATCGTCCAATCTCTTCTTGGTCGCCAAACCCGTAGGCTAAAGAGTCGCGAAGCGTGTAATCGATGCGATCCGCACATAATGAAGGAGCCGGCTGCTCCAGCAGCGTCCATTTTTTTTCATCGTATAAGATATCTTCATCTTTGAATCCGTATGTATCCAGAATCCAGGGGATATCAGATTGCTTGACCCATTGCCGAAACATCTGTTCATGGTAATCTTCGTTTTCCATGTTAAATACATCATCAGCCACATGGGAAAATGCCGTATGGGAAACATCGTGAAGCAAACCTGCAATTTGTTCTTCAAGGCTTCCGCCAAGCCTGCGGATCAAAAGCATAACCCCGATGCTGTGTTCGCAGCGGCTGATGTTCCATGCGGGATTGACGAGAAAGCATGCTCCGCCTTGGTGAATCCCATTTAGACGCTGAACGGCTTTTGAATGAATGAGGTCTGTCAGCACAGGCTCCAAATCTGCCTCGCCGTAAAGGCGGTCATTGATCTTCATGATGCTCTCCTGCAAATCTTTTCGTCAGTTTGCGGCGGTGGGCATCCATCATGTCTTCCAATGAAACATCGTATATGCCAGCAAGCATAATCAAATTCCCCATCACATCGCCCATTTCTTCGATCAGTTCCTTTTTCAGTTCAGCAGCCGGCCGTTTGGCTTCATCAGGACGGTCTCTTCCGATTTCGTATGCCCTGACCGCTCTCGCCAGTTCACCGGCCTCTTCCATTAAAAATCCCATCCGGATGAAAGGTCCGTATTCGCTCCATCCCCTTTTCCGATAAAATGTCTTTGTCCATTGCTCCGCGTCTGTGATTGTCATAAGTCTACACTCCCATTTAGAAATTCAATTATATTATCGCACACGGAACAAACAATATATAGTACAATGTTAATTGCTTTTATCAATATATGGAGTTGGAGTGAGCGAAAGTGAAAACGGTATGCGTATATTCAGGATCAAATATGGGGACGGACCCGGCGTACAAGAAGAAAGCTGCAGAGCTTGGTGTTTATATTGCCGAGAAGGGGCTTCGCCTTGTTTATGGAGGATCGAGAATGGGATTGATGGGCGTGATTGCGGATACCGTATTGAAAAACGGCGGGGAAGTTGTCGGCGTTATGCCGAAAGGACTTTTTACAGGGGAAATCGTTCATCAGCAGCTGACAGAGCTGATCGAAGTGAGCGGCATGCATGAGCGCAAAGCGAAAATGAGTGAATTAGCTGACGGCTTTATCGCGATGCCCGGAGGCTTCGGTACGTTTGAAGAGCTGTTTGAAGTGCTTTGCTGGGCCCAGATCGGCATTCATCAAAAGCCGATCGGACTTTACAATGTGAACGGCTATTTTGACCCACTTCTTAAAATGCTCGAATACAGCGTTCAAGAGGGCTTTTCGAATGAATCGCACCTTCAGCTGATCTATGCTTCCGAAAGTCCGGGTGAATTGGTCGAGAAGATGAATGATTATCATTATCCGGTGTTAGAGAAAAAGTGGAAGGATTTATAAAGGCTGACTACATAAAGAAATGGAGGCGGGGCGAATGAAGAAGAAATGGAGTGTCGGTTTGCTGCTGTTTGATGAGGTGGAAGTGCTTGATTTCGCCGGTCCGTTTGAAGTGTTTTCTGTCACTGCCGGGACTGGTGGAGGGGGAGAGCGCCCGTTTGATGTAAAGACGGTTTCTGAGTCCGGCAGTGAGGTGAAGGCTCGGAACGGGCTTAAGGTCATCCCCGATTTTTCGATCGAAAATGCGCCGCGTTTTGATATTTTAATCATTCCGGGCGGACCCGGCGCGAGAAATCATGAGATTCATAATCAGCGGGTGATCAGCTGGATCAAGGAAGCGTCCGCCTCTGCAGAGCTTTTGCTTTCCGTTTGTACGGGATCCCTCCTGTTGGCGGAAGCCGGACTGCTAAACGGAAAAAGCGCAACGACACATTGGGCGAGTTATAACAGGCTGGAACAAGAATATCCTGAAGTACGCGTCATTCGTGAGGTGAAATTTGTTGATGAAGGACATATCGTCACTTCAGGGGGAATTTCGGCGGGCATTAATATGTCTTTTCACATCGTCAAGCGGCTCCTCGGAGAAGAAACAGCATTGCAAACGGCAAAGCGGATGGAATATGACAGCCCGTTTGGCGCATGAAAAAAAGCTGCCGGATATTGAAGTGACCCCAAAAAGTTAGACAGTAAAATGTCATGAAAAAGTTTGACTGGCATGATTCCGGTATTGTACCGGGCTCATGCCTTTTAATTTGATCTGGATTCGTTTGTGATTGTAGTAATCAATATACGCTGCGAGTTTTTTTGAAATGTTCGACGCTCTCAAATTCTTTAAGATAAAGAAATTCTGATTTTAAAACGCTAGAGAAGCTTTCCATCACCGTATTGTCATAACAGTTGCTTATGCGGGACATGCTTTGTGATGTTTCGTTTTTTCAAGGCTGACGGTACGGCTTCAATTGGTAGTCCATCACTGATCTGAATGAATCATGAGCTTATCTTCCGCGGAATAGGTTGTATAGGATTTTTGCAACGCAACTTCTCCATAATGTAGATGTTTGCGAATCGATACATGAAAAATACTATGCGAAACGCCAATCTCTCTGGCGATCGTTTTATCCTTCAGTCCCCGCAAGAGCCTTTTGACTGCTTGTATTTGTTCCTCAGCCGAAAATTCAGCCATAAGAAAACTGCACCTCCAATTGTTAGACACCATCTAACAATTGGGGTGCAGTTCAATATTCCGGCAGCTTTTTTTGCTGTTTACTTCTGTGCGTCGATATTGCGTGTGAGCACTTTATCAATCAGGCCGTATTCTTTTGCTTCTTCAGCCGTTTTGAAGTTGTCACGGTCAGTATCGCGCTCGATCACTTCAAGCGGTTGTCCAGTGCGCTCTGCAAGAATTTTGTTCAGTTTGTCACGCAATGAAAGAATGCGCTTCGCGGCAATTTCGATTTCTGTTGCCTGACCTTGCGCTCCGCCAAGCGGCTGGTGGATCATGACTTCACTGTTTGGAAGAGCGTAGCGCTTCCCTTTCTCGCCGGCTGCGAGAAGGAACGCACCCATAGATGCCGCCATTCCCGTACAAATCGTAGAGACTTGAGGTTTAATGAACTGCATGGTGTCATAAATCGCCATGCCGGCTGTGATAGAGCCGCCAGGGCTGTTAATATAGATGCTGATATCTTTTTCTGGATCTTCGGCTTCAAGGAATAGAAGCTGAGATACGATGGAGTTCGCAACATTGTCATCGATTGCTGATCCCAGCATAATGATACGGTCTTTCAACAAGCGTGAGTAAATGTCATACGCTCTTTCCCCGCGGTTCGTCTGTTCAATGACTGTAGGTATTAAATTCATAATGCTCCTCCTTCACCTTAAAAGGTAAGTATGTAGTTTAATCATACATTTTTGGTCAATAAAGGTCAAACAAAAAGCCGCCTTCATTAAAAAGACATACTGGGGTTTATTTTTCCCATTTTAAAGGACATTCAAACAAAAGATCAACTTTACAGAGGAAAGTATAGAAAAATGGGGTCTAAGTCCATTGATCTTCAATTTAATTTATAGGAAAAAAGGAAGCCGGTTATATATGTGAACGCAGACAAGAGCGCTCAGAGCTCCAAATAAGAAGAAACCAAAGCTGATCGGGTTTCTCGGCGTTGTTGCCGCTCACAGATTTTATCTCGACGAGAGAACAGGCTACGCTGTAGCCATGCTGCTTCTCAACTGGATTAGATTTGGTCTTTTATTGACGGTATGATCTGCCTTGTGAAAACAACGGACGAATTAAATAAAGAAATCGAGTATAATCTAAACCTGCATTGTTTCGAGCAAGAGATTGTGATTGACTTTTTAAAGAACAGGCCTTATAATATAAATTGCTGACGTTAAAAAATTATATTGTGCGCTCGTAGCTCAGCTGGATAGAGCGGTGGTTTCCGGTACCACGTCTGCCGGGGGTTCGAATCCCTCCGAGCGCGTTTTCAAGACAAGGGTTTGGCATTAGCCGCCCTTGTTTTTTTTGTGCACTTTTAGTCGTATTTGACTCCCCGGAAGCATATATCAATTGGGGTTACTCGTGATGACTAGACGAAGGGGCGGGGTTAAATGGACAAAAAACACAATTATTTTATACCGTCAGGACTGTTGATTGGATTAGGCATCGGGATATTATTCGACCATCCGGCACCGGGGCTTTTGATCGGCCTCGGGGCGGGGATTTTGTTGTCTGCTGTTGTGCCGAAACGAAACGGAAAGTGAGCTGGAAGGCTCGCTTTTTTGCGCTTTTACAAAAAAGGGCGGCCGCTTGCCCGCCCGTTGTTGTTTAATCGTGGATTGAACGCATATGTTTGATCTTTAGATTTTCAAAGACGGCCGTTCCATTTTCGGTAAAGAGCGTGATACCCGTATCATTCAGGTCGGGAAATGCAAGGTTTGAGTGCGTCGTTTCGCCGTCATCAATAAACGCTTCGACAGTGTTTTGATCTACGATGATTGTGAAATGCACCCGCTTTTTTTCCGGATCAAACGGTGCTTTGCTTTCCAAATAGGTGCGGGTGCTGTCAGGCTGTCCCGTAAATCCTCTGTTCACAAAAGAATAACCGCCTTCAGCCGAAATTCCTACATCGATATGGCGTTTTCGATCCGCGGATTCTCTTAGCCTGAATCCCGCGTTTTTAAGATCGGCCCACGAGATATCCGCCTCAAGCTGATAGGTATTTGCCTTAATCTGAAGCGTTTTTGATCCGTTTACTTCAATGCGCTCAAACTCATCTGTCGATTCGGTTAATTCATCCAATTGATCGATTGGATGAGAGGCAAGGCTGTATTGATTTCCGCCTTTATGTTTAAGCTGAATTTGCCGGACGATCGAATCGGTTCCGTTAAAGCCGTCTTTCCATGTCGGCGTCCGGTTTGCATAATCCCAGTTATTCATCCACGCCAAAGCATAGCGTTTCTCGTACGAATCGTCTGTTTCGCCGTCCTCAAATGTCACGCCCGCATACCAGTCAAAGCCGTGATCAAGCCACTGAGGTTCCGCTTCGTCCGCGGTAAATTCGTTGCCGTTGAAGCTGCCTGTCCAGTATGCATAAGTATTCGGCTTGCCGGCACCTTTTCCATTTGCGCTTGCTCCGAGAACCCATTTATATGTTCCGTCATCCGCCCGCATCTTGAATAGATCCGGACATTCGATGATGCCGATATTTTCTGTTTGAAAACTACTTGTATAACGCCATTCCTTCAGATTTTGTGATTCGTAAAAGCCGATTTTCGTTCCTTCAGCCAGCGCCATCACCCATTTATCATCCTCTTCATCCCAGATCACTTTCGGATCTCTGAAATCGACGGTGTCCGGATTAGGCAATACCGGCTCTTCACCGTAAGGTTTAAATGTTTTTCCACCATTTTGGCTGTACCATAAAAATTGTTCTTCCTTCCCGTCATTGGCCGAAGGCTGCGTCATAATCGCCACGATCGCCCCTTTGCCGAAGCCGGCTGTGTTTTGTGAGTCGACAACGACAGAACCGGACCAAGGATCGCCGTTTTTATTCGTATATTTCGGAATGGCAACCCCTTGATCCTGCCAGTGGACGAGATCATCTGACACCGCGTGGCGCCACTCTGTCCCATTGCCGTCCGGATAGTCCCGGTTATAGAGATAGTAGTAATGATATTTTCCATTGAAATAGACGGGCTTTTGAGGGTCGTTTTTCCACTTGTCAGGGGTTGTCAAATGGAAAGCCGCGCGATATTCCGGTGTTTCCGGGGATTCTCCCTTTTTTTCTGTTTCCCGGTCTGAAACCAATATCATGATGAAGATTCCAAGACAAACAGTTAAAATGCTAATCCGCTTATATACTGTCTTCTTCAAGAAAATTCCCCGCTTTATTCTAAGATGACACACGAAAGAAAATGCCGATGTTCACCGGCATTTTCTTTCGTTCGTTTTATTAGTTTACCGTTAATTGTCCCTGTTCAAGAATGCTGTTTTTGACAACGGATGTTTTTGATCCTTTGACTTTCAGCAAAAAGCTTGGTGCAAATGTGGCGTGATGCTCGTTTGAAATTCCTCTGTTTGTGATGTAGCTCGTGATGACGACTTTGTCGCCTTTTTTCTGCGGTACGGCAAAGTGTGAATAAGTAAATGTGATGTCATTGTAATCAAGGTCCATGTGCAAAACAAGTCCGGATTTGTTTAAAGGCTTGAATGGCCCGGTTAGTGAATCTGATACATAGCCGAGCATATAAATGTCTTTTGCACCAATGCCGTCAATTGTCATTTTTGATCCTCTTGAATCTGTGAACAGATACCATTTTCCGTTCATTTTGAAGAGGTTGGCCCGTTCGATTTCATCAGTCACCGTATTGGAGGCGATCAAAGGCTTCATGACTTTTTTCAGCGTATAATCTTTATTTAATTCGATGATTCCGAGTGCGCCGTTAGCTAATGAAGCGTTCTTTTTGTTCGCTCCTTGAAGCAGCTTGCTGCTTTCTCCTCTAAAGAACTGCTTGCTGCCTCCGTAGTAAGCTCTGTTGAATAGAGAGTCTTCTCCCTGATAGCCGGTTTTTGTTCCCGTATTGGCTTCAAATACGAGATATTTGCGGCCGTGATCTTCCACATAATGCGGGTCTCTCAGCGTATGGTTGTCGCCGGAGCTGTAGTTTCCTTCGTCAATGAATTGCTGAACGTTTTGGTACACTGAGCCGTCGGAGCCGTCAAAGACCGATTTATGATCTTCTACACCATCAATTTTCAGTGTGTCCGAATCCGGCTGCGTGAAGTTGACCTGAGCCGTTGTCAGCGTCTGTTTGCCGTATTGCGTGCCGGAGAAAGCTGTGTAAAACAGTCGGACTTTTCCGTCTTTTGTCAGCGTGGCAGACCCTGACCACTCTTGTGTTTGATACTTAAGGTACGGATCGTCAGGAGTGAATTTGTCGCTGTCTTTAAACACTCTGCCGGCGTTTTTCCAGCTGTCGATGGAAGTTTCGCCTTTCTTTTGATAGAACAAGTAGATGGATGTGTCATCGACGTCTTTCGGGTCGCCCGCCAACGCGAAAACAAGATTGTAGCCGTGGTATGTAGCGACTGTTCCGTCGGCATTTTGCAGCGGCCAGCTGTCCCATACGTCTAAATCGATCAGTTCTCCATTTTTGTTATAACCTTTTGCTGAAGGGATGTTTTTGATGGTTTTCGGATCGAATTGAGGAACTTTAAATTGTTCGCTCTTTTGCTGTTCGGGAATTTTCAGCATGTCATGTCTTGTGATATGAGAAAATCCGTAACTCTTCTTGTAATCTTGCGTTTCTTTTGCAAAGGTTTGCGGCGCGCCTCCCGCAAGCAGAGCTGCTGCGACGGTTAAGGCTGACGCTTTTTTAGCGATGTTTTTGATGTTCATCAATATTTCCTCCCTTTTTCAATATGTAACAGATTGCTCCTGACAACATGAACGTTTCCAATCATCCCTCCTAACTGCGGCATTGTCCTGAAGAACAGAAAAAAGACCTAAAATGTGCAAGGTCATATAGGCAAAAGATAGACTTCGCCCTTCACACATTTTAGGTCTTGCCTGCTTAGACAGTAACAATCCCGACAATATTGAATTACCATCATTCTAATATACTCATCTCTGGGACTCAACTGGTCTAAGTTCCTCTTTTTTCATACATTTTTTTGCAAATGACATCAATTTTAAGCTAAAAGGCACCTTTTTTAATGAATCTATAGTCCGTATAAGGAGGAATCGTCAATCGTTGAAATCAATATACATCGGTATACTTTCCCAAAAGGCATCTGGAATTGCGAGCTTTCGTTGATCATGTCTTGACAGGGTTGTTTGAATATCGTCCTCTTTTCCGGCTTGAACTTTTTGAAGCCATTCCGGATCCATCAGAAGTCCCCGACCGATTCCGACGAGATCGGCACCTGTTTTCAGCGCTTGAACGGCATCTTCCGGTGTGTGTACTTTCCCGGCTCCGATCAGAGGAAGACGGTCCCCGACCGCTTCTTTGATCAGTTCCATCCGCGTGCGGGATTTGTCTGCACCACGGCGCGGCAAGGACCGGAAATCAATGAGAGAAACGTGCAGGTAATCCAATGCTTGTTCCCGCAGTGCATTGACGAAAGGCAACGTTTCAGCCATTGTGATTCCGGGCGTTTCCGGCTCTTCGGGCGAAAACTTGTAGCCGATGATAAAGGACGGCTTATGACAGCTTTCCGCTACACGTCTGATTTCTTCTATGATCTGAAGCGGAAACCTCATCCGTTTCTCTAAAGTGCCGCCCCAGCTGTCGTTTCGCCGGTTGTAATAAGGGGAGAAGAACTGATGGATGAGATACCCGTTTGCGCCGTGAATTTCGACTCCGTCAAACCCGGCTTCGATCGCTCTTCGCGCCGCCTGGCCGAAAGAATGGATAAGGTCTTGAATGTCTTGCTCAGACAGTGCCCTTGGCACCGGTGCATTCGGTTGATTCGGAGCGACGGCGCTGGCACTGACCGTCTGCTCTATACCTTTGGCTCCAGGATGGAAGAGCTGCAGGATTGCTTTTGCTCCATGTTTCTTTAAAGTGGCTGCAAGCCAGGTTAGTCCCGGGATTTGATCATCGTTCTCAGCTCCGGGAATGCCGGGAAATCCGGTTCCGGGCTGTACGGTTGTCGCAGATGTGATGACCATCCCGACATCTGTCGCCCGCGCGGCATAATAGACGAGTTCGTCGTCAGAAATGAATCCTCCAGGCATAGAGGATGAATGCCCCATTGGCGGCATGATGATTCTATTTTTCAATTGGATGCCGTTTTTAAAAGTAAAGGGTGTGAATAAAGAATCGTATTGTTTTTTCATGTTTTTCCTCCTTTTGATATAACCATAGCAACCACCGTGAGGCTCCACAAGAACGCAATTTTTTTATATATGCTTTATAAAAATAAACCGTAAGATCGTTCTCTTGAATGCTCTGGTGTCCATATGGTAGGATCAAGTCAAAATTGGCGAATGAGGCAATGGAGGAATTGCTATGAATTCAGCTGTCGATCATAAAGAATGCTCTTCTTTAATACAGGGTGTATTGAAAATTTTCTCCGGTAAATGGTCATTTTTGGTTCTCGCCGAGCTCATTCAGGGCAAGCGGCGATTCAACGAGCTCAGAAGGAACTTGGGAAACGTCAACACTAAAGGATTAACTGACACATTAAGACATCTTGAAGAAAGCGGTATGATTTCCCGGAAGGTGTTCCCGACGGTTCCTGTTACTGTAGAATATGAATTAACAGAAAAAGGTAAAGAGTTCCACGGCATTTTTAAAGAGATGGCCGCGTGGGGGGAAAAATGGCTTCCGTAATGGAGCCTTTTTATTTTGCCTTCGTTTTGCGGTTCCAAATATTTCTGCCTTTTGGTATAGTGATAATATGTTTAAATTTGCAACAAAAGGTGATCGAATATGAAAGTGATGGCAATTGCTCCATATGAAGGATTAAAAGAGCTGATGATTCAAGTGGCAGGCGGCGAGGATTTTGAATTCGAGGCGGCTTCCGGAGATTTAGAGAAGGGCGTGGAACTGGCGAAACAAGCGGAAGCAAACGGGACTGATTTGATTATCAGTAGAGGTGGAACCGCTGAGCTGATCCAGCAAGAAGTTTCGATTCCGGTTGTGGATATCGAAGTGTCGGGATACGATATGCTGCGTGTGCTTACGCTTGCCAAGGGCTATCCCGGCAAAGCGGCAATTGTCGGATTTCCGATGATTGCCGACGGCGCGTCAGCAGTGTGCGAAATTTTGGATATCCGGATCGACGCCTGCACCGTATCAGACGAACGCGATGTTGAACCGGTGCTTCTTCAGCTCAAAGAACAGGGCTATCAGATCATTATCGGCGATGTGATCACAATTGAGAAAGCAGAGCAGCTCGGTTTAAACGGACTGCTTTTGACATCCGGAAAAGAAAGCATTGCCAAAGCTTTTGCAAACGCTAAAAAACTGTATTCCTTTTTAGAGAGCATCAAGCAGAAGTACGCTGTGCCGTATCACATTTTACAAAAGGCCGAGACCGGTTATGCAGTATACAACAAGACATTGCGGCCGGTTTTTCAAAACGGCGTATTTGCCGAACAAATCGGCTTGCTGGATCATCTGGAAGAGCTGATCGGGGAAGCGGAAAAGAAGGGAGTCATCCATTTTAGATTCCGAAAGCATGGGCGGACATGGAATATCACGGGACGCAGGTTTTTCGCATCAGACGAGGCATTGACCGTATTTACCGCGGAAAATGCAAAAGATGTTCACGTTTCTTCTTTGCCCGGAGCAGCGATTCTTTCTCCTTTGCGGATGAGTTATATGGAAACATCGAGGAACGAAACGATGCAGCAGGTGCTGAAAAAAGCGGAGTTGTTCGCGGCAAGGCGGGAACCCATATGGATCAACGGAGCGCCCGGCTCAGGGAAAGAGAGCTTGGCCGGGCTGATCCATATGAAGGGGGAGGACAAGCATGAGCCGTTTCGAAAAATCGATGCCGGTTTGCTGTCTGAAGCAGAATGGGAACAGGCGTGTGAAAGCGAAGAATTCTTTTCAGGGAAAGGAACGCTATACATCAAACAAGTCGATCGCATGCCGCCGTCCTCGCAACGGCTTTTACTCAGGCGGATCAGCGAACCGTATGACGGGCCGAGGCTGATCGTTTCTTCTTCCCGCAGGCGCGCCGGGGAATTTTTAAGCGATTTATATGATGCGCTTTGTCATTTGGAACTGGACGTTCCCCCACTTTCCGAAAGAAAAGAGGATATTTTGCATCTGGCTTATCTGTTTATTGCGGAAAGCAATGAGGCATTCGGCAAACAAATCGTCGGCTTTCGAAGCGAAGCTGGTGTTCTGCTTGAAGAAGCGAAATGGCCGGGCAACCTCAGCCAATTGAGAAAAACAGTCCAAAACTGTGTCCTTGAAGCGCAGGGCGTTTATATCGAGAAGGCTGACGCCGAACGGGCCCTGAGCCGCTTGAACGAGGAAGAAAGAGAAGACATCGATTTATCCGGAACGCTCGAAGAGATCGAAAAAAGGATCATTCAAAAAATCTATGCCGAAGAAGAGAACAATCAAACAAGAACAGCGGAAAGGCTCGGCATCAACAGAACGACGCTTTGGAGAAAATTGAAATCGTCACATTGATAAGACACCGGCTAAACCGGTGTTTTATTTTTTTGTTTTAATATGCAACAATAAATAAAAAATAATTAGATAAATAACGTTGATTATTGAAACATTTATGTATATAATCATTTTTGAAAACGCTTTACAGGAAGGGGAGGCAATCATGGGATTCGTACCAAAGGGGATTTATCCCGCTATGCTGACACCGCTCACAGAAGATCAAAGCATTGATGAATCGGCGTTGAAACAGCTGACAAACCATTTGATCGATGCTCATGTACACGGGCTTTTTGCGTTGGGTACCAACGGGGAATTTCATATGTTCAACACCGAAGACAAGCTGAAAGTTGCAGAAATCATCATTCAAGAGACGGCAGGACGCGTTCCCGTCATGGTAGGGAGTGGAGGAAACAGCACAGAAGAAGCGATCTGGCTTTCTAAGGAAATGGAGAGACTTGGCGCAGATGCACTGTCGGTCATCACGCCATTCTTTATTCCACCGACACAGGAAGAAGCGGCGGTGCATTATAAAACAATCGCGGCATCCGTTTCACTTCCGGTCCTTTTGTACAATATCCCTTCAAAAACAGGTTTCCATTTAGATCCAGAAACAGTGGCAGAGCTTGCGAAAGTGGATAATATCGTTGGAATTAAGGACAGCAGCGGAAACTTTGAAAACATACAGCAGTATATCGAGCAGACGAAAAATGAGGACTTTTCCGTTTTTGCAGGCACCGATTCGCTCATATTGAAAACGCTTCAAGCGGGAGGAGCGGGAGCAGTTGCAGCAACAGCAAATATGCTCCCTGATATCGTAACGTCGATTTACCACCATTGGTCAGAGGGTGAGACTGAAAAGGCGGAGGCTGCCCAGATGGAGCTTCAGCCGCTTCGCGATACATTTCGTTTAGGTACGATCCCGTCGGCACTGAAAAAAGCGGTTGGGCTTTATTCAATCCCTGTAGGCCCGCCGAAAGCGCCCGTCCAAGAGCTGGCCGGTTCGGCGCTCTTGGAGGTCGAAAAAATGGTCGCTTACTATCAATCAAAATAGGGAGGTTTCAAGAATGCCAGCGAATTATCAATTTCGGACAGCCGATCATATCGTTGCGGGCGAACATTCCATCCGCAGGCTCAAAGATCATGTACGAACGATTGTACCGAAGGCGGACAGGGCGCTGATTATTACCCAGCCGTCGATTGTCAAACTTGGCGCGATCGGAGAAGTACAGGCTCAGCTTACAGAGATTGGCATTCAGTCAGATGTTTGCACAGCCATATTGCCGGAACCGACCGCACAAAATATTGAAGACGTATTTAGGGGAATCCGTGATAAACGATACGACATTCTCATCGGAATCGGCGGAGGCAGCGTGCTGGACGGAACGAAAATATTGTCCGTGCTGCAAACGAATTCAAAAAGGGTCGAGGAGCTGCTCGGGACAGATTTGGTCGAAAAGCCGGGAATCCCGACCGTGCTGATTCCGAGTACCTCGGGGACAGGCGCAGAGGTGACGCCGAACGCGATCGTTACGCTTCCCGAAGAGGAATTGAAAGTCGGCATCGTCAGTCCGCTTCTTTTGCCGAAACTTGTCATTCTTGACCCGATCATCACCCTTGGATTGCCAAAATCAATTACGGCGGCTACCGGAATGGATGCATTCACCCATTCGCTTGAATCGTTCATTTCGACGAAAGCAAACCCGATCAGCGATATGTTCGCTTTAGAATCCATCAGATTGATTTCGGCAAGTATTGTGGAAGCGTATGAAAACGGTTCATCGATACAAGCGAGAGAAAACATGCTGCTCGGTTCGACGTATGGCGGAATGGCGCTGACGGCTGCCGGTACTGCTGCCGTTCATGCCCTCGCCTATCCGCTTGGGGGGAAATACCGAATTCCCCACGGTGTCGCCAATTCGATGCTCCTTCCGCATGTGATGGAGTTTAATATGGATGCCATTACAAAACGGCTGTCTCTTGCGGCAGAAACGATGGGAATCGCTGCATCTGATTTGACCGCCGAACAAGCGGCTGAGGCTGGTGTGCAGAAAATAAGAGAGTGGACGAAGCGGCTGAATATTCCTCAGGATTTGAAAGCGTTCGGCGTAACCGCGAGCGACGTGGACGATTTAGCCGACTCAGCTTCAAAAGTGACGCGCCTGCTTCATAACAATCCGAAACCGCTCAGTCTGGAAAATATAAAAGACATCTATCGAAAACTAATCAACTAAAGGATGAAGACATTTGAAAATTGCAATCATCGCGGATGATTTGACGGGAGCGAACGACTGCGGCGGTCAGCTTGTTCATTACGGGATGGATGTTTCCGTCAAACTCGACGCCGAATTCACCAGACGGGAAACGGAAGGCGTCGTTATTTTCAATACGGACAGCAGATCGCTGTCAGCCGCAGAGGCGAAGGCGACTGTGAAAAACATCAGTGAACACATCTCCCGGCAATCGTTTGATATCGTCTACAAAAAAATCGACAGCACGATGAGGGGAAATATTGGAGCCGAGCTTCAAGCGATGCACGAAGTGTTTCAGCCGGATTTTGTGCTGATCGCTCCCGGCTACCCTCAAAACGGACGTCAGGTTATCGGCGGCGTCCATTATGTGAACGGCGTAAAGCTTGAAGAAACCGAAGCGGCAAACGATCCGAAAACGCCTGTAGCCGAGTCGAATATTCAAAGATTAATAGAAAAGCAGACTCGAAATAAGAGCGGGCATTTATCATATGAAGACATCCGCCGCGGACACGGGCATGTTCGCAACAAGCTGGAACGCTTTCGGGCGGAGGGGATTTCATATGTGACGGCCGATTCGGTTCACGAATCCGATCTGCAGGGTCTGGCGTTTATTCTGGAGAGTTTGCCGTATTCTATCATTTTGGCCGGTTCGGCAGGCTTGATGAGCTGCCTGCCCAAAGCGTTCAATCTGAAAGAAAGGGAGCTCGGTCAAACCGTTCCGTTTTCCGACCAGCCGATCATGTTTGTCGTCGGAAGCATGAGTCGGAAGGGGAGGGAACAGCTTCACGAACTATTCGCCGGACGTGCGGCTGAAAAAATTGAAATGAGATCAGAGCGCGTGCTGTGCGGCGGAGCTGAGAAAAGAAACGAGTTCGAACGGCTGAAGGAGAGGGCGGCGGACGTCCGCCGCCGTTCGAAACACATCGTCCTCTGCACCTCGGACAATGCGGCAGAGACACAGAAGATTGGTGAAAGCCGCGGACTCACCCCGGTTCAAACGAGCAATGCGGTGTCCGGTGCACTAGGCGAATTGGCGGGCGAGCTGATTCAAGCCTTTCATGTGAGACGTCTGTTTTTAACCGGAGGTGACACGGCATACCAAGTGCTGCATCAGCTTCGGATTCATGAGATACGATTGCTGGACGAAGTAGAGCCCGGCATTCCGCTGGGAGCAGCCGGTGAAGAATTGTACATTGTGACAAAGGCCGGAAATTTTGGCTCGCGTTCGGTGATGGCAAGTGCGGCAATCAAGCTACAAGGAGGATAAACAATGAAGAAACCGGTTATCGGCATTACAATGGGCGACGCGGCAGGCGTCGGTCCGGAAATTATCGTAAAAGCCCTCAAGTCCCGCGAAGTGTATGACATGTGCAGGCCGCTCGTCATCGGCGATATGAAAATGCTGAAAAAAGCCGCCTTCCAAATCGGATCAGAGGTTGTCATTAACAAGGTCGGGCATCCGGACGAGGGCGGTTTTGTACATGGAAAGATCGATTGCCTCGATATCGATCTGCTGCCTGAAAACCTGCCTGTCGGAAAGGTATCGGCTGAAGCTGGAAACGCCGCTTTCCATTTCGTGAAAAAAGCGGTTGAGCTCGCTAAAAAAGGCTGTATTCAAGCGATTTGCACAGCGCCTTTAAATAAGGAGGCGCTGCATAAAGGCGGACACCGATACCCGGGGCATACGGAAATTCTCGCTCATTTAACGAATACGACAGACTACAGCATGATGCTGGCTTCGCCAAAGCTGAAGGTGATTCACCTGACAACGCATCAAGGGCTGATCGAGGCGATTCAGTCGATTACGCCGGAGCGGACCTATAAAGTCATCCGTCTCGCACATGATACATTGACAAGAGCCGGATTCGAACAGCCGAAAATTGCTGTTTGCGGAATCAACCCCCATGCAGGGGAAAACGGCCTGTTTGGAAGCGGCGAGGAAGAACGGCAATTGCTTCCGGGGATTGAGCAGGCGGCAGCTGAGGGAATTGATGCCGGCGGCCCATACCCCGCAGACACGCTGTTTTACAAAGCTGTCAGAGGAGATGTTGACCTGGTCGTAGCCTGCTACCACGACCAGGGGCATATACCGGTCAAAGTCCTCGGGTTGGAAGAGGGCGTCAACATTACGGTCGGATTAAACGGCGGGATCATACGCACCTCTGTCGACCACGGAACCGCATTTGACATTGCGGGGCAGAACAAAGCCGATGAAAGAAGCATGCTCGCTGCTTTGCGGTCAGCCGCTGAGCTGGCGCCCAAATCGTAGAAAAATGAAAGAAGGTTGGTGCATCTTATGAAAGTCGTATGTACATCACCGTCATTTGCGAAATACTCAGACAATCCCGTCTTGTTTTTGAAGAAAAAAGGCATATCGCTGGAACGCCTTCCTGCAGATATAACCGAGGAGCAGTTCATAGAAGCAGCAGGCGGAGCGGATGCCGCGATCGTGGCGTTTAACCAGATTACGCCGTATGTCCTGGATCGTCTCCCTTCTTTAAAAATTGTCTGCAAACATGGCGTCGGTGTCGACAATATTGATCTGCACGCTGCGAAAGAGCGCAATGTCTGGGTGACGAATGCTCCCAACGCCAACAAGCATGCAGTCGCCGATTTTGTATTCGGCCTCATGCTATCGGCTGCAAGACAGATTCCTGCAGCCGACAGGGAGACAAAGCTGGGAAAATGGCCGAGGATTTTTGGATCTGACGTTTACGGCAAAACACTCGGCATCGTCGGACTTGGCATGATCGGAAAAGAAGTCGCCAAACGGGCGCAAGGCTTCAATATGACTGTTTTAGCCTATGATGTGTTTCCCGATCGTGCATTCGCAGCCGATCATCACATCCAATTTACGGAGCTTGATCACCTCTTGAAAGAAAGCGACTTTATCACCCTTCATATGCCGCTCACAGCCGAAACGGAAAACATGATCGGTGAAAAAGAATTAGCCGCTATGAAAGAAACGGCTTATCTGATCAATGCTTCAAGGGGAGGCATCGTGTCTGAGTGTGCGTTATATGATGCCTTGGCGAACGGGAGCATCGTAGGGGCTGCGCTTGACGTGTATCAAACCGAACCGCTGAAGCAGCACCCTCTCTTTGAGCTGGACCGTTTTATCGCCATGCCGCATATCGCGGGGTACACCCGAGATGCCGTACAGAACCTTGGGATGATATGCGTCAAAAACATCGCTAGTGTACTGATCGACAAACAAAAACCGGAGTTTGTCGTCAACGGGTTGTGAATGTGTTTTCATTCATGCCCTGCATCATGATTTGAAAGCGTTTTCTACAAATGGGATGAGGTGGATAACATGTTGAATCACCCGATTCAAAAAAAGTCAAATGTACGCTGGGTTGTCGCGTTTATGATGTGGGCTGCGATTGCCATCAATTATATTGACCGGACAGTGCTCTCGGCTGCCGCTCCTTATATTACCGAGGAATTCAACTTGACAGCCGGCCAAATGGGAATCATCATGTCCGGTTTCTTCTGGTCGTACGCTTTGCTGCAGCTGCCTTCAGGCTGGGCGGCCGACAAGTATGGCCAGAAAAAAACGCTCGGTTTTGCGGTCGTCTGGTGGTCTGTTGCTACGGCGCTGACGGGTCTTGCGACAGGCTTCAAATCCCTGCTCGGGCTGCGGGTCGCACTGGGAGTCGGAGAGGCTGCTGCATATCCGAGCAATGCGGGGATCGCCGCCAAATGGTTTCCGAAAAAAGAAAGGGCGACAGTAGCCGGAATTTTTGACAGCGGGTCAAAGTTTGGCGGAGCTGTTGCCATGCCTTTGATTGCCTGGATGATAGCGGTCTTTGACTGGAAACTGACGTTTCTTTTGATCGGACTTGTCGGTGTCGTGTGGGGAATTGTCTGGATGATTTTCTTTAAGGAGAATCCCGCAGATCATAAGCGCGTTAATGAGGCGGAACTGGCTCATATTCGGGAAGGGCAGGCTCACATGGAAGAAACGGGCGGCGGCCAGCCGCTGAAGTGGTATCAGCTATTCAAATATCGAAACATATGGGCGATGTGCGTCGGATTTTTCATGATCAATTATAATTCTTACTTCTTTATCACATGGCTGCCGACATACCTTGTCAAAGAAAGGGGCATGGATTTAATCGAGATGGGGATTATGGCGTCTCTGCCGCTTTTGACTGCAATGGTCGTTGAAGTCGGAGCCGGGTGGATGTCCGACCGGATATATGCAAAGGGAAAACTGTCGCTGACAGCCGTCCGGAAACTGTTTTTAATTATCGGGCTTGCCATGGCTTCGTGCATCGGTTTTGCCGCTTTTGCAGATTCTGCTATCCTGGCTGTCATCCTTCTTTGTGTAGCGAAATCGGGAACGACTGTCGCCGCGTCCCAAGTCTGGGCGCTTCCGGGGGATGTGGCTCCGAAAAATATGACGTCGATGGTTGCCGGTATTCAAAATACAGTCTCTAATATGGGCGGAGTGGTCGGGCCCATCATTACCGGCTTCATCGTTGGCGCAACGGGTTCTTTCGTGCCGGCGCTCCTTTTTTCAGCTGCCTTGATCGTCATTGCCATTTTAAATTATTTATTCCTATTGGGAAAAGTGAAACAGATTCAAGTATAAGGAACAAGCCCGGCCCATAAGCCGGGCTTTCAGCGTGTCGACAAACCCTCGCATTCGTTGTCAGGCCTGCGCGTCGGTGCTCACGAATTCCAACATTCGCTCCGCTCCGATGCTCGGCCTTCCTAGACTGCAAGGGTTTTCAATCACGCTGAAAGGATGACAAAATCCCAAAACAAAAAGTCGTTTTGGGATTTTGTCAACAATCTGCAAGCCCGGCTCATAAGCCGGGCTTTTCTCATTTAAAATGACTTCAGCACATGCTCCCTGTATTGTGTCGCACCTTCAGCAAGCTCGCTTTTTCCGGCAGTGCCCGCTTGATAGAAGACGTACGGCGGAAGGTATGTAGTACCGATGAAGTTGCTTGTCGCCTGAAAAGGGCGTAACAGTTCGCTGATCGTATAGTGATTTGACCCGCCGGCCTGATAGGCTTCTTCGGGAGCGCCCGCCGATACAGCGACCATGAATTCTTTGCCGTGAAGCGCTGTGCCGTTTGTTCCGTATGCCCAGCCGTAGAGAAAAACGTGGTCCAGCCATTTTTTTAAAAGTGGCGGCGAGCTGTACCAATAAAGCGGAAACTGGAAGACGATCCGATCGTGTTCTTCACAAAGTTTTTGTTCTTTTTCCACATCAATGGCCTCGTCAGGATATTCCTGATAAAGGTCGCGGAATGTAATGCCGGGTGCATCTTTCAATGTGTCTGCAAATGCTCTGTTCACAACTGACTGCTCCATATTCGGATGAAATGCGAGTACCAATACTTTCATGATTCCATCTCCTTCTTCCATTTTATTCATCTTAACGAACAGCCAGCTTGGATTCAACAAAAACGCTTCATCCCTATTCAAGGAATCGGGCCGTGACAAAGGTCTTGATATAAGCCGCAAGACACAGAATTTGCATGCCTTGGAGGAAGATGCGAAAGGTCAAAATCCGAGTTTCTTCATTTATATATAAACATAAGTAAAAAGTCTCTTAAAGACTGCCATGAAAAAATAAGGCAAACAGGTGAAAACGGAGCTATAGACATGGATCTTCATGATCGGGCGATATCTATTAATGCGATTATTCCGAATTTTAGGCAAGTTGAAATGGAAATGTGGATTTATATCCGGATGAATGGTTCAAGTCAAAAGCTCCCGTTATCTTCTAAAAATTAAATATGAATGCAGGATGAATTAATGGTTTTTTGTTCTCATCAAAAACGCTTCTACTTCTTTGACGGTTAATCCCATTTCTTTGGCCTCCAACATAAGGGCTCTCCATTCGTCGATATTGGCTTGGGTCAGCTCCCTGTTTCGATAAAGCGTCCGTTCTTTCTTTTTCTGTTTGAGACGGTGTGTGAATTGAAACAGTTCTTCCTGGTTCATCCCCGCCTGCACGGCCTGTACAAGGTGGGTTCTCCACTCGTCTTCATGCTCGGTCCGGCGATAAAGGATCACTTCGGTATCAAACAATTCCTTTAATTCCACTTTCAGCGCACGGGAGATTTTTTTTAGGAATTCGACTGACGGATTTCTGTGAACGCCGCGTTCGATTTTGCTTAAATATGATTTTGATACGCCTGCTATATCAGCAAGCTGGTTAATGGAGTAGCCTTTTCTTTTTCTGTACATTCGGATGACTCTTCCGATCATACTGATTCCTCCTCTTCCCCTTGCCATTCATATAAAAACGCTTTCCTGTTCATTATAAGAAATAATTTGTTCTTTATAAAATTCAAAAATTTAAGATATCGACAGAAAATAAAAGAAAACGAACGGATTTGTTCTCTAAAAAGAACTATATAGCTAAATTCAGCATTTTTCAATTCAAATTTTTTCTTTTATAATCCAATCATTAACAAACGGCATTCCTGAGGAGGCAGTCAAGCATGAAAGAAAATATTGATTTTAGAGAACTGATTGCAATCTTGCGAAAAAGAACGGTTCTTATTCTCGTTTTGACAATAGGTGTAACATTGACGACCGGAATCATTCAGTTCTATGTGCTGACACCTGTCTATCAGGCATCGACGCAGATTTTGGTGCATCAAGTAGGAGAGAAAAAAGGGAGCGCCACGTACAGCGATATTCAAATCAATCTGCAATACACGCGGACATTCCAAGCGCTTCTGAAGAACCCGGTGATTTTGGAGCAAGTCAAGAGAGAGCTTGATTTACCTTACTCTGCCGGCCGGTTGGGTGAAAAAATCGCAACGAGCAGTGAAAGCGAATCAGAGATTATTAACATTACAGTTCAAGACGAAAATCAGAAACGGGCAGCCGATATAGCGAACACGCTAACAGCGGTGCTCAAAAAAGAGATTAAGCAAATCATGAACACCGATCGGATAACCGTCCTTTCAAAAGCCGACATCGTCGATTCGCCGACTCCTGTCAGACCGAATTACAAAATGAATATTTTGCTGGCATTCGGCGCCGCAATAATGACCGGAATCGCTTTGGCGTTCTTTTTGGATTTTATCGATGATACGGTTGCAAGGCCGTCTCAAGTCGAAAAGGAAGCGGGATTTATTTATTTGGGAAGTATTGAGCAAATGAAGCATACAAAAAGTCTGTTTCGCGGAGACCCCGATATGAATATCCGTGTGAAAGCAGGAAGGAGTGAGCCGCTTGGCTATTAGAAAAAAACGCTCTCGCAAATATCAATCGGCGCTTGTCGCATTGCATCAGCCGAATGCGCCGATCGTCGAACAATATCGGACGATCAGGACGAACATTGAGTTCTCATCCTTTGAGAAGCCGTTTAAATCATTGCTCATCACATCGGGCCTCCCGGGAGAGGGCAAATCATTCTCGGCTTCAAACTTGGCGGTCGTATTTTCGCAACAGGAAAAAAAGGTCCTTCTGATCGACGCGGATTTAAGAAAGCCGACGATTCACAAAATTTTTGAGCTCGATAATCATTCTGGCGTCACAAATGTATTGATGAAAAAAACGACGCTGGAAAATGTCGTGCAGCAAAGCCCGGCGGAAAATCTCCATGTGCTGACAAGCGGTCCGATTCCTCCGAATCCGTCCGAGTTGTTGTCGTCGCAGGCGATGGAGGATCTGCTTGCTGAAGCGTACAACCAGTACGATTTAGTCATCCTTGATTCACCGCCGCTATTGCCGGTCGCAGACGCGCAAATATTGGCGAACCAAGTGGATGGAAGCATCCTTGTCATCCTCAGCGGAAAAACAAAGCTTGATAACGCGATCAAGTCGCGGGACGCGCTGAATTCTTCAAAAAGCGAACTGCTCGGCGCCGTGTTGAACGGGCGGAAAGTGAAGAAGGCGCGTCAGTATAATTACGCAACCATGTAATCTTTTGAAGCGGCTGCGCCGCTTTAGGTGATGTCTCCTTGCCTTTACCGATGGAGGCACTCGGCTCTACCGTGGGCAGACTACCCGTCTGCCTTAGACGCAAGTCGTCGATGGCGGAGCGTGAGGACGGGTTAAATGCCCATTTTTATTTAATTGACGTGCTCGGTTTAAATTTGAAAATCGCCCGTATCTTTTTAGCTCATGGGATTTTGCCCTAAAAGATCCTATCAGCTAGAAAGATACATTAGGAGGTAGGAAATTGACATATCGGAGAAGGCTTTCCATTATTACCGCACTCGATTCGTACTTGGTTTTGCTGTCCATCTTTATCGGATATCAGCTGATTTCGCCATCATATGATTTATACCCTTCGGAAATGCTGCTGATGACTTCACTGATACTGCTTGGGGCTCAGCATTTATTCGCCCATTGCTTCCACCTTTACAAAAAAGTGTGGGAGTACGCAAGCATCGGTGAATTATATGTGCTGCTTAAATCGATTACCTTGTCCCATCTTGTGACGGCGGTCCTCGAACTGTTTTTCTTTCAAAACGTTCCGGTTCGCCTTTTATGTTTAAGCTGGCTGTTCCAGCTGATCTTGATCGGCGGGTCGCGGATGATGTGGCGCATCATCAGGGAACAGGTGAACAAAGAAAGCAAAGGATCCTTAAAAGCGCTGATTATCGGAGCCGGCTCTGCCGGCAGTTTGATCGCAAAACAGCTTGTGCAAAAGCCGGAATTGAACATTAAGCCTGTCGCATTTATCGATGATGACAAAACGAAATACCGGCTTGAAATCATGGGTTTGCCCGTTTTAGGCGGAAAAGAGCAGATCATGCAGGCGGTCCGGCAGTGGAATATTGACCGGATCATCATCGCCATTCCATCTTTAAGCGTCACTCAGATGCAGGACATGTACAAGGCGTGTGCGCAAACGGGGATCAAAACGCAAATCATGCCGAAAATAGACGAAATTTTGCTCGGCAGACATCCTGTCGGCCAGCTTCGCGATGTCAAAGCGGAAGATTTGCTCGGAAGGGAGCCTGTCCAGCTTGATACAAGCGAAATCTCCAATACGGTCAAGGACCGCGTCGTTCTTGTGACGGGAGCCGGAGGTTCAATCGGCTCGGAAATCTGCCGTCAAATCAGCAAATTTAAACCGAAATCGATTGTTTTAGTCGGGCACGGAGAAAACAGCATTCATTCGATTCTGCTGGAACTGCAGGAGAAGTTCGGAAAGCATGTCGCCTATTATCCGGAAATCGCCGACATACAGGACAGAGAGAAAATGTTTTTGCTGATGGAACGCTACAAACCGAATGTCATTTATCATGCAGCTGCACACAAGCATGTGCCGCTGATGGAAAAATGCCCGAAAGAAGCTGTCAAAAACAATATTCTCGGTACGAAAAACGTCGCTGAAGCCGCCGACGAAACCGGAGTGGAAACTTTTGTCCTGATCTCGTCAGACAAAGCGGTCAACCCTGCCAATATCATGGGGGCGACGAAGCGGTTCGCAGAAATGCTGATCATGAATCTCGGCAAAACGAGCAAAACCAAATTTGTCGCCGTCCGCTTCGGAAATGTTCTCGGCAGCAGGGGAAGCGTCATTCCGATTTTCAAAAAACAAATCGCTAGAGGCGGTCCGGTCACTGTCACACACCAGGACATGACGAGGTACTTTATGACGATTCCGGAAGCTTCAAGGCTGGTTATTCAGGCGGGGGCGCTTGCCAAAGGAAGACAGATTTTCGTGCTCGATATGGGCGAACCGGTCAAAATCGTCGATCTCGCCAAAAATCTCATCCAGCTCTCCGGCTATACGACAGACCAGATCAAAATTGAATTTACAGGCATCCGCCCGGGAGAAAAAATGTACGAAGAGCTGCTGAATCAAAATGAAGTGCTGGCAGAGCAGGTTTTTCCGAAGATTCATATCGGCAAGGCGGTCGACGTCGAGCTAACGGTGCTGAAGACATTCATGGAGGAATTTATGTATTTGTCAGACCGCGAGCTGAGAGAACGCTTGTTCCAAGCGATCGGCCAGCATGAGAAAAAGCTGGTGACAGCGCACTAGGGGGAAGAACATGACAAGAACGGTTTTGTTTTGCGCTACTGTGGATTACCATTTCAAGGCCTTCCACCTCCCATATTTAAAATGGTTTAAAGAGCAGGGGTGGAACGTTCATATCGCCGCAAAAGGAGATATGGCACTGCCTTATACAGACAAAAAATTTGATATCGACATCAGGCGTTCTCCTCTGAATGCAAGCAATATCGCAGCCTATCGGGAGCTGGCGCGCATCATTGACGAAAACCGGTACAGCATCATTCATTGCCATACGCCGATGGGAGGCGTGCTGGCAAGGCTTGCGGCCCGGAAACAGAGAAAAGAGGGAACGAAAGTGATCTATACCGCTCACGGTTTTCACTTTTGCCAAGGTGCACCTTTAAAGAATTGGCTGCTATACTATCCGATTGAAAAAGGGCTGTCCGCTTTGACCGATTGCCTAATCACGATCAATGAAGAAGATTTCGTCCTTGCAAAATGCTTGCGCAAGGCGTTGCGAACAGAAAAAATTCATGGCATCGGCGTCGATACCGAGCGCTTTCATCCTGTCAGCGAAACAGAGAAAATGCTGCTCAGGAAAACATACGGTTTCAAAGAAGACGACTTTATTCTCATATATCCCGCGGAACTGAACGCGAATAAAAACCAGGCGCTGCTCATCGAAACGGCGGCTGCTTTAAAAGATAGAGCCCCAAACTTAAAGCTCGTGTTTGCAGGAAAAGGGCAGATGGAAGAAAAATACCGAAGTCTCGCTGAACAAAAAGGCGTTTCTTCGACCGTCACGTTTGCAGGTTTTCAAAAAAACATCCACGAATGGATTCAGCTTGCCGATGTGTCTGTCGCTTCAAGCATCAGGGAAGGGCTCGGCATGAACCTCCTGGAAGGAATGGCGGCAGGAAAGCCCGCCGTTGCAGCGGACAACCGCGGACACCGGGAAGTTATTCAAGAGGGCGTGAACGGATTTTTGATTCCGCAGGGAGACGCCGGAACGTTCAGCGACCGAATTTTGCAGCTGTACCGTCTGCCTTCTTTGCGAAAAAAGATGGGGGACGCGGGGAGACGAACGGCCGCCGCTTTTTCCCAGCAGCGCACCGTCAAAGAAATGGCGGGCATTTACTCTTCCTTTATGGATCATGAAACAGTTGAAAGGAGGCTGAAAGGATGACAGGGGGTCAAAAGCCGAAAGTTTCTGTCATTATGGGAGTCTACAATTGTGAGGACACGATCGCAGAGAGCATCGAGTCGATTTTAAATCAAACCTATAAAAATTGGGAACTGATTATATGCGACGATGCATCAACAGATGGGACATATGCTGTTGCCAGGCGGTATGCCGATCATTACGCAGATAAGATCAAGCTGATTAAAAACGAGAAGAATCAGCGGCTGGCTGCTTCGCTAAACCACTGTCTCCGGTACGCCGGCGGGAAATATATCGCGCGCCAGGACGGAGATGACATCTCTTTGCCAAGGCGTTTTGAAAAACAGGTCGCGTTTCTTGAATCACAATCTCATTATCATGTCGTCGGCAGCGGAATGATGGCCTTCGACGAAAACGGGATCAGAGGCGTCAGAATGCTTCCTCCCTCTCCCGGGCCGAGAATCATGGCGAAAGGAACGCCGTTTTGCCATGCGACGATCATGATGAGAGCGGAAGTGTACGAGGCGCTGGACGGCTATCGGGTCGGCCGGAGAACAAGAAGGATGGAAGATATCGATTTGTGGCTCCGTTTTTTTGAAGCGGGCTACACGGGCTATAACCTTCAGGAAGCTTTATACAAAGTAAGGGAAGACGAATCGGCGTTTAAAAGGAGAAAGTTCAGCTACTCGATTGACAATGCGTTTATCGTCTTTGCCGCCTGCAGACGGCTGAAGCTGCCGCTCTCAGACTACATTTATATGATGAAACCCATCATCAGGGGGCTCATGCCTCCTTTTATCATGAACAAATACCATAAAAGAAGATTGATGAATGAAGGCGGAGGGGTCGTAAAACATGAATGACGGAAGCGTGAGACCAGAACGGGTGCTTCACATCGTAAGCGGAATGAACCGCGGCGGAGCGGAGACGATGATTATGAATATATACCGCCATACAGACAGGCGGCATATTCAATTTGATTTTATTTCCCACCGGGAAGAAACGTGCGATTATGATCCGGAGATCATCACGCGCGGCGGCCGGGTGTTTTATGTACCAAGCATCGGGCGGTCGGGGCCTCTCGCCTACATCAAAAACATCAGAAGGATTTTGGTTGAGAAAGGGCCGTATGCCGCCGTGCACGCCCATACGGATTTTCAGACGGGGTTTGCCGCATTGGCGGCCAAGCTCGCCGGCGTTCCGGTGAGGGTCTGTCATTCCCACAACACGGCCTGGAAGCCTAACCCCCGGTTTTGGGATACATGGCAGCTCCTCGCATTCCGCCGTTTGATTTTCTCCAGTGCTACGGCTCTGTGCGCTTGCGGCAAAGATGCCGGGCGTTTTTTATTCGGCGGAAAAAAGATGGGCGAAAACGCGGTCCATCTTTTGCAAAACGGGATTGAACTTGACCGCTTCAAAGAAGCGAACGGCGTTTCAAAGACGGATGCAAAAAAGAGCTTCGGCATCAAGGAAGACGCATTGGTTATCGGACATGTCGGCCGTTTTTTTGAACAGAAAAACCACGCGTTTCTGCTCGGGCTTGCCGCTCATTTCAAGAAATCGGGCACGCCTTTTCAAGCGGTGTTCGCAGGTGATGGTCCGCTGCGCAGACAGATGGAAGAAAAAGCCGCCGCTCTCGGTGTAAAAGACGACATTCTGTTTCTCGGCGTCGTCGAAGATATCCCGGCTCTCATGCAGACGTTTGATGTATTTGCCATGCCGTCTTTGTTTGAAGGGCTCCCTCTCGTACTCGTCGAAGCGCAGGCATCAGGGCTTCCTTGTATTGTATCAGACCATATTACAGAGGAAACCGATTTGGGACTCGGCCTGCTGACCCGTCTCAGCTTAAATGCCGGCTTTGAACGGTGGGCTGAGGATATCAGCCGTGCCGCTCAGGCGAAAAAGCCTGCATGGCCGGAGATTGAGAGAAGCCTGGCAGAGAGAGGCTATGATGCAAAAGCAAATTTGGCGAGACTGATGGACATCTATTCAATCTCCGCGGCAGAAGGACAGTGAGTGTATGTCTGTTTACATGTTGAATATGGGGATTGTTTTCATCTGGTCATGGTTTGCGAAAATGTACGGCAGGGAAGATCACAGGCTGCCGACGGGCTACCGTCCGAATGCGATCCTCACCGTCGTTCCGCTCGCGTCTTTGATTATCGTTGCCGGCTTAAGATACAAGGTCGGAACGGATTACCACACCTATATGCTGCTTTACGAATTAGCCGGAAAATACAACAACATTTGGGAGATCTTCGGTTTCGGAACAGATAAGTCGTCGACAGATCCCGGATTTACCGCACTCTTATGGATATTAAACCAGATTTCAGCCGATCCGGCGCTCATGTTTGCCGTCGTTGCCGCGATTACCTATATCTATATCGTCAAGACGCTATATGTGTATGGAAGGCCGTTTGAGTTGAGCATGTTTCTCTTTATCGGCATGTTTCACTATTACGCTTCGTTTAACGGTATTCGCCAATACATGGCGGCGGCCATTCTGTTTTGGGCGGTCCGGTATCTGATCGATGGGAAGCTGGTGCGCTATATGATCGTCGTGCTGATCTGTTTGCTTTTTCATTCTTCGGCTTTGATCATGATTCCTGTCTATTTCATCGTCAGAAGAAAAGCGTGGTCGCCTGTCCTCTGGTGCCTCATGCTCTTATTTTTGGCGGGAACTTTTCTGTATCAAAAATTTTTGTCCGTATTCCTTGTCGTGCTTGAAAACAGTCAATACGGACATTACGAAGAATGGCTGATGAAAAATACGAACGGCATGAACGCCATTAAAATCATCGTTCTTCTTCTCCCGCTCGTACTTGCATTCTGCTTCAGGGAGCAGCTCAGAAAACGCTGGCCCGAAGTCGATTATATCGTCAACCTTTGTCTGATCGGTTTCCTGTTCGGAATTTTGGCGACAAAGGATGTCATTTTTGCGAGGTTCAACATTTATTTCGGGCTCTATCAGCTGATTCTCGTTCCTTATTTTGTACGGATTTTCGAACCGAAATCGAACGCGCTTCTGTATGTTTTGATTTTGATCTGTTACTTCTTATACAGCTTTATGCTCATGCCGTTCGACTCGTCGGTATTGCCTTACAGAACGATTTTTGAACGTTGAATAGCGGAATATCTTGTGAAAATTTCGACAAAGGAGTCATCACATTGGAAAATCCAGCAGTTAGTCTACTGGTCGCTGTTTATAATACAGAAGCTTTTTTGCCGAATTGTTTGCAATCGCTGATCAGCCAGACCTTAAAAAATATCGAAATCATTATCGTTAATGACGGTTCAACAGACGGAAGCCAGAAGATCATTGATCATTACGCCCGAAAGGACGGACGCATCAAAACGATTCGGCAGGAGAATCAGGGCCTCGGCGCTGTCCGCAATAAAGGGATCGAAGCGGCGTCAGGCGAGTTCTTGGCATTCATCGACTCCGACGACTGGATTGAGCCGGACTATTGCCAATCTATGTATGAAAAAGCAAAGGATGAGGATGCCGACCTTGTCATCTGTGATTATGCCGTCGAAATTCAGGATACCGGAAAAACGGTCTGCCCGGACATCGGGAAAAACTATGAAGGAAAGCCGAAAGAGGCATTCATAAAAGCTTTATTAAAGGGTCAAGTAAGCGGCTTTTCCTGGAACAAGCTCTACAGGCGGAGCCTGATTGAGCAGCATAAGCTCGTTTTCCCGCTGCGCGACGAGCTGGAAAACATCGAAGATCAATACTTCAGCTTCAGATGCCTTCTATATGCGAATACGGCGGCGTTCGTGACTAAGCCGCTTTATCATTACAGGGTCCACCTGTCGTCCATCGTCCAAAAGTATCAGGCGGGGCTGTTTGAAGACGGGCTCGCTCTTTATGAAGCGAACCTTGACTGCCTGACAAAGCACGGAGAGCTTCCGGCTTTAAAGGAGGCGCTGCACGTCTTTATCGTCAACCACGGCTGCATCAGTATTTTAAATGAATGCAAGAGCCGAAACCAAAATCCTTCAATAGAAAAATATAAAAATATCCGCAGCATATGCGCCTGTCCGGAATTCAGGGGGAAAATTCCCGCGGTGGACATGTCGGCATTCGATTCGAAGAAGAAGCTTCTCCTTATGCTGATTCGCTTGCGGTTTATGCCGGCAGTGTATGGATTTGCGGCCATTTACCAGAAAATGATCGAGCACAGAATGAAGAAATAGGCGGTGAGGAAATGACCTTTCAGGAACTGAAGATCAATCTTGCAGAATGGCTTTTGCTCAAGGTGAAATATCCTTCTGAATATGTGATGGGAACGCCGGGTTTGAAGCGTTTTGATCAATACAAAGGCAAGAAAAAAATCATTCTGACTTTAATTCCGTCCCATGATAATTTGGGAGATCACGCGATTGCCCTGGCAAGCCGGACATTCATAGAAAACGAGTTTCCCGATTTTGAATTAATTGAAATCGGCATCAACGATATTTACAAACATGCAAAAGCCCTCATCCGCATCCGCCACCCCGAGGATATGGTGTTCATCATCGGCGGAGGAAACATGGGGGATTTGTACCGCAATGAGGAATGGACGAGGCGCTTTATTATCAAAACATTCAAGCATTATAAAATTGTCCAGCTCCCAGCCACCGCGCACTTTTCCGAGACGCCCCGCGGCAAAAAGGAGCTGAAAAGAGCGAAAAAAGTCTACAACTCCCATCGCCGGCTGTTTATGATGGCGCGCGATGATACAACCTATCAATTTATGAAACAGCATTTTTCGAAGCAAACGATTGTGAAGCAGCCTGATATGGTGCTTTATTTAAAGAAAGAACAGCAGTCTGAAAGAGACGGTGTGCTGGTTTGTTTAAGAGAGGATAAAGAAAGCTTTCTCAGACCGGAAGAGCGTGAAAAGCTGATGAAGGCTGTCGGCGACGAATACGGCGGCGTGCAAACTTTTACAACGACGATCGGCAGGAGGGTCAGCCGCATGTCCCGCGAGAAGGAGCTGAATCGGCTTTGGGATCAGCTGAGAGGTGCGGAGGTCGTTGTGACAGACAGGCTGCACGGCATGATTTTTTGTGCGATTACAGGGACGCCGTGCGTTGTGATCCGCTCTTTTGATCATAAGGTGCTTGAAGGCTTTCGCTGGCTGAAAAGCGTTCCTTCGATGAAGCTTGTGGAAAATCCCGATGCGGCAGAGGTTCTCGGCGCAATTGAAGAGCTGATTAAGACCGGTGATTCGTATCGTGAGACTCCGTCAAGGGAGCATTATTTCACAGATTTAAGACAGAAAATTATGGGTGATGTCCAATGAAGCCATTTGTCAGTATCATTGTTCCGATGTACAATGTCGAAGATTATATAGAAGAATGCGTCGATTCCCTGCGCAGGCAGACGCTGAAAAATATTGAAATCATCCTTGTCGATGACGGCTCTCCTGACAGATCCGGGGAGATAGCGAGAAAGTACTGCAGCCTGGATGCCAGAGTGAAAGTGATTCATAAAAAAAACGGCGGGCTGAGCTCGGCGAGAAATGCCGGTCTTCAAGCCGCGACAGGAGATTATGTGGGATTTGTCGACGGTGATGATTTTGTATTGTCTGCCATGTTTGAAAACATGTACGCCGCTGCCAAAAAAGACGACCTTGATATCGTCATGTGCGGGTATCATAAACATTCCGATGCGGAAGACACCTATTTCCCGCCGCCGCTGCCGACCGATCGTCTCTTGTTGAGCTGGGATATTAAACGCGAGCTCAAAAAGGCGCACGAAACCCGCTTCATCTGGTATGTGTGGCGGAATTTGTACAGGCGCGATCTGCTGAAGAAAAACCAGTTGTACTTTTTTGAAGACATTCGTTTTGCAGAGGATTCGCCGTTCAATTTGTACGCCTTTTATGCAGCGAAACGGGTAAGAGCGATCGATGACGGCTACTACATGTACAGGTGCAATCCGGATAGCCTGACGGAGGTGCCGTTTAAACCGTACATGGACGAAAGCCTGAAAAGGCAGTACCGGGCGAAAAGGAGATTCTATGAGACGTTTCAGCTTTTGGATGAATGTGCGGACGATCTGGAAACGTACACATGCAAACATCAAATTCCGATGCTTTTAGCCAATGCCTGTGCGGAACCGAAGCCTTCAAAGCAGGTGAGGCGGCACATTAAAGACATTTTGTCTTACCGGATGGTGCAGTCGTGCGTCAAATCAACGTCTCTCCGCAACCGCAATCTTTTAATCGGCCAACGGCTCGTTTTATTGCTATGCAAGCTGAATATTCCGATCCTGCTCGAATTGTTTTTTAAACGAAATCTGCCCAGTAAGGGATGAGCCTTTTGAATAAGACATTTATTTTGAATCTCGGCGCCAATGTGGCGTCTTTTTTATTATCGGTGCTGTTTTCGATGTGGCTGACGCCTTATGTTATCAAGAACCTCGGTGTTGAGGCGTTTGGGTTTGTCCATCTCACGCAGAATATGATCAATTACTTTTCGATTATTACGGTTGCCTTGAGCGCGGTCGTTGTCCGGTTTTTTTCTGTTTCCGCCCACAGGGGGGCGCTTGATGAAGCGAGGGGCTATATGAATACCTACATCGTTTCATCACTGGTGCTTTCGGTCATCTTGTTTTTTCCGCTTGGCGGCACGGTGTTTTTTATCGATCAGATCATTCGCGTTCCCGCCGGTCTTTTGGGGGATGTGCAGATCGCGCTTTTGATCGGGAGCCTGCTGTTTTTATTGACCTTTGTGATGTCGGGATTTGCCGCCGGTCCGTTTTTTGCCAATAAAATCTATATTACAAGCACGATCCAGGCCGTCCAAATGCTGATTCGCGTCTTGAGCGTATTGTTGATTTTCGCGTGGTTTGCACCGAAGATCTGGCACATTCAGCTCGCCGCTCTTATCGCAACCGCTTCGGCGTGCATCCTGTCGATCTTTTTCTTTAAGAAATTGATCCCATGGTTTACGTTTCGTGTGAGGGATATGTCGTTTGCAAAGTGCAAAAAACTGCTTCAGGCGGGAGGATGGAGCTCCGTCAGCCAAGTCGGCGTCCTGCTGTTTCTGCAAATCGATTTAATGGTGGCGAATGTGATGCTGGGGGTTTCCGAATCCGGCATGTACGCCGCGATCATTCAGTTTCCGCTGTTATTGCGGACGCTTTCGGGAACGCTTGCGGCCGTATTTTCACCTACGATTACACTCTATTATTCAAAAGGCTACAAAGAAGGGCTCGTCCGCTATGCCAACCAGGCCGTCAGAATTAACGGCATTCTGCTCGCTTTGCCGGCTGCGCTTCTGGGCGGGCTTGCCGGCCCGTTTCTGTCGCTGTGGCTTGGCCCTTCATTCGAACATTTGAAATGGCTTTTACTGATACATGCGGGTTATTTGGTTGTTTCATTAAGCCCGGCGCCGCTTTTTTATATTTTTACCGCCTATAACAAGCTGAGAACACCGGCGCTGACCACGGTTGCCTTCGGCGTTGTCAATTTGCTGCTTGCCATCGTGCTGAGCGGACCGGCGGGACTCGGCCTTTACGGAATTGCGCTGGCCGGTGCGGCAGCTTTAATGCTGAAAAATGTCGTCTTCACTCCGATTTATGCGTCAAAGATTACGGGTGAAAGAAAAAGGGTTTTTTATAAAGGTATATACAGGCCGGTTGCCGGTGCTTCATTTACCTTGGCTGTCTGTTACGCTCTTCAATACTTATTTGCAATCGACAGCCTGCTGTCCCTGTTTGTCACGGCGCTTGCTGCGACGGGGACATACGGCCTGTTTGCCTATTTCGTCATGTTGACGAAAGCGGAACGGCATATTGTCACAACAAGGCTCCAAGCATTTCGATGCTCTTTATCCTTCCCGTTTCAAAAGGGATTTTTTAAATAAAAGAAAGGGGTGCGTTTTTCGTGCTTGCGAAACGGTTTTTCGATCTTGCATTGTCGGTTATTTTGCTGATCGCGCTCAGTCCGGCCATGATCCTGACAGCTTGCCTCATCAGATGGAAAATCGGCTCGCCTGTTTTATTTCGCCAAACCCGTCCGGGGCTGAATGGCGAGCCTTTTACATTATATAAATTCAGAACAATGACTGATGAAAGAGATGAAGCAGGCAATCTGCTAAGCGATGAAAAACGGCTGACAAAGACGGGGCGGCTGATCAGAAAAACGAGCCTTGACGAATTGCCGCAGCTGATCAACGTCATCAAAGGAGATCTCAGCCTCGTCGGGCCGCGGCCGCTTTTGATGGAGTATATTCCCCTCTATACGAAGCGGCAATGGAGACGGCATGAAGTCAAGCCGGGCATCACGGGCTGGGCGCAGATCAACGGGAGAAATAAAGTGACATGGGAGGAAAAGTTTGAACTTGATGTCTGGTATGTGGATCATCGTTCTTTTTTGCTTGATCTCAAAATCCTTTTGTTGACTGTCGTAAAAGTCTTGAAGTCGGAAGGCGTCAGCCAGGACCGCCATGTGACAGCAGAAAAATTTACGGGGAGAAGGAATGCCTGATGCAAAATGTGGTGATCATCGGAGCCGGCGGCCATGGGAAAGTCGTTCTGGATCTTGTAAAAGCACGGCCTGATACGGCGCTTGCCGGCATTCTCGATGACCGGTATGCGGAGCTTCATGTCGAGAACGGTCTGTATCGCGGGCCTTCAAGCGCAGCAGAAGAACTTGCGCGATTGCATCCGGACGTGAAGTTCGTCTTAGCTGTCGGTCAAAACGGCATCAGACAGCAGCTGTATGAACGTCTCGGCCTTCCGCTTGACCGGTATGCGGTTTTGATTCATCCGTCCGCCGTGATCAGCGGTTCGGCCCGGATTCAAAACGGCGCCGTTGTCATGGCGTCGAGCGTTATCCAAGCGGATGCCGACATCGGCATCCACACGATTGTCAACACAGGTGTGATCGTCGAACATGACAACCGGATCGGCGATTACGTTCATCTTTCGCCGGGAACGGTGTTAACCGGCGGTGTGACAGTTATGGAAGGCGCTCATCTCGGAGCGGGAACGGCGGTCATTCCCGGAAAGACAATCGGCCGCTGGAGCGTGACGGGAGCGGGATCTTCCGTCATTCTCGACATTCCTGATGATTGTACCGCTGTCGGAGTCCCTGCAAGAAAAATTAAATATCACAGCAGTAAAAAGGGTGAAAAACATGAGTCAGAATAAGCGAATTTATTTATCCCCGCCGCACATGAGCGGAGACGAAGAGCGCTATGTAGCTGAAGCGTTTCGGACAAACTGGATCGCGCCGCTCGGTCCCCTTGTCGATACATTCGAAGAAAAGCTTGCCGCCTATGTGAGGACGTCCGGTGCCGCGGCAGTCAGCTCAGGAACAGCCGCAATCCACCTGGCGTTGAAATTGCTCGGCGTCGGCAAAGGCGATACGGTCTTCTGTTCTTCCTTTACGTTTGTAGCGAGCGCCAATCCGATTATATATGAGCAGGCTGAGCCGGTTTTCATCGATTCTGAACGGGATACATGGAACATGTCGCCCGAGGCGCTTGAACGGGCGCTCGACGAAGCGGAGCGGGCCAGGAATCTTCCGAAAGCCGTCATCGTCGTCAACTTGTATGGCCAAAGCGCGAAAATGGACGAGATTATCGCGATTTGCGATCGATTTGCCGTCCCTGTTATTGAAGATGCGGCCGAATCGCTAGGTTCTGTTTATAAGGGCAGAAAAAGCGGAACCTTCGGACGCTTCGGCATTTATTCGTTCAACGGCAACAAAATCATCACCACATCAGGTGGAGGAATGCTTGTCAGCGATGATGAAGACGCTTTGAAGAAGGCGCGCTTTTTAGCCACTCAGGCGCGCGAGCCCGCCATTCATTATCAGCACGAAAAAGCGGGCTACAATTACCGGATGAGCAATGTCCTGGCCGGAATCGGCATCGCTCAGCTCGCCGTCCTGGATGACAGGGTACACGCCAGACGGGCGATCTTCGAGCGCTATCAGGAGGCGCTCGCCGGTATCGAAGGTATAGAATTCATGCCTGAAGCCGGCATGTCAAACCGCTGGCTCACGACATTAACGTTTGATACAGCAAAGATTCAAACAACACCGGCGGACATCATTGAACAGCTCGCAAATGAAAACATTGAAGCCCGGCCGTTATGGAAGCCGTTGCACAGACAGCCCCTTTTTAAAGGAGCGGCCTTTTATCCGCACGATGACCAAGGCTCTGTCTGCTGCGACTTATTTCAGCGCGGGCTCTGCCTGCCGTCAGGATCAAGTATGACGCGAAAAGAGCAGGACCGGGTGATTCAAATCGTGGCCGACCGGATTAAATATAAATGAGGTGCTAAACATGGCGATTACATATTCCATGGACAGCTTAAAGCATAAGCTGGCAGAAATTTTGGATGTCATCCCAAGACATTCATCAGTCGTTTACTTGGACTACCCGCTCTATGGAAACGTCGGGGACTTATTGATCATGAAAGGAACGGAAGCTTTTTTTGAAGCATACGGCATCAAGGTGCGCGAAAGATGGAATGCAGAGAATTTTATTCCGGGCCGCCGCATTCCAAAGGACGCCATCATCGTTTGTCAGGGGGGCGGCAATTTCGGCGATTTGTACCCTCACTTTCAGCAGTTCAGGGAACGGGTTGTCGAACATTACCCGGACCACCGGATCGTCATTCTGCCGCAGTCGATTTATTATGAACATGAAGAAAATGCAAAAAAAACGCGCGGCATTTTGGCGGCTCACCCGGATCTGCACTTATTCACGCGGGAAAAGGCATCCTTCGAATTTGCTCTCAAGCATTTCGAAGGGGTGAAAAACATCAGAATGATGCCCGATATGGCTCACCAGCTCTGGCCGATCGCGGCACATGCCGAAAAGCCTTCTGAGTCCGTTCTGCGGTTGATCAGAACCGACAAAGAAGCAAACAGCAGCCTGCAAAAAGCAGAGGAGCCGGATACGTACGATTGGAACGTTATCTTGTCAGAAGGCGACAAACGCGGAATCAAACGCTTGCAGACGATCAATGTCCTCAACAAAAAAGCCGGCAACCCGCTGCCGATCGCTTCTTATTGGAAACGCTATTCGGACAGCCTCGTCGACAAATCAATCCGTTTTTTCAACCGCTATGAATCCGTCGTTACTTCAAGGCTGCACGGCCACATCTTATCGTGTCTGCTCGGAAAAGAAAATGTCGTGATTGACAACTCCTACGGAAAAAACGCAAATTACTACAACACATGGATGAAGGATATCCCGAGTACAAAACTGATTCAAAACAATCCGGAAGAAGCAGAAAAACCGCCTGTTCACGTATGACAGGCGGTTTTTCTGCTATGCTTCTTCGCGCTTTACTTTGTTGTAGGCTTCATCCAAATGCTGAATCCGTTTTAAGACGACCGCGTTTTTTGTCAGCTGGTCTTGGACAAGCGTTGACACGACTGAACGGTAGTAGCTGTTCATTGCGTGAATTTTATCCTCATTTGGATGCATTTCAATATGGGTTTTAAAATTTTCTATGAAATAGGGCACAGAGAAAAGTTCTGTCAATGGTAACACTCCTTTTTTAAGTCTATACGGTACGGAACCGATCGTGTAAACTAATAGTGGGAGGGGAGATATGATGAACTTGCATGTACAGCAGCAGCAAACGGCAAAACTTCACTTGACGCAAGGGCTTGCCCAAGCCATTCATATGCTTCAGTATTCGTCGGCCGAGCTGAACAGCCGGATTGACGAACTCTCATTGGAAAACCCCCTGATCGAACGAAAAGACCCCGATATTCCCCGATCATTTTACCATAAAACGAATCGTCATTTGCAAAATGAAGGAATGAGCCGCTCTGAGACGGCGCATTCCCGTGAAGATATCAAAAGCGTCTTGAAACAGCAGGCGCTCGATCTCCGGCTGTCAAACCGGGAAAAGCGGATTTTCAGCTACCTGGTCGAATCCCTTGATCGAAACGGATATGTGACAGAAGACATCGCCTTTATCGCTTCCGAGCTGGCTGTCACCAGAGAAGAAGTGGAAGAAGTCTTGGGCAAGCTGCAGACTCTTGATCCGGCAGGCATCGGAGCGCGGTCGCTTCAGGAATGCATCCTGATCCAATTAAAGCGTCTGCCAAAGGAGACGGCAAAAGCGGAAAAAGTTATTTCCCTATACTTTGACCTGTTTGCCAAAAAAGGATGGAAAGAGCTGTCTGAGAGAGCGGGCCTTTCGCTCTCAGAGCTTCAGGACATACAAGATCTTGTTGCAGAGCTGTCGCCGCGTCCCGGATTGATGTATGGCACGGATGAAGGCGGAGTCTATATCGAGCCTGATGTCATCATTTCAGCCGAGGATGGAAAATTGGTGCTTGAGCTCAGCAGCCGTTCTTTTCCCGATATCCAGCTTAACGCGTTTTACGAGCCGTTTTTGCAGCGCCAGTCAAAAGACGAGGCGACCGTTTATATCTCTGATAAGTTCAAGCAGTGGAAATGGCTCGACAATGCCCTCAGGCAAAGACGGGAAACGATGCGGAGGGTGATGGCGGAAATTATGGTGCGTCAAAAAGATTATTTTTTAAAAGGGAAAGATGAACTGAAGCCGCTCACATTAAAAGAAGTCGCCGATGCCCTCGGGGTTCACGAATCAACAGTAAGCCGTGCAGTCAAAGGGAAAATCGTGCAGACGCCTTTTGAGCTGTGCGAGCTTAAACGGTTTTTTTCGGCGAAGGTAAAGGATGCCGCTGACGGACATACGTCAAGTCACACAGTCAAAGCGCATCTTCGTCGGCTGATCGATGAAGAAAATAAAATGAAACCGCTTTCAGATCAGAAGCTGGCCGACCTTTTAAACGAAAAGCACGGCATCGTCATATCGAGGCGGACCGTCGCCAAATACCGCGATCAGCTTAATATACTGCCTTCGTCTGTCAGAAAGAGATATCAATAAAGAAGCCGTCCGGCACGAACGCCGGCGGCTTTTTTACGGGATCATCCACGCAAACAGGTGATGCTGCAGGAACGTGATCATGCAAACCAGGAACAGAAGAAACAGGCTGTGTTTCAGTGTAAAGCGCAGCAAATCGGATTCCTTTCCTGCCAGTCCGACGGCTGCGCAGGCGACAGCAATCGACTGCGGAGAGATCATCTTTCCGGTGACGCCGCCCGAAGAGTTGGCCGCCACAGACAGCACCGGCTCCATTCCGACCGACTGTGCCGTCACTTTTTGCAGACTGCCGAACAGCAAATTGGCCGACGTATCTGAACCGGTTATAAAGACGCCGAGCCAGCCGAGAACGGGAGAAAAGAATGCGAACATTGAACCCGTCATCGCAAGGGACATGCCAAGTGTTGTGCTCATGCCCGAAGAGTTGGTGACATAGGCAAAACCGACAACGGAAGCGATCGTTAATATCGGCTTGCCGAGTTCTTTCAGCGATTCTGTAAACACGGCGCCCCATTCTTTCCAAGGCATGCCTGTGACAAACTTTGTCAGTACGGCGGCAATCAGGATCGCCGTTCCCGCAGATCCGGCGAGATCAAGTTTATAAAGAGCTTCAAGCGGTTTTCCGGAGCCATCGAGAATTTGATTGTGCAAAAAAGGCACACCGGGCGCGAACGTCAGCCTGCCGCCGATATCACTAATGAACAGCAGCAATGGATTTGACCCTTCGTAATGGCCTGTCAGCGCCTGTTTGACAGCTGGAATTCCCCAGATGGAGACCATTGCCGTGAGCAGCAAAAACGGTGTCCACGCCTTGAAAATCTGCCCAGCCGAGTATGAGGCCTTTTGATGTTCAAGCTGCTGCGCCTCCGCGGCAGCGGCCATTTCCTTTTCATGTGAAAATCTGAATATCGTTTTCGGTTTCCAAAATTTTAAGAATACAGCGAGCGCGATAAGCGATACGATGGCTGACAAAATATCCGGGAGCTCAGGCCCCAGAAAGTTTGAGCTTACATACTGTGTAACGGCAAAAGAGACACCCGACACGAGAATCGCCGGCAGCACTTCCCAAGCCCTTTTCAAGCCGCTCATGATGATAATCAAATAAAACGGAATAAATACAGATAAAAACGGGAGCTGGCGTCCGACCATTTTTGAAATGTCCATCGCAGGAATCCCCGTCGGCCCTTCAACCGCGATAATCGGAATGCCGATCGCTCCGAAAGCGACAGGCGCCGTGTTAGCGATCAGGCATATGCCCGCCGCGTACAACGGATTGAAGCCGAGGCCGACAAGCAATGCGGCCGAGATTGCGACAGGGGCGCCGAAGCCTGCCGCTCCTTCTAAAAACGCCCCGAATGAAAACGCTATCAAAAGTGCTTGCAAACGGCGGTCATCTGTGATCGATAATACCGAGCTCCTGATGATTTCAAATTGGCCGGTTTTGACTGTAAGCTTGTACAAAAAAACGGAAGTCACAATGATCCAGCCGATCGGAAGCAGCCCGTAAACCGCCCCTTGTGAAGCCGACATCACAGCCTGATGAGCGGGCATGCCGTATACGAAAACGGCCAGCGCGAGCGCAATCAGCAAAGTCGACACACCCGCTGTATGCCCTTTCATTCTTTTGATTGCCAGAGCCCAGAAAAAATACAAAATCGGTATAAGCGCTGCAAGCGAAGAGAGCAGCAAACTGTTCCCCAGCGGAGTATAATCTTGCGTCCATCCCATCTCCAATTCCCCCTTTGTTCAAAGTCTCACTCAGTCATCTGATGACATGATGATAAGACTGATCATTTAGCATTATATTTCTCAATGTCATAAATTACAATCTTTTTTTGCATGGAGCCGAAGTCTATATGTTCTGGACGGAAAGAACGGTATAATAAAAAATAGCGCATCATGCCCAGTCTGGTTACGAGGTGAAAAAAGTTGAAATACAAACAAATCAAGACGAAAAAAATATACGAAGAAGTCGCAGAAGCGCTTCTTGAATCGATTAAAAGCGGAGAGCTTGAGCCAGGTGATAAGCTTGACTCCGTTCAGGCGCTCGCCGAAAGCTTTCAGGTCAGCCGTTCGGCCGTCAGGGAAGCGCTGTCTGCGTTAAAAGCGATGGGGATGGTCGAAATGAAGCAGGGGGAAGGAACGTATGTGAAAAGGTTTGAGCCTGAGCAAATTTCCATCCCCCTTTCGGCTGCGCTTTTGATGAAAAAGAAAGACGTCGCTGAACTGCTCGAAGTCCGTAAGATTCTTGAAATCGGAGCTGTTTCAAGTGCGGCTCAAAAACGCACAGAAGAAGATCTCGGGCGCATGCAGGCCGCACTTGAGGATATGAAGCAGGCGGATGGGAACGGCGAACTTGGCGAAAAAGCCGACCTCGCGTTTCATCTTGCGCTTGCCGGCGCCTCGCAAAACGATCTGCTGAAAGGCTTGATGAATCATGTGTCATCACTCTTAATTGAGACGATGAGGGAGACGCGCAAAATTTGGCTGTTCTCGAAGAACACAACCGTTAAGCGCCTTTATGAGGAACACGATGCCATCTATCAGGCTGTGATGGAAAAAGACGGCCAAAAAGCAGAACAGGCGATGCACAATCATCTGACGAATGTGGAAAATGTGCTGGCCTCATATTTTGAAGAAACGAAACAGGCCGACGAGCCGGCCATATAAGCAGCGGCCCGAGTGAAAACGAAAAAGAAACCCCTTTCAAAAAATTTTACCAAGGTGTAAGATGGAGAAAGAGGGTTTTCTAACCAAGTCATCAGATGACCTGATTTATCGGGTTGGAGAGGGGATCAAGATGAAAGTATCACTGTTTATCACGTGTTTGGTTGACATGTTTCAGTCAAATGTCGGAAAAGCGACGGTTGAACTGCTTGAGCGGCTCGGATGTGAAGTGGATTTTCCCGAAGGGCAGATCTGCTGCGGCCAGCCTGCGTACAACAGCGGCTATGTCAAAGATTCCAAAAAAACGATGAGACGGATGATTGAGACATTTGAATCAGCCGAATACGTCGTCAGCCCTTCAGGATCGTGCGCTTTTATGTTCAAAGAGTATCCGCACCTTTTCCGGGATGAGCCGGCCTGGGCGGAAAAAGCGCAGCGGCTGGCTGACAAAACGTATGAGCTGACCGATTTTATCGTCAACGTTTTGAAGGTTGAAGACGTTGGGGCGACACTTGAGAAAAAGGCGACTTATCATACGTCATGCCATATGACAAGGCTTTTGGGCGTCACAGACGCGCCGATGAAGCTCCTTCGGCATGTGAAGGGACTGGAGTTCACGCCGCTGCCGCGCAAACACGACTGCTGCGGATTCGGGGGGACTTTTTCGGTGAAGATGTCGCAAATATCCGAACAGATGGTCGATGAGAAAGTGGCGTGTGTCGAAGAAACCGCCGCAGATGTGTTAATCGGGGCGGACTGCGGCTGCTTGATGAATATCGGCGGACGGATCGGGAGAAAGAACAAGCCGATTGAAGTCATGCACATCGCAGAAGTGCTGAACAGCAGATAAACAGACATCCGGTCATTTCACAGATAGAGGGGGACATTCGTTATGGCAATGAAGATCGGAACGCAGAAATTTAAAGAGCGCGTATCAGACGGGCTCGAAAACGAGTTTATGAGGGGGGCTGTTTCAAGTGCGCAGGAGCGCTTGAGAGCGCGCCGTCTTGAGGCGGCGGAAGAGCTCGGGAACTGGGAAGAATGGCGGTCTCAGGCCGAGGAAATCAGGCAGCACGTGCTCGAAAACCTGGACTACTACCTAGAACAGCTCGCCGAAAATGTCGCCAAAAAAGGCGGGCACGTATTCTTTGCACAGACGGCTGAAGAAGCGACAGGCTATATCCGCGATGTCGTGAAAAAGAAAAACGGCAAAAAAATCGTGAAATCAAAATCAATGGTGACCGAAGAAATCAACATGAACGAGGCGCTTGAACGCGACGGCTGCGAAGTGGTCGAAACCGATTTGGGCGAATACATCCTCCAAATCGATGATCATGATCCGCCGTCACATATCGTCGCACCTGCTTTGCATAAAAACAAAGAGCAAATCCGCGACGTCTTCAAAGAGCGGATCGGCTACCGCAACACCGAAAAGCCGGAAGAGCTTGTCATGCATGCGCGCGCCGTGCTCAGAAAGAAATTTCTCGAGGCTGACATCGGCATTACGGGCTGCAATTTTGCGATTGCCGATACGGGGTCTGTCAGCCTTGTCACAAACGAGGGAAACGGACGTCTCGTCACGACCGTTCCGAAGACGCAGATTACCGTGATGGGGATGGAGCGGATCGTCCCTTCATTCGACGAGTTTGAGGTTCTCGTCGGCATGCTCACAAGAAGCGCGGTTGGACAGCGGCTGACAAGCTATATCACGGCGCTGACAGGGCCGCGGCTGCCCGGTGAAGCGGACGGACCCGAAGAGTTTCACCTCGTCATCATTGACAACGGGCGTTCGAACATTCTCGGAACGGAGTTTCAATCCGTCCTCCAATGCATCCGCTGTGCGGCCTGCATCAATGTTTGTCCCGTATACCGCCATGTCGGCGGGCATTCTTACGGTTCGATCTATTCAGGCCCGATCGGAGCCGTATTGTCGCCGCTGCTCGGCGGATATGACGATTATAAAGAACTGCCGTACGCCTCTTCGTTATGTGCGGCATGCTCTGAAGCATGTCCGGTAAAAATCCCGCTTCACGAACTGCTTCTGAAGCACCGGCAGCGCATCGTTGAAAAAGAAGGGCGCGCACCGATATCCGAGAAGCTCGCGATGAAAGCGTTCGGCTTGGGAACTTCTGCGCCATCTCTATATAAAATGGGCTCCAAATGGGCGCCGGCAGCCATGAAGCCGTTTAACGAAGACGGCAAAATAACGAAGGGACCGGGTCCGTTAAAACAGTGGACCCAGATTCGCGACTTCCCCGCGCCGAACAAGTCAAGGTTCCGCGACTGGTTTGAGGACAGACGGAAAGAGAAAGGGGAAGACAGATGACAAACGGAACAATCCAAAATAAAGACGGCTTTTTAAACCGGATTGCGGAAAGGCTCGGCCGCAACAGGCGTTCGGCAGGTGTCACCGTTCCCGATTATACGTATCAGCCGCAGCACCGGGTATATCAAGGCTATACACAGGATGAGCTTGTCGGCGTCTTAAAGGACCACTGCCGGAAGATTCATACGGAGCTGATTGAAACGGATATTATCGGCTTGCATGATGCCTTGTATGAACAAGCATCACGATTTGGAGGCGGGCCTGTCATCATTCCGAAAGATGACCGTTTTAAAGAGTACGGACTGTCAGGCCTGTTAACAGACAAGTGGCCGAATGAGGGGACAAAAGTGTGGGAATGGAATGCAGCGGCCGGAGATGAAAATATCCAGCGGGCCGAACAGGCTAACATCGGCGTGACATTCAGCGAGATCACGCTTGCTGAATCCGGAACGGTCGTCCTCTTCAGTTCAAAAGACAAAGGACGATCTGTCAGCTTGCTGCCGACGACATATATCGCGATCGTCCCGAAAAGCACCATCGTCCCGCGGATGACACAGGCAAGCGCAATGATCAAACAAAAGGTTGCAGACGGCGACGTCATCCCGTCCTGCATCAACTATGTCACTGGACCGAGCAATTCAGCCGACATCGAAATGGACCTTGTAGTCGGTGTCCACGGCCCGGTAAAAGCGGCATATATTGTCGTGACTGACCGGTAATTAGACGATAACAAAAAGATTAGCCTCATGCAGAGCTAATCTTTTTTTATTTAGCGATATGACAATTCCGGCATATCCCGATTTTCCGCATCATTCCACTTTTTTGGCCGGTTATAAAATAGCGGAACTTGTTATATTAAAATGGTATTTTTATCAGTTTTCCGGCTCTGTATCCCCATTTCTGCCGCTGGTTCAAGCCACTTGCATCTCATTTATGATTCTCGGAAACACCCCTGTAAGAAATAGCCTATTAAAATTTAAGGTAATGTTAAGGATAAGATTATTTCCCGATAATGTTCACTCACTATAATGGAGAATAGTGAAGGAGTGACTCGTATGCGGGCGGTATGTCTGAATGAATTTATCAGTCTTTTTAAAAGCATCAAGTCGATTATTGTCATTATTATTATGTTTTGGGTGAGCTATAAGACTGCAGGATTGATCGAACAGGCGCCTGCGGACTTCGTGCGCGAATTGGATTTAGGAAGCGATGCAAACGCAATCGGAACGGCCGTTATTGTTTTCGCTCTCGGTTTCCTGTTTATCGCTGGACTTTCTCATGACATGATCAACCGCGAAGTCCATGCCCGGACGGTCAGATTTCTTGTGACGAAAACGTCGCGGATCAAGATCATTCTGGGAAAGTTTTTTGGCGTCTGGCTGTTTTGGTTTTTCTGCATGCTCGTTTCGTACACCTTGGTGATGATCGCCTCAAAAGAGTTTTTATGGATGAGTTATGCAGACAGCATGGCGTTTCTTACAGCTGCAATCTCTTTGAACCTTTTATTTTCAATCGTGATTTCAAGGCCCGCCATGTCCATGTTTTTCGGAATCGTGTTTGCGCTCGTCTTTCCCGCGGTCAGCTTATGGACTGTTTATTCAGAGAACGGCATGATCACCTGGTTTAAATATTTAACACCGTACTATTACTCCGTGCTGGGCGGTTCTTTTGTTTTCATCAACTTTGTCTACGCGGCCATCGTTCTTTGCGGTGCGATCGTTTTGTTTAAAAGGAGAGATTTATAATGGATGTGGTGATCGAGGCAAAAGGGCTGATGAAAAGCTACGGGGCTAAAACCGTCGTCAATCATGTCGACCTCCAAGTCGAAAAAGGAGAGATTTACGGTTTCCTCGGCCGTAACGGTGCGGGGAAATCTACGTTCATGAATATGATCACAGGCATTATCGAGCCGACAGCCGGCAGTTTTCTGCTGTTAAATGATGCTTCGATTGAAAACGTCAAGCATCGCATCGGCGTTTTACCTGATTATTTGACCCTCTATGATTCAATGACAGCAGTCGGGCATTTGAAGTATTTTGCAAAGCTGAACGGACAAGCCGTATCGACTGAGCGGTGCGAAGAAGTCTTAGAGAGAGTTGGGTTCACTGAGCATGCTGAAAAAAAATCGGGCGCCTATTCATTCGGTATGAAAAAAAAGCTCGGCATCGCCCAGGCGATCATCCACGACCCCGAGCTCATCTTTTTGGATGAACCGACATCAGGTGTCGATGCCGAATCGGCCCTGCACATTCAAAAGCTGATTATGGATTTGCAAAAAGAAGGTAAGACGGTATTTATGACATCACACAACCTGCATGAGATAGAGAAAATCTGTACGCGAATCGCCATCATGAAAAACGGCCGCATTTTAATAGAAGGCACGCTCGATGAATTAAGGAGGCATTTCATGTCGAACATAAGCGTTCACATTCGCCATTCGACTATTCCCGATCAGCATTTCGGCCTGATCGACCGTTTTCTTGAGTCAGCTGGTGAAAACGTTCAATTCAATCACCACGAGATTTCGATCACCGTCAATTCAGAAGAAAAAATTCCCGCCATTGTCAGAGTATTAACGAACTGCAAAGTGGGAATCTACAGAATTCACGTCGATGAACCGTCGCTTGAAGACATCTTTTTGGACAGCTCTGAGGAACGCGTTGTTTCTTGACAGAAAGAATTTGATAGGAATGAACCCGGATCTGTTCGGGCATCATGCCTTTAGTCTTGCAGATGCGAATGGCGTCAATGGATAGATCTATTAAATGCCCGAACAAAAAAACGCCTTTGAATAAAGGCGTTTTCCATAAGGGGCGCTCGGTTTCTAGTATTTCCCCAAAATCGACATGTCGCCGGTCGTTTCTTCATCAATGACATTTCCGTCTTGGTCCATCTTGACGAAATACCTGCCTCCGTTTGTGACGTTTTTGTACTCGGTTTCCGAAGTGCCGTCATCGTTTTGTGTGAATTCAAATTGAACATCAGCGATAAGAGTGTTGCTGTTGAGGTCGACATAGTAGGAATGGAAGCTGACATGGCTCCAGTCGTCTTTTTCGGCGGGGATGTCTGATATGACGCCGACTTTTTCAGCGGGATCATTGACAATCACGCCGTAATCCTTCTGCAAATTGCCGGTTTCAATATCAGCGTCGTTTAAAATCTCTTTCATCTGGCTAAATTCAGCATCTGTAGGTGTTGTATATCTGTCTTCAGGAATGTTTTTCGCAAAGCTTACGGACGATGAACCAAAGACGAGCGTCAATACGGACAAGATCACCATAAACGAAAGTTTTTTCACGTTCTCTTCCTCCTTTAGCTGAAGTGATGATTCGGTTCACACTCTATCATCGTTAAAATATTTTGTAAAGTTTGAATAATATTTCAATTTAACTATTTTTTTCGGGGGAAATTCGCCGATTTTTATATTTCCCTCTTCTGGGGAATGCTCCATCATTATGAAAGTTGTGCATATCTTCCCTTGTATTTTCCAATGGGAAAGGCGATTTTCCTTGAAAAAAGAGAAAAATTTTAATTTTTATTTTTTGGCAGTGGATTTGATGTTGACAAAGTCAAGATCGGCACGTATATTATATGAATATATTTCAGGCAGAAGAAAACACAATGAACGGGAGCAGTAAAAGATCGGCATTGGCAAAGAGAGCTGCGGGTAGGTGCGACGCAGACCAATGAACCTTTGAACTCGCCCGGGAGTGGACTGGCTAAAGGACGGACATCAATTCCTGAGGACATTACGATTAACCTTCGTTAACAGGTTTGCACAGCATGGCTGTGCATCGCAAAGCTGGATTCTTGGCATAGAATCAAAAAGAGTGGTACCGCGGTAAGCTTCAAAGCTCATCGTCTCTTTATCTTCAAATCGAAGAGGGAGACGGTGAGCTTTTTTCATTTTACTAGAGGAAGTGAACATAGATGGAGAAAGACATGCAGAAGCTCGAGCGCACAATGACATCGCGGCATATTATGATGATGGCATTGGGCGGAGCCATTGGAGCAGGATTATTTAAAGGAAGCAGCAAAGCGATCGATTTGGCGGGGCCTTCGGTCATGATCGCCTACTTGATCGGCGGCGTGATTTTGCTGTTTATCATGCAGGGGCTTGCCGAGATGGCTGTCCGAAACAGTGAAGCCAGAACATTCAGGGATCTCGTTCAATCAATATTAGGGCCGTATGCCGCTTATTTTTTAGACTGGATATACTGGAAAATGTGGGTTCTCAATATTGCGGCAGAGGCTGTTGTCGCCGCGATATTTTTGCAGTACTGGCTGCCGGGGCTGCCGATCTGGGTGCTGGCGCTGTTCGTTTCACTCGTCATTACGAGCGTGAATTTGCTTTCTGTCAAAAGCTTTGCCGAGACGGAATACTGGCTTGCCCTTATTAAAATCACAGTGATTGTCGTCTTTATTATATCCGGATTTATCTTGTTATTTTTCTCTTTTGGACAACACTCAGCTGTTGGTTTTACTCATTTGACAGACCATGGCGGCTTCTTCCCGAATGGCGCCGGAGGGCTGATTACAGCCATGCTAGTTGTGATCTATTCCTACGGCGGAACCGAAATTATCGGGGTGACACTGGCGGAAACCAAAAACCCTGAGAAGGTCGTGCCTAAAGCTGTGCGTGGAACGTTGACGCGCATTATTGCTTTTTATCTTCTGCCGTTTTTCGTGATCGTCAGCTTGATTCCATGGAATCAAGTCAACGGTGTGTCGGAGAGTCCTTTTGTTATGGTCTTTAAGATGATCGGCATTCCCGGAGCCGATCATTTGATGAATGCGGTCATTTTACTGGCGGTCATTTCTTCGATGAACTCAGGGCTTTACGGCGCCTCCCGAATAATGTATACACAGGCATCAGACGGAAGAATGCCGAAAATCTTTTCGAGACTTTCCATGAGAAAAGTGCCGGTTTATTCGATTCTATTATGTACTTCTTTCTTATACTTGGGCGTATTGTTTTCACTGTTTGCCGGCAGCCAAACATTTGAATATTTGATGGGGTCTCTCGGCTATACCGTCCTTGTGATCTGGATGCTGATTGCCGCTGCCCATTTAAAATCGAGGAAACGGAATCAAACAGCGGGGAACGGCTACTATGTCAAATGGTTCCCTTATACGACTTGGCTGGCAATCATTTCACTGACAGCGATACTGATCGGTGTCATCCTGACCACATCGATTGTCATTACATTGGTGACGGCGGGAATCTATCTGCTCATTAGCGCTGCTTATTTCTTTAAAGGAAGGAACCAGACAGCCGGCCAAACGTCCGCTTCTTAAAAAAAAGCTTGCCTCCGCAGGGAGGCAAGCTTTTAACACATTAGTTCGATTTTTTTCGAACTAATTTCTTTTATTCACCTGAACGATTATGTTATCGTCTAATTACATGACCACTACACTTCAGGAAGAAGGAAAGACAATGTCAAAACAGCATTTCAAAAATACGAAGTATTCCGTATTAAATCTGTCTCCTATCGTACAAGGCGGAGATGCGGGACAATCTTTTAAACAATCTATGGATTTGGCGCAGCATGCCGAAAGATGGGGATACCACAGGTTCTGGCTGGCTGAACACCATAATATCGAAGGCGTTGCGAGCTCGGCTACCTCTGTTTTGATCGGTTATATCGCCGGGGGCACCAAGAAGATGCGCATCGGTTCGGGAGGGATTATGCTGCCGAACCATTCCCCGCTCGTTATCGCCGAACAGTTCGGAACGCTTGAATCCCTTTATCCAGGCAGAATCGATTTAGGACTGGGGCGCGCTCCGGGTACGGATCAATTAACCGCCCGCGCATTAAGAAGAAATATAAGCAGCGGGGAGGATTTTCCCGAGCAGCTTGAAGAACTCCGCCAGTATTTTAAGCCGTCCGGCAATGTAAGAAATCACGTGCGCGCCATACCGGGCGAAGGGCTTGATGTGCCGATTTGGCTTCTCGGTTCAAGCGGATTCAGCGCCCGGCTTGCCGGGGAACTCGGTTTGCCGTTTGCATTTGCGGCTCATTTTTCGCCGGCCAATACGCTGCCTGCCTTGGAACTGTACCGCAGCTCGTTTAAGCCGGGCGTCTTGGAGGAGCCTTATGCGATGGTCGGGGTGACCGTGATCGCAGCCGATACGGACGCGCAAGCGCAGCGCCTTGCAACATCGCACTATCAGAAGTTTTTGGATCTTGTCCGCGGCGCCCCGACTCAGCTTAAGCCGCCTGTAGATGATATGGATCAGATTTGGACGCCGCGTGAAAAAGCGATGGTGAATGAGCAGCTCAGCTCAACGATCATCGGCGGGCCGGACAGTGTGAAAGAAAAGCTTGAAGAATTCATCCGTACGACTCAGGCGGACGAGATCATGATCAATTCAGAAACGTTTGACCATGCTGATAGACTTCGCTCGTTTGAAATCATTGCTGATGTCTGGAAAAATGGATAAACGGCAACAAAGCAACGGAACGGAAAAACCGCCCGTTGCTTTTTTTTTGAGTACGTACTTTAGCAATATATTTATTTTTGAAAATAGACGAAGATGAGGGACGGTACCATACCGTACGCGAGCATCGACCACCATCCGGTATTACACCCCATTCAAACGTCCCAGAACGTTGGACAGCCAGATTCATTTTGAATATTTCCGGTCCGTAATACGCAATGGCATTCATAGTTTTTTTTCATTGAGGCACGTTTTCATGAAATATGTATAGTATAGAAATCAACAGGGACAATAATTAATACAGATGTGTGAACATTCGCGCGAATGTTGTCGATGAATTGATTCTTAACAGTTGAATAAACATTTTAACCCTGTTACAATAAGGAATGTAAGCAGGAGCAATTTTTTTTTGGCTGAGGTGGGACGTTTTCAGTCACTACGGGACATTATTTGTCCAGGACGAGATGAAAGGAACGTTTTGGCATGAATCAACTAATACAGGCTCAAAAAAAATTATTGCCGGATCTTCTCGATGTCATGCAGAAAAGGTACAAAATTTTGCAGTACATAAGGCTGACTGAACCGATCGGCAGAAGAAGCCTTGCCGCCAGTCTCGGCATCAGCGAGCGGATTTTAAGGGCGGAGGTTCAGTTTTTAAAAGAACAAAATCTACTAGAGATTAAAACAACCGGCATGATATTGACACTTGAAGGATCCAACCTGCTGAAAGTTCTCGAAGATACGATGAAGGATGTTTTAGGTTTAACCCATTTGGAAAATACATTAAAAGAGAGGTTGAACCTCGACGAAGTCATCATTGTATCGGGAGACAGCGACCAGTCCCCATGGGTCAAAAAAGAGATGGGGAGAGCGGCCGTCGCATGCATGAAAAACAGGTTTACGGGGGAAAATATCGTCGCCGTAACCGGAGGTACGACGCTTGAGGCCGTGGCAGAAATGATGTCGCCTGACTCGAAAAACCGCAAGCTGCTTTTTGTTCCGGCAAGAGGCGGGCTCGGCGAAAACGTCAGGAATCAGGCCAATACGATTTGCGCCCATATGGCTGAAAAAGCTTCCGGTACATACAGACTGTTATTTGTGCCGGGTGAGCTGAGCAAAGAAGCATATTCTTCTATCATTGAAGAGCCTTCTATTAAAGAAGTGCTTCAGACAATTCAATCGTCCAGTATGGTGATCCATGGAATCGGGGATGCTAAAACAATGGCAGAACGAAGAAATACACCGAAGGAAGATTTGAAGAAAATAGAAGAAAATGAGGCAGTTGCAGAAGCGTTCGGCTACTATTTCGACCGCCACGGAGAAGTCATTCACAAAGTGCACAGCGTTGGCATCCAGCTCGAAGATCTTGATTCAATCCCGAACATCATTGCGGTGGCGGGAGGCTCGTCAAAAGCGGACGCGATAGAGGCGTACTTCAAAAAGCCGCGCAACACGGTTTTGATCACTGATGAAGGAGCCGCGAAACAGTTATTAAGGGAAGCTTCTTCCCTCAATATAAATTAAATATCTCTTATTTACTTAAAGGAGGAAATCATCATGGCAGTAAAAGTCGGTATTAATGGTTTTGGTCGTATTGGACGCAATGTATTCCGCGCAGCATTAAATAATCCTGAAGTTGAGGTTGTAGCAGTTAACGATTTGACAGACGCTAACATGCTTGCTCACCTATTACAATATGATTCAGTACACGGAAAATTGGACGCAGAGGTTTCTGTTGACGGAAACAACCTAGTTGTTAACGGTCAAACAATCCAAGTTACAGCAGAGCGCGATCCTTCTAAACTTAGCTGGGGCAAACAAGGCGTTGAAATCGTAGTTGAATCTACTGGTTTCTTCACAAAACGCGCAGATGCGGCGAAACATTTGGAAGCCGGCGCGAAAAAAGTTATCATCTCAGCTCCTGCGAGTGAAGAAGATATTACAATCGTTATGGGTGTTAACGAAGATAAATACGATGCGGCTAACCACGATGTGATCTCTAACGCATCTTGCACAACAAACTGCCTTGCGCCGTTTGCAAAAGTTCTGAACGACAAATTCGGCATCAAACGCGGTATGATGACAACTGTTCACTCTTACACAAACGATCAGCAAATCCTGGATCTTCCGCACAAAGACTACCGTCGTGCGCGTGCGGCAGCTGAAAGCATCATTCCTACAACAACTGGTGCAGCGAAAGCCGTTTCTCTTGTACTTCCTGAATTGAAAGGAAAACTGAACGGCGGAGCAATGCGTGTTCCAACACCAAACGTATCACTTGTTGACCTGGTTGCTGAACTTGACAAAGAAGTAACAGCAGAAGAAGTAAACGCAGCGTTTAAAGAAGCAGCAGAAGGCGAACTTCAAGGCGTTCTTGGCTACAGCGAAGAGCCGCTTGTTTCTAAAGACTACAACGGCAATGCAAACTCTTCTACAATCGATGCTCTTTCTACAATGGTTATGGAAGGCAGCATGGTTAAAGTTATTTCTTGGTATGACAACGAAAGCGGATATTCTCACCGTGTAGTTGACCTTGCCGCTTACATCGCAAAACAAGGTCTTTAATCCGGAAACCAGAATCAGACTTGGTTCTTGATGAGAGAAGCGCTATAATGAAAGCGGACAAGGGAAGGGGACACACACTCCCTTTCCCTTTTTCCATATCGGCGCCAATTAAGCCGCCCGGGGATTTCCGTTTTCAGGCTTGTAAAACATTAAAAGGAGGATCTCCTAAAAGCCATGAACAAAAAATCAGTAAAAGACATTGATGTAAAAGGCCGTGTTGTTTTCTGCCGTGTTGACTTTAACGTTCCGATGAAGGACGGAAAAGTGACGGATGATACGAGAATCCGCGCCGCACTTCCGACGATTCAATACTTAACAGAGCAGGGAGCGAAAGTTCTTCTTGCAAGCCACTTGGGCCGTCCGAAAGGCCAGGTTTCAGAAGAGCTTCGCTTAACGCCGGTAGCCGCACGCCTCGGCGAACTGATCGGCAAAGAAGTGAAAAAAGCGGATGAAGCTTACGGCGACGCCGTAAAAGCGCAAATTTCCGAAATGAAAGACGGAGATATTCTCGTATTGGAAAATGTCCGCTTCTATCCGGGAGAAGAAAAGAATGATCCTGAGCTGTCTAAAGCGTTTGCCGACCTGGCTGACGTTTATGTCAATGACGCATTCGGAGCGGCTCACCGTGCCCATGCTTCAACAGCAGGTATCGCTGAACACCTTCCGGCTGTTGCAGGCTTCCTCATGGAAAAAGAGCTTGAAGTGCTGGGCAAAGCACTGTCTAACCCTGAACGTCCGTTTACAGCGATCATCGGCGGCGCAAAAGTAAAAGACAAAATCGGCGTGATCGAAAGTCTTCTTGAGAAAGTAGACAACCTGATCATCGGCGGCGGTCTTGCTTACACGTTCGTTAAAGCGCTGGGCCATGAAGTAGGAAAATCCCTGCTTGAAGAAGATAAAATTGAATTGGCTAAATCTTTCATGGACCGCGCCAAAGAAAAAGGCGTGAACTTCTACATGCCTACAGACGTGCTTGTTGCTGACGATTTCTCAAACGACGCCAACACGAAAGTCGTGCCGGTCAGCGAAATCCCTAGCGACTGGGAAGCCCTTGACATCGGGGAGGAAACAAGAAAAACATATGCTGACGTCATTAAAAACAGCAAGCTTGTTGTTTGGAACGGACCGATGGGTGTATTCGAACTCGATGCGTTCGCTAAAGGAACAAAAGCTGTCGCTGAAGCTTTAGCAGAGGCAAAAGATACATACTCTGTCATCGGCGGCGGAGACTCTGCAGCTGCTGTAGAAAAGTTCGGCCTTGCTGACAAAATGAGCCACATTTCAACAGGCGGCGGAGCTTCCCTTGAGTTTATGGAAGGAAAAGAACTTCCTGGCGTCAAAGCATTGAACGACAAGTAAGCAAAATATACAGCATAAGGAGTGGAGCACATGAGAAAACCAATAATAGCCGGTAACTGGAAGATGAATAAAGTGCTTTCAGAAGCTGTCAGCTTCGTTGAAGAAGTGAAATCTTCCATTCCCGCAGCAGATAAAGCAGAAGCTGTTGTCTGTGCGCCTGCACTGTTCCTTGAAAAGCTTGCATCAGCTGTTAAAGGTACAGATCTGAAAGTCGGCGCGCAAAACATGCACTTTGAAGAAAGCGGTGCTTTCACGGGTGAAATCAGCCCTGCGGCTTTGAAAGACCTCGGAGTTGAATACTGCGTCATCGGCCACTCCGAGCGCCGCGAAATGTTTGCTGAAACGGATGAAACGGTCAACAAAAAAGCGCATGCTGCATTCAAATATGGCATCGTGCCGATCATCTGCGTAGGTGAAACGCTTGAAGAGCGCGAAGCAAACAAAACAAACGAGCTTGTTGCAGACCAAGTGAAAAAAGCACTTGCAGGTTTAACAACTGAACAGGTAGCTGCTTCCGTGATCGCTTATGAGCCGATCTGGGCGATTGGAACCGGCAAATCTTCAACTGCACAAGATGCAAACGAAGTATGCGCGCACATCCGCAAAACCGTTGCATCAGAATTCGGACAAGCTGCAGCAGACAGCGTCCGCATTCAGTACGGCGGAAGCGTAAAACCTGCGAACATTAAAGAATATATGGCCGAATCCGATATCGACGGCGCTCTTGTCGGCGGAGCAAGCCTTGAGCCGCAGTCTTTCGTGCAATTACTGGAGGCAGGTCAATATGAGTAATAAATTGGCCGCACTCATCATTTTGGATGGGTTTGGACTAAGGGACGAAACAGTCGGAAACGCCGTAGCCCAAGCGAAGAAACCGAACTTTGACCGCTATTGGAACAAGTATCCGCATCAGACGCTGACAGCTTCAGGCGAAGCGGTCGGACTTCCCGAAGGACAAATGGGAAACTCTGAAGTCGGCCACTTGAACATTGGCGCCGGACGGATCGTCTATCAAAGCCTGACGCGCGTCAACGTCGCAATCCGTGAAGGCGAATTTGAGCGGAACGAAACGTTTTTAGACGCGATGAAACACGTCAAAGAAAAAGGCACAAACCTCCACTTGTTCGGACTGCTGTCTGACGGCGGAGTACACAGCCATATTCAACATTTGTACGCACTCTTGAAGCTTGCGAAAAAAGAAGGCGTTGAAAACGTCTATATTCACGGCTTCCTTGACGGCCGCGATGTAGGCCCGCAAACAGCTGAGAAGTACATCAAAGAGCTTCAGGAGCAAATCGAAGAAATCGGCGTCGGCGAGATCGCAACATTGTCAGGCCGCTATTATTCAATGGACCGAGACAAGCGCTGGGACCGCGTCGAAAAAGCGTACCGAGCCATGGCATACGGAGAAGGACCGAAATATGAAAATCCGCTCGATGTCGTGAAAGATTCTTATGAAAACGGAATTTACGATGAATTCGTCATTCCTTCCGTCATCACGAAAGAAAACGGCGAGCCTGTTGCGACAATTAAGGACAACGATGCGGTCATTTTCTACAACTTCAGACCTGACCGGGCGATCCAGATTTCCAACACGTTCACCAATGATGACTTCCGCGATTTCGACCGCGGAGACAAGCATCCGAAAAACCTTCATTTCGTCTGCTTGACACATTTCAGTGAAACGGTTGACGGATACGTGGCATTCAAACCGGTCAATCTCGACAACACAGTCGGCGAAGTTTTATCCCAAAACGGGTTGAAGCAGCTTCGCATCGCTGAAACTGAAAAATATCCGCACGTTACGTTCTTTATGAGCGGCGGACGCGAAGAGAAATTCCCTGGCGAAGAGCGAATCTTAATCGACTCGCCTAAAGTTGCAACATACGACTTGAAACCTGAAATGAGTGCATATGAAGTAAAAGATGCGCTTGTCAAAGAAATTGAGGCTGAAAACCATAACGCGATCATCCTCAACTTTGCCAACCCTGACATGGTCGGACATTCAGGAAAAGTCGAGCCGACGGTCAAAGCAATCGAAGCGGTTGACGAGTGCCTCGGCGAAGTCGTTGATGCGATTCTTGCAAAAGGCGGCCACGCGATTATTACGGCCGACCACGGTAACGCAGACGTGCTGATTACCGAAGAAGGCAAGCCGCACACCGCACATACGACAAATCCGGTTCCTGTCATCGTCACAAAAGAAGGCGTGACATTAAGAGAAGGCGGAATCCTCGGGGATCTGGCGCCAACTCTTTTAGACTTGCTGGGTGTTGAAAAACCGAAAGAAATGACAGGATCGTCATTAATTCAAAAATAAGCTTTAAAGGAGAGAAACAAACATGCCATACATTGTTGATGTTTATGCACGTGAAGTATTAGACTCCCGCGGTAACCCGACGGTTGAAGTTGAAGTATACACTGAATCAGGAGCTTTTGGACGCGCGCTTGTTCCAAGCGGAGCTTCCACTGGTGAATACGAAGCTGTTGAGCTTCGCGACGGCGACAAAGACCGCTACCTTGGAAAAGGCGTTTTAACAGCCGTTAACAACGTAAACGAAATCATCGCACCTGAGCTTATCGGCTTTGATGTGACAGAGCAAGTATCAATCGACAAATTGCTGATCGAACTTGACGGAACTGAAAATAAAGGCAAGCTCGGCGCCAACGCCATCCTTGGCGTATCAATGGCCGTTGCCCGCGCAGCTGCAGATTTCTTACAGATTCCTCTATACCAATACCTTGGAGGATTCAACTCTAAAACGCTCCCAGTACCGATGATGAACATCGTAAACGGCGGAGAGCATGCGGACAACAACGTTGACATTCAAGAATTCATGATCATGCCTGTCGGTGCGGAAAACTTCCGCGAAGCACTTCGCATGGGAGCACAAATTTTCCACAGCTTGAAATCAGTTCTTTCTGCTAAAGGAATGAACACTGCTGTAGGTGATGAAGGCGGATTCGCTCCAAACCTTGGTTCTAACGAAGAAGCGCTTCAAACAATCGTTGAAGCGATTGAAAAAGCCGGCTTCAAACCTGGCGAAGAAGTGAAATTGGCTATGGATGCTGCATCTTCTGAGTTCTACAACAAAGAAGACGGCAAATACCATCTGTCCGGCGAAGGCGTTGTGAAAACATCTGCTGAAATGGTTGACTGGTACGAAGAAATGGTTTCTAAATACCCAATCATCTCTATCGAAGACGGACTTGACGAAAACGACTGGGAAGGCCACAAACTACTGACTGAGCGTCTTGGCTCAAAAGTTCAGCTTGTCGGTGATGACCTTTTCGTTACAAACACGAAAAAACTTGCTGAAGGCATCAAAAACGGCGTCGGCAACTCTATCCTGATCAAAGTAAACCAAATCGGTACATTGACTGAAACATTCGATGCGATCGAAATGGCGAAACGCGCAGGCTACACTGCTGTTATCTCTCACCGTTCTGGTGAAACTGAAGACAGCACAATCGCTGACATCGCTGTGGCAACAAACGCAGGACAAATCAAAACAGGTGCTCCGTCCCGTACGGACCGTGTTGCGAAATACAACCAGCTTCTTCGCATCGAAGATCAGTTGGCTGAAACTGCTCAATACCACGGTATTCAATCTTTCTACAACTTGAATAAGTAAGCATAAAAAAGAGCTTGGCTGCTGATGCGGCCAAGCTCTTTTTTGTGTGAAAGCTTAATTTTTTCTTTACCCTGACAAGAGCTGTCAGGGTTTTTGACTATAATAGGCTGTATCAATTGAGATTGGAGTGTTATGGATGCAGTCGAAAACAGTTTATCTTTATGCATTTCCTACAATGTCGGATTGGGAATATGGATATTTAATGGCCGAACTGAACTCGGGAAGATATTTCAAAAAAGATGCAGCACCTTTAAAAGTCATGACAATAGGAGTGACTAAAGAAATGGTGACGACGATGGGAGGGCTGCGCATCAAACCGGATATCTCACTTGATGAGTGGACGCTTGAGAGTACGGATCTTTTAATTTTACCCGGAGGGAATACTTGGGGAGAAGAGATTCATCAGCCGATCTTAAAAAAGGCCGGCGAAGCTTTAGAGCTTGGCGCGATGGTTGCCGCAATTTGCGGCGCAACTGCGGGACTGGCGAATAACGGATACTTGAATTCAAGAAAGCATACAAGCAATGACCTGGCATATATGAAAATGGTCTGTCCCCATTATAAAGGAGAACCATTTTATGAGATGGAGCCAGCGGTATCTGATGAGAATCTGGTTACTGCATCAGGAACGGCTCCTCTTGAATTCGCGAGGGAAGTGCTGAAAAAATTAGACGTGTTTGCACCGGATACATTGGATTCATGGTATCAACTCAATAAGACCAGCCAACCTGAATATTTCTTCACGTTAATGAACTCGATCAATAAGTAGCTCAAAGACCATGAGGAGAACGATGCTTTAGACGCTGGAGGAGCATTTTTTTCGGTGGAAAAGCAAATTTCATGAGGGAAAAGGGTTTTTTATTTTATTTAACACTCTGCTTGGTATGGTATAATCTACCTCGTATAAAAAGCTTTGCTCACTCAAGGGAAGTCTTGCTCATCCCCTTCTGAAAGGGGGTGATAAAAGTGACAGCATATGAAACAATCTCTTTAATGATTGCTTTTGGCATGCTGATTGCCATGTTGTCAAAGAACAAAGAAAAATAGACCGCCCCTTGAGCCTGGAAAGTGATAGGGAGTGGTCTATTTTAGATCAATCTGAGCAAGCCCCTTCGAAGGGCCGGCTTTTTGTACAAGCCGAAGTGTTGGAGCACTTCGGTCTTCTTAATATATACAACATGCTTTCTGAGATTACATCTATATCATAAGGAATTTTCATTAATTTGTAAATGGTGATAGCAAATTGTTGTTTTTATGAATCGGAAAGGTATTTTCTGCCCCATTTTGTCTAGCACTGTTTACAACCTTGGGCTCCAACAACCCTTCAGCCTAAGAAAAAGCCCACCCGTTATCACAGACTTTTCACAGGTTTCAGAAGCCAGGCGGGAAGAAAACCGCTAATGCCAATGATCAAAAAACCAATGATCGACAGCAGTGCAATCGCAATGGAAGAGAGCGTTTGCTGAAGGCTGTAAGCCGCGCAGGAAAGCAGCACACCCAATCCTAAGGTGATGAGGAAGACCTTTTGATTCGTGAAAAACAACGTTTCAGATCTTTTGAATTTGATATAAATTAAAGGAAGACCCGTATAGCCTCCTATGATAAGTGTGAACAGCATCGCTAAAATAAACTGAGGTATAGCTGAAACATTGACTCCGAACATTTCTCCAAATGAAACCGACCAGCTGCTTAACATCACAAATCCTAAAAGATAGAGAATGGATAAAGCCAAATTTTTCATTTAAATCCCTCCACTTGAAAATATACACTATAAGTATTCAGAAGTAAAAGCGGAATAATTATCTTAGTGTTTGAACTAAAAAACTATTGTTTTATTAAGAAAAAATAGTTGAATGGAGTTTGATGGTATTAAAAGAATTTTTGGGAGAATATGCTATAATTGACTTATACATTTAAGGAGCTGTTTAATTTGAAACAATATAAAGGGGATGGCGCGGTATTTCTAGTAATCGGTTTTTGTTTAGGGCTTTTCCTTGGAGTCGTTTTTAATATTTTATCGTATGGTCTTTCCATAGGAATAATGCTTGGATCGTTAATAGATCTTTCTTTTTATATTCGATACAAAAAGATAAACAATAAATAGAGTGATCTTTTAATTAAACATCTATGCCACGTACAGGATTCTAACTATTTGGCTGTCCAGATGAGAGTACTGTTAAATATTCTATTTGGTTATTTTTTTGACAAAGCATAAAAAATAAATCATACATACTACATTCAATGGACTTAAATGATTCATGATAGTGTTGGACATTATGTATCACTTTATGATTTTTTTACTTATCTTCAAAATAAAAATAACACCCTTGCGTCTTTTAAGCGAGGGTGTTATTTAATTGCTCTACATTTTAAACTGAGAAATCTTTTCTTGAAGGTCCTCCGCTATAACAACCAGGTCTTCTGATGCTTTGGCGATTTCTGCCGTAATCGATGACTGCTCCTCTGTTAAAGCGGATGAATTGTTTACGTTTTCGCTTGTGTTCACTGAATAATCGTGCACTTGTTTGACGATATCGCGCATTTGTTTTGTATGTTCTTCAACAGCTTGGATATCATCTTTGATAAGCTGAATATTTGCTGTCACATCATGGATAGATTGATGGATGCTTGTAAAGGACTGCCCCGTTTGTTTGACTTTTTCGATGCCTGTATGTGCAGCTTGCTGGCTGTCTTTCATCGATTCGACTGAATGGGTTATCCCGTCTTGTATTGAGTGGATGGTAGCTGAAATATCAGTCGAAGCATTTTTTGTTTCCTCGGCAAGCTTGCGGACTTCCTCAGCCACGACGGCGAACCCTTTTCCTGATTCACCAGCTCTCGCCGCTTCAATAGCAGCGTTTAATGTTCTCTCTATAGGTGATATATATGATAATCGACAGAATGGTTGCAAGCAGCGGGATCAAGATCATGATTTTCAAAAGAGTTGGCAAGTTTTCAAAAGCGAATGCTTTCAAAATAGAACCTCCTTAAACCTCTGATTAAGCTTTATCGGCTTTTCGCCGATTCCACTGGATAATCCCACCTGTAAAACAGCTTAAAAACGGTCTTCAGCATCATCCAAAGCAGATTTATAGGAATTTCATATTGACTTTGGGTTGTTTCATTATATAATCTAATTGATAATGAAAATCATTTGAGAAAAGGGGATACAGCATATCATGAAACGTTTTAAATGGTTTGCGCTGTTCGCTGCGCTTTTCCTTGTATTAGCCGCCTGTGGAAATCAAGAGAAAGAACAAGCTGCGGAGAAGAACGACAGCAAAGATTCCTATACTGTAAAGCACGCAATGGGAACAGCGACAATTGACGGCACTCCGAAAAAAGTCGTTGTGCTGACGAATGAAGCGACAGAAGCAGTGCTCGCCCTGGGTGTTAAACCTATCGGCGCCGTTCAATCCTGGCTGGGAGATCCATGGTATGATCATATTAAAGATAAAATGAAAGGCGTAGAGAACGTCGGAACGGAAGCTGCGCCGAATATTGAAAAAATCGCGAGCCTGAACCCTGACCTCATCATCGGCAACAAAATCCGCCAAGAAGAAGTATACGACAAGCTGAAAGCCATCGCGCCGACCGTATTTGCCGAGACATTGTCAGGGGAATGGAAAGACAACTTTAAGCTGACAGCCGAGGCGCTCAATAAAAAAGCAGAAGGCGAAAAAGTCATCGCTGACTTTGATAAGCGTGTTGAAGACATTCATGAAAAGCTCGGCGATAAAGTGAAGCAAAAAGTCTCTCTCGTCCGCTTTACAGATGCCGATACCCGCATCTATCACAAGGGATCGTTTGCCGGAACGATTTTGGATCAGCTCGGTTTTGCAAGGCCTAAAGGCCAGGAAGCCAACGATCTCGGACAAATGGAAGTGACAAAGGAGCAAATTCCTGATATGGATGGAGACGTGCTTTTTTATTACACGTATGAGACAGGCAATGACAAAGCAAGCGCCATTGAGAAAGACTATGTCAACGATCCGCTCTTTAAAAATTTAAGCGTCTCCAAAAAAGGAAACGTCCATAAAGTGAGCGATGCCGTCTGGAATACAGCCGGGGGCGTCCTTGCAGCGAATCTGATGCTTGATGATATCGAAAAATACTTTTTAAAATAATGAAAAAAAAGTCAAACGGATCAGCGCATTCGTTTGGCTTTTTTTGATGCTGCCTTAAGATTAACTCCCTTCTTACGATAAATATAGTATAAAATGACTAAAGAGGTTTAAGTTTGATAGGAGGAAAGTCATGAATTTTTGCAAGGAATGTGGAAGGGAACGAACAAAAAATGCGCTGTATTGCAAGCATTGCGGCGCGCGGGTGGACGAGGAACGAGCTTCCGATCCGGCGGCAGGGTATCAGCGTGCGATGACACGAAAAAGAATCATCATCATGGCAGCAATCGCGGCCTGCTTGATTTTATTGTTTGCCGGCTATAAAACCGGTGAAGCACTCACTTCAAAGGAAAAACTGATTTCCGATTTTGAAGCTGCCCTCGATCAGAAAGATGCCAAGAAAGCAGCAAAACTGCTTCAATCATCAGACGTGGATCTGGCTGTCACGGAGAAAAACGTCAAGCCGCTCCTCGATTATTTGAAAGAACATCCGGATGAAGAAAAAGAGCTGATCTCATCCTTAAAGAGCGGTGCCGGCCATCCATTGATGACGATCGAAAAAAAGGGCAGACGTTTTTGGATCTATGACCACTATGTCTTGAACACGGTGCCTGTCTATTTAACGGTTAAGACAAACTATAAAGATACCGGCCTGTTTGTTAACGGTGAGAAGGTCATCACAACAGAAAAAGAAAACTTCGAGAAAAAAATCGGCCCGTTTGTTCCCGGTATTTACGAGGTGAAGGCAAAGCTGAAAAGCGGAATCGCCGACCTTGAAAAAGCGGAAAAGGTCACTGCCCTCCAAGGTGATGTGAAGGTTAATGCGGACCTTGACGGGCACATGGCAAAGCTCGTCTTTGGAGAAGGCTATGAAAACTTGAAAGGAACGCTCTGGATCAATGATCAGGAGATGAAGATCAACCCGTTCAAAGGAACTGAATTCGGACCCGTGCTGACTGACGGTTCAATGACTGCTGCGGTTGAGGCGCAATTTCCGTGGGGGAAGCTGAAAAGCGAAAAAACGCCGATTGAAAGCGGGGAAATCGAAGTCAATCTTGCTTCAGACAAGGAATTTATGGATGAGATGATGACCACGGTCGTCAGTCATACAAAAGAAGCAGCAAAGGCCTTTGCAAGCGGCGATGTCAGCGGCATGACACTGGCCGCGACGTCTTATCAAACTAGCCTGAAAGAGGTCACGGACGGGCTGAAAAGCAGCAGCACCTACTATAAAGGCACCTACTTATCTACCGTATTTGATCTTGATTCGTTTCGGCTGTACAAAGAAGACGGGCAATGGAAAACAGAGGTCAAGGTGATTGAAAAGCATAAATCGGCTTATTATGACGACTACAGTGCCCCTGAACTGGAAGAAAACGATAACGGCTATACGTACACACTGGTCTATTCAGAAAGCAAGAAAAAGTGGTTCGTCGAAAAAAGCGATCCTGAAGCCGTTATCAATATCGAACATCAAAAAGAAATCAAAAATGACAATCCGAAGGAATACACATCGGCATGGGCTTCGGCAAAAGGAGCTGTGAACAATGCATCAGCAGATGAAGAGCTCACTGATCAAAAGGTTGCTTCCGCCATTGAAACGTATTTATACGGTCTTCAAGGCGCCATCAACACAAACAATTTCGGCCTTGTCCGCGACAGCTTGAAAGAAGGAAGTCCGCTGTACAACGATCAAAAGAAACTTGTCACTAAACTGTACAACAGCGGGACGCAGGAAGAAGTTGCAGATTTCAGCGTAAACAGCTGGAAGCAAAACGGGCGGGAGGCAACGATTAAGACAACGGAGAAAATCAATATCATTAAAGGCGGAAAAAAACAGTTAAAAACGTACCATTGGACATATCATGCCTCCATCGAGAACGGACAATTGCTCTTGACGTCAATAGAATAAAAAAAAGCCTTTTTCCTTTGAGGAAAAAGGCTTTTTACTTCACTAAAACAGCCGCCCTAATATAGAGCCTCCGATCCTTCCGAAATATTCAAGAAACAAATCTCCCATGATCCGCACAGACATAAATGTCAGCAAATAGACGATCAGCGTCGCGTAAATCGTATCAACAGCGCCTGCCGCTTTTTCGTGGTAGCTCAAGATGATAGCCGGCGGAATTAAAAAGGCGATACCGCAAAGGGCAAAGAAAAGAATGTATACAAACAAACCCGTTTGCATGAATGATAAGAGCAATGCGGCGAGCAGAAGTGCGACGAAAGGAACAAGCACCGTTCCAAACCGTCCGAGCACTTCCTTAAATGTCGCTTGCACACCTCGAATGCGCACACCTGCGTATGTAAAAACAAATAATAAGAAAATATAAATAGCAAAGGTAAAAGCGGGCTTGACGACGATATCAAAAAATGTCGGCATTGCGTAGGATCGGCCGAATAATCCGGAATAGTCCCCCAGAGAGTCAAAAAAGCCTTTGAGGCCGAAGTAAAACATCAGCGGCACTGTAAGCGCAAAGATCACCATTGTGATGATGCTGTTGAGGACGTGCTGTTCCCCCGCGTTTTTCATTTCGGTATACGGTCGTTTCAATACCTTTAAACAAAAGGAAAAATACATGGAAGACGCTTGTTTCGCCGCCTCCGTGTACCTCGCTGCCTGCGGCGTTTCAGCGGGAGCCTTGCTGTCAGCACTGCCGCCTGCCAAGCTTGCCCCGCACTGCTCACAAAATTTTCCGCCATCTGTTTGATGGCCGCACTTTGAACATGTCATAAAAATAAAATCTCCTTTGAAATAGTTATTTTATCCTATAAAAAATTATTATAAAGGAAAGTGCCGCAAGATGACATTGTTTTTTGAAAGTTTAAGCGGCCAACGTCGGAGGTAAAAATCGATTACCCATATTTTTTTACGAAGAAAGGAGTGGTAAACCGTGTTTGCTTTTATCATCCATGTTTTTGTATCATTGTTCGCCGTCACAAATCCGATAGGCAATGTGCCGATCTTTTTGGCGCTCACAGAAGGCTATGAAGCAAAAGAACGCACCGCATTGGCGAGAAAGGCTGCAATTTTATCGTTTCTGATTCTGATCGCGTTTCTCATATTCGGAGAGTTCATCTTCAGGCTTTTTGACATCAACATCCATGCGTTGCGAGTTGCCGGGGGTATTTTTATTTTCGGAATTGCCTACAATCTGTTGAATGCGAAGCAGTCTCATGTTCAGTCGCTCCATCATGATGAACACCGCGAGAGCAAGGAAAAAGAGGATATCTCGGTGACGCCGCTCAGCATTCCGATCATTTCGGGGCCCGGAACGATTGCAACGGTGATGAGCCTTTCGGCCGGCAGTCGCAGCCTGGTTCATTTTGGCGGTATGATCATCGGCATCGCCGCCGTCCTCCTGCTGACGTTTGCGGCTTTTCATTATTCGACGCTGATCAGCAACAAATTGGGGCAGACGGAAATGAATGTGATCACCCGGCTGATGGGCTTGATTTTGGCGGTCGTGGCGGTCGGCATGATCGGCACGGGCTTAAAAGGGATGTTTCCGGTTTTGTCGGGATGATTGGAGAAAAAGCAAAAAAAGCTGCTTTATTCTTTGCAGCTTTTTTTCGATTTATGAAGGTTTCGGCACATGCTTGAAGATTTCTTCGCTTTCTAAAAACGCGATCAGATTGTCAAGCCACTCGCAGTAATCGATCCATTGTTTTGTTTCTGCCAGCAGCTCATTGATTTTAGCTTCGGTTTCGGGTGAAAGGCCTTCTTCCTCAAGGGCTTCCAACAGCTCTTTTCTGATTTTCTTCCCGATCATCCTGTTCTTTTTGACGACTTTGCTCCAGTTGGCCGTAAACAATGAAATAAACGTTTGGTAATAATCTTGTTCGACATCGTACAAATCTTTGCGGACGCCTTTTTCAAAAACTTTTTCGGCTATATTTAAATCGAGCATTTCGCGGACGACCTGGCTCATTCTCGTTTTGCTCATGCCCGTTTCTTCTGACAGTTCATTTAAAGTCATCGGCTTTCTGTTCATATAGATAATCCCGAGCACGCGGCCGACAGTTGATGATATACCGTACGTATTCATGTTTTCCGCGATTTTTTCTATGAAATGTTCTTCCGCTTGTTTAATCGCCTTTAAAGCGTTTTCCTCCAAAGCACATCATCCCTTCGGGCAGCCAATTTTATTGTCAATATATCATAATTTTGCTAGCGGTTGAAAACACTAAAACGGCAGGAAAATAAAGAAATCGGCCGTAATTTTAAGAATAACCAGCAGATTGATGCCGTTAACATATATTTTTATGTCTTATATATATAATTTAAACACTTTGTAAACTTTTTATTTTACAAAGTGTATTTTATAATAAATGAGATGTTGAAATTTTTAAAAAACAGATGGAGGTGTGCGTTTTGCTGAAGCTAGAAAATGTATCGAAGGTTTATAAAGGCGGAAAAAAAGCGGTCAAGAACATTGATCTTGATATAGCAAAAGGTGAATTTATCGTCTTTATCGGACCGAGCGGCTGCGGGAAGACAACGACGATGAAAATGATCAACCGTTTAATTGAACCGACTTCAGGAAGCATTTACATCGACGGAGAAAACATAATGGATCAGGACCCGGTGGAGCTGCGCCGGAAAATCGGCTATGTCATTCAGCAAATCGGACTCTTTCCCCATATGACGATTCAGCAGAATATCACGCTTGTTCCAAGGCTTTTGAAATGGCCGGAAGAAAAGCGGAAGAAGCGGGCGGAGGAACTGCTTCAGCTCGTTGATATGGGGCCGGAATATTTGAACCGCTATCCTCATGAACTAAGCGGCGGACAGCAGCAGAGAATCGGCGTGCTGCGGGCGCTTGCGGCAGAGCCGCCCCTCATTTTAATGGATGAACCGTTCGGAGCGCTGGACCCGATCACCCGTGATTCGCTTCAGGAAGAGTTCAAAAAGCTGCAGAAATCGCTGGACAAAACGATTGTCTTTGTGACCCACGATATGGATGAAGCGATCAAGCTTGCCGACAGAATTGTGATTCTTCGTGCCGGCGAGATTGTTCAAGTCGGAACGCCTGACGACATTTTGCGGAATCCGGCGGATGAATTCGTTGAGGAGTTCATCGGAAAAGAACGGCTTCTTCAGTCCCGTCCTGACATCGAGCATGTCGAACAAGTGATGAATCCGAATCCGGTCACGATTACGAGTGAAAAAAACCTGACTGAAGCGATTCAAGTGATGAGGGAGCGCCGCGTCGATTCACTGCTTGTTGTGGACGAACGCAATGTCTTAAAAGGATATATCGATGTTGAAATCATCGATCAATACCGGAAAAAAGCCGTCACGGTCGGAGAGGTTGTCAATGAGAATGTCTACTCCGTTCAAAAAGGCACGCTCATCAGAGATACCGTCCGAAAAATTTTGAAAAGAGGATTCAAATATGTTCCCGTTCTTGATGAAGAAGGGCGCCTTGTCGGAATTGTCACAAGGGCAAACCTTGTCGACATCGTGTACGACTCGATTTGGGGAGATGAAGAAACCCTTGTCCAACGTTAAATGTAGGGAGGTGCATCAATCATGAATCAGATCGTCCAATTTCTCCAGAACAACGGCGGGGAAATGCTTTATAAAACATGGGAGCACTTATATATATCCATTTTTGCGGTGCTGCTCGGCATCATTATCGCGGTTCCGCTCGGTGTCGTTTTAACGAGAATGAAAAAAGGGGCCGGCGTCGTGATTGGAATTGTTAATATCATTCAAACGCTGCCGAGTTTGGCGATTCTGGCGTTTTTTATTCCGCTCCTCGGAGTGGGAAAGATTCCGGCGATTGTCGCGCTGTTTTTCTATTCAGTCCTACCGATTCTGAGAAACACTTACACGGGCGTAAAAGGCGTGAATCAAAATTTGCTTGAATCAGGAAAGGGAATCGGTATGACTGCATGGGAACAAATCCGCCTGATCGAACTGCCGCTGTCGGTGCCGGTGATCATGGCAGGCATCCGGACTTCCACCGTTTACTTAATCGGCTGGGCGACGCTCGCGGCTTTTATCGGCGGCGGCGGACTCGGCGACTATATTTTTATCGGGCTCAACCTGTACCAGCCTGAGTACATTATCGCCGGAGCGGTGCCGGTTACGATACTGGCCATTGTGATCGACTATATGCTGTCGAAAACCGAAGACAAAGTCACGCCCCAAGGATTAAAAGGGATGAAGGAAGTATCATAAGGAGTTGGCTCTTATGCAAACAAAAAAATTGAGACGGCTCGGCGCCGTCATGCTGGTCTTCTTGCTTTTGATCAGCGGCTGTGCGCTGCCGGGTCTTGGCGGGGCTTCCGATAAAACGATCAAAATCGGGGCGCAAAACCTGACCGAATCCGAAATTCTTGCCAATATGATCTCGCTTTTGATCGAGCATGATACAGATCTCAATACGGTGCTTGTCAAAAACCTCGGCTCAAACTATGTGCAGCACCAGGCCATGCTCGGCGGAGACATCGACATTTCAGCGACGCGCTATTCGGGAACAGATCTGACAAGCACGCTTGGAAGGGAAGCGGAGAAAGACCCGGAAAAAGCGCTTCACATCGTACAGCAGGACTTTAAAAAGAAATTCAACTACAAATGGTTTGATTCTTACGGATTTGACAATACGTACGCCTTTACAGTCACGAAAGAACTCGCTGAAAAAGGGAACTATGAAACCATATCCGATCTGAAAAAAGACGCGGATAAACTGAAGCTTGGCGTTGACAATGCCTGGCTGAAACGAAAAGGCGACGGATATCCGGGATTTAAACAGGAATACGGATTTTCATTCGGCTCGACCTTTCCAATGCAGATCGGACTCGTTTATGACGCCGTCAAAAACGGCAAAATGGATATCGTTCTTGCCTATTCAACGGACGGCAGGATCAAAGCCTATGATTTAAAGCTGTTAAAAGACGATAAACGCTTTTTCCCGCCGTATGACTGTTCGCCGGTCGTGCCGGAAAAAGTGCTGAAGGAACATCCAGAGCTTAAAGAGACCATCAATAAACTGATCGGAAAAATCGATACCGAAACGATGCAGGAGCTCAATTACGAAGTTGATGGAAAACTGAAAGAGCCTTCTGTCGTCGCGGCCGAATTTTTAAAGAAGCACAATTATTTTGAGTAAAAGGAGGGGCTGACAAATGGAAGTGCTGCAGCAGCTTTGGACGTATTATGCGCAAAACGGGAGCTATGTGCTGGGGGAATTTTACCGACACTTTTTAATGTCGGCATACGGCGTATTATTCGCCGCCGTCGTCGGCATCCCTGTTGGTATTTTCATCGCCAGATACCGGAAGATCAGCAAATGGGTCTTTTCCATCACCAATGTCATTCAAACGATTCCGGCGCTTGCGATGCTCGCCGTCTTGATGCTAGTCATGGGACTCGGCGCCAACACGGTGATTCTATCATTGTTTTTGTATTCGCTTTTGCCGATTATTCGAAACACATATACGGGAATCGTCAGCATTGAGCACGCCTACCTTGAATCAGGGAAGGCGATGGGCATGACGAAATTTCAAGTGCTCCGGATGGTGGAGCTTCCGCTCGCTTTGTCGGTCATTATGGCAGGGCTCAGAACCGCGCTCGTCATCGCGATCGGCATCACGGCCATCGGCACGTTTGTCGGCGCTGGCGGCCTCGGGGACATCATTGTCAGGGGGTCAAACGCGACCAACGGAACAGCGATCATTCTGGCAGGCGCGATCCCGACGGCACTGATGGCGATCATCGCCGATCTGTTCATGGGATGGCTTGAACGTGCGCTGAGCCCCGTTAAGCATCATAAAGGCAAGACGCCGAATCCTGATGCCGCTTAAATGGCAGCCGAAAAAAGCCGAATTTCTGCTAAAGAGAAATTCGGCTTTTTATGATTGGCGTTTTTTCGCTTCATTGACCAAAAAATGAAAGTACTGTTCGAGGTTAAGCAGGTCTTCGCGGGACAAGCAGTCCCATTTTCCGGGCTCAAACAGCCACAGATCTTCGACGCCATGCTTGGCCGCGATGTCCTGCATCGTGACATAGCCGCGCGGCTGTTCGCGAATCTCGTCAGCCCTCATATAACCGGCAATATCCATGAGCTGCTCGTACGGCATTTTCAGAGCATCAGCCAATTTTCTGATCGTCGCGGGCTTTGGAACGCCGCGGTGGCCGTTTTCGATTCTGGAAATGGCAGCGGCGCTCACACCGGCATACATAGCAAGCTGATTAACAGACAGGCTTCTTTGTTCCCTCAGCTCTTTGAGTTGTTCGCCGAACATTGTCATCGCCATCTCCCCCGCAAATTCATGATATAAACAGTTTAATACAAATGTTGACTAAAGGAAATACTTAAACAGGAAAAATATTGACAAAAGTTAACATAAGGGATAAAATAACAGCAGGGTCGAAAACAGACGAAAATGATAAAAAGGGGGGCGTGCGCTGCGGAGAAGGTATTCAGTTTTTGTTTCGGCTGCTTGCTTCCTGCACGAGAAAGTCGAAATATTTGTCCAGGTTTTCTATGTCTTTCTTTGAGAGCACCTTCCACTTTTCGCTGTCAAACAGAGAAAGATCCTCTAAATCGTACTGTGAAACGATGTCGTAAATGGAATCGTAGCTGCTTCTCGCTTCCTGGACTGTAGATGCGCTGATATAGCCTGCGGATGCCATCAGTTCCTCATACGGGACTTTCAAAGCGTCCGCCAGTTTTCTGATCGTCGCCGGCTTCGGCACGCCGCGCTTTCCGTTTTCAATTCGCGAAATGCCGGCCGAACTGACGCCGGAATACATTGCCAGCTGATTGACGGTCAGTTTTTTCCGTTCCCTTAATTGTCGTAAATGGTATCCAAAGTTCGTCATGGCCAAAACCTCGCAATCTCTTATTATAAAATATTTTAGTACGAATATTGCCTATAGGAAACATATGGATGATAAAAGTATTGACAAAAGTTAACAAATCGTTTATGTTCAATATAGACAAAAAGAAACATAAGAGATTAGAAAGGGGAGTAATCATGGTAAAAAAGATTCATATCAAAAGAGATTTTGTTCTCCAGTATATGATTGAACACAATCTCTCCTTAAATCAGCTTGCCATTGAAATCGGCGTATCCCCGGCGACTCTGAGCAGAGTTTTAAATGGCGAAAGGAGGCCCGGACAGCTTGTGATCGGAAAGATGATTCAGTATTTCAACAAAAAATTTGAAGATCTCTTTTATTATAAAGATGTTGACAAAAGTCAATAAACAAAGGAAAAAAGGAGGCTTTTCAAACGTGAAAAATACAGGAATTGTCCGGAGAATCGATGAGCTCGGCAGAGTCGTTCTCCCGGTCGAAATGCGCAGGGTGCTGAATATCAATGAAAAGGACCCGCTCGAAATATACACCGACGGAGAAAACATCATTTTGACAAAATACGCCGCCAACATGGCATGCTTGATGACCGGCGACATCACCACCAAAAATAAAACGTATGCGGGCGGCAAAATCGTACTCAGCCCAAGGGGAGCAGAAATGCTGCTGGAAGATATGATGGCGGCCTTGTCAGAAAAATGATTACATATTCCGCCTGATAGGGAGCATAGCCGCTCCTTTTTTTGTATACCTTATTCAGGCGCTGGGAAAAAATAAAAAAAGCTGTTCGAAACGCTCGTGACATGCGCTTGCTTTTCATGTAAAATAAAACTATTGTCAGCCAGTTTGTCTGGAGGTGTAGGTTATGGCCGCATTTTTAACGGTCTTATTAGTGATTGTAAGTATCGTACTGATCGTTGTCGTTTTACTGCAATCCGGCAAAAGCGCCGGATTATCAGGCGCAATTTCCGGCGGAGCCGAGCAGCTTTTCGGAAAGCAGAAAGCAAGAGGACTTGATTTGATTCTCCACCGGATGACGGTCGTTTTAACCGTGCTTTTCTTTTTCTTAACGATTGCGCTTGCTTACTTTGTATAAGACAATGAAGCATGAGGTCTGATGTTCAAGTCAGGCCTTTTTCCTATTTGCAGGTCTTTGTATGAAGAGACCGGCCGATTGATAAAGTTTGTTTCAAGACTAAACGTGGAAGAATACATATGAAAAGGAGACAGTGAATCATGAAAATCGTCAAACCACAACCTTTCACATTTAAAGGCGGAAAAAAAGCAGTCCTGCTGCTGCACGGATTTACCGGCAACACGGCGGACGTGAGAATGCTCGGAAGATATTTGAATGAAAAAGGCTACACATGCCATGCGCCCCAATATAAAGGCCACGGCGTGCCTCCGGAAGAACTTCTTTCTACAGGGCCGGAAGACTGGTGGAAAGACGTCATGAACGGGTATGAATATTTGAAATCGGAAGGGTATGAACAAATCGCCGCTTGCGGTCTGTCTCTCGGAGGGGTTTTTTCATTGAAATTGGGTTACACTGTACCCATAAAGGGAATTGTTCCAATGTGCGCGCCGATGTATATCAAAAGCGAAGAGACGATGTACGAGGGTGTGCTTGAGTATGCACGCAATTATAAGAAATTTGAAGGCAAGGCAGCGGAACAGATTGACGCTGAGATGGAAGAATTCAAAAAAACGCCGATGAACACGTTGAAAGCACTGCAGGATTTGATTGCCGATGTCAGAGAGCATGTGGACATGATCTATTCGCCTACATTTGTCGTGCAGGCGCGCCACGATCATATGATTAATACGGACAGCGCGAACATCATCTACAATGAAGTTGAAACGGATGATAAGCAGCTGAAATGGTATGAAGAATCCGGTCATGCCATCACATTGGATAAAGAACGCGAAGCACTGCACAAGGATGTGTATCAATTTTTAGAAACGCTGGATTGGCAGACATAAGGAGGTCTGGTTAGTGGAAAAAGAAGAATTTATGGATAAGCTTCTCTCCTTTATGAAAGAAGAAGCGTATAAACCTCTTACAGTTCAGGAACTGGAAGAGATGCTGGAAATCACCGATTCGGACGAATACAAAGAGCTTGTCAAAGCTCTTGTAACCCTTGAAGAAAAAGGGCTGGTCGTCAGAACGAGAAGCAACCGCTACGGTTTGCCCGAAAAAATGAATTTGATCAAAGGGAAGGTGTCGGCGCACGCGAAAGGCTTCGCGTTTGTTCTCCCCGAAGATTCCTCGCTTGACGATGTCTTCATTCCGCCGTCTGAGCTGAATACGGCAATGAACGGAGATACCGTGCTTGTCCGCCTGAGTACGGAGTCCGGAGGTACAAAAAAAGAAGGAGCCATCATCCGCATCATTGAGCGCAACGTTCAGAAGATTGTCGGCACGTATACAGAGACGAAAAACTTCGGCTTCGTCATTCCCGACGATAAAAAAATCACGAATGACATCTTTATTCCGAAGCACGCCAAAAACGGCGCCGTCGAGGGGCACAAAGTCGTCGTCCGCCTGACAAGCTATCCTGAAGGCCGGATGAGTGCGGAAGGGGAAGTTATCGAGATTCTCGGCCACAAAAACGACCCCGGCATCGATATCCTTTCCATCATTCATAAACATGGCCTCCCGGGAGACTTTCCGGCTGAGGCGATGGAACAAGCCGGCAATACGCCTGATACAATCGATGAAAAAGATCTTGAAGGCAGACGGGATCTGCGCGATCAAACGATCGTCACGATCGACGGCGCAGATGCCAAAGACTTGGATGATGCCGTTACCGTCACAAAACTCAAAAACGGCCATTATAAACTCGGCGTCCACATTGCCGATGTCAGCCATTATGTCACAGAAGGGTCTCCGATTGACCAGGAAGCATATGAACGCGGCACGAGCGTCTATCTTGTCGACCGGGTGATTCCGATGATCCCGCACAGGCTGTCGAATGGAATCTGCTCTTTAAATCCGAAGGTTGACCGGCTGACTTTGTCGTGCGAAATGCTCATTAATCCTCAAGGGCAAGTCGTCGAACACGAAATTTTTCAAAGTGTCATTAAAACGACCGAGCGGATGACTTATTCTGACGTGAACAAGATTTTAGTCGATGACGATGAAGAGCTGAAGCAGAAATATGAGGCGCTTGTCCCGATGTTCAAAGACATGGAAGACTTGGCTGCGATTCTGCGCGGCAAGCGGATGGAACGCGGTGCCGTCGACTTTGACTTTAAGGAAGCGAAGGTACTCGTCGACGAAGAAGGAAAAGCGAAGGACGTCGTCTTGAGAGAACGGTCGACAGCAGAAAAGCTGATCGAAGAATTTATGCTTGTCGCCAATGAAACGGTCGCCGAGCACTTTCATTGGATGAATGTTCCGTTTATTTATCGGATTCACGAAGATCCGGATCAAGAAAAGCTCCAGAGATTTCTTGAGTTCGTTACGACATTCGGCTATGTCGTCAAAGGGACGGCCGGAAGCATCCATCCGAAAGCGCTGCAAAGCGTGCTTGAAGAAGTCAGGGATCGTCCTGAAGAAGCCGTAATTTCAACGGTTATGCTCAGATCGATGAAGCAGGCGAAATACGATCCGCAAAGCCTCGGACACTTCGGCTTGTCGACTGAATTCTACACCCATTTCACGTCACCGATTCGCCGCTACCCTGACTTGATCGTCCACAGGCTGATCAGGACGTATTTGATTCAGGGCAAGACAGACGAAGCGACAAGGGAGAAATGGGCCGAAAAACTGCCTGAGATCGCCGAGCATACGTCAAATATGGAACGCAATGCCGTAGATGCCGAGCGGGAAACGGATGATCTGAAAAAAACCGAATTTATGCTGGATAAGATCGGTGAAGAATTTGACGGTGTGATCAGTTCCGTTACGAACTTCGGCATGTTTGTCGAGCTGCCGAACACGATCGAAGGGCTTGTCCACGTCAGCTTTATGACGGACGATTTTTACCGTTATGATGAACAGCACTATGCCATGATCGGCGAGCGTACGGGCAACGTCTACCGGATCGGCGATGAGATTACGGTCCGCGTCGTTGACGTCAATAAAGACGAGCGGAACATCGATTTTGAAATCGTCGGCATGAAAGGCTCCCGCCGCCGGCAGAAACCGGAGCCAAAACAGAAAAAGGGTCCTAAAAAGGATGCTCCATCGGCTGACAAAGGGGAATGGTTCACCAAGCCGAAAAAGAAAAAAGTAAAGAAAAAACGCGGTTTTCAAAATGCGCCGAAACAAAAACGCAAGAAAAAGAAAAAATAGACGGCACACGTCAAAAAAAGGGCGGCGAAATTGTAAGGCGAACGTTCATTTGATAGAATAATACGTATTCGCCGCCCTTTTGAATGTGAGATTGAAGGCGGGAGGAGGTTGCCGTATGCCAAAGGGAGAAGGGAAGGTTGTTTCCCAAAATAAAAAAGCAAATCACGATTATTTTATAGAAGAAACATACGAAACAGGCATCGTGCTTCAAGGTACGGAAATCAAGTCCATTCGCGCCGGACGGGTGAATTTAAAGGACGCGTTCGCTAAAATTGAGCGCGGGGAAGTGTTCCTTCACAATATGCACATCAGCCCGTATGAGCAGGGGAACCGCTACAACCATGATCCGTTGCGGACGAGAAAGCTTTTGATGCACCGCAAGCAGATCAACAAATTGATCGGTTTGACGAAAGAGCAGGGATACTCGCTCGTACCGCTCAAGATTTATTTGAAGAACGGTTTTGCGAAAGTGCTGCTCGGACTCGGAAAAGGGAAGAAGAAATTCGACAAACGCGAGGACTTAAAGCGCAAAGACGCCAAACGCGAAATCGAAAGAGCATTCCGCGACAGGCAAAAAGGCTTGATCTAAAGCCGGAACCCATGTTATCCTATATGAACGTGATCACAGACATTACCATTTGGAATTGACGCGTGATCTTGTTATAATAGTGATGCAGCCAGTTATCCGACTTCCTTTTCATCCAAGGGGACGTTACGGATTCGACAGGGACGGATCGAGCTTGAGTTGCGAGCCGAGAGGCGATCTCGTAAAAACGCACCTAAATATAACTGGCAAATCTAACCAGAACTTAGCACTAGCTGCCTAATTAGCGCAGCGAGCTCTTGCCCGCATCGCCTATGTGCCGGTTAAGAGCCCATAACGAAGTAGGCTACGCTTGCGCTCCCGTCTGAGAGCGCAGGAAGAGACTTATCAGACTAGCTCTCCGAGGGCCTGCCCGCAGGCACGAAGATGAGCGAAACTAAATATGCAGGGCTACGCTCGTAGACGCTGAAGCAATCGACGTTTCTGGACGTGGGTTCGACTCCCACCGTCTCCACCATACATATGATGGTGGTTTTTTTGTTTTTTTGGGATTTTTTGATGTTTGTATAAGAGCGGTGAACGGCTTAATGAATACGTCGGGCTCATGCCATGAGAAAATTCAAGGACGGCATTGATGGCTTTTACGTGCCGAAAACAACGAATGCGGTCAAACGGTTCCAACTGATGCACAGGTTTTCTTCTGACGGCATTTACGAGCCGCCGAAAAAGGTAAAACTTGATCACTATTGAATTAATACAAAAAGGCCCTCTTTCACGAGGGCTCAGTTTTTATAATTTCTAATTTGTCTATAGTTATTTATTACTGTCCAATTCCCATACTGTCTGACCACCCACTAAAATTTTATTCGGTGGATTATCATAAAGAGAGATCTCAACCAAGGAGCTTTCCTCCCCTTGACTTAACCAATCATATACACTGCCTTCGTTTTTAGTAAGGTGGGATATAATGTGATTCACTCTAAAGGCAACTGCATAATATTCTGTGTAATTGATATCTTTATCCTCTAATCCATTATCTGTTTCGTAAAGTGTGTCTGGATTACCGATTATTTTTAATCCATTTTCTCATTCTAATCGCAGTTCTCTACCACCATATTCATCTAATGTTTTTATTAAAGAGTTATATTCCATAAGTATCAATCCTTTTCTTATGGTTCTAATGGTTTTTATAGGAACTATATGAGCACCGTCTTTTGAATAATGTATTTCCTCTGGTAGTTACAATATATTTTCCGGTTTTCATGTCATATGCTTTACCTATTTTTTGGCCAAAGTCAACAACTTTCCTTTCTTGGGAAATCTCCCGTGTCAGCGTATTTATCAAGCAACTCTTGAGCTTTTTTTAACTTTAGCGAATTCGTCTGATTGTTGTTTTAATTGTTCCAGCGTTTGATCAATTGCATTGTGCAACGCCTGAACATCCAGAGTCTTCATGGCATTCTCCTTTAATACATTTTGTTACAATCACTGCTCATTTTTATGTAATGAACATGGAAATACAAAAAAGGAGAAATCCTTCTTCTTATGATTGCAATTTTAATTTTTTGGCCTGCCCATATGTAGTCACAAGCTCTCTGAAAGAATGAAGTTCATTTTCAAATATGAAAAAGCGCTTCGGTATCAAAATCATCTGGCTGCTTGACGTTTTCATGAGGATGAGACGTTTATATTCTGTTACTGCTGTCACTTCATACCATTGAAACAACGTATCGGAATTCTTAAATTGAATCTGAATTCCTTGTGGATTGATAGTGTAAGTTCTTTTACGTTTTAACCGTTCATTTTTTCGATAGACAATTTGCATCCGTATATAAAAAAAACCAATTAAAAGTGAGGTTAATATTATTGAAAGTACAATAATGAGAAGGCCATTCAACAGCAATTCGAGTGTTTCACTATGATAGACGGTAATCGGCATCTTCCCATCGACGGAAAACACCCAGACAAACAATAGAAAAATAAGAATAAAATAAAGGAATGCGTATTTTTTAAGCCAATAAAAAAAGAAAGATTTCATATCCTGTAATGTATATTCTCCCTCAAGAAAGACACTGTGTTGGATCATAAGTTTACTGCACCTCAACGTTTTCCTTTAATTTTAGCATAAAGTCTCATTTATTCGCAGAAATTGGCTTTTTTTTCATTGGAGTTGGCATGGCCGAGGCACCGTGTAATCGCTAAAAAAGGATCAGAGGGCATGATGTCGAACTTTAGTTATATATACATTCGAAAGAACTGACCAAAAGGAGGTCTACTATGCTCATCATTGAATCACTAATAGGATACGTTTGCTTTTTTATTGTTAATTTCATTTATGATACATACATTAAAAAAGCCTAGACTCCGTTTGGACACTTGGCTTTGATTTCGCTTGTTCAGACTGCGATTGCTTTAAGTCTTTTCTTTATTTTCTCCTGATTATAAGAGGTTGCCGCTTTCCTCAGCGGCACTCAGCTTTTCGGTCATTCCTCCGGATTCAGCTCGCTTGTCAAGTCGCCGCCCTTTAATAATTGCAATATCTGTGCTTAGTCGCCTGCAGATGTTCTTCTGCTCCTTTTTCTTTCCGCGATTATGAATCACCTCTACGCCAACAGTTTACAAAACAAACCTTTGTCCTTTTTTCTTTTAATTGAAATGAAATTAGTTCATAAGAATTAATTTTTAGATGTGCAAAAAAGAAATGATAAAAGACACTTAATATGCTTAAAAAATTATGGTAAGTTTTTGAAGGTGCTAAATGTAAAAGTTTGTATGATCAACGCTTATGCAAAACGGTTATTAAATATGAACTACAGGAGGGGATGCGGAGAAAGAAGAGCAAAGCGCCGGCAGATAAATCACCGGTCAGGTTATTGCGGTTGCTGAACGCGTTCTTCCGGAAGAGGGCTAGGCCCGGCTTCGCGAAGGAATAGAGCTATGAAAGAAGCTGCTTCAAGATTAGAAATCGCCCCAAAGCCGGATCGCACTTTCCAAAGACAGGGGCTTCTGCCGGAAAAATCGGCAACTCGCTTGATTTTATAGATAAAAGGAGGATGTTGGTCATGAAAATGAAGTGCGGTGCATGTTTATTGGTTCTTGTGCTATTCATGAGCTGTATACCTGGGAAATCTGTACTTGCTGCCAGCACAACCATTGCAAAACATGTAGGGAATTCTAACCCGCTTATAGACCATCATTTAGGAGCGGATCCCTTTGCGCTGACCTATAACGGAAGAGTCTACATCTATATGTCCAGTGACGATTATGAATATAACAGCAACGGAACGATTAAGGATAATTCATTTGCCAATTTGAACAAAGTGTTCGTCATCTCTTCAGCGGATATGGTGAACTGGACAGATCACGGAGCCATTCCGGTGGCAGGTGCCAACGGGGCTAATGGCGGCCGGGGGATTGCGAAATGGGCAGGCGCGTCCTGGGCCCCGTCAGTCGCAGTTAAAAAGATAAATGGTAAGGATAAATTCTTCCTTTACTTTGCAAACGGCGGCGGAGGTATCGGGGTCCTCACCGCAGACAGCCCGACCGGGCCGTGGACAGATCCGATCGGAAAAGCGTTGGTTACAACAAGTACACCGGGAATGTCAGGCGTTGTTTGGCTATTTGATCCGGCAGTGTTCGTAGATGACGACGGCACCGGTTATCTGTATGCCGGCGGAGGCATCCCTGGAGGTTCAAATCCAACGCAGGAGCAATGGGCAAATCCTAAAACAGCACGAGTCATAAAATTGGGGACCGATATGACGAGCGTTGTTGGAAGCGCGTCTGTGATTGATGCGCCTTTCATGTTTGAAGACTCGGGAATTCATAAACATAACGGAAAATATTACTATTCCTATTGCATCAATTTCAGCGGTGCGCACCCGGCCAATATACCACCGGGTGAAATCGGCTACATGACCAGCTCAAGTCCCATGGGGCCCTTTACGTATAGAGGGCATTTCCTGAAAAATCCGGGTGCATTCTTCGGGGCTGGCGGAAACAACCATCATGCTGTTTTCAATTTTAAAAACGAGTGGTATGTGGTGTACCATGCTCAAACTGTCAGTTTCGCTTTGTTCGGAGCCGGCAAAGGATACCGTTCTCCCCATATCAATAAGCTGGTCCATCTTGCAGACGGGTCCATTCAAGAGGTGGCGGCAAATTATAGGGGAGTGTCTCAGCTTGCCAATTTGAATCCGTATAACCGGGTAGAAGCTGAAACGTTTGCCTGGAATGGACGCATTTTGACGGAGAAATCCTCAGCACGCGGCGGACCGGAAAATAATCAAAACGTCACAAGCATTCATAACGGAGACTGGATTGCTGTAGGAAATGCTGACTTCGGCACGCGCGGAGCGAGGACATTTAAAGCCAATGTCGCTTCCACTGCAGGCGGTAAAATTGAAGTCCGTCTCGACAGTGTAACAGGTAAGCTTGTGGGAACTCTGAATGTACCTTCCACAGGCGGAGCGCAGACTTGGAGAGAAATAGAAACCACTGTGAGCGGCGCAACCGGTGTTCACAACGTCTATTTTGTATTTACCGGAAACAGTTCAGGCAACTTGTTTAATTTTGATTACTGGCAGTTTACACAAAATGAGCACCGGTAACAGCAAAAAGGTGGTCTCAGAAGGGTTTTCATATACCACAACAATGAGAGGATGAAAGCATGTGAAAAAATTAATTTGTGTATTGTTGGCATATGTAACGATGCTGTCGCTCATGTTAACCGGGCCTGCCGCTGCTGAAGTTTCAGCAGCCAGTGACGCAACAGTTCGTCTATCTGCAGAAAAACAAGTGATTCGCGGTTTTGGAGGGATGAATCACCCGGCTTGGATCGGGGATCTTACAGCAGCTCAAAGAGAAACCGCTTTTGGCAATGGACAGAATCAGTTAGGCTTTTCAATTTTAAGAATTCATGTTGATGAAAATAGAAACAATTGGTACAGAGAAGTGGAGACGGCAAAGAGTGCGATCAAACACGGAGCAATCGTTTTTGCTTCTCCCTGGAATCCGCCAAGCGATATGGTTGAGACTTTCAATCGGAATGGAGACACATCGGCTAAACGGCTGAGATACGATAAGTACGCCGCATACGCGAAGCATCTTAACGACTTTGTTACCTTCATGAAAAATAATGGCGTGAATCTGTATGCGATTTCCGTCCAAAACGAGCCTGATTACGCACACGACTGGACGTGGTGGACACCGCAAGAAATACTTCGCTTTATGAAAGAGAACGCCGGCTCGATTAATGCCCGTGTCATCGCGCCTGAGTCGTTTCAATACTTAAAAAATATATCGGATCCGATTTTGAATGATCCGAAGGCGCTTGCCAATATGGATATTCTTGGCGCTCATCTTTATGGTACACAGCTTAACAATTTCGCTTATCCACTGTTCAAACAAAAAGGAGCAGGAAAAGATCTTTGGATGACGGAAGTATATTATCCGAACAGTGACAATAATTCTGCGGACCGCTGGCCTGAGGCATTGGATGTTTCGCACCATATTCACAATTCGATGGTAGAGGGAGATTTTCAGGCTTATGTATGGTGGTACATCCGCAGATCATACGGTCCTATGAAAGAAGACGGTACGATCAGCAAGCGCGGTTACAATATGGCTCATTTCTCGAAGTTTGTCCGTCCCGGTTATGTCAGGGTTGATGCGACAAAGAGCCCCGCTTCAAACGTTTACGTATCTGCCTATAAAGGTGACAACAAAGTCGTTATAGTTGCCATTAATAAAAACAACTCAGGGGTTAACCAAAACTTCGTTCTGCAGAATGGATCTGTTTCTCAAGTATCCAGATGGATCACGAGCAGCAGCAGCAACCTTCAACCTGGAACGAATCTCAATGTAACAGACAATCATTTTTGGGCGCATCTTCCGGCTCAGAGTGTGACAACATTTGTCGCTAACCTCCGCTAATATTAACGACGCCGCGCATGAAGCGGAGTTACAAGCTGCACAGTTCCGATATGCCGAGCTTAGCGGCTATTTAGTGAAAAGGCATACGAAAAATATTTAGTTCTCGCAATCCAGGGTGTATCTGTTAATGAGACAAAGAGGGTGCCGCTGTCGGCACCCTTTCTGTCGTTTTCGGTTTATTCCTTCGGAAACTTCACCTCCGGATATGACGGATTCGGCTTGCTGATCAAGCCGCTGCCGGTTTCTTTTAAATGCTTGTTGAAAAAATCCAAAACGTACCGGTTCACGATATCCGCGCTTCGTTCGCCGTCGATGTCGCCCGTCATGCCGAGCTGCTTCAAAAGTTTTGAATAAAGCTGCAAGTCGGTGAAGTTGTAATGCTCCGTTCCTTCAATATACACCATTGACGCTTGATCAATGATTTTGTATTCCTTTTTTCGTTCCTCAATCATCTTGTTGAATTCTTCTTTCGTTAAACCCGAATTTTTGATTTCTTCATCAGAAATTTTTCCGCTGAGCGCCTTGTCTTTAATGTTCATAAAGCTGCTCGATTCCATGAATAGAAACGGCTTTGAAATCGCCTGCTTGCCGTTGACATTGTACAGTGAACCGTCCATGTTGATTCCGGCTTTAATTTTGGGATTTGAATATGCGGCGTTAAACGCCGTGGCGCCGCCGAATGAGTGACCCATCATCCCGATGTTGTCCATATCGAGTTTTCCCTTAAAGGCATCGCGATTCAGCTGATCCAACTGGTTGATGACAAAGTCGGCGTCCTGCGTCCAAATGTCCCCGAGCTTGCTGCTGTTTTCGGAAACTCCGTTCATATATCGCTCGGTTGTTAAGCCTGTCATCTGTCCGTCTGGAAAAGCCGTTGCCATCGTACTGTACGTATGATCGATCGCCACTGCGACAAATCCATGGCTTGCCAGATGTTCGGCTTGGGAAGCGTGCAGCAGCCGGCTTGTTCCGAAGCCGTGGCTGATTACGACGACTGGATATCGGGCTTCAGCTGATGAGATCGCAACGTTTTCGTATGAGTTTGTTTTGATGTAGCGCCAATAGTCCAAAGCAAACGGGGGAAGACCGAATCCATCTGCGAACTTCTCGATATATTCGTGAAATGTGCTTGCGTCTTCGGGAAAGAGAGGTGCCCGTTTCTGTCCATGCAAACCTTGGGCGGGGTACCATACTTGGATCATCAGTTCTCTTTTATCGTGCGGATTTTTTGTCAGCGTTTCTTCTCTGTCGCGGTCGGTCAAATGAAACGTCTTCGTCCCGACAGAATAAGCGCCGTCAGGCTTAGGCAAATCGAAGACGGGCAGGTATACAGACAGGAAGACGGAGATTGCCAGCATGGCGAATGTTAGAACATACAAGCCATATTTCAGCGGCTTCCACATCTTGATTTGAAGCCTTTTACCGAAGATCGCGATAAAGGCGAGGGCGGCGGAGATCAGATAGATCAAAACCATTTGCCATCTGTATCCCTCAAAAAAAAGCTGTCCCGCCAACACGCCAATACTCGCAAATCCGGCTGCCGCCGCAAGCTTTCTCGGCATTTTTTGCTGAAACAGCATGACAAAAGACAGGAGTGTTAATAATATTTCGAAAGTTCTCATGATTTTCTCCCTTATGTAAGATGTTGGTGGTCTTATACATAACGAATGTGTGGTTTGATTGGTTGCAAAAATATTCCTTGTGCTGCATTAAAAAAACCGCGGGGTTACCCAGCGGTTGCAGCTTATGATGTTGTGGGTCGCTATCAGCTAGTTTTCCTTTATCTGTTTCACGTGAGCGACAATTCTGTCTCTCTCTGTTTCCTCCAATGTGTAAATCTTCGGAGAAAGAGGCACGTCAAACCCGGCGTGAGAGTGAAAAAAGTCAAAGAGCAGCGTCCCGGCAGGCTTTTCTTGCTGATCGGAGATGACAGCCCAAAACACCCGTGAGCGGCAGTCGTCAGCTCCCCATTTTTCCATGGACTGTCTAAAGTTTAAGCCTTTTCCGATGAAAAAATCGCCTTTTCCCGCATCTTGAATCGTTGTAAAGCCGGACTGTTCGAGACTTTCAAATACAGGAGGCAGCAGGTGGTCCAAGTAGACGCCGTAAGTCGCGTCTTCCAATTCGGGAAACACCTTTAAAAGCGCTTCGCGATGATCGTCAAGCGTTTGTTTCCAATTGGCGGCGACATAGCTTTGCACCTGTTCGCCGATTTCTTTGATCGACATGTCGGGTCTAAAACGTACCTTATACAAGAACGAAAACCTCCTTTTGATTACTTGAAATCCATTATATAACATTCTCCTGCACAGTGGATTCTCAATATAAGAGCGAACCGGACCTCTGCCGTGGATAAAGGATTTTATCAATGGTAAAAAACGAAACGGCAATCATGATTTCCGCCGAAGAGGTCAGCAGAACGTCGTCCAGCAATTCGTCCGCTGTAAAAATCGCGGCCCATAAACATCCGATCGTGAGCATTTCGGCTGCAAAAAACGTGATCCGCCGATTGATGCCCAGCAGCTTCATACTGTGGATGAGCAGCTTTTCAGCCGGTTCCAGGACAAAGGTCAGTGCGGTATAACAAAGCGTAAACAAAAGCAGGGACCCGACTGTTTGATAAAATGCGCCCGGCAGATGAAACAGGATCGAAATGCCGAGAAAGTGGGCGAAAAAAACGAACATTACCGATAAGCAGCAAATAACGAAATGTTTCATGATACAACTCCTTTTAAATATGTACACAGCAGCCGAAGGCCTGCAGGATATGTCTCCTGCAAGCCTGGCTGGTTATTTCTTATCAAATTTCACGACCGGATGCTTTTCTTTAGAGAGCATGTTTGTAAACTCGCTGCCGACGTCGAGGTGCTGGCGGACAAGCTCTTCCGGAACGAGCGCGAGCCATTGGTTTAACGAAACGTCAGCATAGTGGTCGTCTTTGAAGATTTCGAGGAAGCGAAGCGGTTCGTCTCCTGTATTTTGGACGTAGTGTCCCATTGCAAACGGCACATAGCCGACATCTCCGGCCTGGTAGTTAAATGTTCTGGCATGCCCGTCGGACGCGAAAACGGTCATTTTCGCTTGTCCGGAAATATAATACTGCCATTCGTCTGTATTCGGATGCCAGTGCAGCTCCCGGATGCCTCCAGGTTCGACTTCCACCAGCGCAGAAGCGATTGTTTTCGACGCTTTGAAATTCGTGGAATCGGCAATCCATACTTTACCGCCGCTAGATACGATCGGTTCCTGTTCAAGCAAATTGTAGCTGAAAGATTGAGGCACCGTTCCGTTCGGGCTTTCGACTTTGTCTTTCTCAAGACATCCAGGGATCACTTCTTGGAAAATATACTTTTCTTTATCTGGAAGAGATGCTACGACGTCTTTTGAAATGCCGAAGTTTGCGGCAATTACCTCATCAGGCGTATGGGCCAGCCAATCTGTCACCTGGAAGGTGCTGTTTTCAGAGAAAGAGCCGTCATCGAAGACGAGCAGGAATTCGCAGCCGTCTTCAAGCGCTTGGATTGAATGCGGCAGACCTGACGGGAAGTACCAGAGATCTCCTTCTTTCACATCTTCAATAAAGTTTCTGCCGTCTTGGTCAACAGACGTAATCCGTGCTTTTCCGTACAGCATATATGCCCATTCGGCTTCCTTATGCCAGTGAAGTTCCCTGATGGCTCCAGGTTTCAGCCTCATGTTGACAGAGGCAAGCTTGTCTGAAATCGGCAGCTCGCGAACGGTGACTTCCCGTGCATATCCGCCTTTTTCGAGTCGGTTATGGACATCGGAAAATGAAAATTTCATGTTTGACACCGTTCCGTGGTCGGTTTCCGGCGGCGCAAGCATGTCCGGATTTTGGCGATCGCGCTCAACGTTATGCGGAATTTTCGTTTCCGCTCCTTTTTCTCCTCTGATCGGCTGTGGAATTGATTTGTTTTTTTCCATGTGATATCCCCTCTTTCTCAAAATGTAAAGGAGAGCTGAAAGGCCTTTCGTTTTCCCCTTCTGTCATGTTAAGTGAAAAAAGTGAGGCCGATGTCAATCATCGGTGTCACTTTTTTCTTTGATCAATTCGATAAGTTCATCGATTTTCTTTTCAAAACGCGTCAGCAGGTAAATTGCCAATACAGCTGGAAAGCCGACATTGCCGATTTGTTTCGCTGCTTCCTCAATGAATGCACTGTCCATTCTTACCACCTCCTATGTTAAGAAGTGAAGAAAGTCTGAAAAATGTAAGCAAAGAACTATTTTCTCTGAATGGGAACTTATGTTTGCATGTTAATAAGAAGAGATGAGTTTACTTTTTTTACATTTCTTTCATCTAAATAAATAGGAGGCGGTTTTTATGATTGATCAAACGTTACTGCGTGCGAAAATCAAGGAAATCACAGGGCATCCGCTTGTGAAGCATTTTTTGAGCAACCCCCGGTATGAGCGGCTTTTCAACCACGTTTTGGAACATCCGGATTCTGAAGAGGCAGAGTGTCTCGATCGCGAATTTAAGCGGTTTTACAAAAACATCCGCATGATCAAATACATCAACTCGATGATCCGGATTTTCTCCGTCGACTTTGATAAAAGAGTCCGGAAAAATCGAGAGCGTTTTCCATTGATGATCGACGACAGTCCGACTTTGCCCGAGCCGCCCCGAGGGGACCTGTTAGACGATGTCTTGGAACAGGAAGAGGATTTAAGTGAACATCTGCAAGACCCGATGCTTTATGAAGCGTTTTTGCAATTGACGGACAAGCAGAAAAAAGTGCTTGCGCAAATTTACATTCACGGGGTATCCATGCAGGAAATGGCTGACTCTTTGGGAGAATCAAGGCAAAATATTTCAAGAATTCATAAAAGGGCACTCGAAAAGATAAGAGAGCTGCTGAATTCTAAAGCAGAGGGGAATGATAACAGTGAGTCTGCACGACGAAAAAGAGATTGAGAAATTGCTGGAAAATTTCACGCCGATGATCAAAAGCAAATTAAACAACACATCCTATCAAGAGAGGGAGGATCTTGAACAGGAGCTGAAGATGAAAATTTGCGAAAAAGCGGAGATGCTTTTATGTCAAGAAGTTCCTGGGTTTTGGGAGTTTATAACAGAATTGCTGAAAGTCCTTTAACCTGAGTTGTTTTGCTTGCATAAAACGGCCGGAAGTGTTAAAATTTCTAGCATTTGATTAAGGGAATGTTCAAGCAGCTTCATTGAAATCATGGTGATGATTTGTTTTAATATGAACAAAGGTTTGATAAAATAAATGGATGGATATTCCATTTTTTCTCCTATAAAAACATGCATCAGATAGGTGGTAAGATATCATGAAAAATCAATACCGAGTATTGTTGTATTATAAATATGTTCATATCGACAACCCCGAGCAATTTGCCGAAGATCACCTCAAGTTCTGCAAAGATTTGGGCCTGAAAGGGCGCATCCTTGTGGCGGGTGAAGGAATAAACGGAACCGTGTCAGGAACTGTAGAGCAGACAGACCGCTATATGAGTGAAATGAAAAACGATCCCCGCTTTGAAGATATGGTGTTTAAAATCGATGAATCAGAAGGGCACGCTTTCAAAAAAATGCATGTCCGCCATCGCGATGAGCTTGTGACGCTCCGTCTGGAAGATGATATCGATCCGAATGAATTAACGGGAAAATACCTTGAGCCAAAAGAATTTTATGAGGCGATGCAGCGGGAAGATACGATTGTCGTCGACGCACGGAACGACTATGAGTACGATTTGGGACATTTCCGCGGCGCGGTCAGACCGGACATTAAGGCGTTCCGCGAATTGCCTGAATGGATCCGTGATAACAAAGAAAAGCTCGAAGGCAAGAAAATATTGACTTACTGCACGGGCGGTATCCGCTGCGAAAAATTTTCGGGATGGCTGAAAAAAGAAGGATTTGAAGACGTGTCCCAGCTTCACGGCGGGATTGTGACGTATGGAAAAGACCCTGAAGTTCAAGGTGAACTGTGGGACGGGCAGTGCTATGTTTTCGATGAAAGAATCAGCGTTCCGGTCAACCAGAAAGAGCATGTCATCGTCGGCAAGGATTATTTCACCGGCGAGCCTTGCGAGCGCTATGTCAACTGCGCCAACCCTGAATGCAACAAGCAGATCATCTGCTCTGAAGAAAATGAACACCGCTATTTGCGGGGCTGCACGCACGAGTGCCGGGTTCATCCGCGCAACCTGTATATCAAAGAGCACGGCCTTTCAGAAAAAGAGGTGCAAGAGAGACTCGAAAAGCTGGAAGAAGAGGGGCATACAGCGCAGTCATAAAAGCTGTATATAAAAGTATCATCTAAAAAACGAAGATGCCGCAAGATCTAAGAAATGGCATTGCTCCTGCAAGGGAGCCTGCTTTCGTTTTGAATGGAGGAACGCCTTGACCTGAAAAATCGAGGCGTTCCTTTTTTTATTCGTGAATTGCAAGCAGAATGAAAGTATTTGCAGGCGATCAGACTGCTGAACGAAAGTATCAATTAACGCTTTTGATCCAGCCGCTAGTGCAAAAATGCGAAACAGGCGATCAGCAATATGTGCAAACTGCGTCGTAAAACTTCCGTATGGGAAGTTTGCATCCTGTCTGCGAGCTATTCCCGGCTATACGTTTTTGGACCGGTGGATGATTCCAGCATAAGCCGAGTTTTTCTGAATATTTGCCTGAAAACGTCCCATACTATCCAATAACAATACAAAAAGGCAGGTAGCAAAAGAGATGACAAAAACCCTTTACATTACCGCTCACCCGCATGACGAAAGGGCATCATACAGCATGGCGGCGGGAAAAGCTTTTATCGAATCTTACAAAGAAGCTCATCCGGATGATGAAGTCATACATCTTGATCTTTACAAGGAGAACATTCCGCAGATTGATGCGGATGTTTTCAGCGGCTGGGGAAAATTGCAGTCGGGATCGGGATTTGAACAGCTTTCTGAAAACGAAAAGGCAAAAGTCGGCCGTTTGAATGAGCTGAGCGAGCAATTTATCGCGGGAGACAAATACGTGTTTGTCACGCCGCTTTGGAATTTCTCTTTTCCGCCGGTGATGAAAGCGTACTTTGATGCGGTCGCTGTAGCGGGAAAGACGTTTAAATATACCGAACAGGGACCGATCGGGCTGTTAACCGATAAAAAAGCCCTGCACATTCAGGCGAGAGGCGGCTACTATTCAGAAGGGCCGGCTGCGGAACTTGAGATGGGGCACCGCTATATCAGCATCATGATGCAGTTTTTCGGAGTGCCGGAATTTGAAGGTTTATTTATAGAAGGGCATAATGCAGAGCCGGATAAAGCCGAAGAAATTAAACGAAATGCAATTGCCCGCGCCAAAGAATTGGGCCGGACCTTTTGAAAAAACCGCGGACGTGATCCGCGGTTTTATTTTATTTGTGTAAGAACACCGTTTGATTCGTTTCGCTGCTTTTTTGAGCGGCTTCTATAATTCGGATGACGTCGCGTCCTTCTTCCGCCGTGACAGGCAGGCTGCCGCCTTCAAGAATACTTGAAGCAAGCTGCTTGTAATAGGTTAAGTATGAACCCGGGATGCTTTCCACTGTTTCCTTAATGACCTCGTCACCTTCGACTGTGGCCAGTTCCCCGTAATATTTGGGTTGATCGGCTCCCCACTCATCGCCTGCAGGTTTTTGACCCGCTCTGAGTGCATCCTCCTGGCCGTCGATACCATACTTAATAAAGCTTCCTTTTGAACCGTGGATTTGGTAGCGGGGACCGTTGGCCGGAACAATCGAACCCGAGTGGAGAATCACTTGGCGCTGATCATAGTGAAGGACGACATGGAAGTAATCGTCTGTTTCCGCATTGGCTCTTTGAGCGGTCACTTGAGCGGTGACACTGTTTGGCATGCCGAATAAATGAAGCGCCTGATCGATCAGGTGTGAACCCAAATCGTACAGTGCGCCTGAGCCCGGTCCTTTCTGCTCTCTCCAGCGCTGTCTGACATTCGGCCGGAACCGGTCGTAGGAGGCGTGGAATGTGTTAACCTCTCCGAGGCGCCCTTCTTTGATGAGCTGTTTGATCGTCAAAAAGTCGTTATCCCATCTTCGGTTGTGGTAGACGCTGAGAAGCACCCCTTTTTCTTTCGCGGCATTGATGAGCTTTTCAGCTTCTTCCGCTGTTGCCGTCATCGGTTTTTCCAGGACGACATGCTTTCCGGCGCGGATGCACTCTTTCGCCATTTCGTAATGAAGGCCGCTCGGCGTGGTCACGACGACGAGATCAATGTCAGGGTCATTTGTGATGTCTTCGATCGAGCTGACGGCTTCTGTTTCGGGGAGGTCTTGTTTGACTTGTTCTTTTCTTGAAGTCATCACCTTTCGAATCTCAAAATCTTCTAACACAGATAATAAAGGCGCATGAAACACCGAACCTGACAAACCGTATCCTAATATTCCTGTGCGAACCTTGTTCACCATTCATTCTCCTCTCCCATGTTCGTTTTTAATATGTAATTAACACACCTTTATTTTACCCTGTTTGCCTATAGGAACAAACCTAAAGACCTTTTTCAACCGGAGAACGGAAGATTTTGTCACAATTTTGTTCAATTTGAAGAGGTGTCCGGTTATCGTTAAAAACAAAAAGAGGGGATTTTGAAAATGGAGTATGATTGGGGCGCTTTTATGAACAAGGATTTGGCTGTCGAGCCGGCATCAGCTGAAGGAAGCTTGAAAAACCTTTCGTTTGCGGTAAAGGATGTGTTTGCGGTAGAAGGCCATACAAATGCGGCGGGAAATCCTGATTGGCTGAGGACGCACGAACCTGCCGAAAAAAACGCGGAAGCCGTTGACTTGCTGCTGCGTGAAGGGGCAAGGCTTAAAGGTGCTGCTCACACGGATGAGCTGATGTACAGCCTTGACGGAGAAAATGTCCATTATGGTACGCCAGTCAATCCTTGTGCCAAGGACAACATTCCTGGAGGATCTTCAAGCGGTTCGGCCGTGGCGGCAGCTTCCGGCATGGCCGATTTTGCCCTTGGAACAGACACCGGAGGGTCTGTCAGAATCCCTTCTTCCTACTGCGGAATTTTCGGATTTCGGCCGACGCACGGCGAGGTGCCGGTTAATGGAGTCATACCGCTGGCGAAAAGCTTTGACACTGTCGGATGGATGTCAAAAGATATCGGAATTCTTCATGCGGCAGGCCGCGTCCTGCTTAGCGGACAGGAGGAGGCAGGGGCCTGTTTCAAGCGGATTTATTTTGAAAAAGAGGCGTGGAGCCTGCTTGAAGAAAGCGACCGGACACAAGTATACGCTCATGCATTAGGCCTGATAGACGGCGAATTCGACTGGTGCATTGCCGCTGACGGAGGCCTCGCGGAATGGGCGGAGATGTTCAAGTTGCTGCAGGGTCTGGATATTTGGGAGGAGCATGGAGCTTGGATCGAGCGCACAAATCCAGTGTTCGGCTCTGGAATCGCAGAAAGATTTGAATGGACGTCAAGTCTTAGGAAAAGCGATCATGAGCATGTGTTGATGAAAAGAGAAGCGGTGAAAAGGAGACTGTCGGAATGGCTCGCGGAAGACGGCTTGCTCGTCATTCCAACTGCTCCCGGCACGCCGCCGCTCCGCGGGCTGCCGGAAAACGAATTACATGAGAGAAGGGCGCGCACGATGAAACTGACGTGTATTGCCGGGCTTGGCGGGCTTCCGCAGATCACCGTTCCGTTACCGGCAAAAAACGGCGAGCCTTTGGGGCTTTCATTCATCGCCGGCCGCAAACAGGACCTGAAGCTTCTGGCTTGGACTGAAAAGCACGTGTTATCTCTTCAAGTATGAGGGAAGCATATGCTGCGGATCTTTTCTGCATCATATGCTTTTTGCTTGCTTCAATTATTGTTAACTGGTAAACTATTAAACAGTTAACCGGTTAACGATGATGGAAAGGATATGATGATCGTGGAAAACAAGACGTATGAGCAAGCATTTCAAGCCGTTCAGGATTTTATTCTCAAAAGAGAAAAGCGGGCTCAGCATGAACAGCGGGCGCTCGCAAAGGAAGCTTTTCAAGAAGACGGCAGCATCCGGAAGCATTGGACACTGACCCAGCTTCACATTATCTCGCTTATCAGCGAAAACGAGGCAGACGTCAACAACGCTTTCCTGGCAGCAAAACTTCAAATATCAAAAGCGGCAGTGACAAAAGCGGTCAATGTGCTTACAAAGCACGGGATGATCGAATCGCACAAAAAACCGAACAACAACAAAGAATTGTATTACAGATTAACAGACGAGGGGAAGAAACTGGCCGACATTCATGACAGGATGCACGAAATTGCAAAGCAGCGCTATATCGAGCTGTTTGAGCGGTTTTCCGAATCCGAGCTGGAAACCATCATCCGCTTTTTAAACGAATGGTCAAAACACATTTAATCAAGAGGAGCAGCGAATGAATAAAAGTGAAGCCCAACAGTTTTTAATCAGCATGTATCAGGACATCTTGAGTGAAATGAATACTGAAAAAATTCCCGATTATTTCAGCGAGAATTATGTTCAAGTTACCGACGGCAGTCAAATTGACCTTGTGCAGTTTAAAGATCACATGAGGACGCTGAAAAAGGTTGCCCGCACCATAACGGTGTCGCCCTTTCATGAGTTTTTGTTTGACGAGCGACTGCAAAGCGCAGCGGTCAGGTATACGGTCAATGTTGTCAAAACAAACGGAGACCGGGGGAGAATTGAAATCATCGCGATGTTTAAAATGAATGGTTTTAAAATCGTTCAATGCCACGAACTTTCACATGCGATCGAAGGGAAGGAGGATTTTGAAGAGCTGGCGAAGATCAGTGAAGCGGCAATTGAAAAAGCCTCCTCTCGGGAGGAGAAGGCTTTTTCACAAGATTAATGTTTCGTATCAAATCTGATGTTGAGCGAGACGGGGCCGCGTGTGTAAAGGCCTGTCTCACGGTAAACGAAGTCTTCCTCCAGCTGGATATTCTTCAGCTGATCCAGGACGATATTTGCGACAAGCTCGATTTCCGTCTTCGCAAACCCCGCTCCTACACAGTTGTGGACGCCTGAACCGAATGCGAGATGCCTGGCAGCACCGCTGAATGCGCTTTTGACTTCCAGGTCGGTGCGATGGATGTTGAACTCGTCTGGCTCCTCAAACGCTTCAGGATCGCGATTTGCCGCGCCTATCATGCAAAATACAGTCGTCCCTTCTTTGAGCTCGACTCCGGCGATCACCGCGTCCTGTGAAAGCTGGCGCGGGATAAGCTGCACCGGCGGCTTGTAGCGCAGCGTCTCTGCGATGGCCTGAGGCAGGAGCGTGCGGTCTTCCAGCACGTCATTCATTTGATCGGGATGATGAAGCAAATGATAAATCATTAATGCGAGCGTCTTGTCCGCCGGTTCTGTGGCGGCAAGCAATATATTGAGAATCAGCGCGCGGATGTCGCGGTCAGACATCGCTACTCCCTCGTATTCGGAAGTGCAAAGGATGGATATTAAATCATGTCCGGGATTTTTGCGCCTTTCCTCGATAATCGGATTCAAATATTCAGCGAGCTGTTCACTGCATTTGAGGGAATGTTCCCGGTCTTCAGGTGCCTGATTCAAACTGGTAATGAAATCGGCGACGCCGCTGTGCCAGTTTCTCACCGTTTGGTGGTCGTTCTTGTCCAAACCTAAAATGTCCATCGTCACACAAACGGCGAACGTTTTGCCGAAATCATTGACAAGGTCGATCCGCCCTTTCTCAAGATGAGGGGCCAAAAGCCTTTGTGCATTTTCTTTGATGAGCGGTGTGAGGTGATCAAGGGATTCCCCGATAAAACGGCGCAGAACGATTCTCCTTTTCGCCGTGTGCTCTTTGCCTTTCATTTGGGCGAGCACAGGTCCGCGCATGACGGGCTCGGCTCGTTTGGCAAGCGATTTCGTTGTAAAGACATCCTGATTCTGGAGCACGCGGCGCACATCCTGGTAGCGGCTGATAAAATAGCTGTCCAGCGATTCTTCATAATGGACGGGATCAGATTCCCGAAGGTATGAGAAATATTGATAAGGATTCTCGTGATATTGTTCTGACAACACGCTGAATGTTTTTAGCGATTGATTCATACTCGTTCCTCCTGCATGCTTTTATATTCCACACTTTCGTCCGCTTCGGAAACCATAAGATATCCTTGATTTGGGCGCATTTTGACGGCAAATTCATGACGGGAGATCTGTTCGCCGAGCTTCCATGGACGGTGATAAGCAAGAAGCGTCTCTTCGACGCCTAAAATATCAGGGGCGGCGATGAAAAACGGAAGTTCAGCGATGACGTATTCAACAGCCAGCTCCAGCATGGCGGCGCTGACCTCCTGGACATCCATCCGAATGCCCCGGGCCCGTCCGAGGATCGCCGCATGCGACATCTCCAGGCAGGCTTTGCGGAAATGCGGCTGGTCAAAAAAGGCGTCTTCGACTTCCATCCGCAAACGCTGGTATGCGGTCTGGTTCGCGAAATCGGAAAATGTATGAATGGCCTCGGGGTTGCCGCCATGCGCTTCCAACGCCTTTTCAGCGAATCTCCGGTTCCGTGAGACTTCTTTCCTGACTTTCCGTTCGGCCTTCCCATTCGGGGTGCCGAGCGCTTCGAGAAGGTTGGCTGCTTCCTTTCCGGCTAAAAGCACGGATACATGTTGAAATTCACGGACTGCCCAGCCGATAAGCCGATGAATGTAATCTTCGGAAAATCGGCTGTTAAACGGGCTGATGCCAATGAGAACATGGCGTCTGCGTTTTAGTATTTCATTGCAGTTTCGGGTAAGAGTTTCAGTTTTGAATGGCCGGTGTTTGCTCTCCATTGTAAGCTCTGTCATTGATTTCCTCCTTAACGGACATAGAATGACTTCTTTTGCAATCAATGATGGGATACGTGCGGTTTATCGAGCTGGGAATAGGCTTGTCTCACTTAGGTATGAATCGAGAAGAATAAGCGATGGTGCGGGTCATGATGAAGGGGTATCACATTTGTTCAATAGTTAAAGCAGGGCAAGAGTTTGAGCTCAAAATCAGGCAAGGTACAGCATAAAAGTTTACTAGTAAACAATAGTCATTTTATCCCTATCTTTTCCAGTTGTCAACACAAATCAAATTCAAAATATGAAAATATTCGTAACGTTTTTTTTGAATCTGAGGAATTTTGATCAGAAGGAACCTTTTTTTAAGGCGTTTTTCGAGTGAAGAAACCCGATAAGTAAAAAATTTGTAAAAACTTTAAAGCTGCAGTAAGAAATGTTCGTTGACATTGATAAAGGAGTCATCTACAATTAATATTGTTAACCGGTGAACGATATTGAAGGAATTGTTAACGAATAAACAAAAACAAGGCAGGCGGTTTGACATGAGACCAATGAAATTAAATGCTTCTTTCATTATGTATTTTGTGTGTATCAGCGCCTTTTTCGCATCGTTGAATCAAAATATCTATTCACCCATCATTCCGTTAATCAGAGATTCGTTTCACGTTTCCGTATCGATGGTCAACCTGTCCGTCTCGCTGTTCATCTTCATTACAGCTGTGATGCAGATCATTGTCGGCTCAATTGTCGACTTTAAAGGATCGAGGTTTGTGATGATGGCGAGCATGATCGTAACGGTCATTGCTACAATCGGCTGCGCCGTCGCAAGGGATTTTGGACTGTTTCTTTTTTTTAGGGTGCTGCAGGCTTTAGGGACGGCAGCGCTTCCATTAATTGCGGCAACCACAATCGGATCTCTGTTCCAGGGAACGAAGCGGGGCAGTGCGATGGGGACTTATCAAATGCTGCTTTCCCTTGCACCGGCAGCGGCGCCTATTCTCGGCGGTTTTATCGGGGAGCGCTATAATTATCCAGGAATTTTTTGGTTTTTGACAGTCTTGTCTGTTCTTTTGCTTTTCGGAAATGCGTTTTGCTTTCCGCAGAGCCATGCGGAGAAAAAGACCAATCTCAGCGCCGGCAGCCTGTTGTCGCATTATAAGGATATTTTCAAAAACAGGACGGGAAATGCCGTTTTGATATTAAGCTATCTTCTTTTCTTTATTTATTTTTCAGTGATCGTATATTTGCCGATTTTGCTGACTGATCATTATCACCTTGATCTGCAGATCGTCGGCTTGCTGTATTTGCCGATAGCGGTCAGTACGGTTGCCGGCAGCGTGCTGTTTAAGTGGATACAAAAGAGGTTGTCGCTCGGACGCCTGTTTCTGATCGGCAATCTGACCGCCGCGGCCAGCGTCGTCTGTTTTGGCTTTACCCACTCGTTTTCACTTTTCGCGTTGTCGGCGGCCCTCGTTCTTTTCGGCGTCACAATGGGGCTGATCCCGCCGCTGTTCTCTACGATGATGGCAAATGAATTTGATGAGAACCGCGGCAGTGCGATGGGCATGTTTAATTTTATCAGGTATACGGGAATGGCCTGCGGTCCTGTTCTATCAGGCGTGTTATTAGGAATGTCATCTTCTGTTTTCGTTTTCGGCTGTTTCGGCATCGTCTATGCCGCGGCCGCCCTTTTGATGATCGCGATCATGCGGAAAGCAGCTCAGACAAAGACGCTGCAAGAACCAAACAAAAAAGCTGCCAGGTCTTAAAGCCGGGCAGCTTTTTTAATTACAGATCCGTTCTCCACATTTCTTCTTTCACTTGTCTTTTCTCAGACACAAAGGCGAACATCGTCAGCGTCAGTCCGCACATGGTCATAAGCGCACCGCCTGTGGCAAGGTATGTGTAGGACTCTGATGCATGAAGAATGAGTCCGCCGATCCATGCGCCGAGCGCGTTGGCCAAGTTAAATGCAGCGATGCTGACAGAGGTGGCGATCGTTGTTCCGTGTTCAGACGCAGCCACGACCTTTGTTTGCAAAAGGGGCACCGTTCCGAAAGCGCCGGCTCCGAATAAAAACGTCACGATGATGGCGCCGGCAGGGTGTCCGCTGACAAAAGGGAAGGCCGCAAGGATCGCCATGAGCGCGATCATCACGCCGATCATGGAGCGGGTTAACAGGTGAAACGGCACCTTTCCGGCGTAGAAATTGCCGACGACTCCGCCAAATCCGTAGGCGAAAAGGGCGGCTGTAATGCCGAGGCTGCCAAAACCGGCAGAATGCCGCAGCATCGGTTCAATAAACGTGTAGGCGATGAATACACCTGAATAGCCGAAAATTGTGATAGCAAAAGAGAAAAGAACTTGTTTATTTTTAAACACATCCCATTCATGGATCAATTTAGGGACGACTTTCGGTTTTCTGTGCGGCACCGTCAGCCAAATGCCGGCGAGGCCGATCAATCCGAGGAATGCGATCATCAGAAAAACGATCCGCCAGTTGAAAAGGTCGCCTAAATAAGAACCGAACGGAACGCCGAGCATCAGGGCGATGGTCAAGCCGCCGTTCATTGAAGCGGCAGCGGCGGCCCGCTTTTCGGGCGGTACCATTTCGCTGACGAACACCATCGTCGTTGCAAAAAATGCGCCATGAATGGAAGCGGATAGGATTCTTGAGATCAACAAAACGGTGAAGTTCGGCGCCAGGAAACTGAGCGCATTCGACAGTACAAACACACTCATCAAGCCGATCAATATCGGTTTCCGCGGCATTTTGACCGACAATATGGTGACGATCGGCCCCGTCAGACAAACGCTTCCCGCATATGCCGTTACCAATAAGCCAGTAGATGAAATCGGAACAGAGAGATCCTTTGAAATGGAAGTCAATATACCCATAACGACGTACTCTGTAAAGCCGATAGAAAATGTGCAAATCATAAAAATTGCGATGATCAGTTTGACTGGTGCGTGCAGTGTTTTATTCATCCTGACCCCTCCTTTTAAAAAACATGAGTTTATATATTAAAAGATTAAAAGCCGATTTTCAACCGTTTGTTGTGGATCAATATGTTCCCAAAACGGTTAGCCGGCGGGACAAAAAGCGTCATCATCATGATGCCAGCGCTTTCTTAAAATCTGACATTTTATTTTCAAAGGTTAAAACATTCCACATTCCTGCCCCCCTACGGCTGCCTGCTGTTGAGGGTTTTTTATTTATAGACCGATTGAAACAGCTCTATCATAAAATGGCTTCTGAAAAAAGCGCTTACAAAACAAAACAAAATATGTTACTCTTTAAACAAACATATTCAAAAATAAACAAACAAAAACGGAGTGATACGTATGGTGGAATATTTATGGTCAGAAACTGAGGCTGCATCGCTGCGTCCGGGTCTTGACGAACTCGTCTACCGTTCCAACCTGATCGGCTCTGACCGATCGGTCTGCAACTGGGGCGGGGGAAACACATCGATGAAAACGACGGAAAAGGATTTCAGGGGCAGGGACATCGAGGTGATGTGGGTGAAAGGCAGCGGCTCGGACTTGGCGACGATGTCAGCGGGCCAATTTACCGGGCTGAGGCTCGATGATATTCGTCCGCTGATGGAACGGAGCAGCATGACCGATGAAGAAATGACAGCATATTTGTCCCATTGCATGATGGACGGAAAGCACCCGCGGCCGTCGATCGAAACGCTTCTTCATGCTTTTTTGCCGTTTCCGCATGTCGATCACACCCACCCCGATGCGATCATCAGCATCTGCTGCGCTGATAATGGAAAAGAGATCGCAGAGGAGATATTCGGCAGCCGCTTTGTATGGGTGCCTTATGTCAGACCGGGCTTCGCTTTATCGAAGCTGATAGCAGAAGGTGTGAAAAACAACCCGAATGCAGAGCTTGTTTTAATGGAGAAGCATGGGCTCGTCACCTGGGGGGAAACGGCGAAAGAAAGCTATGATCAGACGATTGCTGTGATTCGCGAAGCGGAAGCATACATTAAAAGCCGTTCAGAAGATCATCAGCCGTTTGGCGGACAGATGGTCGAGCCGCTTGCACCGGAGGACCGGAAACGGATTTTAGCCGATATCTTGCCAATTATCCGCGGCGCTGTCAGCGGAGAGAAACGCATGCTGCTCACATGGTGCGATGCTGATGATGTACTCGAATTCACGAACAGCAGGCGCGCTCCATCGCTTTCACAGGTCGGCGCCGCATGTCCGGATCACCTTGTGCATACAAAGCGGACGCCTGCCTATATTCCGTGGAATCCCGCTGAACAGGACACAGAGAAGCTGGTCGAACGGATCAAAACCGAGATTGCTAGGTTTAAAGAATCGTATGCCGCCTATTTTCAAAGAAACCGGCATGAAGGAGACGAGATGTTTGAACCGGCGCCGCGCGTGATGCTAATCCCGGGAATCGGCATGGTGGCAGCAGGTAAAAGCCTGGCGATGGCAAAGGTCAGCCGAGATTTATATCGGCGGGCGATTGCTGTCATGAAGGGAACAGAAGTCCTTGGAAACTTTGTATCTCTAAATGAGGAAGAATCCTACAATGTCGAATATTGGCCGCTTGAGCTTTATAAATTAACGCTTGCTCCGCCGGAAGCCGAATTTTCCCGCAAGATCGCATTTGTGACGGGAGGAGCGGGCGGAATCGGCAGCGAGACCTGCCGCCGCCTTGCTTCAGAAGGTGCGCATGTTGCTGTTGCTGACATTAATATAGAAGGCGCAGAAAAAACAGCCGCAGAGATTAATGAACAATACGGTGCGGAACGAGCATCCGCCGTCCGCATGGATGTGACGAAAGAAGAGGACGTTCAGGCGGCATTCGAGGAAATCGTCCTTAATTACGGCGGGATCGACATTCTCGTCAACAACGCGGGGCTTGCGACATCCAGCCCGCTTGATGAAACGACTCTCGAAGAATGGAATTTGAATATGAATGTACTTGGAACAGGATATTTTCTCGTCGCCAGAGAAGCTTTTAAGCAAATGAAAAGACAGGGTTCAGGCGGCAGCATGGTGTTTATCGGCTCGAAAAATTCCGTTTATGCAGGCAAAAACGCTTCGGCATACAGCTCTGCAAAAGCGCTTGAGGTTCATTTGGCGAGATGCATCGCCGCTGAAGGCGGACCGTATGGAATCCGCGTGAATTCAGTGCTTCCGGATGCGGTGCTTCAAGGGTCGGCCATCTGGGACTCCAAGTGGCGCGAAGAAAGAGCCGCCGCCTACGGGATTGAACCCGATCGGCTTGAAGAGCATTACCGCAAACGTACGACTCTTTCCGTCAACATTTATCCCGCCGACATCGCCGAAGCGATCGCTTATTTCGCTTCAGAAAAAACGGCAAAAACGACGGGATGCATGCTGACGGTTGACGGGGGAGTGCCGGCCGCATTTTCAAGGTAATTGGAAAGGAACGGCTTCGGCCGTCCTTTCAGAAAACAAAGGGGGAAAAGGGAGATGAAGGGCGAGACCCACTGGATCATACCGGACGGTTTTATTCCTCCGGAAAGTTCCGGAAGCTTGACGAGCCATGAAGCCATCTGTGTTTTAAATTGCCATGAAGAAGACGCAAACCTTGCGATCACAGTATACTTTGAAGACCGTCCGCCGCTCGAAGGCATTCCCGAGACGGTTCAGGGCAAGAGAACGAAGCATATTCGCACAAGTTCTTTGCACCGAGCAGGAGAACGCATTCCTGAAAATGTTCCTTATGCGATCGAGATCGCAAGCGATGTACCTGTGATCGTCCAGTACAGCCGGCTGGACACAACCCAGCCGGAACTTGCGTTAATGTCAACCATGGCATATCCGTTAAAAACAAGGGGGAAGGGTGTACATGATGAATGACCGGGCTTACGCTTTATTTGAAGAACAGCAGAAAGACAGAGGCATCAGCCTTTCTGAAGTAAAGAAAAAATTGAAAGCGCTTAAAATCGAGACGCCTTCATGGGGATACGGGGACTCGGGCACGCGCTTCAAAGTGTTTCAGCAAGAGGGCGTACCGAGGGATCCATTTGAAAAAATGGAAGATGCATCAGTCGTTCACAAATTAACCGGAACTTGTCCTTCCGTCGCCATCCATATTCCGTGGGATCAAGTTGATGATTACGGAAAGCTGAAAGCGCACGCCGAGCAGCTTGGCCTTGCCGTCGGCGCCGTGAATCCGAACTTGTTCCAGGACGATGACTACAAATTCGGAAGCGTCACAAACGTTAAAGCGGACATTCGCCAAAAAGCGACTGAGCAATTGCTCGAATGCGTCGATATTGCAAAACAAACAGGATCCAAGGAAATCAGCCTCTGGCTTGCCGACGGAACCAACTATCCCGGTCAGGGCGACATCAGAAAACGGAAAAATTGGATGTATGAGTGTCTGGCTGAAGTATACGAAGCGCTTGACGATGATATGCGGCTCTTGATTGAATACAAGTTTTTTGAGCCGGCATTTTATCATACAGACCTGGCGGATTGGGGGATGGCTTACAATTTGGCGCAAAAGCTCGGGCCGAAGGCTGAGGTGCTCGTCGACACCGGCCACCATCCCCAAGGGACGAACATCGAGCACATTGTCGCTTATTTGCTTGACGAAAAACGTCTCGGAGGCTTTCATTTCAACAGCCGCAAATACGCTGATGACGATTTGATCGCAGGCGCGCACAACCCGTACGAACTGTTTCTCATTTTTTATCAAATTTTGGACGCCTGCCGCGATTCCGACCCGAGTGTCCGGAAGACGGCCGAACATATTTCGTATATGCTTGATCAATGCCATAATCTCGAACCTAAAATCCCGGCTGTACTGCGCTCGGTCATGAATGTGCAGACTCAATTTGCAAAAGCGCTTTTGATCAACTTCGATGAAGTGAAGAAAGCGCAGGAAAATCATGACGTTCTTGCCGCAGAGGCTGCGATCCGCGAAGCATTTGAAATTGACGTCAAACCGCTCCTTTACGCCGTGCGGGAGGAAATGAACGTCCCGCCTGATCCGCTCAAAGCTTATGCGGAAAGCGGGTATGCGGAGAAAATACTGGCACGCGGCAAAGGCGGTGCAAGCTGGTGACGATTCTCGCTTTTGATCTTGGTGCGTCGAGCGGCAGAGCTTATGCAGGTCATGTGGACGGCGGTCTGATCAAAGCGGAGGAAATTCACCGTTTTCCAAATCAGCCCGTTCAGGCGGGAAAACACCTTTATTGGGACATTCTCAGGCTTTATCATGAAATCAAAAAAGGCATTTTAAAGGCGAAAAACGGCTGCGGACGAATCAGCTGTATCGGAATCGATTCTTGGGCGGTTGATGTCGGCTTTCTCGATCGTAACGGAGAGTTGTTGGGGAACCCTTATCATTACCGAGACCCTTACACGGACGGAATGATGATGGAGGTGCTGAATGAAATCGGAAAAGAAGAGCTGTTTTCAAGAACCGGTATTCAACTTTTGCCGTTCAACACCATCTTTCAGCTCCGGGCGCTGAAAAAAGCGAATTCTCCGCTGTTGGAGCGAGCGGAAACGCTTTTAATGATTCCTGATTTGCTGCGCTATTTTTTAACGGGCGAGAAAAAAAGCGAGTTTACAAATGCGACGACAACTCAGCTGTTCAACCCGAAAACGTCAGATTGGGATTGGGAGCTCATCAGCCTTATGGGACTCCCGGCCAATATTTTTCCGAAGGATATAGCAAAACCAGGAAGCGAAGCGGGGAGGCTGTCACAATCAGTGTGCAGCGAATTGTCGGTGCCTGCCGTACCGGTCATTGCCGTCGGCGAACATGACACGGCTTCTGCAGTTGTCGGCGTTCCCGCTGAAACGGAAGACTTTGCATATTTGATTTGCGGCACCTGGTCGCTGATTGGAACTGAACTTGACACTCCGCTGATGTCAAAACAGGCGCTCGATTGGAATTTTACAAATGAGGGCGGTGCCGGCGGTACATTCCGCTTTTTAAAAAACATTATGGGATTGTGGCTGTTCCAGCGCTGTCAGGCAGATTGGGAAAAAGACGGGATCAGCTATTCGAGCGCCGAGCTTGTCAAACTTGCCGGACAGTCGGAAGCATTCAGGTCGGCGGTTGACCCGGATGACCCGATGTTTCTTAATCCCGTGCATATGCCTGAGGCGATCAGGGAGTATTGCCGTGCAACTGGGCAGCACGTGCCGGAAACGCCCGGACAGATGATCCGCTGCGTGCTGGAAAGCCTTGCGTTTAAATACCGGTTTACGCTTGAACGGATTGAAACATTGACAGGAAAAGAATATGACGGACTTCACATGGCGGGCGGAGGGATTCGAAATGAACTGCTGTGCCAATACACGGCGAATGTACTGGCCAGAAATGTATGGGCCGGACCGTCAGAGGCGAGCACCATCGGCAACATTGCCGTACAGGCCATCGCACTCGACATGTTTTGGGATATTCAAAGCGCCCGAAAAGCGATCAGGACTTCCTTCCCTCAAAAAACGTATGTACCGGAAGATACAGAAGCGTGGGAGGCGGCATACCGCCGCTATACAAGTCAGATTCTCGTCGCCGCTTCCCGCTGAAAACATTTCCTGTATCGGCGCTGATGCGCTATCATGAAAGTAACAGTGACTTTTACCAAAAAAGGAAGGAAGTAAACGGATGCTTGTAGCTGAAAGACACCAAAAAATCGTCGAGCTTGTCAATCTGCGCTCGAGCGTACGCGTCACAGAACTGAGCGAGCTTTTTTCCGTCACGGAAGAAACGATCAGGCGCGATTTGGAAAAGCTTGAGAAGGAAAATAAGCTGAAAAGAAGTCATGGCGGCGCTGTCAGCGTACAGACCGAAGAAGCGGAGGTGCATTTTCGCGAGCGCGAAATTACAAACGTAAACGAAAAAAAGATGATTGCATTTGAAGCCGTTAAGCACGTGAAAAGCGGGGAACGAATAATTCTTGACGCCAGCACGACGGCATGGTACATGGCAAAAGCGCTTGAAAACATCCCGCTGACCGTCATCACCAATTCAGTCAGAGTCGCGATTGAACTCAGCAAAAAAGAAAAGGTGACGGTCATTTCAACCGGCGGGATGCTGCTGCCGCAATCGATGTCATATGTCGGTCCTTTGGCTGAGCGCTCCCTTGATATGTATCACGTCAACAAAACATTTCTGTCTTGCAAAGGCGTCGACCCTGCGAGCGGTTTGAGCGATTCAAACGAAATGCAGGCGCTGTTGAAAAAACGGATGATCGAGATTGCGGACGAAACGATCTTGATGGCGGACAGCAGCAAATTCGGGACCCGTGCTTTCTCGCAAATCGACCGCCTTCATAACGGATACAGGATCATCACAGATTCAGGAATTGACAAAGCAAACCTTGCCCTCTTGAAAGACATTACAGAGACCATCACGATCGTCGGCTGAAATCAAGCTCCTCAAGCACTTGATTTTAAAATCAGGCGCAAATGGGATAAAATAGAAGAGTAAAAAAGGAAAGGAGATGTTTTTGATGGCGAAAAAGATTTTGATCGTAACGGGCGACGCAGTTGAAGCGCTGGAAGTGTATTATCCTTATTACCGCTGTCTTGAAGAGGGCTATGAAACGACGATCGCCGCACCGAAAAAGAAAAAGATTCATACGGTTGTTCATGACTTTCTGGATTGGGATACATACACCGAAAAGCCGGGCTATTTAATTGACGCGCATGCTTCATTTGATGAGATTGATCCGTCCGAATACGACGGCATCATCATTCCGGGCGGACGCGCGCCGGAATTTATCCGGATGTACGATTCCCTGCTGAAAATTGTTGCTCATTTCTTTGAGGAAAATAAACCGGTCGGCGCGATTTGTCACGCGAGCCTGATTTTCACAAGCCTGAGAGAACATCTGAAAGGTCGGGAGCTGACGGCTTACATCGCCTGCAAACCGGAAGTCGAAGCCGCGGGCGCGACTTATGTAGAGGAGAAGCTTCATGTCGACGCCAATCTGGTCTCAGGCCATGACTGGTCCAATCTGCCGGAGTTTATGAGAGAATTTTTTAAAGCGTTAAACAAATAATATGCAGGGACGACCCCGCAGAAAATTGGGGTTGTCTCTTTTTTTTAGACATGTTTCGCTTCGCATTTTATAATGGTACAAACGGGTAACTTGGACAAAATACAATGGAAAGAGAGGTGCTCCGATGTCAGCAGATCATCATGAACACACATTAAATCCCAAAAGTTCTAAAGGAAAAGAACAAATCACAAACCGCTTAAAGCGGATTGAAGGGCAGGTCAGAGGCATTCAAAACATGATTGAAAATGACCGCTACTGCGTCGATATTCTCGTTCAAATCTCAGCTGTGCAAGCCGCGATGCAAAAGGTGGCTTTCAGCCTGCTTGAAGATCATACCCACCATTGTGTCGCAAACGCGATTAAAAGCGGTGAAGGCGAAGAGGCCATCGAGGAGCTGCTTGATGTGTTTAAGCGTTTTTCAAAGTCGTGAACGAAAAAAGGGAAAATCGTTTTCTTGAAATACCCTACAGGGGTATGGTAATATAAAACCGATCAATATCATCAAACCATAGGAGGTTTTCAATATGGAACCAAAAACACTGAAAGTCGAAGGCATGTCTTGCAACCACTGTGTTCAGGCAGTAGAAGGAAACGTCGGAAAGCTTGGCGGAGTAGAGTCCGTTAAAGTGAATTTAAGCGAGGGCAAGGTCGAAGTTTCGTTTGATTCAGGCAAAGTATCGCTGAAAGAAATCATCGATACGATCGAAGATCAGGGGTATGATGTCGCAGGCTAATGTATACCTATAAGGGGTATATAAGGAGTGAAGGATATGGACGGACAAAAAGAAGCCACCCTCCAAATCTCTGGCATGACCTGCGCCGCCTGTGCGGCGCGGATCGAGAAAGGGTTGAAAAGGCTTGACGGCGTTCAGGACGCAAATGTGAACTTGGCGCTGGAAAAATCAAAAATCGTTTATGATCCGGGGCAAATCGAAGTCGGACAGCTGGCTGAAAAAGTCGAATCGCTCGGCTATCAAGTTCCAGCGGAAAAAGCCGAATTCGCAATTTCCGGCATGACGTGTGCGGCTTGCGCCAACCGGGTTGAAAAGCGCCTCAACAAGCTGCCGGGCGTCAAAAACGCCGCCGTCAACTTTGCCATAGAGACTGCGGCAGTCGACTATCATACCGGTGCGGTTTCGCCGGAGGAAATGATCGAAGCCATTGAAAAGCTCGGCTACAAGCTCGAGCTGAAAAAAGACCAAACTGCGGATGGAGCGGCGGAACAAAGAGAAAAAGGCATTCAGCGTCAAACCGGCAAGTTTATTTTTTCGGCCATTTTATCTTTTCCGCTGCTCTGGGCAATGGTCAGCCATTTCAAATTCACGTCATTTATATGGCTGCCGGGGATGTTCATGGATCCCTGGGTTCAGTTCGCGTTGGCGACACCGGTTCAGTTTATCGTCGGGAAACAGTTTTACACAGGGGCTTATAAAGCGCTTCGGAACAAAAGCGCGAACATGGATGTGCTGGTCGCTCTCGGCACGTCTGCCGCGTATTTCTACAGCTTGTATTTAAGCATTGAAAGCCTCGGCACGAACCGGCATCCGGACGGACTTTATTATGAAACAAGCGCCATCCTCTTAACCTTGATCATTTTAGGAAAGCTGTTTGAAGCGAAAGCGAAAGGGCGCTCATCCGAAGCGATCAAAAAGCTGATGGGGCTGCAGGCACAAACGGCGACCGTCGTCAGAAACGGCGAAGAGATGACCGTGCCGATTGAAAACGTATTGGCAGGCGACATCATGTACGTGAAGCCCGGTGAAAAAGTACCGGCAGACGGAGAGATTGTCGAAGGACGTTCTGCGCTGGATGAATCAATGATCACCGGTGAAAGCATCCCTGTTGACAAGACGGTTGGAGATCCGGTTATCGGTGCTACAATCAATAAAAATGGATTTTTAAAAGTAAGAGCAGAAAAAGTAGGCAAAGATACTGCGCTGGCGCAGATTATAAAAGTCGTGGAAGAGGCGCAAGGTTCAAAAGCTCCGATTCAACGGCTCGCAGACCGGATTTCCGGGGTTTTTGTGCCGATTGTCGTGGCGATCGCAGTCATCACATTTTTCGTCTGGTATTTGGCGGTTAGCCCCGGTGAATTCGGCACGGCGCTGGAAAAGCTGATTGCGGTGCTTGTGATCGCATGTCCGTGTGCGCTCGGTTTGGCAACACCGACTTCGATCATGGCCGGATCGGGCCGTGCGGCTGAATTCGGAATTTTATTCAAAGGCGGCGAACATTTGGAGACGGCTCACCGCTTGGAGACGATCGTGCTTGACAAGACGGGGACGGTCACAAATGGAAAGCCTCAGCTCACAGATGTGCGCACTGAACCATGGATCGATGAAACATCGTTTCTCAAGCTTATCGGTGCTGCGGAAAAAAACTCTGAACATCCGCTTGCTGAAGCCATTGTCGAAGGCGTTAAAAAGAGAGAGATAGAACCGGCCTCCGCAGACAGCTTTGAAGCGATACCCGGTTATGGTATCGAAGCCGCAGTCAATGAAAAACGGATTTTGATCGGCACAAGACGGCTGATGGAAAGCCGTGATATTGACATTCAAGAGGCGCACAGCGAAATGGAGAAGTTTGAAACACAAGGAAAGACGGCGATGCTTGCCGCCATCGACGGTCGGTTTGCCGGGCTGATCGCCGTCGCCGATACGATAAAAGACACGTCGAAGAGAGCGGTGAAAAGGCTGCATGATATGGGGCTTGAAGTCGTCATGATCACCGGAGACAACCGGCGGACGGCAGAAGCGATTGCTGCTGAAGCCGGCATTCAGCATGTCATTGCAGAAGTCCTGCCTGAAGGAAAAGCAGATGAAGTGAAGAAAATCCAGGCAAAAGGCAAAAAAGTCGCGATGGTCGGCGACGGCATCAATGATGCGCCGGCACTGGCGGCAGCCGATACCGGAATGGCGATCGGAACGGGGACTGACGTCGCCATGGAAGCCGCCGATATCACCTTGATCCGCGGCGATTTAAACAGCATCGCCGATGCGATCCTCATGAGCAGGCTGACGATCAAAAACATTAAACAAAACCTTTTCTGGGCGTTTGCCTACAACAGCATCGGCATTCCGTTCGCGGCCGTCGGGCTTTTGGCCCCGTGGATCGCAGGTGCCGCGATGGCGTTCAGTTCGGTCTCGGTCGTTCTGAATGCACTCAGGCTGCAAAAGGTGAAGCTTGATTGGAGGAATCCGTCTTGAAGGATAAAACAGTGCTCGTTTGGACGGTTTCGGCGGTTGTTTATGTAGGAATTGTCATGCTCGTATACAGCATATTGGCCGCTCAGGAACCGATACCCGATGAAAAGCCTCATGACGGTCATGCTTTAGAAGAGCATGCCAAATGATTTGAAAAAGCCGGATGTTAAAGAACATCCGGCTTTTTGCATTAGTATCTGTTATTGCTCATACACATCAAAATCTTTTCCTGAACGATTTCTTTCATGGCTTCTTTGGCGGGGGTCATATATTTTCTTGGATCGCTTGCATCAGTGTGTTCATGCAGATAACGGCGCAGTTTATCTGAAAAAGGAATTTTTAATTCAGTCGCGATATTTACTTTTGCACAGCCGAGCTTGATGCACTTTCTTACATCTTCTTGCGGAATTCCTGAGGCGCCGTGCAGGACAAGCGGAACTGAAACCCGTTTTTGAATCGCGGCCAGCCGGTCAAAATCGATATTGGGTTCTTTTGAGTAAAGCCCGTGGGCTGTACCGATTGCCACCGCAAGCGAATCGATTCCGGTTTTCTCGACGAACTCTTTTGCTGCATCCGGATCGGTGTAATAAGCGTCGGCTTCATCCACGATTAAATCATCTTCCTGTCCGCCGAGCCTTCCGAGCTCGGCTTCTACAGTGGCATCTTTTTGCCGGGCATATTGTACGACGTTCGCTACAATTGCGGTATTTTCGGCAAATGGATGGTGCGAAGCATCAATCATCACCGATTTTGTCCCTAATGATAAAGACTCGCGAATATCATCAATCTCTTCATGATGATCGAGATGGAGGGCGACCGGGATTGAACAGCGCGCTGCGGCCGTTTCTGCAATCGCTTGAATATAGTCGCGGCCTGCATAGCTGAAGGTTCCGGGAGTAGCCGCAAGAATCACGGGGGACCTTAGGGCTTCAGCCGCTTCTGTCACGGCTTGCACGGTTTCCAGGTTGTGAATGTTAAAGGCCGGTACCGCATAGCCGTTTGTCTGTGCGTCCAACAGCATTTTCTTCGTATTTGTCAGCATATCGATTCCTTCTTTCTGATCAAAATTAGGATATATAGCTCGAAAAGGTGTTCAGAATGTCGTCAGGACTCGAGGCTTTAAGCAGCTGCTGCCTCGCATCTTCGTGAACAAGCATGCGAGACACCGATGATAATAGATTGAGATGTGTGCTGCCTGCCTCGGCATCTGGTATCAATAAAGCAATGATAAATGTGACAGGGTTTTGATCAAGCGCGTTCCATTCGATGCCCATCTGGTTTTGAATGATGATGACAGATGCTTCTGTGATGTCCTTCAGTTTTGCATGGGGAATGGCAAAGCCTTCAATGAAGCCGGTCGTACTTTCAGCCTCTCTTTGTGCCAATCCGTGTATGACCGCTTGTTTTGTTTGGGCGGCTCCCGATTCATATGCGACCTGAGCCACCCGGTCAAATGCTTCCGCTTGGGAAGATAACGTTTCTTGAAGATAGATGTGCTCTTTTTTGATTAAAGCTGTTGTGCCCATGTTTGATCAGCCTTTCTGTTTTTCATATGTCCGTTTTTGATAAAAACCGTATAAGAAGGCGCCGATAAGCGATCCGATGATAATCGACAACACCCATTGAAAGGCTCCTGTGACAACGGGAAGTACAAGGAATCCGCCGTGCGGGGCAGGTACTTGAACTGCGAATGAGTATGTTAATATCGCCGATATCGAAGAGCCGATCATCAAAATCGGAATGACAGGGATCGGTTTTTTTGCGGCGAACGGGATAGCACCTTCGGTAATATGAGTGGCGCCGAGAATAAAATTGACAAGCCCTGCATTTCGGTCCTGCTGGCTGAAATATTTGCGGAAAAGCAAAGTGGCAAACGCAATGACGAGCGGCGGTGTGATGCACGCGGCGGAAACGCCTGCCATGAAATATTGGTTCCCTTCAGCGAGAAGAGCAGTGCCGGTGACATAAGCGGCTTTATTGACCGGACCGCCCATGTCAAATGCGCTCATACAGCCGATAATCAAGCCGAGAATGACGGGATTCGCTCCTTGAAAATCGGCTAAAAAGTCCTTCATCCCTTCATTGATGGCCGTCATCGGCTCCACGAGGAAAAACATGACCGCACCGATCAGAAAAATGCCGATAACCGGATAAAGAAAAATTGCTTTTAGCCCTTCAAGGGATTGAGGCATTTTTTTAAGTGCATACGAGAGACCGTAAATGATCAGTCCCGCCAAAAAACCGGATACGATGCCGCCCAGAAAACCCGCTCCCCCCGTGCTGGCGATCATGCCGCCGATAAACCCGACAATCAGGCCGGGACGTTTGGCCATTGAAGCGGCGATATAAGCGGATAAAATCGGAACCATCAGCTGGAAGCCGAATGCGCCCGTTTTATTCAGCAATTCGGCAAAAGCGTTGTAGCTAGGATGTTCAGGATCTGCTGAATGGATGCCGAATAAAAAGGAAAGTGCAATTAAAACCCCTCCGCCGACGACAAATGGGAGCATGTGGGAAACCCCGTTCATCAAATGTTTATATATTTTACGGCCGATGGAAGCGGCTTCGCCTGTTTGGAGTTCATCCTCTGTTTTTGCCGCTGTTTGTTCGCGGTAAATCGGCGCTTCGCCGTTCAGCAGCGCCCGAATTAAAGATTCCGCATCTCGGATGCCCCGCGCAACCGGGACGTCAAGGACGCGTTTGCCTGCAAAACGCTCGGCGCCTACATCTTTGTCAGCCGCGACAATGACTCCGTCGGCTTGTTTAATGTCCTCTGGCGATAGTTCGTTTTGAACTCCGATTTGTCCGTGTGTTTCGACTTTGATTTCTACACCCAGTTTGGCGGCGGCCTGTTTTAAGGCCTCTTCAGCCATAAATGTATGGGCAATGCCTGTTGGACAGCCGGTTGCCGCGATGATTTTGAACTTTTTCATAAGAAAACCCCCTTTATAAATGAGTGATTTGAATTTGTGAAGCTGTTTGATCGAGTTTGGACACATCTCCGAGGCCTTTCGAGAAAGCCGTCAAGGATCCGGCGGCAGAGGCGTGTCTGAGTGCTTCAGGAACAGAACAGCCCAGCTCCTGTTTTCCGACGAACACGGCAAGCATGGCATCGCCGGCACACGCGGTATTGACAACTTTGCCTTTGGCGGCTGTCGCTTTTAAGGTTCTTTGGCGGTCCAAATAAAGGGCGCCGTCTTTACCGCGTGAGATGAGAACCCTTTGAGCGCCGCGATTGAGGAGCTCCTTTCCGTAGTGGATGATTTCTTCTTCAGACAGCGCTTTCTTCCGGCTGAAAAAAGCGGCAAGCTCCTGTTCATTCGGTTTAATCAGGTAAGGATGGTATGAAAGACAATCTAATAGGACGGGAGAGCTGATATCCAAGATCAACTTCAGTTTGTTTTCGGCGGCAATCTCGGAAAGCGAAAGGTACATGTCATCTGGGACTCCTCTCGGAAGACTGCCTGAAACAAATAAAAAGCGGCCGGACGGAATTTGACGGATTTTGTTGATCAGCTCCTGTTTTCGGCCTTCAGATATGAGCGGACCTTTGTTTACGATTTTGAATTCCCGGGTGGCATTAATAAAAATATTAATCCGTGAGATGCCTTCGACTTCGACAAAGTCTGTGACGATTTTTTCATTCAGCAGTTCATTTTCAATAAAACGCCCGGTAAATCCGCCTGTAAATCCAAGCGCGGTATTGTTAAGGCCGAGGCGCTTGAGCATAAAAGAAATATTGACACCTTTTCCGTTTGGCTGATAATCTTCATCTTTAGTGCGGTTGACGACATCGGGAAGCAGCTCGTCGGTTTCAACGAATAAGTCGACCGCGGTATTCATCGTGCATGTATAGATCATGCTGTATCCCCCCTTTATCTGTGGCTTCACAGACATTATGTCACAGATAAAAGGGGGGATGTTTACAGGTTGTGTAAAGGTTTTCAGCTATGAGCGGTGCGGATGACGTATGAGTCCAGCATGATGCGGGAGAGGACTTGCAGAGGGAGGCGCGAGCGGACTTCATAATCGGGAAAAAATGATTGTTCACCTTTAAACCCGACTAGTACGATCTCTGATAATTTCGCAAGACGCGAATCGATCCTTGTTGTTAATGTAATGGTGGAAATGGCTTGCAATTTGAAATTTTGCGCGGCTTCAACAAGCTCCTCTGTCTCGCCGTTCAGGGAAACAAAAAGGCCGAGGTCTTTTTTTGCCAGTGTTTTTGACTTGCCTCTGATAATATTCGGGTCGCTGTGCATCTCGCAGTTTTTGCCGAGTAGCTGAAGCTTGATCGTCATCTCAGTCCCAATCATTTCAGACAATCCCCTTGCGAAAATGTAAACTTTTTCGGCATTGCTGATTTTTTGAATGGCATCTTCGATCAACCCGATATCAAGCATTTTAATCGTATCCAGAACTTCTCTTTCATTCTTGAGCACGGCCTGTTTAATTTGGCTGTCGATATCATCCATCAGCGGAGCGTGGCCGAGGTGGTGTTTTTCTTTTAATGCGTACTTAAAAGAAGTGTAGCCGTCATAACCGAGCTTTTTCATTAACCTGACAATCGTGGCTGTTGAAACATTTGCATCCTCGCTTAATTTTACAATCGATAAAGTGGCGATGACATCTAAGTGCTGATAAATGTACTCGAGCAAATGCCGTTCTGAATCGCTGAGCGACTGATATGTGTCAGAAGTCATTTGAAACACGCTGTCTTTCATATTAAAACCCCCTTTTATAGTCATATTGTATCAGTTTAGTAAGGGGGGAGGAGAAAAAATAAACGTTTCCGACATAAAAATATCCGGCCCGAGAGCCGGATATTTCAAGTTAAGAAGCGATTTTTCTGCATGCTTCCGCACATGCAAAGCAGCTTTCAGCGCAAAGCTGGCAGTGGTCATGCTTGTGCAGGCTGCATTCATTGCCGCAAGCTTCGCAAACCTTTGCGCAAAGCTGGCAAATGTCTTCGGCATACGGGCTGTTGCGCGTCATGGCTTGAAGTGCGAATCCGCACATCTCCGCGCATTCCCGGTCAAGTCGGATGCATTCGGCCATCATCCCCGCGTCTTCTTCCATCAGACATTTGTCAAAGCAGTGATTGCATGCTTCAAGGCATTCCCGGCAGGCTTTGATGCATTCCTCGTATACAGATTTCACGAAATACACTCCTTTTTTCTGCGTTTTCCCTTCGTTGTACCCTGCTTTAAAATCGGGAAAACATGCGAAAAAAACTGCTGTACATCCTGTACAGCAGTTTTTGGTTATTCGGCGAGACCTTGATGGATCCGGTCAAGGTTTTCTTTCATCATCTTATAATAGGAATCTCCCGCTTCACCAGGCTTTCCGATCGAATCGGTGAAGACTTTTGCTTTAATCGGCACGCCCGTTTCCGCTGACAGGCTTTCCATGCTCCGCGGGTCAACGCTTGTCTCCACGAATAAGGCCGGAACTTCCTTTTTCTTCACCGTGTCGACGATTTTTTTCATCTGACCGGGAGTTCCTTCATTTTCGGTATTGATTTCCCAAATATACTGCGCGTCGACGCCGTAGGCCGAAGCGAAATATTTAAAAGCTCCTTCGCTCGTCACAAGGACGCGGCGCTCTTTCGGTATATCTTTAAAGCGGTTCACCGCTTCATTATGAAGCTTTTGCAGCTTGCCGATATAGGCTTCAGCGTTTTTCTCGTAATCTTCTTTATGGTCGGGATCGTTTTTGATCAGCGCATCTCTCGCGTTTTTGGCATATTGAATCCCGTTTTCTATATCGAGCCATGCATGGGGATCTTCTTCCGTTTCTTTACCTTTGGCAGTGAGATGCTTTGGCTTGACCCCTTTGCTCAGCTTGTAGACAGGGGCGTCATCGCCGTCTTTTTCAGCTGTTTCCAGCAGCTTGTTAAACCAGCCGTTTCCTGTCTCCAAATTCAGGCCGTTGTAAAAGATGACATCGGCGTCCGTCGTTTTTTGCACGTCTTTTGGCAGCGGGTCGTATTCGTGCGGGTCTGTTCCAACAGGTACAATGCTGTATAAATCGATGTGATCTCCTCCGACTTGTTTGACGATGTCATAGAGAATGGAGTAGGTGGTGACGACCTTCAGCTTTCCGTTTTCTTCATTGCTGCTTTTCGATGAGCAGCCAGCGGCGAGAACAAGAATTAATGCCGCCGCAATGGCTAATGTTTGCTTCCATTTCATGTTTTGTGTTCCCCCTTTATATTGTGGATTATTGAAGTGCTGCCCGCTTTCTTCTTGATTTCAAAGCTCTCCAAAGCACGCCTTGTTTCGGTGAAAATGTAAAGGAAAGTCCGAACAAAATCGTAGCCACGAGCACGATCGCCGCTCCTGAGGAGAGGTTGTACGTATAGCTTAATCCAAGACCGACGACCGCTGACAAAGCGCCGAGGAAAGCGGACAAATAGATCATCACCCACAGCCGGTCCGTTAATAAATAAGCGGTTGCGGCAGGCGTGATCAGCATCGCGACGACGAGGATAATGCCGACGGTCTGAAGCGATGCGACCGTGACCATCGTTAAAAGCGTCATTAAAAAGTAGTGAATCAGCCGGTTCGGCAAGCCGTAGACGGCCGCCATCGTCGGGTCGAAAGAGGTGATGAGCAGCTCTTTGTAAAACAAAAAGACGGCGGTAAGAATCATGACTCCGATGACGAGCGTGATCCACATGTCGGATGAACGAACGGCCAGCACATTTCCGAATAAGATGTGGTACAGATCGCTTGAGCTTTTGACAAGCGTGATCAAAATGATCCCGACGGCGAAAAAGGCTGTGAAGACGATACCGATGGCCGAATCGTTTTTAATTCGGCTGTTTTGGCTGACATAGCCGATTCCGAGAGCCGTCAGGATACCCGTAAAGACGGCGCCGAAGAAAAAATTGACGCCGAGCATATAAGAGATGGCGACGCCGGGAAGGACCGCGTGTGAAATCGCATCTCCCATCAGCGCCATTCCCCTGAGAATGATAAAGCAGCCGATGACGCCGCAAATGATACCCACCATAATCGATGTGAACAGCGATTTTTGCAGAAACGAATATTCCATCAAACCCTGGATAAATTCCATCACATCGCACCCCTTTTCGATTGCAGGAACGGAAGCTGAGATTCGTAGGCTTTCATCATCACGTCGGGATTGAGGATGTCGGAGACCGGGCCTTTTTGAATCAGCTCTTTGTTCAGCAAAATTAATTCATTGAAATAGCTGTCCGCTTTGCTCAAATCGTGATGGACGACAAGAACGGTTTTTCCTTCATCACGAAGTTCCTTTAAGATGCTGACGATCATTTCTTCACTCGTCACATCAATTCCGACGAACGGTTCGTCAAGACAGAACAGCTCTGCTTTTTGGGCGAGCGCCCGGGCGAGAAAAACGCGCTGCTGCTGCCCGCCTGACAGTTCACCGATCTGGCGCTTGGGGTATGCTTCCATCCCGACTTTTTCAAGACAGTGATATGCCCATTCTTTATCGCGTTTTTTCGGACGTCTGAAAAGGCCGAGTTCAGGATACGTGCCGAGGATGACGGTGTCGAGCACATTGATCGGGAACGTCCAATCCATATCATTCCGCTGCGGAACATAGGCGATTTGCTTGCGTACATGTTTGAGCGGTTTTCCGAGCAGACGGACGTCGCCTTTATCTTTTGGAATCAATTGGAGCATGGCTTTTAACAGTGTTGATTTTCCTGCGCCGTTCGGTCCGATAACGCCCGCCATCATTCCTTGATCAAGCGAGAAATTGATATTGCGAAGCGCTTCTGCGCCGTGATAAGAAACATATAAATCTTTTACAGTAATCGCGGGTTTCATAGGTTCATTAACCCCTTTCTATGTCTATATGAAAGTTAACCTGAATACAATATTTTTGTTGCGGTAATATTTTATTGCCTTATGACATTTTTTTTACCTAATGCAACTTTTGATTGAATTCTAATATATCATTCCTAAGTTGTAAAGCACTAAAATTGCTGAAAAACGGTAAAAGCCATGCAGATCAAGCTGCATGGCTTTAAAAAAATTTCTTCTGTGCCGGTTTATCGTTCAAATTGAAACGTATCGATTGCGACTTTCCCTTTGAAGACAAAGTAGATGCGATGGGTGCCTGCCGATTTTCGGACGGAAGCTTTTATCGTTTTCCAGTTATGCAATCCGGATGTGTCAGGCACTTTTAACGAGCCGATTTGCTTTCCTTTTTGAGGATGATCGAGGAAGATGCCGATTTCGCCGCCGCCTCTGCTTGCAACCTTTGCTTTTATCCTTTTTTCGCCTTTGAAGCGGACATCATGGAAGGCGATCCACGCGTTTGCTGTACTGCTTTTTACCGCATCGCCGCCGTATTTGGATTCTTCGGTGATGAGCACGCCTTTGTAGTCGTCGTAGTTTTCAGCGTTTGTCTGCCGCCGCAAGTTCCGTTCTCGAATCGTTTCACCTTGGACGAAAATCCGCTTTGTCTTGCGGATGTCCGCCGCCGAGCTCCCGACCGATATTTTGTATGCGCCTCTTTCAACGGCAAACGTTTCGCTCGTTACATCCCAGAAGGCAAGGTCTGCCTGTTTCAGCTTGAATGTCACGGTTTTCGTTTCTTTCGGTGCCAGCTCAACGCGCTGAAAGTTTTTCAAGTCCAGATTGGGCTGTTTAACCCGCGTGTTAAACAGGGGAGAAGTATAGAGCTGAACGACCTCATCTCCTTTTCTTCCGCCTGTGTTGGTGACGTTGACGCGGATCGTGACGGAGCCGTCTTTTTTGATGCTGTCAGAGGAAACGCTTAAACCGCTGTAGTGGAACGCTGTATAGGATAACCCGTGGCCGAACGGATACAGCGGCTTGCCTTCGAAATATTTATAGGTTCTTTTCCCTTTGATGATATCGTAATTCATCATATCCGGCAGTTCTTTGACTGACGTGTGCCAAGTTTGCGTCAGCCGTCCGCCCGGATTTTCATCTCCAAAGAGAATGTCCGCCAATGCGCTTCCCGCCTCCTGGCCTCCGTGTGCGGAGTATATGATCGCAGGAATGTGCGCTTTAGCCCAGTTGAGAGCGAACGGATAGCTGCTCGTTACGACAAGCACCGTATTGGGATTGGCTTTAGAAACAGCTTTCAGCAGATTTTCCTGGGCCGGAGGTAGTGTAATGTCTTTCCGGTCTTCGGTTTCCCGGCCGTTGATGTAAGGATTGTTGCCGACAAACACGACGGCTTTGTCCGCGGTTTTTGCCAGTCGAACCGCTTCCTCCGTACTGCTCTTGATGATCGCCTTTGAAAACTTTTCCGCTGCTGTCGCCGGCTTTTCGGCAGCGGCTGTTAATGTCCCGTCTTTTCCAGCGGTGAGATATTTGCCGTTTGCCGTATTTTTGATGGCAAATGTCCCGTCAGGCTGCTGTTCAAACTGGAAAGTTTCTTTGACGGTCCAGCCGTTCGGCTGTTTCTGATCAGCGATCAGTTTGCCGTCATCCTGAAGCGAGACATAGAGACCGTTCGCTTGGGCGCGGAGGGTGAAAATGCTTTCTCCCCAATCCGCCGCATCGAATGCCGCGCTTTTCTCAAGCTTGTCAGCCGATGCTGTGAGCGGTTGTTTGCCGTCCCGGCCTGCGGTTACAAACTTTCCTGTCAGGGCGGATTTGAACCCGCTTTGTTCCAGCCCTTCGGCAAAGGAGACGCGGTCTTTGCCGATTTTGTCCGCGATTCCGTCAAGCGGGGTTTTCCGATACGGCATCGTTCCGCTGTACCAATCTTCGTAAAGCGCATTTCCGAACGGTCCGATAACTGCGATGTTTTCATTTTTCCGGGTATTGAAGGGCAGCAGATTCCGGTCATTTCTCAGTAAAACAATGGCTTTTTCAGCCGCTTTTTTCGCAAGCTGCCGGTGCTTTGGACTGTTGATGACGCCATCTGTCAGGCGGCTGTACGGATTGAGTTCGTCCGGATCGAATTCGCCTGTTCGAAAACGGATGCTGAATGTGTTGGCCAAGGCTTGATCGAGGTCTTTCTCAGACATAAGGCCATTCTTTAAGGCGCCGGTTAAGGCGGTTTTCGTCAGCCCGGGATTTTCTCCCTGATCTGTAAAGTTGTCAATGCCGGCTTTTACGGCGTGGGCATGCGCTTTTTCGTGGCTGTCATAATACTTGTGGTCAGTGACGATTCCTGAAGGATCAAAGGCGTCGCTGACGATGAAGAAATCGTCTCCGGCCCATTTTCCTTTGACTGTGCTGTTGAGCAGCGGGCTCAAAATGGCCGGTTTATCGTTGACAGAATTGTAGGCTGGCATCAGGCTGTACGCGGCTTTTGCGGAAATTGCCGTTTTGAAGGGCTTCAAATAATACTCGTTCATGTTCCTGGGATCAATGCTTGAGGAGCTGAATCCCCGGTCTGTTTCGTTGTTATAGGCAAGAAAATGTTTTAAGGTAGGAACTGTTTTCAAATAGAAGGGGTGCTCGCCCCTTAAACCGGAGGCATAGGCGGTTGCTATTTCCCCTGTTAAAAAAGGGTCTTCGGAATAGCCTTCTTCATTTCTACCCCACCTTGGATCCCGCAGCAGATCAACGACCGGCGCCCAGACATTGACTCCGTTTGCCGCGGGATCAAGGTGGTGGAAGCCGCGGACTTCATCGCCGACCGCTGAGCCGATTTGTTTGATTAAAGAGCGGTCCCATGTGTGTGCGAGCCCGACAGCCTGCGGGAAAACGGTCGCTTCCCCGAGCCAGGCAACGCCGTGAAGCGCTTCTGTGCCTGTTTTAAAAGCGGGAATGCCCAGCCGGGGAATGGCAGGCTGATATTGATGCATCAGCGACACTTTTTCCTCAAGGGTCAGTCGAGAAAGCAAGTCGCTGACCCTTTTTTGAACAGGGAGACTTGGATCTTGAAAGGGATATTCATATTCATCAGCCTGGGTTTTAGCGGCCGCGGGCGGCGGATTGACAGCGGCGGCGGAAAGGATCGTGCACATTGCCGCCAACATGATGGTGCGGACCGTTTTCAGCATCCTGATCACTCCTTTTAGAAAAAAATGAAGACATCCCGGTCCTTTTCTTTTGGCTGAATTGCTGTTCCCTCCTGAAGCGCTTCCGCTGCGCCGTTTATGACAGAAGTGACAGACAGATCGCGGATGAGCAGCTTCCATTTCTTTTGGACGCCTGTTGTTTTCACGGTAATCGTATTTTCATGCCGTGAAGCTCTGACTGTCATTGCTTCGCACTTTTCATTGTAAATCGTCTGTTCGGCTGTGCAGCCGTCTTTTAATTGGTAAAGGCAGAACGTCACACCGTCGAGATAATCATAATCAGGTCGCCCGGATTCCTGCCCGAGCGGCAGCAGCGTATTTTCCCTGACGAACAGGGGAAGCCCCATATACCCGTACTGTTCTTCTTTCCATTCTCCGCCTTCCGTCTCTTTTCCCGTCAAAAGGTGTGTCCAGGTGCCTTTTGGCAAATAATAACGGACAACGCCGTCTTCCTGAAAAACGGGAGCGACGAGGAGTCTTCTGCCGAGCATGTACTGTCTGTCAAGCCAGTGGCAAGTGTTGTCACCGGGAAATTCGAGGAGCATCGCCCGCATCATCGGAATGCCTTCAGCGTGCGCTTCATGCGCGGCGGCGTACAAATAAGGCATCAGCCTGTGCTTCAGTTTGACAAAATACCGCATCACATCGGCCGCTTCTTCGTCAAACAGCCACGGAACGCGATATGATTCGCTCCCGTGCAGGCGGCTGTGCGTCGACAAGAGGCCGAATGCGGTCCAGCGCTTATACAAATCGGCTGTTGCCGTGCTTTCAAATCCGCCGATATCGTGGCTCCAGAAGCCGAAGCCTGAAAGGGAAAGCGACAGGCCGCCGCGAAGGCTTTCAGCCATTGAATCATAGCTGGCAAAACAATCCCCGCCCCAGTGTACGGGAAATTGCTGGCCTCCGGCCGTCGCCGACCTTGCAAACACGACCGCTTCCCGTTCGCCGCGCTTTTGCTTCAACAGGTCAAATACGGTTTTGTTGTATAAAAAAGAATAATAATTGTGCATTCTGTCGGGGTCTGATCCGTCAAAGTAAACCGCGTCTCTCGGAATCCGTTCTCCGAAATCGGTCTTGAAACAGTCGACGCCCATGTCGAGCAGGCTTTCAAGTTTTGAACAATACCAGTCACGCGCTTTTCGATTGGTGAAGTCGACGATTGCCATGCCGGCCTGCCACCGGTCCCACTGCCACACATCCCCCCGGCTGTTTTTTAAAAAGTAGCCGTGTTCTTTTCCTTCCTGAAAAAGCTTCGATTTTTGGGCGATGTAAGGGTTGATCCAGACGCATATTTTCAACCCCTTATCTTTCAGGCGGCTGAGCATAGCTTCAGGCTGCTTAAAATATCGTTCATCCCATTCGAAATTGCACCATTCAAATTCTTTCATCCAGAAGCAGTCAAAATGAAACACGCTGAGCGGGATGCCGCGTTCGGTCATCCCGTCGATGAAACGTGTCACGGTTTCCTCAGAATAGTCGGTTGTAAACGATGTGGACAGCCAGAGGCCGAAAGACCAGGCCGGGGGAAGCGCCGGTTTTCCCGTTAACGACGCATAGCGTTTCAAAACATCCTTCGGTTCGGCACCGCTGATGATAAAATAGTCAAGCGTTTCCCCTTCGACCGAAAACTGCGCTTTGGATACGACTTCAGAACCGATTTCATACGAAACGAGCTCGGGATGATTGACAAAAACACCGTACCCTTTGTTTGACAAATAGAACGGCACATTTTTATACGCCTGCTCCGTGCTTGTGCCGCCGTCCTGATTCCAGATGTCTACGGTTTGGCCGTTTTTCACGAATGCCGTAAAACGCTCGCCGAGACCGTAGATCAATTCGCCGACGCCGATGTTGAGCTGTTCCCTCATAAAGGTGCGCCCGTCATTGCTCGTGATATAGGCGAGGCTATTCGATTCGCTTGCGGTCAGGCTCTGTCCATCACGTGAAAATTGGTAGCGCCAACCGCTTTTGCTCACCTCAACGTACAGGCTGCCGCTTTGGAAGGTCAGCGCATCATCTTGTTCGGAGATAACCGGCTCAACGTCTGTCATATCCAGCTGAAACTCGGGCTTGCGAGGCGTTTCCCCTTGAAAATGGGACACTTGCACACGGATCACGTCTTCAAGAGGACTCGAAAATCTGACGGTGAGCATGCGGGTGTCCAGCGTGTCCCCGCGCTTTTGAACCGCTTTGACAGGCCCGTATACAGTCAATGATTGCTGATCAATCATTCGGTCGTAGGCTTCTTTTGGCGTGTTGATGTGATATCCTTCGCGCGTCAGCCAGTAGCCGTCTGAAAATTTCATGATCGAAAACACCCTTTCTTTTTACTTGATGGAACCGCTGATCAGACCTTTAACAAGCTGCTTTTGAAGCAGTATAAAAATGATGATGACAGGCAAAACCGATAAAACGGCAAATGCCATCAGATCATTCCACTGGATTCCGTATTGGCTGATCACATTGTAAATGCCGGCCGTCAGCGGCCACAGCTCCTGATTTCGGTTGAATGTCATGCTGTAAATCAAATCTCCCCATGCGAAAAAGAAGGAAACCGCTCCGCTGACGGCAATCCCGGGTACGCTGATAGGCAAAATAATGCGGATGAATGCGGTAAAACGGCTGCAGCCGTCGATTTTGGCCGCATCCTCAAGGTCCTTGGGAATCCCGAGAAAAAAAGTTCTGAGCATTAATACCGAAAAAGGAACGCCGAGCGTTGCTCCCGTCAAAATCGGTCCGATATACGTGTTTAATATGTTCAGCTGATTAAAGGCGATAAACAGCGGAGTCAAAACAACGGTGGCAGGCAGCATTTGCGTGATGAGAAACAGTAAAATGAACATTTTTTTGCCCTTGATCCGAAAGCGCGCCAAGCCGTAGGCGGAAGGAACGGCCAATATGAGAACGATGGCGGCAGCCGCCCCGGAAATCAGCAGGCTGTTCAAAAAGTATCCGGCGATGCCTGAAGTGAACACAGCTTCGAAGCCGGCCGTCCGGAATGTCTCGGGCCACAATAAAGGCGGTGTTTTAAACAATTCTGCCTCGCTTTTGAAAGCTGTGGCGATCATCCAGTAAACGGGGAATAAAAAGCCGGCCGTAACGAGGACGCCAATAATGTTAAAGAGCCATTCCTTTTGCTTCGTTTTCATGACATCACCTCATCTTTTTTGATCAGCCGCAAATAGACAAGACTGACCAAAAGAAGGATGAAAAACAGGACATTGGCGCTTGCTGCGCCCATGCTGAATTGAAATTCGTCAAAGGAGTAGCGGTAGCTGACGGTTGACAGGACTTCAGTGGCGTGCACGGGGCCGCCTCCAGTCATCACAAACACAAGGTCGAACACTTTGAACGTATAAATGAAGCCGAGCATCATGACGACGGTGATCACCGGCCGCAATAAGGGTAGGGTCAGATGAATGAATTTCTGAAAAGCATTGGCGCCGTCAAGGCTTGCGCTTTCATAGACGTCTTCCGGAAGGGAGCTGAGACCGGCGGATATGAGCAGCATATTAAAGGGAATGCCGACCCAGATGTTGGCGATAATAACGGACCAGATGGCAATCTTCGGATCTGACAGCCAGGGGATTGGATTGTCGATCATTCCCCATGATAGGAGCAGCTGATTGAACACGCCTTCATTTGAAGCCATCATAAACTTGAATAAAAGCGCCGTAACCGTCAGCGGAATGAGCCAGCTCACCATCATCAATCCCCTGAGAAACGGGGCAAGCCGAAATTTCATGCTGAAAAACAAAGCGAGCAAAAAGCCGATTGCAAACTGAAAAACGACGCTTCCAGCCGTGTAGAGCAGCGTGTTTTTTAAAGATGCCCAAAATACTTTATCCTGGGCAAGCCGCTGATAATTGTCGATTCCTATAAAGCTGATATCCTTTGATGCTATATTTGTAAGCGACACGTTTTGAAAGCTGAGAATTATGTTGTAGATGAGAGGATAACCGATAAGGGCAAGCATAAAAAGAACGGCCGGGAACAAATAGAAGCACCCTTCCCATTTACGAATGATGGCTTTGATCATGTCAAAACTCCTTCGTGCGCTTAAAGCTAGTTTAAGGCGTTGATTTTTTGTGCGGCCTCATCCAGCGCTTCTTTCGGCGTTTTGCTTTCGCTCAATGCTTCCTGCAGGGCCGTCTGTAAAGCTTCCGAAATTTTCGGCCAGTTTTTCGAAGGGCCGCGGGCTGATGCAATCTCCATGATTGGAATAAAGGCTTTTAAATTGTCATCTGTTTTCCAATGACTTGATGATTCGAGCAAATCCTTACGCGGCGGGAATACACCTGTTTCCGCTGTCAGTGTTTCGAGCCGCTCCGGATCGATCAGCCAAGTGATGAAATCCCAGGCGCCGTCGGTGTTTTTTCCTTTAACGACTGCCATATTTTCCCCGCCAAGGGCGGAAGCGAATGTTTGATCCTTCGGGATGAAGGTAATCCCGTAATGTAAGTGACCGGCTTCTTTCAGCCGTTCAATATTCCAGGAGCCGTTGATCATCATAGCGAGCTGACCTGCTGCAAACTGTCTGGCCAGATCATCCTGGGTGGCGTTTAACACTTCCTTGCTCATTGCGCCTTCTTTGACCAGATCCGTTAAAAACTGCAGGGAAGAGGCTGCTTCTTTTGAATGCAGCTGTTTTAAATCTGCTCCGGAAGACAAAAGGAACGGATAAAATTGAAAAGCGCTTTCCTCTGATTTGACGGCTGATAGGGCAAATCCTTTCGTTTGGCCTTTGCTCGTTTTTTTCGCTGCTTTTTTCAGCTCGCTCCACGTTTCAGGCGGCTTGGAAATCCCTGCATCCTTCAAGAGGTCTTTGTTGTAAAACAAAGCAAGCGCATTGCTTGCGAAAGGGATGCCATAGTACTTCTCTTCATATACGGCTGATGAGAGCGGCCCCTCATAATACCGGTCAGCCTGCCCCCATTGCTCGACTTTCTCTGTCAAATCTTCGAGCACGCCCATGGCGGCGAATGAGGCATTGTCGACATTGTCAAGGAAAACGGCGTCAGGCATTGCATTGCCGGCTGCTCCGACAGACAGCTGCTTTTTCACTTCATTAAAAGGAATGTACTCTGTTACGACTTTGTACCGATCCTGAGACCGATTGTACTGGTCGACAAGTTCATGATAAAGTTCCTGCTGTCTGCCGGTGAAATAATCCCAGACTTTGATTTCTTCCGCATGCTTTGCGCCGGCGTTGGTGCCGCTTTTGCAGCCTGCGGAAAAAACGAGAAGAAGGGAGAGGCAGATGATCATCAGACACGATTTTTTCAAAAAGGCTCACTCCTTATGAAAAAAAGCTTGTTAGTTTAATAACTAAACTAAGTATATTTGGGCATCGCTTCTAATATGCCAGCAGAGTTTCGCAGGCGCGAAAGCAGGGTAAAACGCGGAAACAGTCCGGTGCGTATGATAACAAAGATCGATTGACACATTTTTCGGATGAAGCATATAATAAGGGTAAATAATATATGCGTATATGCTCATATATAAAATAAAGCCCGGCGCTGAAAAAGAAAGGTGAGAGAGATGGAAAAGGTGAAGCAGGAATACATGTTAAACGGTCTCGACTGCGGCAATTGCGCACAAAAAATTGAGCATGAGATAGCCGGTATGAAAGGGATTGAAGCGTGTTCAGTCAATTTTGCAACAAGCACGCTGACTGTCAAAGTCGACCAAAACAGCGGCGAAGACATTTCTTCAAAAATAAAGAAAAAAGTAACCGAGATCGAACCGCACGTCAACGTGATGTTGAAGGAAGGGACAAAACAGGCTCCATCCGAAGGTGATGGCCGGTTTAAAAAAACGATCGCAAGACTGGCTGCAGGCACCGTTCTCGGCGCAGCAGGCTTTCTGCTTCCCGGCGGTACCGCAGCTGAGTGGATTCTCTTTTTCCTTGCTTACCTCATCATCGGCGGTGATGTCGTATTAAGAGCCGTCAAAAACATCTTTCGCGGCCGGGTTTTTGATGAGCACTTTTTAATGACGATCGCCACTCTGGGTGCATTTATCATTCAGCAGTATCCCGAGGGCGTGGCGGTTATGCTGTTCTATCAAGTAGGCGAGCTGTTCCAGGGAGCCGCGGTCAGCCGCTCCAGGAAATCGATCAGCGATTTGATGGACATCCGTCCCGATTATGCCAATCTTCACACGGAAGGCGGTACGGTCAAAGTATCTCCCGATGAGGTTAAAGCGGGCGATATCATCATCGTCAAGCCAGGAGAGAAAGTCCCGCTTGACGGCAAAGTGCGAGCGGGCAAATCGCTTGTCGATACGTCCGCATTAACCGGGGAATCCGTTCCACGAGAAGCCGCACCCGGCGAAGAGGTGCTGAGCGGATTTGTCAACAAAAACGGCGTGCTTGAAGTGAAAGTGGACAAAGAATACAGTGAATCAACCGTTTCAAAGATTCTTGACCTCGTCCAGAATGCCAGCAGCAGAAAAGCGAAAACAGAGAACTTTATCACCAAATTCGCCAAGTACTACACGCCTTTTGTTGTCATAGTCGCGCTTCTTCTCGCTTTTGTCCCGCCGCTGATCATTTCCGGAGCCGCGCTGTCGGATTGGGTGTACCGGGCCCTCGTCTTTTTAGTCATTTCTTGTCCGTGCGCTCTTGTCGTTTCCATTCCGCTCGGCTTTTTCGGCGGTATTGGAGCGGCGTCAAAAGCAGGTATACTCGTAAAAGGCGGCAATTATTTAGAAGCGCTCAATGATGTCAAATACGCCGTTTTTGACAAAACAGGCACTTTAACAAAAGGCGAATTTGCCGTTGTTAAGCTGTCGCCGGCAGGCCGTGTCAAAGAAGAGGAACTGCTTGAATATGCGGCGCTTGCCGAACATTTCTCAGGCCACCCGATCGCCGAGTCGATCCGTGAAGCATACGGGAAGGAAGGCCAAGCGGATCGCATCAAAGATTACAGCGAGACGGCCGGCTTCGGCGTCAGAGCGGTTGTAGACGGAGCCGTCATTTTGGCCGGCAATGCCAAGCTCATGAAGAAATTAGGCATACAGTATCAAGAGGAAAGCGAAATCGGTACCGTTGTTTATGTAGCCGCCGGCGATATGTTTATCGGCTCGATTGTTATCGCAGACGAAATCAAAGAGGATGCCAAGCGTGCGATCTCTGCTTTGAAAAAAGCGGGGATTAAAAAAACGGTGATGCTGACGGGTGACGCGAAAGAAACCGGCGAGGCGGTCGGCGCGGAACTGTCCATTGATGAAGTGCATGCGGAGCTTCTTCCACAGCACAAGGTGGACCGCATTGAAGCATTTGACAAGCAAAAGCTTCCAAAAGAAAAGCTGCTTTTCGCAGGAGACGGCATCAACGATACGCCGGTCTTGGCGAGAGCGGATATCGGGGTTGCCATGGGAGGCCTTGGCTCTGATGCGGCAGTCGAAGCGGCTGATATTGTGATCATGACGGACCAGCCTTCAAAAATTGCGGAAGCCATCAGCATTGCCAAGCGGACGAGGGCGATTGTCTGGCAGAATATTATCTTTGCGCTCGGCGTTAAAAGTGTTTTTCTCATCTTGGGTGCTTTCGGCATCGCAACGATGTGGGAAGCCGTCTTTTCAGACGTCGGTGTTACCCTTTTAGCCGTTTTAAATGCGATGAGGGTTTTAAAAGTGAAAGAAATGTAACTTTTTTACCACCTAATGAACTGGAAATTCCTTTTTTAGCATCTTCACGAATGCGGCTTGTCTTGTTAAAATGAAAGAGGTTATCAAACTGGCATACTAAAAAATAAGAATAATGAGGTGTCTAAGTGAAGAAGAAACAGCAGTCACCGATGAAATTTGCAGTGATTATGACAGTCGTGGTCGTTTTTCTGATTGGCGCACTTGTCGTACTCAACAATCAAACCCAAAATGCTTCGCAAACCTTTGATGACAAGCCTTCAACTGAAGGGCAGCCGCTTCTTGGCAACAAAGATGCGACTGTAACGATCACAGAATTCGGAGATTACAAATGTCCAAGCTGCAAACAGTGGACTGAGACCGTCTTTCCGGATTTGAAAAAGGATTACATCGATAAAGATCAAGTTAATTTTTCATATATTAACTTCGTCAATGAACAGCACGGCAGAGGCTCTGAATTGAGCGCCCTCGCTTCCGAGCAAGTATGGAAGGAAGATCCGGCTTCATTCTGGAAATTCCATGAAGCACTGTACAAAGCGCAGCCTGACAATGACACGATGGAAAACGAGTGGGCGACGCCGGCAAAATTGGCAGACATCACGGAAGCGAATACGAAAATCAAACGCGATAAGCTCATCAGCAGCTTAAATGACAAAACGTTCTCTGAGCAATTAAAAACGGACAATTCGCTCATCAGCAAATACAGTGTAGACTCGACGCCGACGATCTTTGTCAACGACGTAAAAATCGACAAACCGTTTGATTATGACAAAATCAAAGAAACGATCGCCAAAGAGCTGAAAGGCCAGTCTGATGAAAAATAAACTGCTTTTTCTGTACGGCGCCTGGATCGTCTCATTAACGGCGACACTAGGCAGCCTGTACTTCAGCGAAATCCGTAAATTCATTCCTTGCGAACTGTGCTGGTATCAGCGGATTATGATGTATCCGCTCGTGCTGATCCTTGGAATTGCGACATTTCAGGGCGATGCCCGCGTGAAAAAATACGTGCTGCCGATGGCGGTGATCGGCGCAGGCATTTCCCTGATGCATTACATGGAACAAAAAATTCCCGGATTCAACGGTATTAAACCGTGTGTCACAGGAGTGCCTTGCTCAGGGCAGTATATCAATTGGTTCGGTTTCATCACGATTCCGTTTCTCGCCCTTATCGCATTTATTTTGATTATCATTTTTATGTGCTTTCTCAAGGGGAAAGACGAGTAAAAAGAGCATTGTCTGACAATGCTCTTTTTTTTTACATGTTCAACAAAATGAATGCTATAATATTTGGAAATTATTAAATGGATAAGGATGATGAGGATGGAATTTAAGATTCGTAAAATGAAAAAGAAAGACATCCGACAAGTGCAGCAGATTGCCAAAACAAGCTGGAATCACACTTATGAAGGGATAATCCCTTTCGATATTCAAGAGAAATTCTTAGAGAAAGCGTACAATGATGAGATAATGCAGCAGCGTTTGGAACACTCGTTAATGCTCGTTTCAGAAGCGGACGGAAAAATCGTCGGCTTTGTTAACTACTCATTTGTAAGAGAAGGAGGAGAGGCCTATCTCGCTGCCATTTATTTAGCCCCGGAATACCAAGGAAAAGGCATCGGAACCGCATTATTGGAAGAGGGGCTAAAACATTTGGAGGGAGTAAAAAAGATCTTTGTAGAGGTTGAAACAGAAAACCGCACCGGAAAAAACTTTTACAAGGCGAAGGGTTTTGAGGATGTCTCCGAATATGATGAAGACTTTGAAGGGCATATCCTCAAAACGGTCCGAATGGACTTGCGCTTATAATGCCCGCTTTCACTTTGTGACTTGGACATAGTAGTATAACAAGACCGCCATAATGAAGGCGATGGCTATTGTAAGCAATTTATGTTTTGTCTTTTTCAGCATACCGGGCCGCTCCTTTCCAAATGTTTTGCTTTCTCAATCACGTCTTTAATGAACGATTCTTTTCCTTTTGTATACGAAGTGCGGTCATATGGAAAGCGCCGTGCCAAGGTTTTTTTCAATGTTTCATATTCTTGCCGCTCGGCGGAGTGCTTTCTTAAATAATTTCGGAATCTCAGCTGGTTTTTCCATTCTTCGCTTTGAAAAACATATACGTGCAGATGGTGTGTGCCCGCCCTCCACATTCCCTTTCGAAAAAAGCGCCTGGCAGGGAAGGCTTCGTGAAATACGTGCTCATAACCGAGCTGCTCAAGCGGTTCGATCCAGGCTGAAGCTTCGCTGAGACTGTTGACGCCGGCCATCAGATCGAGCACCGGTTTTGCCGCAAGACCGGGAACAGAGGTGCTGCCGATATGTTCGATAGCAAGAACTTTTTTTCCGAGGACATCCGTGAGCCGCTGTTTTTCAGCTGCAAATTCCTGAGCCCACCCGGCTTTCGCTTTTTCGATGATGATCTCCTGTTCCATGTTTCCACCCCTTTAAAAACGTCTTTTTATATTATAAGGTATTTTGATTCAGAGAGGGTTGATTTAAAGGTTGGAGAAGTTATAAAATCAAAAAGATTGAAGTTTAGTATGGAGGACACCTTAGATGGCTTGGGAAGTGTTGAGCATCATCGGCACCGTCGCTTTTGCGATCAGCGGAGCGATCGTTGCAATGGAAGAAGAGTATGATATTTTAGGAGTTTATATATTGGGGATTGTGACGGCGTTCGGCGGAGGGGCGATCAGAAACCTGCTCATCGGAGTTCCGGTGTCCGCCTTGTGGGAGCAGGGGAGCCTGTTTCTAATCGCTCTTGTTTCGATCACGATCGTTTTTTTGTTTCCGAAGCTCCTGTTAAAGCACTGGAGCATCTGGGGGAGCTTTTCAGACGCGATCGGTCTTGCCGCATTTGCGATACAAGGAGCGCTTTATGCCGTTCACATGAACCATCCGGTCAGCGCGGTGATCGTTGCGGCGGTCTTAACAGGAAGCGGCGGCGGAATGATACGGGACCTTTTGGCCGGAAGAAAGCCGCTCGTGCTGAAAACCGAGATCTACGCCGTTTGGGCCGCTTTGGGCGGATTCATTATCGGCATGGGCTGGGCGGAGAAGCCGCTCACGCTGTATATCCTGTTTGCTTTGCTGGTCGCATGCCGCGTATGTTCGTACATGTTTAACTGGAAGTTGCCGAATCGTTCGCTGCGGTCCCACAGCTGAATAGAAAAAAGCCGATTTTTCGTTGATTGAAAAATCGGCTTTTTATATTGATTTGACCAAAGGTTATATGATAAGATGAAGTGTATTTCAACATAAAATTTCAAATATTATAGTATTATCCATTTTTATTTTATCATGAATCTTTTTTGATGTCAAATCTTTTTAGGGAGTGGTCAGCGTGCAGGAAAACGGTCAGGAATGGCTGGAAGAGGAAAACCGAATCCGGCTTGTTTTAAAGGAATTGGATCAGAAGCTTCATTCTCTAAAGGGAAAGACCGGCGGATTGAAGGAGGATATCATCGATTTACGGAAACATTTCTGGAGCGATGTCACCGTAAACTTGGCCGATGAAAACGAAGCGGTTGAAACATTTTTTAGCATTAAACAGCAGGCTGAGTTTTTGGCTGAAAGGGAAAGAAGTCATAAGCAGTTTTACAACGAGTTGAAAAACTTGTTAAAAGTGAAAGACTCGCCTTATTTCGGCCGTGTAGATTTTTTGGAGGACGGCGAAGAAAACGCTGAATCCGTCTACATCGGACTCGCCTCTTTAATGGACGAAAAAGAAGAGCGGTTTTTGATTTATGATTGGAGAGCGCCGATTTCCAGTCTGTTTTACAACTATGGTCCCGGTGCGGCTCAATACGAAGTTCCGGACGAGACGGTCAGGGGAACGATTGAGCTGAAAAGGCAATTTCTCTTCAAAAACGGCCGGCTGAAAGCGATGTTTAATACGGATATGGCGATTGGAGATGAAGTTCTTCAGGAAGTCCTGGGGCAGCAGGCAGATATTCAGATGAAAAGCATCGTCGCCACAATTCAAAAAGAGCAGAATCAGATTATTCGGAACGAAAGAAGCCGCTTTTTAATTGTTCGGGGAGCGGCTGGCAGCGGAAAAACGTCGGCGGCATTGCAGCGGGCTGCGTATTTGCTGTACCGCGGCCGCGGGCAGATCGAGTCGAGCCAGATGCTGCTATTCTCTCCAAACCTGCTTTTTAACAGCTATGTCGCCAATGTTCTGCCTGAGCTCGGAGAGGAAAACATCCAGCAGACGACATTCCAGGAATTTGTGGCGCGCCGCCTTGGAAAGCAGGTTTCGTGCGAGACTCCGTTCGATCAGCTCGAATATTGTTTAACGGCTTCAGACGATGAGGAGCAGCGCATCCGGATGAAATCAATCGAATTGAAATCAGGTCTGGCCTTCAAAGGCATTATCGATGATTATGTCAAATGTTTGGCAAAAGGGCGTCTGGATCTGGTGTTTAAACATATCGCCTTTCGCGGAAAAAGGATCATTACAAGCGATCAGGTGCGGGAATTTTTCGCGGCCCTTGATCATGCAGATACGCTGTCCAACCGGATTGAAAAAACGGGGAAATGGCTGTTACAGCTGCTGAACAAATACGAACGCCAAGAAAGAAAAAAAGACTGGGTCATCGAGGAAAGCGAGCTGCTGGATAAAGAGGAATATTTAAAGGCCTATAAACGTCTTCAGGAAGAACAGCGATTTACGGAGAATACGTTTGACGATTATGAAAGGGAACAAAACCTCCTTGCCGCTATCATTGCCGAAAGGGAGTTCAAACCGCTCAAGCAAGCGGTAAAAGCGTTCGGCTTTATTGATTTTAAAGGAACGTACCTTCAGCTTTTTTCCGGGCGCTATACCCCGCAAACCCGTCCTGATGACTGGCAAAGCACTTGCACATTCACCCGGAAAAGCTTTCGTTTTGAGAAGCTGCCTTATGAAGATGCCGTCCCTTTTATATATATGAAAAACCAGCTAACAGGCGGGAGAAAAAACACGGCAATCCGCCATTTATTCATTGATGAAGCCCAGGATTACACGCCTTTTCAGCTTGCTTTTTTGAAGAGCCTGTTTCCCGCGTGCAGCATCACAATGCTGGGAGACTTAAACCAGGCGATTCTTGCCCATGCCTATCACGATAAGACGCTCCTGTCGGGAGGCGTGTTTGAAGGCGAAAAAACGGAGATCATCACCTTGAAGCGCAGCTACAGGTCGACGAAAGAAATTGTTGAATTGACAAAGCGCATTATCGAGGGAGGCGAAGAGATCGAAGCCTTTAACAGGAACGGCAAAAAACCGACTTTGACAATATCGGCCGACCTTCATGCACACCATAAACAGATGGCTTCCCTTATAACCGCCCTTCAAAAAGAAGGACTTGAGACGATTGCAGTCATCTGTAAAACAGTCCGGGAATGCAGGGATGCGTTCCGGCATCTTCAGCAGCATACAGAGCTTAAACTGATCGATAAAGAAACGAGAACGTTTCAAAAAGGCGTGATCGTCATTCCCGTCTATTTGGCGAAAGGGATCGAATTTGATGCCGTCGTCATTTATGACGCTTCTGAAAAACAATACAAAAAAGAGAGAGAGCGGACTCTGTTTTATACGGCGTGCACGAGGGCGATGCATGAGCTCCATCTCTTTTCCCTTGGAAAGGAAACGCATTTTTTAAACGGTGTTTCAAATGATATGTACACGAAAAGAGAGTGACGGTGTCACTCTCTTTTTTGGAGAAACCATTGTTTCTATAAGTTTTTTTATTTACAAACTTTTCTACACTAGGCTGAGTCTGTGGCAATCTTCTTCATATTCTGGCAGGTTAAAGAGTTTGTCATCTTAAACAAAAATGAAATGATTTCCAGCATATATAGAGGAAAGTGGTCTGGCTAAATAATATAAAAGCTTTCATTCATCAAATCGCTTCTCTTTTTCTTGAGGATATATAACATATTTTCTATTTTCATTTTACATGCAGGAGATTACGAAATCGAAATCGTTAATTAAAATCTGTTATATTAAATTTTATATTTCTGTATCATAATATAAAGCTTTTTAAAATTGGGATTTGATGATTAATTTACTCTGTAATATATTATATATAGAGTCTGTTATATATAATGACAAACTCCCCTGCACGAAACGGCATATTCATTTGAAGAGGATTTATTGGGAGGGAAATATTTCATGTCAAACCATTCACCGATTACCCCTGATTTAAGTGACAGCGGCATTCGCTATTTTCGGGCTTATAAGGAAAGCCTTGGTCTTTGGCCAGTTCATTACAAAACTTTCTACGTATCTACCCGTTTCGGCCAAACGCATATTATTGCAAGCGGACCTGAAGATGCCCCGCCGCTTGTATTGCTTCACGGCGCATTATTCAGTTCCACTATGTGGTACCCCAATATCGAGGATTGGAGCAGCAAATACCGAACATACGCAATTGATATCATAGGTGATAAGAACAAAAGCATCCCTGCAGATTTATGCGGTACGAGGGCGGGTTACGCTGATTGGCTTCTCGAAGTGTTCGACGCTTTGGGGATAGAGAAGTCGCACATGGTTGGTCTTTCGCTTGGCGGGCTTCATACGATGAATTTCGCTTTACGTGCGCCAGAGAGAGTAGAGAGCGCAGCGATCCTTAGTCCCGCGGAAACATTTTTGCCGTTTCATCACGATTTTTATCAATACGCTCTTAGCCTCACAGAGCCTGATGGAGTAGAGAATTTCTTAAATTGGATGATGACAGATCGTAATGTGTTACACCCGGTTTTTGCAGAGCAGTTTCATGCAGGCGTAATGTGGCAGGATGGATTTAGACAGCCAAGGCCTAACGCTGACGGATTTCCGTATGTTTTCACTGACGACGAATTAAAATCAGTAAAAGTCCCTATTCTATTATTGCTGGGTGAACATGAAGTCATCTATGACCCGCAATCAGCCTTACATCGCGCCTCAACATTAGTTCCAGGTATTAAAGCGGAAATCATAAAACAGGCAGGTCACGTTTTATCAATGGAAAAGCCTCAATACGTAAATGAACGTATATTACGTTTTTTCAGTAAATAAACCACAGTTTTGTTGTCCATTTCATGGAGATGCAGCGGCTTATACGAGCGGTCATACAAACTTTTTTCAAAGGCTGAGAGTGACGCTGTCACTCTCTTCTTCCATCATATATATCAGTTCTGACATCCAGCACGTTGTTGTTGATGGACACATGGTATTTGTCCTGCCATTCGATTTTGACATGTTCTTCTTCGTATCCCCAATAGATGTTTTTTCGTTCACCGGTGGCAACCGTTGTCAATTCCCCTCTGACGGAAGGGGAGTTCGTTCCCCCGCCTTTATTCACGCTATACAAATTCAGGTTGTATGCTTGATTCGGCGAAGCGGAAGACTGAATCCAATTTCCTTTCGGCAGATGATTCATCGAGTAAAAATGCGTATACACGATATATCCGATGGTAATGCCTGACGCAAGCAAAACAGCCAAAATAGCAAACAAGACGCTTCGGCACGGTGACTTCCTCTGCTCTTCTATTTCTCCGTCAATATAAAGCTCCAATTTGTCTCATTCCTTGATGAAAATTGTTTTTTATAGTTTAAGGAAAAAATCGTATTCTGTCTATTTTGAAGCAGGGTTAACCAAAGAGCGCCGCCAATTCATCCATCACAAACCCGATTTCCTCCTTTGTATTGTAAAAATGCGGGGCTATTCTGATGACGTTGTTTCGCGCTGAGACGATGATATGCTTTTCACGCAAGAGAGCTTCCATACGGCCAGCCTCTTCGGCATACACCGAGATCAGGCTTGTTCTGTTATGTACGGTCTCGGGGCCTATGATCTTCAGGCCTTTTTCCGCCCCGTATTGCAAAGAGAATGCCGCGAGCTCCCGCAGGTAGGGCTCGATCCTGTCGGGCTCTGCTTCAAGCAGCAGCCTCAGTGCCGCGTCTGCCGCGTAAATGCTGATAAATGACGGTGTCCCCGACTCGAAGCGTTTCGCACCTTCCGCAAAGCATGAATCTAAGGCAAATGGTTTGTTCCTGCCGAACCAGCCGGCCGTCTTCGGCTCAAATTGTCCGCAAAGTTCGCGTTTCATATACAAAAAAGCCGTTCCGGGAATGCCGAGCATGTACTTGCGCGTCCCCGCCGCAAGGATGTCGATATCCATGTCTTTGACATGAATCGGAATGTGTCCGGCGGTTTGATAGGCGTCGACAAATAAAAGCGACCCTTTTTGATGAACAATCTCGGCAATCTGTTTTACATCTTGTTTAAACCCGTTCCGATAGCCGGCATGGGGTACACAAGTCAAGAGCGTCTGATCGGTAACGTCTTTTTCGTATTGTTCCAAGTCAATCATCCCGTCTTCGCTTTGAATGATGATGAGGTGATCTTTGAAGCGGTCTTGCGCAAGCCAAATTTGGCCGACGGCAGGAAAATCGATATCCGTGAAGGCGATCTGCCTTCGGTGTGGTGGCTGCGGCAATGAAGCAGCGACAGCCGCCACTGCGTCAGATACTGACGGCAAAACGGCTATCTCTTCTTTTTCGGCACCGATCAGCCGGGCGAATTTTTCCTTGGCTTCATCCATCTTGTCGAGATGCGCTTTCCAGTCTGCGCCGGCTGTTAAAAGGCCGTTCTGATACTCATCAACCGCTTTGGCAACAGGCAGAGCCAACGCGCTGCCGGAGCATGCGGCAAGGTGAACATGACCAGACAATATCGGAAATAAAGAACGGTAAGTGTGGAATGGATGCTTCATGATATCCCTCCTCATTAAAGCTTCGAGCGGGCCTGAAAAAATCCTCTTTTTCACAGTTGAAATTAAGCGGGCAGAAGCCTCTTTAAGCGAAAGAACAACCGCTGCAGCTGTTTGAAAACTGTCACATTTTCGGGAAGCTTTCTTCCGTCAGCATCAAAAGCTCCCATGCTCTGGTGAATCATTGTTCAGTGCGATTGCTTTCTTTCATCGTCTGATTTATGATTCAATTAAAGCAATTCAAACAGATGAAAAGGAGCCGAGAGGATGAAACATTACGGTGCAATAGAAGCAGGAGGCACAAAGTTTGTTTGTGCAGTTGGAACAGAAAAGGGAGAAATCATTGACAGGCTTACGCTCCCGACGGAGACTCCTGAAGAGACTATTGGAAAACTGACTGATTTCTTCAGCAAGTATCAGCTCACATCAATGGGAGTGGGCTCTTTTGGACCTATATCCGTTGCAAAAGATAAAGAGGATTACGGATACATAACCAATACGCCGAAATTAGCCTGGAAGGGGTACCCGTTTATTCCCGAGTTGAAAAAAAGGCTCGGCATACCGGTTTCGTTTACGACTGATGTAAACGCTGCCGCGCTTGGCGAACTGACAAAAGGAGCGGCGCAAGGCTTGGAAAGCTGCTTGTATATTACAGTCGGTACAGGAATCGGAGCAGGAGCGATTGTCGGCGGCCGGCTCGTGCAGAGCACGCTCCATCCTGAAATGGGTCACCTTCTCATTAGACGGCATCCGCACGATACGTTTGAAGGAATCTGTCCGTATCACAAGGACTGCCTTGAAGGAATGGCATCGGGTCCGGCGCTTGAAAAGCGCTGGGGGAAAAAGGGCAATGATTTGGCTGAAAACGAGGAAGTTTGGGAGATTGAAGCCGACTACTTAGCGCAGGCTCTCATGCAATATATCTTGATCCTGTGCCCTGAAAAAATCATCATGGGCGGCGGTGTCATGAAGCAGCAGCAGCTGTTCCCGCTGATTCGCAAAAAGCTTGCCGAATATATGAACGGATATGTTGACCTGCCTGATCTTGAAGGATACATCGTGCCGCCGGGTCTCGGCGACGATCAGGGAATCACCGGTGCGCTCGTTTTGGCTTATGAAGCCGGTTGAGCAAGTTGTTTTGTAAAATCCACCCAGTGTGAGATAATAACAGCGGTGCGTTTAAAAGCATGAAAAAAAGAAAGGTGGTCGTTCAAAATGGTAAGCAGTTTAAAGGATACTGTGACATTACATAACGGTGTGAAAATGCCATGGTTCGGACTTGGAGTTTTCAAAGTGGAAGAAGGCAGCCAAGTTGTAGAATCTGTGAAAGCAGCCATTAAAAACGGATACCGGAGCATTGACACAGCCGCTATCTATCAAAACGAAGAAGGCGTCGGCAAAGGGATTAAAGAAGCAGGCGTTCCCCGCGAAGAGCTTTTCATCACGTCAAAGGTTTGGAACAGCGATCAGGGATATGAAAAAACATTGGCGGCTTTTGATGAAACCCTTCGAAAACTCGGTCTTGACTACCTTGATTTATATTTGATTCATTGGCCTGGAAAAGACAAATATAAAGATACGTGGCGCGCGCTTGAAAAGCTGTACAAAGACGGCAGAGTAAAAGCGATCGGCGTCAGCAACTTCAATGTGCACCATTTGGAAAGCTTATTGGAAGATGCGGAAATTAAACCGATGGTCAATCAGGTTGAGTTCCATCCGCGGCTGACTCAGGCTGAGCTCAGGGACTACTGCAAAAAGCAGGGCATTCAGGTGGAAGCATGGTCTCCGCTCATGCAGGGAAAACTCCTCGATGATCAAGTGCTGACTGACATCGCTAAAAAATACAACAAATCCGTCGCTCAAGTCATCCTGCGCTGGGATTTGCAAAATGAAGTCATTACCATTCCGAAGTCAATCAAAGAACACCGCATTATTGAAAATGCCGACATATTTGACTTTGAATTAACAGCGGAAGATATCGAAAAAATCAACGCTCTTAACAAAGATGAGCGCGTCGGTCCCGATCCTGACACAATGGTTCACGGATTCGAATAAGCATAAGAAAATCCCGGGTTCATAAAAACCCGGGATTTATTATTTTTCATGAATGGCCAAGCGGCCTTTCGCTTGTTTCCTTCTGCTGCCGTCGAGCCGTCCGCGGCGGTGCTGCTTAATAAAGAATGAGAGAACCAATCCGATTCCCGACAATGCGGCCGCGGTCATAAACGCCAGATTGACGCCGTGAATCATCGCTGTATCCGAAGACGGACCGGCAGGATCGGCCAGTGCACGCTGTGTCATGATGGTGATGAGAACAGCCGTCCCGATCGATCCGGACATCTGTCTCATCGTATTGTTCATGGCCGTTCCGTGAGGAATCAAATGGCGCGGGAGCTGGTTCAAGCCGGCTGTTGTAACAGGCATGAGCACCATCCCCATGCCGACCATCCGAATCGCATAGACGACAGACAAATACGCAAAAGGCGTCGTCTTTGTCAGATGGGTCAAGAGCAATGTGGTCACGAAGATCGCCGTCAAACCGGTGATGCTCAAGATCCGCGCGCCGATTTTGTCAAAAATTCTTCCGGTAATCGGAGACATCAGCCCCATCACGACAGCTCCCGGAAACAGCATCATTCCCGATTCCATCGCCGTGAAATGGCGCATATCCTGCATATACATCGGCACGATCGTCGCCGCTCCGATCATCGACATAAAGACTACCATCCCGATAATCGTCGCAAGTGTAAACATCGGATATTTAAATACCCTGAATTCCAAAATCGGTTCTTCCAAATGGAGCTGCCTCCAAATGAACCAAAACAGCGTAACGCTGCCGACCGCGAAGCCAGCCAGCACGTCCGCACCCGTCCAGCCCGCAACACCGGCGCTGCTGAAGGCGTACAAAATGCCGCCGAAGCCAAGTGAAGACAAGATGATGGAAGTAACATCCATCTTAGGTGACGTCTGTTCGGTGACATTTTTTAAAATAAAGTGTGCGGCAATCATGTCGATAACGGCAAACGGAAGCAACAGATAAAACAATACTTCCCAAGGGTAGCGGTCGACGATCCAGCCTGACAGGGTCGGTCCGACAGCGGGAGCGAAGGCAATCACAAGCCCGACCATTCCCATCGCTGATCCACGCTTTTCTTTTGGGAAAATCAATAAAAGCACCGTCTGCATCAATGGCATCATAATGCCCGCGCCGGCCGCCTGGACGACGCGTCCTGCAATCAGCGCCGGAAAGCTGAATGACAAGGCGCAGATCAGAGTCCCAGCCGTAAATAAAGACATTGCCGCCATGAACAGCTTTCTCGTCGTGAATTTTTCAATTAAAAAAGCCGTAACTGGAATCATGATCCCATTCACGAGCATAAAAACGGTCGTCAGCCATTGGGCAAGCCCCGGCGTAATGTTTAAGTCCCTCATGATCGGAGGCAAAGCCGTCGTCAATAGCGTCTGATTCAAAATGGCGATAAAAGTCCCCATAATCAAGACGGCAACAATCGGCAATTGATTTGTCTTATGCTGTGTTTCACTCATATTAAAACCTTCTTATTTATCATTTTTTATAACACTTTATGAAATAATCGGTACTCGAAATAACTTCTCTTTTTATTTAGGGTAACGAAGGAACTGCAAAACCGCAAGTTCATTTTTAACATTCGGTATATAATACCCAGCTGTCCCTCAATTTAAACAGCCCCTTTAAGCCGGGGGAATCCGGCTTAAAGGGGACGGATTATTTTTTATAAAATCTCAGCAAATCACCGTTAATAATCTTATCGGAAAGGGAAAGCTCTTGATTCGCCTTCTCTATGAGCGGACCGCATTTGTCCTCACTGTCGTTGATCATGTCCCCGGTTTTTTTGCTGTAGCACGTATTTTTCGTGTAGATATAATCATCTGTTATAAAGCTGCCGTTTCTTAACACAGCGAAAGGCATTCTTTCGTTCGAAAACAGGTCATTACCGAATTGAATCATGCCTTTTGTATCAATTCCGAGCAAATGGAGCAATGTCGGTTTGACATCAATTTGGCCGCCTGTTTCAGATATCGTTTTCGGGTCTTGATCCGTTACCCCCGGAATGTGGATAATCAGCGGCACACGCTGCAGCTGAACGGTATCGTAAGGGGTGATTTCGTCTTTGCCCAAAAATTGAGCCAGCGCATCGTTGTGCGCTTCTGATATGCCGTAGTGATCTCCCATGAAGACGATCACGGAATTGTCGTAAAGGCCGTTTTTCTTCAATTTTGCAATGAAATGCTTCAATGATTCGTCTTCATAGCGTACCGTCGTGACATACCGGTTTAAAATCTCACTGTCCGAGTCGTATTCATCGATCAGCTTATCCTTATCATCAATTTGGAACGGAAAGTGGTTCGTCAATGTGATCAGGTTGCTGTAAAAGGGCTGCGTCAAGTCTTTCATCAAGTCGGCCGATTGCGTTAAAAACTCCTTATCCTTCAGCCCCCAGCCCGTTGAATTTTCAGGTGTCACATGAAAATGGGAGACGTCATAAAAGCTGTCGATGCCAAGGGCTTTGTACATGACGTCCCTGTTCCAGAATTTTTTATGGTTGGCGTGGAAAACCGATGTTCTGTAATCGTGGTTTGCCAGTGTTTTATACATCGAATTGTACGCATTTTCGCTCTTCGTAAAAAACACCGAACCGCTCAGAGACGGATAGAGCGAATTGGCGACAATGAATTCCGAATCGGACGTTTTTCCCTGTTCGGTCTGCTGATAAAAATGGTCGAAATAATAGCTTTTTTGAATGAATTTGTTTAAGAACGGTGTGATTTCCTGGCCGTTCACCTTTTCATTAATGACAAATGTCTGAGTGGATTCAAGCGTTACAAAGATGACGTTTCGTCCTTCGGCAATCCCGAACATATCTTGGTTCGGTTTGCTGTAGTCAGCGTTTGTGTAGTTCTCGATCGTTGCCAGGCTGTTTTCATCAGCGACCGCTTTTTGTGTCAAATTAAAAGTCTGTGAAATGCCGTCCAACAGATGAAACTGATATAAGCCGATGTTTTTTACAAGCACTTCCCTGTCGTAGGAGTAGCTTAAAAACTTCGGCTGATCCAGCTCCGACAGGGCGAGATTAAACAGTACCGTGCCGGCAGCTGCCGCGTAGTAGATCTTAACGGATTTAGCGGAAAGCTTTTTGCCGGTTCTTGTGCGCGTTTTTGCCAGCCAGACCAAAAGAGCCAAATCCAGAAAAAGCGCGATGAAAACCGGATTGAACAGCTCCTGAAAACTGCTCCCAAGCCCCCCGAGATTTTTTGCCTGGAACAGGACGGGAACAGTGATGAAATCGATGTAGAAACCATAGAAAATACTGTTTGCAATCAAGATGCCCGTCAGGACGACATTAGCCCCGATTAAATAGAGGCGCTGCGTTTTTTCGCGAAAAAAGAGGCTGATGCCGAGTACAGGGATGAGAAAGCTAAGCGGGTTGATAAACAGGATCAATTCCTGAAGTGCGTTGTCGATTTGTAAATTAAAGCCCAGCTTGTAGATGAAGTACGTTTTCATCCACATAAAAAATATGGATAGGCATAAAAACCACTGCTTTTTAAAAAATTGTTCTTTCATATAAATAGCTCCTCACATATAATCCCCGCAGGTAAACAACACCAAGATAAAACGACTGAACAAAGCATAATACAGCAATCGGTCAAACCGTCCCTTTCGTCAGGCGATCAAGTTCGCAATAAAATAGCACGAAACAACGGTGAGCACAGTCAGAACGCCTTGTTCCGCCTTCCCGCCGGTTTTAATATAAAGGGGCAGCCGAACCTTAATGGCGGACGGAAAGAAAAGTTTGATGCCGTTTACAGTCCCGGCATCAAGGAGCAGATGGCTCGCCATTCCGGCCATCAATCCGACAAAAATGCTCTGATCTGTAAAATATAAATGTGCCGCAAATGCCGTGATGAGCAAAAAGAGCAGGCTGTGTGTAAACGTCCTGTGCCCGAAGACAGAACTGACCACTGCTGATAAAATCGGTAGCCTTCTGCCGATCTTGCTCTTTGTATGGCAAATATCCGGAATCAATGCTCCGATAACGCCCGAAGCTGTCATGAACACTGGATCATATCCGTAAAAATAAGCAGCAGCCGTGCAAGAAGCGACCCCTCCCATGATGTGTGTTTTTCCTGTCATATCGCTTCTCCTTTAAGACCTATAACAATTTCCTAATGAAAACTATATCAAGAGTTCTGGCGGCCTTCAAGACAGATGGTGGCAACTTGTCAGGCAAAAAACGCATTTTCCTGAGGCAATCAGCATGTTTACATCTAGAATATGGTGTTTTCAGTTAAAAAACACATTCAAGGTTCTGCATAATTTTAAAGTGATAAGCCAAATTAAAATTGTACCACATTTTTAAAGAGGTGATTCATTTGGGTATTTTCTTCAATAAAGATAGAGGAAATAAGGAAAAGGACCAAAACGCCGTTCGGGGGGCGCTTGAAGATGCAGGACAAGCGCTGAAAGGAGACCCTTTGCAAGAGGCGGTCAACAAAAAGAAAAACAACCGATAAATGACAGATGGAAGCGCCGTCTTCCATTCTGCAGAAGGCTGCCGAAACAGGCGGCCTTTTGGCGCGGCTGTCCGTTTTTCCATCACTTCCCTTTGACAGATTAAAATTTCTCTGGTAACCTCTTTTCAGAATATGTGATAAATCCTCACTCTTAACTCTTAGTGAGGTAGAGGTTGCGCGGATGATGAGTCGCATGTGTGAGGCTGATGGGGCCGATGATCATATGCAAAAGGCATCAGCGCCGAAGCATAAGGAAGCCATTCATTCTTTATGCTGGGTCTGCATTGAATAAGTGCAGGACTGCCGCGGGTTTCCCCGCGGAGGGCTATCCGGAGATCAAGAGTGTATGTTTAACCAAAGCATGGACTTTTGTTCATGCTTTTTTTATTTTGAATGATCTCACGGTCTGGTCCGGCATATTTTTTATAAAATGCTCGGAGGTTATATCTTATGGAACAGACAAAAAAATGGGGCTTCTGGCTTCTTACCGCTTTTGTTGTCGGCAATATGGTCGGCTCAGGGATTTTTATGCTCCCCAGCACACTCGCCCAGACGGCAAGCCCGTTCGGCGTAACGGCGGCATGGCTGGTGACGGGTGCGGGGGTGCTGATGATCGCCCTTGTATTCGGTCATTTATCGATTCGCCGCCCGGATCTTAAAGCAGGTCCGCAAAGCTATGCAAGAGCTTTATTCTCAGACCCTAAAAAAGGGAATGCGGCAGGTTTTACAATGGTATGGGGGTATTGGGTGGCAAGCTGGATCAGCAACGTGGCCATCATTACAAGCCTTGCAGGCTATTTGACGACTTTCCTGCCGATCTTAACTGACGGACGCGAGCTGATTGAACTCGGCGGCCACCCCGTTACACTCGGCCAGCTCTTGACATTTATCGTATGTACAATTTTGTTATGGGGGACGCATTTCATCTTAGTCTCCAGCATAAATGGAGCGGGCAAACTGAACTTTTTAGCAACTTTTTCAAAAGTGCTTGGGTTTGTCCTGTTTATTGTTGCAGGTTTGTTCGTTTTTCAGACGGCTTTATTCGAATCATTTTATTTTCCAATCGAATCAGAAGGCAAAAGTATTGGGCTGGGCGGACAGGTTCACAATGCGGCGATTTCAACGCTGTGGGCGTTTGTCGGCATCGAGTCTGCGGTAATCTTATCAGGGCGCGCATCATCCCAGCGCGATGTCAAACGCGCGACGATTACCGGACTGTTAATTGCGCTCGGCATTTATATGGTCATTACTTTAATAACGATGGGCGTCATCCCGCACGATCAGCTCCAAGCATCGGATAAACCGTTCGTTGATGTGCTGCACGTGATCATCGGCAGCTTTGGCAGCGTAATTATGGCGGTCTTGGCAATCGTTTCTTTGTTCGGATCGATGCTCGGCTGGATTTTAATCGGCGCAGAGGTTCCGTATCAGGCGGCAAAGGCCGGTGATTTTCCTGCTTTCTTTGCGAAAACGAACAAAAAGGGAAGCCCGGTTAATTCATTGATCGTCACAAACGTGATGTCGCAGATCTTTATTTTCTCAACGGTTTCGGGAACGATCAGCGAGGCCTTTACGTTTTTAACAACGTCGGCGACGCTCGCTTACCTTGTGCCTTATCTTGTGGCGGCTGTTTTCAGCTTGAAGCTCATCCTCAAAGGGGAGACATACGGCGAACTGAAAGGTTCAAGAACAGGGGACGGCATCATCGCTTTGGCTGCTCTGGTGTATTCTTTATGGGTCATCGTTTCAGGTACGTCTGACTTAACCACCTTTATCTTGGGAATCGGGCTGTTTTTCGTCGGTCTTGCGATCTACCCGTTCGTCTACAAAAAGTTCAAAAATAATCAAGTGTGATAAAGTTCTTTGCCAGCCGGGTCTTTTAGCAGAAGATCGGCTGGCTTTTTGATTCCCGCCGAAATTTTTGATTAAAATTTCCGCTTAGGCCTGTTATACTATAAAATGAAAATGATAATCGTTATCGGTTAAAAAGATCGAAAGGAATGGCATCGAGTGAGCTCTTACAAAAACATACATCGTATCAACAGCGCGGATGGCCCTGATGGAGAACAGAAACCGATCAGCCGTCCGCTCGGAGCTGTTTTTGTCCTGGCCGGCGGAATCATGCTACTGCTGTTTGGCGCCGCATTATCGATTGCGCTCGGTGCGGCTGATATAAAGCTTGGAACGGTTTGGGACGCCATTTTTCATTTTGATGCGAAAAATACGGCCCATCAAATTATTCAGGAACTCAGACTGCCAAGGACGGTAAGTGCGGCTCTTGTGGGCGCCTGCTTGGCGGTTTCCGGAGCCGTGATGCAGGGGATGACGAGAAACCCTCTCGCATCGCCGGAAATTATGAGCGTCACGCACGGGTCAGCTTTCGCAATTGCTGTCGCGTTTGCTTTTTTTCCGGGAACCTCATCGGTCGGGCTGATGATCTGGTCGTTTGCCGGCGCGGGTCTCGGAGCGGGACTCGTTTTTGCGATCGGAATGTTTTCAAAAGGCGGTCTTACGCCTGTAAAGCTGGCTTTGGCCGGTACGGCTGTCGGCACGTTTCTGAGCGCTCTTTCTACGAGCATTGCGATCCATTTTGATGTGGCGCGCGACGTCAGTTTTTGGTATGCCGGAGGTGTCGCTGGCACGAAATGGCTCAGCATTCAGTTGTTGGTTCCGGCGGCAGCGCTCGGTTTGGCCGTCGTTTTTGTCATCGCCCGTTCCATTACGGTTCTAAGTTTGGGAGAGGAGCTGGCGAAAGGGCTCGGGCAATATACGAAGACGGTGAAAGCGATCGGAATCGTGTCGGTTGTTCTGCTGACGGGTGCCGCTGTGTCCGTTGCCGGGGCAATCGGTTTTATCGGATTGATCATTCCGCATATTACCCGCTTTCTGGTCGGGGTTGATTACCGCTGGATCATTCCATGCTCAGCGGTGCTTGGCGCCGTCCTGCTGATCTATGCGGATATTGCGGCAAGGCTGGTCAATCCGCCGTTCGAAACACCTGTCGGAGCAGTCACGGCGCTTGTCGGCGTACCATTCTTTCTCTATCTGGCCCGCAGGGAAAGGAGTGGACTGTAATGCTCAAGAAAAACAGCAGACGGGCGGCTGCGGTGATGCTCGTCATGGCCGTGCTGACGGTCGCCGTGTTTTTACTAAGCATGAACATGGGAGAAATCCGCATCGCCCCGCTTGATACATTGAAAACACTGTTCGGTTTCGGAACGCCGCAGGATGAACTTGTATTATTTGAATTCCGTTTGCCGCGCATGGTCCTCGCCATGCTGATCGGTGCGGGAGTTGCTGTCTCCGGAGCCGTCTGGCAGGGGATATCGCGGAATGACCTGGCCGATCCGGGGATATTGGGCATCAATACGGGAGCAGGTTTTGCCGTTGTGCTGTTCATCTTTTATTTTCAGGGGGATGTTGGAAATCTGCAAAAAGGATTCGTTTTTTCCCTGCCGATTTTTGCATTTTTGGGAGCCTGCTTTGCAGTCGTTTCCATCTATTTGCTGGCGTGGAAAAAAGGCTTGAATCCCATTCGCCTCGTTCTGGTCGGCATCGGAGTGAATGCGGCGTTTTCGGCGGCCATCTTAATGCTGCAGCTGAAAATGGACCCGAATGACTTTATGCAGGCGGCTGTTTGGCTGTCAGGAAATATATGGAGTTCAAACTGGAGCTTTGTCTCGGCCGTGCTGCCCTGGATTGTCGTGCTGCTTCCTTTTATTCTCTACAAAGCGCGCTATTTAAACGTGCTGAATCTCGGTGATCAGCTCGCAACAGGGCTTGGAACGGCAGTTGAAAAGGAGCGGCGCATACTGCTTCTGTCGGCAGCCGCGCTGAGCGGCGCGTGTGTAGCGGCTGGAGGGAATATTACGTTTCTCGGTCTTGTGGCTCCGCATATTGCCAGAAGGCTTGTCGGGCCGAAGCATCAGCTTTTAATCCCGGCTTCCGCGTTGACCGGAGCATTGCTCTTTTTGCTGGCGGATTTAATCGGAAGGATGATACTGGCGCCTTCGGAAATTCCCGTAGGGTTAGTCATTGCCGCTTTAGGCGCGCCGTACTTTATCTATTTGCTCATGAAAACAAATTAAAGAAGGGAAGGGTGCAAGGTGTCTCTTTCAACAAACAACCTGGGAATCGGCTACGGAGAACAGATGATAGTCGAAAGCTTAAACCTCCACATACCAAAAGGAAAAGTGACGACCATGATCGGTCCGAACGGGTGCGGCAAGTCAACCATATTAAAAACGATGGCACGCATACAGCGTTCTAGAACGGGCGCCGTTTATTTAAACGGCAAAGCGATCCACCAAATGTCGACGAAAGATATAGCCAAACAGATGGCGATTCTTCCGCAGACCCCTGAGGCGCCAGGCGGTCTGACCGTATATGAGCTCGTTTCTTACGGCCGTTTTCCTCATCAAAAGGGAATGGGCAGGCTCTCGGCCGATGACCGCCGCATGGTTGAATGGTCTCTCGAAGTGACAGGAATGCTGCCTTTTTATGACCGGCCGATCGAAGCCCTTTCCGGGGGACAGCGCCAGCGCGTCTGGATTGCGATGGCTCTTGCCCAGGAAACGGAGCTCTTGCTGCTCGACGAACCGACAACCTATTTGGACTTGGCGCACCAGCTTGAAATTCTGCAACTGCTGGAAAAGCTCAACAAAGAAGAAGGCCGAACGATTTTGATGGTCATTCACGACCTCAACCATGCCGCCCGCTTTGCCCATCACATGGTGGCGCTGAACTCCGGTGCAATTGTCAAAGAGGGCGCTCCACATGAAGTCATGACATCAGAGGTATTGAAAAAAGTGTTTCAGATTGATGCGGAAATTATTTTAGACCCGCGCACAGGAAAACCGGTGTGCCTGACTTATGATCTATTGAAAAAAGAAGAGGATCAGAGGCTGGCAACCGGCTGACAGACATCAGACGATGTCTGTTTTTTTATTCCATGATTTCGTAAAGTAAAAAATCATTTCTAAAAAAGTTTATTTTTACTTTAAAATCAGAAAACGGGTGCCGATAAAGATATAATAGATGGTAAGATGAGGATATCAAAACATGATATAGACAGAAAGGAAAGAAGGATTTTGGAAAATGCGACAATTTTGATTGTGGATGACGAAGACGCCATTGTTCAAATGGTCAAGCGCGTCCTCACGAAGGAAGGATTTTCAGAAGTGCTGACCGCGAGCAGCGCAGAAGAAGCGCTCGACATCGTGAAAAAGGATACCGTGCACTTAATACTTCTCGATGTCATGATGCCGGGACAGACAGGATTTGATGTATCCCCTGAAATCAGACGGCACACCAACGCCCCGATCTTCTTTTTAACGGCGAAGACATCGGACCTCGATAAACTGTCAGGTTTTGCCTACGGAGCCGATGATTATATTACAAAACCTTTTAATCCTCTGGAGTTAATTGCCAGGATTAAAGCGCATTTAAAAAGAACGTATATACATAAAGAAGTCGCAGCTGCTTCGGTATCTTCAGCCTACGAATATGAACGGTTTACATTTCATCCCGATTTTGCGGAGCTGATCGTGGACGGAGAAACGGTCAGCTGCTCCGCACAGCTTCTCCAGCTTCTGCAATATTTTTGCGATCATCCGAACAGAGTGCTTTCCAAGGACCAAATTTATGAAAAAGTGTGGGGCGTTCCATCTTACGGAGACAGCAACACCGTTATGGTACATATCAGAAAACTGAGGGAGAAAATCGAAAAAGACCCGAGCAGCCCCGAATATATCGTCACGATTCGCGGTCTTGGCTATAAGTTCGTTCCCAATCCTGCAAGAAAAGAGAGCGAAGGATGAAGCTGAGAGGAAAGCTCGTTCTCCATTTTGTCAGCCAGATTTTCCTGATTCTCGGTCTTGTCCTCGCCACTCTGCTGTTATCCTTCATCTTTTTCGCTCTCCGGTTAAGCGAGAGCGAAGCGGATACAGGCTTGGCAAAAGCCACATCAGACACGTTTGAAAGCTGGGTCAGTGTGGATGACAATAACAATTGGCAGATTGAAGATATCTTGAAATCGGCTATCGACAAACAGGGAGGCTGGCTTCAAATATTAGACGGTAAGGAGAAAACCGTTTATTCCTACCGCCTTCCTTCGGAAATTCAGAGGGAGTACCACAGGGAAGACCTCGTATCAGTCTTTGACAAAAAAAGAATCAAAAAATATCAAGTCAACTTCTGGTCTGCCAATTTCAATGGTGAAGACTACGTGATTCTATTCGGATGGGAGTCGAAAAGCGATACGATCCTGTCCTATTTGGAAAAGGAAGAGAAGGATATGGCGGACCTTTCTTCCTATAAAAAAAGCACGCTTGATTTCATTAAGAAAAACAAAGGATCGGTTTATCTGTTCAGCGAAAAAGGGAAAATGTTGAACTCGCTCTATCAGGACATAGATTACAGCCAGGGCATCACTGAGCTGGAACTTTTAAAATACGGATCAAAGCCATGGAACTACGAGCACGAGTTTTCATACAGGCGTTTAAGCGCGACAGAATGGCTGATCGCCGCTACCCCGAACCCGATTTATAATCCGGATCATGAGTTCAACAGGACGATGATCGGGCTCGCTTTAAAAATCGTTCTGCTCGTGATCGGCGTTCTGATCGTATTGATGTCTTCCATGACGATTTGGTATTCTTTTAGATTCGGCATGCCGATCATCCATACGATTAAATGGATCGTCAACCTTTCAAAAGGGCGATTTGAAGAGCCGAGAAATCGGAAAGGCCGCCCGCAAAGCCGGAACAAAAAAGGGAAGCGAAAACAGCCGTACCGGTTGTTCACAGAAGTGTTTGAATCGATGGAGCAGCTGACGGAAACGCTGAAAAAAGACGAACAAAGCCGCAAGAAAATCCAAACGACTCGGGAGGAATGGATCGCGGGGCTCTCCCATGATTTAAAAACGCCGCTCAGCACGATTTACGGCTACAGCATGATGCTGGAGTCTCCAAACTATGAGTGGTCAAAAGAAGAAATCCGTGAAATCGGCCAGGCAATGAAAGAAAAATCGGACTACATGTCACAGCTCATCGAAGACCTGAACTTGACGTACAGGCTGAAAAACGACGCCTTGCCGATTAAACGCCAGACAGTAAGGCTTGTGCCGTTTTTGAAAAGCTTCGTTGAAGAGTTTAAGCGCCATTCGTTTTCGGAGGGGTACAACGTTTCTTTTGAATATACGCAAGAAGATACCGAGTTTGCGATAGACAGAGGCTGGTTCAGAAGAGTCTTGGAAAACCTTCTCGCCAACGCCGTCAAGCATAACAAAAAAGGCACTGACATCAAGGTGATCCTTGAAGAAACCAAGCAATATATTATTCTTAAAATTCAAGACAACGGAAGAGGCATGGACTCGGAAACCGTCTCAAATTTATTTAACCGATACTATAGAGGAACGCATACAAAAGATGCGACAGAAGGAAGCGGTCTCGGCCTTGCGATTTCTTTGGAACTTGTCCACCTTCACGACGGCTGCATCGCCGTTGACAGCCGGACAGGCCGCGGGACGGAAATTACGATGGAATTTAAGAAAAACCCTAAAGCCGCCAAATAAGCGGTATGAAAAAGAAGAAGCCAAAGGTTATTGCCTTTAGGCTTCTTTTATGTTGAGAAAATAATGGAAAAGAAGGCGAGGTTCGTATAAAATAAGATTAAATGTTAACGTTCACATTGTATTGCAAAAAGAAATGTTCACGTTAACATTTAAATAAAGAAAGGTGGGGATTTTATGAAGCCGTTTTTGAATGACGATTTTCTTTTAACGAATGAAACGTCGAAAGTGTTGTACCACCAGTATGCTAAAGGGATGCCGATCATCGACTACCACTGCCACTTGAGCCCAAAGGAAATTTACGAAAACAAAACGTTTAAAAACCTGACCGAAGTGTGGCTGTACGGGGATCATTACAAGTGGAGAGCCATGCGGGCCAATGGAATATCCGAAGAGTTTATTACAGGAGATGCGTCAGACGAAGAGAAATTCAGCGCCTGGGCAAGAACGGTTCCGATGACGATCGGAAACCCGCTTTATCATTGGACCCATTTGGAACTGAGAAGGTTTTTCGGCATCGATGAACGGCTTGATGAAAAGAGCGCGCCGCATATTTGGGAGCGGGTGAACGAACAGTTGACCGGAGAAGGGTTCGGCGCCAGAGACTTGATTGAAAAATCAAACGTTGAAACGGTTGTCACGACAGATGATCCGGCAGACAGTCTTGAATATCATATGAAGCTGAAAGATGAAGACTTTTATGTAAGCGTTTTACCCGGATTTAGGCCAGACAAGGCGCTGGAAATCAATCAAGAAGGCTTTGCCGCCTGGGTGAGCAAGCTTGAAGCAGCAAGCGCTATGAAGATAGGAAATTATGACGATTTTTTGAAAGCGCTTAAAAACAGAATTGACTTTTTCCATGAACTAGGCGGACGGATATCGGATCATGCCATCAATCAAATGATGTACACGGAAACAGATGAAAGCGAAGTGCGTCCGATTTTTGCAAAGGTGATGAACGGAGAAGCCGCCTCGCCTGAGGAAGAGTGCAAATTTAAATCCTTTACCCTGCACTATTTGGGAACATGCTATGCGGAGAAGGGCTGGGCGATGCAGCTTCATATTAACGCCCTCCGAAACAACAGCAGCAAAATGTACCGGAAGCTCGGGCCTGATACGGGATATGATGCGATTAATGATCAGGACATCGCAAAGCCTTTGTGCAGCTTTCTTGATTCTCTTGACCGAAAAGACGCGCTGCCAAAAACGATCTTGTATTCTTTAAATCCGCGAGACAACGTCGTGATTTCAAGCCTTTGCGGAAGCTTCCAGGACGGCCGGATACCGGGGAAAATCCAGCATGGCACCGCCTGGTGGTTCAACGATACGAAAGACGGCATGCTCGAACAAATGAAATCGCTCGCCAACATCGGACTATTAAGCCGTTTTATCGGTATGCTGACTGATTCGCGCAGCTTTCTTTCCTACACAAGACATGAATATTTCAGGCGCCTGCTCTGCGATGTCATCGGCACATGGGGTGAAAAAGGAGAAGCGCCGGATGATATCGAGCTTCTGGGACGGATCGTCAAAGGGATCTGCTACGAAAATGCAAAACACTATTTCCAGTTTGAAGTGAAAGATCGTTTGAAAGCTTAGAGTCACAAAATGGCTAGCAGAGGAGCTGCTTTTTCATGGAAATATCGACGAACAAACAAACCGAAACAGTCGCCGCTACTCAAGAGAAATTAAGTTTAAAAGAAAAGGTTTCTTACGGTTTTGGAGATTTTGGGAACGGATTTATGTTTGACCTTGGACAGCTCTATCTTTTGAAGTTTTTTACGGATGTTGCCGGTATTCCGGCGGCAGCGGCCGGAGGCATTTTTCTTGTGAGCAAACTTTTTGCCGCTTTTGTCGATCCGATTGTGGGAACATCGATCGACTACAGGAAGAATATCGGGCCGAAAGGCAAATTCAGGCCGTATTTGCTATATGGAAGCTTTGTGCTCGCGATTTTGACGATATTGACCTTCATCTCGCCGAATCTGTCACCGACGGGCAAACTCATATACGCTTATGCGTCATACATGCTTTGGGGCCTCGGCTATTCCTTTGTCAACATCCCTTACGGCTCGCTCGGGGCGGCCATGACGCAAAATTCGGTGGAGCGGACTTCGCTTGCTTCCTTTCGACAGGCCGGCTCGCTGGGCGCCCTGTTTGTGACGAGCATTGTTGTCATTCCGATGATCGTCAGGTTTGACAACCCTGCGGTTGCCTATCCGGTCGTCATGGGGCTGATGTCTTTTCTCGGTGTGTTGTTTTTCTACATTTGCTATAGAAACTGCCAGGAACGGATTGTCGTAAAAGATGAGAAGTACAAACAGGAAAAAGTGACATTCAAAGCAATATCAAAGACGTTTTTTACGAATAAACCGCTCCTTACGCTTATATTCATGACCATTTTTACGATTTCAGCCTATAACCTTAAATCTGCGATGCTGATTTATTTCGCGCAGTATAACCTCGGCAACGCCGAACTGATGGCCTACATGAACTTTATCATCATCGGCTCATCCTTTATCGGCGTCATCATGCTGCCGAAGCTCGTGAAGCTGTTCGGGAAAAAGCATACCGCTATTTTGGGGCTCGCGGTTTCCGTCTGTGCGGATCTGATCAATTTTTTCGTACCGGGCAATGTCTTTGTTTTTACGATTCTCGCCAGCATCGCCTTTATCGGCATCAGCATTCCGAACGGTATCACCTGGGCATTTGTATCAGACGCGATCGATTATGGCGAGTGGAGAACAGGGGAACGGAAAGAAGGAACGGTATACTCGCTGTTTAACTTTTCGAGAAAGCTGGCTCAGTCGCTCTCCGGCTTCCTGTCGGGGATCGGTCTCAGCATTATCGGCTATGTGCCGAATGCGACCCAAAAAGCGGGGACGCTGCTCGGCATTAAAGCGATACTCCTTTTGTATCCTGCAGCGGCGCTGACGGCGGCCATTCTCGTTCTCGGCTACCTGTACCGTCTGACAGATCAGAAGCATGCCGAAATGATCGCGGAAATCGAAGCGAGACCATAGCGGAATTTCATTTTCTAAAAAGCGCTTTTGATATGGTAAACTGATGGTAACAACAGCAAGAAAAGGCGGGTAAAAAAACAATGTCAGTAACGATTAAAGATATCGCCAGGCTGGCGAATGTATCGCACACCACAGTATCCAGAGCGCTGAACAATAGTCCGCTGATAAAAGAGAACACGAAAAAGAAAATACTCGACATCGCAGCCGAAATGAATTATAAACCGAATTTTAATGCGAAAAGCCTTGTTACGCAAAAGTCTTTTACGATCGGTCTGTTTTTAACAAGCCTGACAGACGGGACGTCTTCAAGTTTCTTTGCAGACATCCTGCGCGGCGTCAACAAGGTGATCGATGAAAACTATAATATGGTTGTCAGGGGGATTGACGATTATCATGATTTGTCATCCATTCACCGCAACCGCTATGACGGCATGATTTTAATCAGCCAAAGTGAACAGGATCAGGCTTTTATTGAGCATGTCCTCAAACAGAATATTCCGGTCGTCGTGCTGAACAGAAAAATCGAAGGGCACTCCGTCGTCAATATTTTGGCGAATGAACACGAGGGCGCTTTCCTCGCTGCTTCATACTTGATCAAAAACGGCCACAGACGGATCGCCATGGTGCAGGGGAAAGAAAGTTTTAAATCGTCTCAAGAAAGAAAAGGAGGCTTTCTTCGAGCGCTTCGCGACTCAAATCTTGACATGCCCGGCGAATACCTCGTTCAAGGTGATTATACGATGCAAAGCGGCTTTCGTGCGGCTGAAACGCTGCTGAAGCTGAAGAACCCTCCGACAGCCCTGTTTTGCGCCAATGATGATATGGCGATCGGCGCGATGAACGCCCTTTATGCAAACGGGAAACGCTGTCCTGACGATATGTCGATCATCGGCTTTGACGATAGCGGATTTTCGGCGTATACGACACCGTCATTGACGACGGTAAAAAAACCGACGGAAAAAATCAGCATGCTTGGTGCGGAAAGCCTGTTGTCACTGATCGAAAATCCGCAGGCAGAAGGCAGGCAGACGCTCATCGGCACGGAGCTGATCATTCGCAATTCAGTTAAGCATCTATAGCATCATTTTTGATGCGCTGTAAAATGTGAACGTGTGCAAAAGTGAGGAGGGAATTGAAATGGAGAGGCTGTCCAAACGGATAAGGTCTAAGCCGAGCCGTCCCGAACGGATTTTGCAAATCGGGGAAGGTAACTTTATGAGGGGGTTTATTGACTGGCAGATTCATAGATTGAATGAAGAAACCGATTTTAACGGCAGCGCCGTTGTTGTGCCTCCGCGCCGCGGCTCAGTAACGGCCTTTCAAGAACAGGATGGGCTTTACACGCTTTATCTTGAAGGCTTCCGGGAAGGACGGGAGGTTCGCGATTCTGCTGTCATTACAACAATCAGCAGAGTCGTCAGCAGCTATGAACACTATGATGAATTTATGAAGCTGGCCGATCTGCCGGATTTGCGCTTTGTCTTTTCAAATACGACAGAGGCCGGCATCATATATATCGAGGAAGACCGGCTGTCCGACCGTCCGCAGAAGAGCTATCCGGGGAAGCTGACTGCGCTGTTATACAGACGCTACCTGACTTTTCAGGGAAGCAGGGAAAAAGGCCTGGTGATCCTCCCGTGTGAGCTGCTTGAAGATAACGGGAAAAAACTGAAAGAGATTGTGCTGCGCTATACGAACGAATGGGCGCTTGAACAGGGGTTCATCGATTGGCTTGAGGAGTCAAATGTGTTTTGCAATACGCTTGTAGACAGGATCGTACCGGGATTCCCGCAAGAAAATGCACACCGGCTTGAAGACGCGGCCGGCTATCGCGATTCTCTGATGGTGACGGCGGAGCCGTATCATTTGTTCGTGATTGAAGGGCCGAAATGGCTTCCAGACGAGCTTCCGCTTCATGAGGCCGGTCTGAATGTCGAGTTTGTCAAAGATGTGACGCCGTACCGGGTGAGAAAAGTGAGAATCTTAAACGGCGCCCATACCGCGATGACGCCGATCGCTTATTTGGCAGGCCTTGAGACGGTTCGTGAAGCGGCTGATGACGAACTTATCGGATCATTTGTGAAAGAGCTGATTCAGCGTGAAGTGCTCGAGACGATCGATATGCCCGGCAGTGAGCTTGACGCCTATGTGGAAGAGATTCTCGACCGCTTTAAAAACCCGTTTATCCGTCACAAGCTGATCGATATTTCCTTAAATTCCTTTGCAAAATTCAAAGTCAGAAATTTGCCCGTCTTAATGGAATATGCGGAACGAACTGGCAAACTTCCGGCTCGAACCGTATTTGCTTTAAGCGCTTTAATTTATTTTTACCAAGGAAAACGGGAAGATGAGGCCATTCCGCTGTCTGACGACGATGAGGTGCTGGCTTTTCTCAAACGGCTCTGGACAGAAGAGACAGACGTTTCAAACATCGCGTTCCATGTTCTCGGGTTTGAAAAAGTATGGGGGCAAAACCTGAACGACGTTTCCGGGTTGACGGACAAGACGGCTGAATATTTAAGGGACATGAAACAAACGGGAATGAGGAAGGCGCTGAAAAAAATGATGAACAGCCAAATGGCTGAGCTGGGGGACATGTGATGAAAGACTGCTTGATGATCAATCCTCAAGATAATGTCGGCATTGCGTTAAGAGAATTGCAAACCGGTGAAACGGTCACTGCAGGAGAACGGACCATCGTGATCAAGGAAACGATTTTGAAAGGCCATAAGTTTGCTTTAAAAGACATCGCTGAAAATGAAGACGTCATCAAATACGGCTTTCCGATCGGGCACGCCACTGACATGATTCAGACGGGGGAGTGGGTGCATACAAAAAATGTGAAAACGAATTTGGGCGGTGTCGAAGAATACAGCTACAAGCCGAAATTTACGGAAAACCGCTATCAAAAAGAACCGCTCACATTTAAAGGCTTTAAACGAAAAGACGGAAAAACGGGAATCAGAAACGAGCTATGGATCGTACCGACTGTCGGCTGTGTAAATGGCATTGCAGAGCTGATCATCAAAGAATTTAAAGCTGAGGTCGGCTCTATCGTCCCTTTTGAAAGCGTTCACGTATTAAAGCATCAGTACGGCTGTTCACAGCTTGGCGATGATCATATCAACACGAGAACGATTTTGGCGAATGCCGTCAAACACCCGAATGCAGGCGGTGTCCTTGTACTGGGACTTGGCTGTGAAAACAACAGCATCCATGAATTCCGCGAAGCGCTCGGCGATTATGATCACAGCCGGGTCAAGTTCCTGCTTTCTCAAGAAGTATCAGACGAAGTCACGGAAGGCGTCAAACTGTTAAAAGAAATTTATGAGCATGCAAAAGGTGACCGGCGTGAAGATGTTCCGCTTTCTGAACTGAAGATCGGTTTGAAGTGCGGCGGATCTGATGGATTTTCCGGCATTACCGCAAATCCGCTGCTCGGCCGGCTCTCCGATTTTCTGATCGCCCAAGGGGGAACGGCGGTTTTGACAGAAGTGCCTGAAATGTTTGGAGCGGAAACGCTTTTGATGGAGCGGGCTGAAAATGAGGAAGTGTTTCATAAAATCGTCCGCTTAATCAACGATTTTAAACAGTACTTTATCGATCACAGGCAGCCCGTCTATGAAAACCCGTCTCCGGGCAACAAAGCAGGCGGCATTACGACATTAGAGGATAAGTCGCTCGGCTGTACGCAAAAAGCCGGCACTTCAAAGGTGACGGATGTTCTGGAATACGGGGACGTTTTGAAAAAGAACGGGTTGAACCTGCTGAGCGCTCCGGGAAATGACCTTGTTGCTTCATCCGCACTGGCCGCTGCAGGGTGTCAAATCGTTTTATTTACGACAGGGCGGGGCACGCCTTTTGGCACCTTTGTGCCGACGATGAAAATTTCGACAAATACAGCGATTTATGAGGCGAAGCGCCACTGGATCGATTTTAATGCGGGAAGGGTGCTCGAAAACCGGTCAGAAGATGACGTTTTGAAAGAGTTGACAGCATATTTGATCGAAGTCGCGGGCGGCAGGCAGCTGAACAATGAGATAAACGATTTCAGGGAGCTTGCGATATTTAAAACAGGCGTTACATTGTAAAGGGGGCGGTAACGTGAGTATGCAGAAAATAAAAGACGAGATTCTAAAGACGCTGAAGGTTCCGGTATTTCCTGATCGATCATTTGATGTTACAGCGTTTGGGGCTGACGGAAGCGGAAAAAAGGATGCGACGGGAGCGATACAGAAGGCGATTGATCAAGCCCACAAAGCAGGCGGTGGAAGAGTAGCAGTTCCTGAAGGCGTGTTTCTTTCCGGTGCACTCAGACTGAAAAGCAATGTGGAGCTTCATCTTGCACAAGGAGCGGTGATCAAATTCAGTCAGAACCCGGAAGATTATCTCCCCGTTGTGCTGACGAGGTTCGAAGGCGTCGAGCTCTATAATTATTCACCGCTCATCTATGCTTACGAAGCCGAAAATATTGCAATAACCGGAAAGGGCACGCTTGACGGCCAAGGTGATGACGAGCATTGGTGGCCGTGGAAAAGGGGAACGAACGGCCAGTCTTCACAGGAAAAAGACCGAAATGCTTTGTTTGAAATGGCTGAGCGCGGTGTCCCGGTCACTGAGCGGCAGTTTGGAAAAGGGCATTATTTGCGGCCGAACTTCATTCAGCCGTATCGCTGCAAAGATATTTTGATTCAAGGTGTCACCGTGCTGAATTCGCCGATGTGGCAAGTTCATCCCGTGCTTTGCGAGAATGTGACAGTGGACGGAATCAAGGTCATCGGACACGGTCCGAATACCGACGGAGTCAACCCGGAATCGTGCAAAAACGTGGTGATCAAGGGCTGCCATTTTGATAATGGAGATGACTGCATCGCCGTCAAATCGGGAAGAAACGCCGACGGACGAAGGATCAACATGCCATCGGAGAACATTGTCATTGAACATAACGAAATGAAAGACGGGCATGGAGGGGTCACGATCGGAAGCGAAATTTCCGGCGGCGTGAAGAATGTCATCGCCGAGGGAAACCTCATGGACAGCCCGAACTTGGACAGAGCCCTCCGCATTAAAACGAATTCGGTGCGCGGCGGTGTTCTTGAAAACATCTACTTTCACAAAAATACGGTCAAAAGCTTGAAGCGCGAAGTGATCGCCATCGATATGGAATATGAAGAAGGGAACGCCGGAGATTTCAAGCCCGTCGTCCGCAACATTGATGTTGAGCAGCTGGAAAGCATGGGCGGACAATACGGGATCAGGGTGCTGGCGTACGATCATTCTCCAGTCACCGGTCTGAAAGTGACTGATTCCGAGATCGACGGCGTCGATATTCCGATGGAACTGAAACATGTGAAAGACCCTGTTTTTTCGAATCTGTATATTAATGGAAAACGCTATGATTCACACGAAGTCTAAACAGAGATCCTCTGCAGACATGCAGAGGATCTTTCTTTTAACGCGGCGGCGCATCAGCGGTTTCGTTTTTGACCGAGGAAATCAGCAGTTCAATAAACACCCGGCTTGCAGCGCACATATGCTTGTTTTTACGGTAAACGATGCTGATTTCCGTCGTCAAATCCGGCATTTGAATCGGAATCGTCTGAATGGATTTATTTCCAATATCATCGAGATAGCCTTTCGGCAAAATGGTGGCGCCAATGCCTTTACCAACCATGTTCATGATCGATTCCATCGTTGTCATTTCCATGACTGGCCGAGGTTCGAATCCAAACGTGCGGCACTTTTCGTTGATCAGCTGCCGCAAAAAATACGTCCCAGGCAGCAAAATGGATGGAATCTCCCTTAACACGTCAAGCGTGACAAACTGCCGTTTTGCAACCGGATTGTCAATAGGCACTGCGAGGGCGAGCTGCTGGGTAAGGAATGGAACGGTTTCCAGATCACTGTGTTCCACCCGCTGGGCTACAATGCCCAAGTCGAGCTCATTTTGCAGCAGCCGGTCGTAAATATCTCCGGTTCTCAGCCCTAAAACAGACAATTCAATATTGGGGTAGCTGCGGTGAAATTCGATCACGGTCCGGGGAAGCAAATAATTAACCACGGTCAACAGCGCCCCGATTTTTAGCGTTCCCCTCTTTAAACCTTGGAGCTCGCTGATTGCGTCTTGCGCCTGTGACAGTTCATGAAAGATATTGTAACAGTGCTGAAGCAGAATCTTTCCCGCTTCCGTCATTACGGTGCGTTTGCCTGAACGATTAAACAAAGGCGTTCCGATTTCATGTTCAAGCAAACGGATTTGCTGGCTCAGCGAGGGCTGAGCGATATTCAGTTTTTCGGCGGCACGGGTAAAATGAAGCTCCCGGCACAATGCCATGAAATATTCCAATTGCTTTAGCTCCAATGCTTTTTCCTCCTCTCCATTATAAAAAACAGACGAAACTCAACGATAGGTTTAACCTATTGTTTTTATAATAACGATTGAATGGTTTTATGATAAGAGGTCGATTATACTTAAATCTCAAAAGAGATGTGCAGCGTTGCTGTTCGGCCGCTGCCGTCTGCAGGACATTTGAATGTAAGAGGTGATATGAATGGAATATGCCGATATCCTTTCGATCAATGTAGGGAAGCCAGAGGCAATTCAGTTTCAAAATAAAGCTGTGTCTACCGGAATATACAAGAAGCCGGCAAGCGGCCCTATCTTCCTGTCATCTACTAATTTTGCGGGGGACGGACAGGGGGATCTCGTTCATCATGGTGGCGCGGAAAAAGCAGTGTGTGTCTATCCGTATGAACATTATCTCTTTTGGGAAAAGGAACTGCAAAGAAAGCTGGAATACGGAGCATTTGGCGAAAATTTAACGATCAAGGGTCTGCTGGAGGATGACGTTCATATCGGCGATATCTTTCAGCTGGGTGAAGCTGTTGTACAGGTGAGCCAGCCAAGGCAGCCTTGCTATAAACTAACCGTAAGGTACGGTATGCCCGATATGATACTGAAGGTACAGAACACCGGATTTACGGGTTTTTACTTTCGCGTGCTGAAAGAAGGGTTCGTCTGTAAGGATCGTGGTCTGAAACGAATCTCACGCCACCCTAAAGGCATCACGATTTCTTACGCAAATCGCATCAAGCATCATGAAAAGAACAATATTGAGGGCATCAAAAAACTTCTCGAGGTGGAGGAACTGTCGGCAAATTGGCGGGCATCATGTTTAAAGCGGCTTAACGGTTTTGAGCCGGATGACCGCGAAAGGCTGACGGGAGGTCTGGAGAAGAGATCTTAACCCAAAAGGAAAAAATCCTCTGCCGATCGGCAGAGGATTTCTGTTAAATGGAGCGGATAATTCCGCCTTCCACTCTTTGAGCGGAACCGTTGATGGCCGCAGCTTTTTCGGAAGCGAGATAGACGATCGTACTCGCCACTTCTTCCGGTTTTGCATAGCGCTGAATCAAAGAAGTCGGCTCATTCACTTTGAAATAGTCTTTGACAAAAGTGTCTAAATCGGTTTTCTCCTGAGCTGCGGCACCCTCCATATAATTGGCGACGCCTTCCGTCCAGGTAGGTCCCGGAAGGACGGAGTTGACCGTCACATTTGTCCCTTTCGTCATTTCGGCCAAACCTCTTGATAAACTGATCAGAGCGGTTTTCGTCATTGAATAAGGGATCATCTGCGGAAGCGGTTTGATGCCGGCTTCGCTTGCCAAATTGAGAATCCTTCCCTTATTACGCTTCAGCATGGCCGGCAGAAACGCGCGGCAAAGCCTGACTGCGCTTAAAACGTTTACTTCAAAATATTTGAGCCACTCTTCGTCTGTCACCTCTGTGAAATCCTTCACTTCAAAGAAGCCCATATTATTGACGAGGACATCAAGCTCCCCGATTTTAGCGGTTTTTTCGACCAATGCCATGCTTTCTTCAGGAGCGGATAAATCAGCGGCAATGCCGTGAACGTTTCCGTGCCGGGAAAGTTCCTCAACGACTGACTGGACTTTTTCTTCTGTCCGTCCGTTCACGATGACTTCGGCCCCTTCCGCCAAAAAGGCTTCCGCCGTTGCTTTTCCAATACCTGCAGTAGAACCTGTCACGAGGACGAGTTTGTCTTTTAGCTGTAAATCCATATGCCATCAATCCTTGTTTTAAGAGTTAAGATGAAAAAACATCTAATGAACAGTATATCGCAGCTGGACACCTCGGTCGAAAATCGTGCTTGACGTTTTATTGTTCCTTGTTTTTTAAAATCTTATGAATATCTTCCATCGGACGGAGCCAATTCTTTTTCATCACTTCAGCTGCCAATTTCGGATCGTTTTTTTCAAAAGCGGCGATGATTTCCCAATGCTCGGCGGCGGACTGCAGTTTCGGAGCAGACGGCCGATTGAAAAACACATACTTCATCCGTCTGACATGAAGCTGCAGAACGGCGGAAAACTGAAGAACATACGGGTTTTTAGCCGCTTCTGTAATCAAATGGTGGAACTGTTCGTCCAGTTCAGCTGCATCGTGGTTCCGCTCCTCTTTAAAAGCGGCTTCGTATTGAGCCGCGAGTTTTTTGAGCTCGGTGATCTCTTCTTCAGTCAAAAGCGGCGTTGCCAGTTCTGCCGCCAGAGCCTGAAGATGTGCGAGCGGGGGATAGACGGCCAGCGCATCATCGGGATGAATAAGCGTGATCTTTGTTTCTTTTCCCGGCTTCATTTCCACAAAACCTTGAGATTCGAGGAGCTGAAGCGCTTCTCTGACCGGTGTGCGGCTGACGCCGAGCGCTTCGGCCAGATCGACGTCCGTGACTTTTTCGCCGGGTTCAAGGGTTCCGTCGACAATCCAGCGCTGCAATTGATGAAACGCTTTTTCCTTTGCTGAAAGTCTGACCTGCGGCGTATAGTTTTTCGGTATCGGCATAAAACCACCCTTTCTCTATATGCAATATATCGTAAATACTTTAGCAAAAACAACGTTTTTCAGTTGAAAATCTCCTTTTCAGAATCTCATATACAGACCTGTGTCGATTATAGTATAATAATTCCGAAATTAGGACACGAATGAGTCAGAAAGGCGCTGCCCAGAAGCGGCTAATAGGGGAGCCGGCGAGAGAGCCCCCCGCGAGCAGTTCGGCGGGCCGGGAGCGATCAACCGCAAGCCGGAATAACCGCCTGGATGATGACCGCGTTATCTGCGAAGACAGATGCGGTATAAGCGATGTGCTCTTTTTTTGTACGTTCCTGGTTTACTGCATCTTTACTGAGTAGAGATGTTTTTATTTTATCCCGAGGAGGAAGCAGAATGAAGAAGTTAGGGCTTTTATTGCTGTCACTGCTGTTGGCCGCCGGCGTTCTTAGCGGCTGCGGTCAAGCGCAAAAACCGGCAGAACAGCAAAAACAGGAGAAGGCGGCTGAAGCGTTTCCGGTCACCATAAAAGATGCTTCAGGACAAGAGGTCAAAATTGAAAAAGAACCGAAGAAAATCGTCTCTCTGATGCCGAGCAATACCGAAATTACATACGCCCTTGGCCTGGGGAAGAAAGTCGTCGGCGTGACGGATTTTGATACATATCCAAAAGAAGTGAAAAACGTTGAAAAAATCGGGGGCATGGAATTCAACACAGAAAAAATCATTTCGTTAAATCCCGACTTGGTCTTGGCCCACGCATCGAGCATGCAGAGTGCCAAAGAAGGGCTAAAGCAGCTGGAGGATGCAGGAATTACGGTGGTGACCGTGAATGATGCGGCCTCTTTTAAAGAGGCGTACCAGTCCATCGAAATGATCGGAAAAGCTGCCGGTGCAGAGGATCAAGCGGCAAGCCTGATCAAGGGCATGAAATCTGACCTGGCTGACATAAAAGAAAAAGCTGCCGGCATATCTAAAGACGATCAAAAGAAAGTATTTGTCGAAGTGTCTCCGGCTCCGGACATTTATACGACCGGAAAAGGCACCTTTATGGATGAAATGCTTGAAGCGATCCATGCGGAAAATGCCGCTTCCGCGCAGAAAGGCTGGACCAAAATAACGGAAGAAGCGATCGTCAAGCTGAATCCCGATGCGATCGTGACGACAAACGGTAAATCCGCAGTCAGCGAAATTAAAAAACGAAGCGGCTGGAACGGTGTAAAAGCGGTCAAAAATAACGAAGTATACGACGTGGACCCTGACCTCGTGACCCGTCCGGGGCCGCGATTGATCAAAGGGGTCGAAGAGCTTGCTGAACATATTTACCCTGACGTTTTTAAAAAATAACCGCTTCGCGGCATATGCCTTCAGCCTGATGTTTCTGTCGGCATCTGTTCTTATGGGAATCTCTATCGGATCTTTGGAGATTCCCATTCCTTCTATTATCAAGGTTTTTTTGAACGAATGGTTTGGTATTCAAGGGTTAAATCCCGATCCGACAGAGGCGAACATCATCATGAAAATCAGACTGCCGAGGGTGGTGCTGGCCGCTCTTGTCGGCGCGGGGCTTGCTGCTGCGGGAGCCGGGTTTCAGGGGCTCTTGAAAAACCCGCTCGCAGATCCGTATACGCTCGGCATTTCGTCAGGCGCGGCCGTCGGTGCAGTGGTCACGCTGTTTTTTGGGATTCAGCTGCCGGTGATCGGAAGTTTTACACTGCCGTTTTTAAGCGTTGCCGCGGCCGTTGTCGTGATTTTTTTGGTTTTGTTCTTTGCGCGGCTCGTACACCCTTCATTGACCCTGTCTGCTTTGATTTTGACAGGAATCATCTTCAGTTCTTTTTTGGGTGCGCTTATTTCTCTCATGATCGCATTGACCGGCGATGATTTAAAACCGATCGTCCACTGGCTGCTCGGCAGTGTATCGATGAGAGGCTGGGGTTATATCGCGCTGTTTCTGCCCTTTTTTGCGGTTGGTGCTGCCGCGCTTTTGATCAGCGGGAGAGAACTGAATGTGATGACTTATGGCGAGGAAAAAGCGAGGCTCCTCGGTGTGAATGTGAAGCGAAGTAAGTATGTCGTTCTGTTGGCGGGAGCTATTTTAACTGGCAGTGCGGTTGCTGTGTCTGGAACCATTGGCTTTGTCGGTCTCGTCATTCCGCATTTTATCCGGCTTTTCTCTATTACGGATCACCGTCATCTTCTGCCGCTCTCGATGCTGAACGGTGCTTCGTTCCTTGTGCTGTCAGATCTTTTGTCGAGAACCATCATTGAGCCGTCCGAGCTGCCGATCGGTATTATTACCGCACTGATAGGAGCGCCTGTTTTCGGGTTTATTTTGATTCGGCGCTACCGGGGAGGGCGAATTCATGATTGATGTCATCCGTGTGTCCGGCGGCTACGGAAAAACGGATGTCTTACAGGACATCAGCTTTGCTGTAAAGCCGGGTGAATTTTTAGGAATTCTTGGTCCGAACGGCAGCGGAAAAACTACTTTGCTGAAAATGTTGTCGGGAACAATCGCGCCTCGAAGCGGCGAGGTGCTGCTTGAATGCCGTTCAGTCGGGGCGTACCAAACGAAAGAGCTCGCTCGCAAAATGGCGGTCCTTCCTCAAAAAACGGAGCAGGCCTTTTCCTTTACGGTGGAGGAAACGGTACAGTTTGGCCGCTACGCGTATCAATCAGGCCTTTTTCGGCAGCTGACAGCGGAAGACCATGATATCGTGAAGAGGGTGATGAAGCAGACAGACACGCTTCGTTTCGCTCAAAAATCCATTCATGAGCTGAGCGGCGGAGAGCAGCAGCGGGTGTATTTAGCACAGGCACTTGCCCAGGAACCCGAATATTTGCTGCTTGATGAACCGACGAGTTTTCTCGATTTGTCATTTCAAAAGAGTCTGCTTGATTTAATGAAACAAGAAACGGCTGCATCCAAACTTGCAGTGGTCGGGGTGTTTCATGATGTGAATATTGCGAGTTTATACTGTGACCGCCTGCTGTTGTTGAAAGATGGAAAGGCGGAAGTTCTTGACCGCCCGGAAGCCGCCCTTTCTGCCGAGGGTATCGGAAGAGTGTATGATACGGGCATCACAGCGCTGGACCATCCTCAGCGTGCAAATCCGCAGTTTACGATCAAGGCGAAAACCATTCCGGAGAAAACCGAGCCCCTCTTTTTAAAAGAGCGGATTGAACAATATTTGCCGCATGGCATCGCATTTTCGGCAGACCGCCCGCTGCGTCTTCTGTCCTCTGAAACAGGCTTTGCATGGAGACGAAAGCTTGTCTTCGCAAGCGGAAACAACTCTGGATTGCCGCATGACCTGTCAGCCTATGAACAGGAAACGCTGTTTATCCAACATGATGCTAAATTGGCTGACTGTCATATTGTGTCGGAAAAGGGTGATCTTTGCATCGTCGGTATGAAAGATACGGCGGGGCGTTTGATCATATGGGTGTTAGTTGACGGCTGTTTGCAAGATGGTCAATTTGTAACGGCGATAAGTGCTGCAGCAAATGCCGCAGCCGAGCACCATATTCCGTGCAGCGATGTGCTTGTAGCGGCCACTCAATCCGGCCGGTCAGCGTATCAAACTGCCTTTTTTACAGAAATTCAAAATAAAACAGCGGCTTGTGTTAAAGTTTTAAAAGGTTAAATTTGGGCCTGTCTTTGGACAGGTTTTTTTATTGTTTTAAAACGCATCAGCTGAAGGTGAGGATTCATTCTTTTGTCCCGAATTCGAAAAAATGTGTTGTTAAATGAATCATAACACCTTTATAATAAAATTTGTGAAAGCGTTTTACTATTTAAATGTTTAAAAATGCAACAGAGGAGGCGAGATCACTTGAAAGTAGAGGGGATTATCCCTGCCATACTGACACCGCTTACAAAAGAACAGGCTTTTCATGCGGGCGCAGCCGAAAAGCTGGTGAATGATCTTATTGATTCAGGCGTCCATGGCATTTTTGCTTTAGGGACAAATGGCGAATTTCATTTATTCTCGCAAGAGGAAAAGCTTCAAATTGCTGAAACAGTTGTAAAAGCGGTTAATAAACGAGTGCCTGTTTTCATCGGGGCAGGAGAAAACAGTACTGAGGCGACCATTTCCTTATCCAATCAAATGGCGGATATCGGAGCGGATGTTCTTTCGATTATTACGCCATACTTTGTCGCACCTTCGCAGGAGGAATTGTATCAACACTTCCGCACGGTCTCTGAAAATGTCACGCTTCCTGTCCTGCTCTACAACATTCCGTCGAGAACAGGCGTATCACTGGAGCCCGAAACGGTTGAAAGGCTTGCGGCATTGCCGAACATTATCGGCATTAAGGACAGCAGCGGCAGCTTCGCCAATATTAAGGCGTATCTTGAGCGTACAAAAGAACAGTCCTTTTCCGTCCTGGCAGGAACTGATTCATTGATTTTAGACACATTGAAGGCGGGTGGAACAGGTGCTGTAGCTGCCACAGCCAATGTGCTTCCGCAAACCGTTGTTTCAATCTATGAATCTTTTAAACAAGGAAACATTGAAGAGAGCGAGCGCTATCAACAGCAGCTGCAACCAATTCGTGATACGTTTTCACTCGGTTCACTGCCGGCACCGCTAAAAAAAGCAGCAGAGCTTGCCGGCATTGCCGTCGGGCCGCCTAAAAGTCCGATTGCAGAGCTGTCGGGAGAGCCGCTGCTAAAAGTGAAAAAGATGCTCGAAGGCTACGGAATTGAAGTAAAAATGGCAAAGGAGCAGTGAGGTTATGAAGACGCTTTATCATTTTCAAACGGCCGCCCGAATTGAGGCTGGTGCACATTCACTCAATTTGCTTGGCGATCACTTAGATCAGACCGGCTTGAATCAGATTCGTTCGGTGTTTATTTTAACTCAGCCGTCGATCGTTTCTCTCGGCTATGCAGACCAAATGAAAGAGGTGCTGGCCGAAAAAGGCATCTCAAGTGAAATTAACACCGATATACAGCCGGAGCCGACGGAACAAAATATCGAAGAGGTTTTTCAGCTTTTTTCTGAAGGAGGCCATGACGCGATTCTAGGAATTGGCGGAGGCAGTGTGCTAGATGCGGCTAAAATCCTCTCTGTTCTGAAAACAAATGAAAAACCGATTTCTGCTTTGATTGGCACGAATCTTGTTGAAAAGCCCGGCGTTCCGCTTGTGCTGATTCCGACAACATCCGGAACAGGGTCAGAGGTGACGCCGAATGCGATTGTGACGTTCCCGGAGAAAGAATTAAAGATTGGTATGGTCAGTCCCTATCTGCTGCCGTCGGTTGTGATTTTAGATCCGGTTTTGACGACCGGTCTTCCAAAAGCGATCACAGCTGCAACCGGAATGGATGCATTTACACACGCACTCGAATCCTATATTTCCAACAAAGCAAACCCATTCAGCGACATGTTTGCGCTTGAATCTATGAGACTGATTTCCTCCAGTATTCAGGAGGCCTACCATCATGGAGATAATCTGGAAGCGAGAGAAAAAATGCTCATTGGCGCCATGTATGGCGGAATGGCCTTGACAAGCGCAGGAACAGCGGCGGTTCATGCGATGGCTTACCCGCTCGGGGGAAAATACAAAATTTCGCACGGGGTGGCCAATTCAATGCTGCTTCCGCATGTAACGGCCTTCAATGCGGATCATGTGATTGACCGTCTTTCGGATGTGGCTGGCGTGATTGGAATTGAACCAAAGGGTTCGAAGGCAAGTCAAGCAGAGCGGGTCATACGGAAAATTGAAGAGTGGACCGCTGATTTGAACATTCCGCAAAATTTAAAGACATTCGGGGTATCAAAAGAGGATGTTCCGTCGCTTGCAGAGGCGGCAGCCGACGTCAAACGGCTCATGGATAACAATCCAAAGCCGATGTCCATTGCGGAGATTGAAGCCGTCTATTTGAAATTGCTGGATATGTAGGTACCGGGATCTGTACATGGTTTTCACCATGAGCCTGTAAATGGCTCACAAACAAAGGGGGAGTTTGGGTGGATGTCTTAAGCGGTTCGATCATAACGTTTATTTTGGCAGTGATTGTGGTTTACATTCTTTTTACGACGTGGCTGACGATGCGGTTTCGCAGTAAATCAAGTTCGGAATTCAACAATGCTGCCAAAACGCTGCCGGCGATTGTTGTCGGCATTCTGCTGATGAGTGAATTCATCGGCACCAAATCGACAATTGGGACCGCTGAATCAGCTTATACACATGGTTTAGCGGCTTCATGGTCGATTGTAACGGTCTCGATTGCATTTTTTATTTTTTCCTACTTCTTAGCCGGGAAATTTTATAAAACAGGCCAATATACGATCTCCGGCATTATTAGTGAAAAGTTTGGCCGTTCGACCAAGCTAGTCGTTTCTATCATTATGATTGTAGCCCTTTTACTTGTGAATCTTGGAAACTATTTAAGCGGATCGGCGGCAATTTCGTCTATTTTAGGTTTGCCGCTGATGACGTGTGCGATCATTACAGCGATTGTCAGCACCTTTTATTTTACGTTTGGCGGAATGAAGGGCGTTGCCTGGGTGACGATTTTGCATTCTCTTGTTAAATATGCTGGGGTTCTGATCACTTTAGGGGTTGCCCTCTATTTGACAAAAGGCTGGGAGCCGATGACGCAGCAGTTGCCGGAGCATTTCTTCACTTGGGACGGCAGCATCGGATGGGGGACAATCGGCGCCTGGTTTATCGGCAACATGGGGGCGATTTTCGCGACTCAGTTTATTATACAGGCTATTACATCATCGAAAAGTGAGAAAGATGCAAAGAAGTCGACGCTGTATGCAGCGCTGCTTTGTCTGCCGCTTGCGATTGCCATTGGAGTCATCGGCGTTGCTGCACGGTATTTGTACCCGGATATTGATCCAATTTACGCATTCCCGGTGTTTATGCAGCACATGAATCCTGTGCTGAGCGCGGTTGTGGCGACATCCCTTGTGGCGTCTATTTTCGTCGGCGTTTCGACGGTTGCGCTGGCGACAACGACGCTGATCATTGATGATTTTTATGTGCCGAAAGCAAACCCGACACCGGAACAGCGCATGAAAATCACGAGATATGTTTCGATTATCATCGGTTTTATTCCGCTGCTCGGCGTTGCGCTGGCGCCTGAATTGTTAACGCTTTCTTTCTTTACGAGGGCGCTTCGCACATCAATTGCCGTTGTGGCGGCGATGGGCTTTTATTTGCCATATTTCAATTCAAACCGCGGAGCAACAATTGGTCTGACGCTTTCAGGTATTACGACGACGGTATGGTATTTACTGGACAATCCGTTTGGCATCGATAACATGTACATCGCCATCATTGTCCCGTTTATTGTGCTCGTATTAGACCGTCTGATCAGCTCGCCTGCGAAAAAAGAGTCAAATGTGGAGGAGGAATTGTGATGAAACAAAGTGAAACTTCCCTGCCGATAGATGGGCGCATCAGAGAAAATAAAACTGACCCGGCCAGAAAGGATGCGTTTTTGCCGACAGACTGCCCGCAAAACCATGCAGCCAACCTGCTGGAGCTGGATAATGGTGATCTGTTGTGCGTCTGGTTTGGGGGAACGCAGGAAGGCATTCCTGATATATCGATTTACATGTCAAGGCTTGAAAGAGGAAGCGATGAGTGGACACAGGCAGAAAAGCTGTCAGATGATCCTTCCCGCTCCGAACAAAATCCTGTGCTTTTTCAAGAGCCTGACGGCCGGCTTTGGCTTATGTATACGGCACAGCTTTCCGGCAATCAGGATACAGCGATTGTCAGATACCGGACTTCAGACGATAGAGGCCGGACATGGAGTAAGATTGACACGTTGTTTGCCGAAGCCGGGACTTTTATCCGCCAGCCGCTCATTGTTCTGGATAACGGCGATTGGCTGCTGCCTGTCTTTTACTGCATCACCTTGCCGGGCGTGAAATGGACTGGAAACCGTGACATCAGCGCGGTGAAAATTTCGTCTGATAAAGGCAAGACATGGGAGGAAGTGAAGGTGCCGGGCAGTACCGGCTGTGTTCATATGAATATTGAAAAACTGCGCGACGGCACATTGCTTGCGCTGTTTAGAAGCCGTTTTGCAGACTCGATTTATTCGAGCCGCTCTATTGATAACGGCCGCACCTGGTCAGAGCCTGAGCCGACGGAGTTGCCGAACAACAACTCCTCCATTCAATTTACAGCCCTTCAAGATGGGACGCTTGCTCTCGTATACAATCATATGAATGCGAATGAAACGACCGAAAGAAGAGCATCTTTATACGATGAAATTGAGGAGGAGGATGATACAAAAACAGGTGTTGACACAGAAGCGCGGCCTGCCTTTTGGGGAGCTCCGAGGGCGCCGATGACATTGGCCCTTTCACAGGACGGCGGCATCACATGGCCTGTCAAAAGAAACATCGAAGTCGGCGATGGTTATGCGATGACGAACAACTCAAAAGACAAGCTCAACCGCGAATTTTCCTATCCGTCGATCAAGCAGGGGAAAGACGGTGATCTGCATATTGCCTTTACGTACTACCGTCAGGCGATTAAATATGTACGTGTTCCGCAAACATGGGCCTTTGCCGGTCAAGAATAAAGCCGTTTGAGCGCGCAGCACTTGATGGAATGAAGGGTATATCATTTATGATTTAAGTTCGAGAGGCTGTCCCAATCGTTTGAAGGGACTCCCTCGTGATGTGAAACGGGTGTACACGACAATTCAATTGGCGTATGACACGCTCATTCGCGCAGGCATTCCGCAGCCGAAAATCTCCGTATGCGGCATGACCCCCCATGGCAGTGAGAATGGTTTGTTTGGACATGGAGAAGGAGAAGAGAAAATTGTTCCTGGCGTTGACCGCAGGCATTCGGTCCGCTGCCCGCTGGCACGCTTTTCTTCAGAGCAGTGAGAGGCGACTTTGATATAGTGGTGGCGATGTATGACGATCCAGGACACGGTCCGCTTGGCCTTAAGGCCGGTGTGAGCATTACAGTCGGCCTGCCGATGATCCGTACGAGTGTTGACCATGGAACAGCCTTTGGATAATGAGTGAACCGGCAAAGCTGATCCTGCGAGTTTAGAAGAAGCAGTGAGACAGGCGATCGTGCTGTCCGTCCGGTCCGCTTGAGCGGCATATATATAAAAGAAGAGCCTTCCAGTTAAGGAGGCTCTTCTTTTTAGTTCATGTAGGTCCCGCCGTTAATATTAATGGTTTCGCCCGTTATAAAATCAGATTGATCAGAGGCTAGGAAGGCGACAACGTTTGCGACATGCTCGGGTGAGCCGATCATTTTCAGCGGAATCCGCTCAATGACAGCTGCGCGATACTCCTCGCTCCACTGCTTGCTCATATCCGTTTCAATCGGTCCCGGGCAGACGGCGTTGACATAAATGCGGTGTGCAGCGAGCTCCTTTGCCAAATGCATCGTTAAATAGTTGATGCCTGCTTTCGATGCACCGTAAGCAGGAGAGGCATTGTGATGCGGTGTTTTGCTCGTCGTTGAGCTCATGTTTACAATTTTTCCGCCGCCCTGCGTGATCATCTCCGGGATGACAGCCTGACACATGAGAAAGGTGCCGGTTAAATTTAAATCTATCACTCTTTTCCACTCTTCAAGCGATGTATCAATGGTCGTTTTCCGCAAATTAATGCCCGCATTGTTGACCAAAATATCGATCCGCCCAAACTGCTGTTTTGCTTCAGCTATGAGAAGCGAGGCTGTTTCTGGCAAACTGGCATCACCTGCAACATAAGAAGCGCGCTTTCTCTCAGTATTCAATTGTGTGCACAGGGACTTGAGCAATTCTTCGTTTGTCCCGTTGATGACGACATTTGCCCCTTTATCCGCAAGCGTCTCTGCAACAGCTTTGCCGATGCCGCGGCTTGCACCGGTAATAATCGCCGTTTGCTGATTCAATTCCATCCTCATCCCACCTGTCTTTGAATAAAACCGTTTTCATGTCTATTATAAAATTGAGTGTTTCTTTATTCAACAAAACTTTATCTTGATGATTGCTATTTGTTTTTTTGTTTCATAATGAAACGATTCCTGCAGCCGATAGAAACAGGGTATACTATAGAAACAAGTAATAAAGAAGGGAGAATGAAATGAAACTATACACAAAAACAGGCGATAAGGGAAAAACGAGTTTAATTGGCGGAAAGGCGGATAAAGATCATCTTAGAGTGGAAGCGTACGGCACATTGGATGAAGCAAACAGTTTCATCGGGCTGGCTCAGTCTTATTTAAAAGCAGAAGAAGCGCTGTTTCAAGATGTTCTGTCAGAGTTGACCGCCATCCAGCATGAGCTGTTCGACTGCGGCACTGATTTGGCGTATGTCAATGTTCAGGAAGAAGGCAAGCTCAAGACTGAATCAATCACCATGCTTGAAGAACGAATTGATGCCTATGTCGAGGAAGCGCCGCGGCTGACCAAGTTTATTCTTCCGGGCGGAACAGAAGCGGCATCATTTTTGCATGCGGCGAGAACGGTCATCAGAAGAGCTGAACGAAAGATTGTCGCTTTGGCCAAAGAAGAAGACATTCCGCCGCTTGCGCTGCCATACGTCAACCGGCTGTCCGATTATTTATTTGCGGCGGCGCGCATTGTCAATCACCGGCTCGGGGAAGTGGATGTCGAATATGAACGAAGCGCTGATGTATTCCGGACAAAGAAAAACTCATGAATGAGAAATCCGCCAATCGTTATCGAACAGAAATGGGCCGATTGATCAAATCAAGCCGTTTTCCGGCAGGGGAAAACGGCTTTTTGTCGTAAACCTTTAAGTAAGCGTTTTCAAAGAGAGGGAGTGTTCAAGTGGTTAATCGGGAGGCAGCTGCTATAAGGCTGACGGTTTCGAAGGATGGAGACGGCGAATTTCAAACCGTTCAAGAGGCGATCGATGCTTTGCCTGAGTACAGTCGGGAACTGAAAGTGATATTCATTAAAAAAGGAGTTTACAAAGAAGTCGTTCATATTCCGGCTACAAAGCCGTTTGTGAAGCTGATCGGCGAAGATCGTTACGAGACTGTGATTACGTATGACAACTATGCCGGAAAAGAAAAGGAAGGAGGAGGGAAATACGGCACGACCGGAAGTTCAAGCGTGTTTATTTATGCGGATCATGTTGAAGCTGAAAATCTGACGTTTGAAAACTCGTTCGACCGCACGAAAGTCGATACGACCGATACACAAGCGGTGGCGGTTTATGCGAAAGGAAACAGGATGACGTTCAAACATGTCAGGTTTATAGGCAGACAAGATACACTGTTTGTCAATGACGGTACACAATATTTTTATCAATGCTATATAGAAGGCGATGTCGATTTCATTTTCGGAGGAGCAAGAGCCGTGTTTGAAGAGTGCCAGATCCATAGCGCTGACCGCGGGTCCGCTACCAACAACGGTTATGTAACAGCTGCGAGCACGCATATCGCAAAGCCGCTCGGTTTATTGATGACGAACTGCAGACTGACAAGCGATGCCGCAGATGGAACGGTATACCTCGGGCGCCCTTGGCATCCGGGAGGAGACCCCGACGCCATCGCCAGTGTACTATATCACCGCTGCGATTTAGGCGCACACATCAAGCCTGAAGGATGGACGGATATGTCGGGCTTTTCGGCAGCCGATGCCAGATTGTATGAATACGAGAATACGGGTCCTGGTGCAATATCACATGAGGATCGAAGGCAGCTTGCCGAGCATGAGGCTGAGAAATGGACAATTGAAAACGTATTGGACGGCTGGAATCCTAAAGTTGAATCATAGCAAGGCAATGTGCAGAAAGACCGCTCTCTGGCTGAGATGAGCGGTCTTTTTATGCGAGCGGGTCCGATGTGCCGTACGACTAGGGTCGTACAGCAAAATCAATCTGTGACTCGTTTTGTCGAAGCCTGAAATTGACTATAGTAAAGACATGAACGAGAAAGGAGGAGCAAATATGAATATAAATGGAAAGTCCATCATCGGCTTTTTTCTAATCCTTTTTGGCGTCTCCCTGTTTTTCGGCGGAGGCCATTTCGGCGGATTGGTTACAGGTGCTATTGGAGCATTGCTTCTATTCTATTCCGTGAAAAAATGGAAGGAAGGGCGCCAGTTTGCCGCGGTACTGGCCGCGATCTTCGGCATCATGTTTTTGGGAGGGTCATTGCCGTTTCTGATCGGCATCGCGGTTGCTGCAGCGATGGTTTATTTCGGATGGAAAATGATGAAGCAGGATGACAAACAGAATGACATCCTTTATTCAGAGAAAACGGAGCCTTCTGCAGCTTCATATGACACAGGCTTTGATGCAGAGTGGGAAGACTTTTTGAAAAAGAATAAATAATATTTTAGGAGGACGAGATCATGGCTTTAAAAAGAATCAGAGACATGTTTGTCGCATCAGTAAATGAAGGATTGGATAAACTTGAGAACCCCCGGGTGATGCTGAATCAATACGTACGCGACATGGAAAGTGATATCGCTAAGGCGAAGCATACCATTGTCAAGCAGCAGACAATTGAACATAGTTTTAAAGGAAAAGTGGAAGAAGCCGAAAAGCTTTCTGTCAAGCGAAGAAACCAGGCTCAGCTCGCTTTTGATGCGGGTGAAGAAGAACTTGCTAAAAAGGCGCTCTCAGAAATGAAGTATTTTGAAGAAAAAGCTGCCGAATATAAGGACGCTCACCAGCACGCGAAAAAGCAGCTTGCCGAATTAAAGGAACAGCTTGAGACACTCGAAATTAAACTGCGCGATGTCAAAGACCGCAAGCATGCGCTGATCGCCAGGGCAAACGCGGTAAAAGCGAAAGAACATATGAATGCATCATTTAATAAAATCGACAGCGAAAGCGCCTACCGGGAATTTATGAGAATGGAAAACCGCATTGAAGAGATGGAAACAAAGGCGAACAGCTATGCTGAATTATCCGCTTCATCAAGCAGCCCATTCGGCCGCCTTGAATATGCAAAAGAGGTAGAAGAAGAGCTGGAAAAAATGAGGGCTAAAAAGACAGGCTTGGAAAAGCAGACGCCTGCGGGAAATGCGTAAACGAATAGGGGCTCTCATAGGCCCCTTATGCAATTTTTGATTTCTTTCATAGATCATTTTCCTTATAATAAGGAGCATACACTTACTAGCCGAAAGGGTAATCCAAATGAAAAAAACGGTTGGAAAACTGCTGATTATCGCCGGCATTCTTATCCTTGCCGGGATGATGTTGAATGGGCGCGAAGGCTTTTCATTCTTCGGCTTCGATGACGAGTCAGCCCGCACATATCATGCACAGGGAAAAGACATCGATAAAATTGACATTGATGCAAAGAGCATAACAGTCAACATTCAAGCTGAAAACCGCGATGATATAAAAGCTGAGATTTCGGGAAAAAACGTCCGGCTTGATTCGTCTGAACAGGGGCGTACACTCCGGCTTTCCGCTGATTCGAAGGGCTTTTGGCCGTTTTTCTGGAGTAAAAAAGAGCTGATTGTCAAGATTCCTTCTGAATATAAAGAAGATCTGGCGATTTCTTCGGGAAGCGGAAATGTCAAACTGTCCGGCGGCGGTCTGCATTTGCGAAATGTAGCCTTGAAGTCGGGAAGCGGCAGCCTCAAGGCCGATGATCTTCAGGCGGTAGACCTTTCTGTAAAAGGGACCTCGGGGTCGGTCAGGCTGGAAAACGTTCAAACCACAGAAGGCGACATCCGCTCCACATCCGGTCATACAAAACTTGAAAATGTCACCGGCAGACTGAGCATCAAACAGACTTCAGGCAATTTGCGCGCTTCTTTTACAGAGATCAATGATCCTCTGAGCATCAAACAAACATCCGGAAACACCAAGCTTAAACTTCCCGATGATGCCGACATCAGTCTTAAAGCCGAGTCGACAAGCGGAAACATCAGTCATTCCTATTCATTTGATCAAGTTGCCAATGAAAAGCGGACACTGACTGGAAAAAAAGGAAATGGAAAAAATAAAATCGACATCTCCATCACGAGCGGGAATGTCTCAATTGAGTAATCAACAAAAAGAAAGGGGGCTCGAGTCAGCATGCGACTTACTAAAAACCAGCTGATCGGACTGATCATCGTACTCTTCGGAATCAGCATATTTTTGCAAAACAGCGGGCTTGGAGACGCGTTATTCTGGCCGCTCGCTTTTCTTTTTGCCGGTTATTTTCTCCATAAATATTCCCGCCGCTGGCTCGGGTCTGTCATGTATATCTTTGCGGGCTTTCTGCTGCTGAAGGACATCTTCAGCATTACATTCAGCCTGTTCGGCTTCTTCTTTGCCGCATTCTTAATTTATGCGGGGTACCGGCTGGTGACAAATCAGCCGGTATTTGATCGCCATAAGCCGAAAGGCAGGGAGAAGGAAAAGACGGATTCCAAGCCGCTTCAGGAGAAGAACAGCCCGGGACAGCGCAGCTTTTTTTTCGGTGATGTAAAATTGATGAAAACACCTTTTGACTTAAATGACTTGAATATCTCCGGGTTTATCGGTGACGTGAAAATCGATTTGTCAAAAGCGATTATTTCAGAGGGTGAAAACACCATCGTCATCACGGGGTTGATCGGAGATGTCGATATTTACATCCCGTCCGACCTTGAAGTGTCCATCAGCTCCTCTGCGTTCATTGGAGACATTGACGTTATCGGCGGCCGAAAAAGCGGCATCGGCAATCAAATCTATACCGAGACAGAGAATTACGAGCAGTCGGCACGACGGGTCAAAATTTCGATTTCGCTGTTTATCGGCGATGTGGATGTGCGGTTCATATGAGAACGAACAGGCTTGCAAACATTCAATGGCGCGCCGTCCGCTTATCCCTAGGTGTCAGCTTTACGATTTTTCTTGCTGTATTGGGCTTTATGCTGTTTTACTACCAGCTGGATCCGAGGGTGCTTATCGTTTCCAGGTGGTTCGGAATTCCGTTTATCGCGCTTCTCGCATTGATCAGCGCAGCTGTCGGATTCGGCTCAGGTTATATGTTCGGCAATCAGCTGAAAAAACGGCTTGAAAAGCTGATCGAATCCATTCTAAAGTACGAAAACGGCAACTTTGCCTACCGGATTCCGTCGCTTGGAGACGATGAGATCGGACTGGCCGCCGACCAGCTCAATGAGATGGCCAAACGGATCGAAAGACAGGTCGCCTCTTTGCAAAAGCTGTCCAACGAGAGAGCGGAATGGCAGGATCAAATGAAAAAATCGGTGATCTCTGAAGAGCGGCAGCGTCTTGCGCGCGAATTACATGATGCGGTGAGCCAGCAGCTGTTTGCGATTTCCATGATGACTTCGGCGGTATTGGAGGGGATCGATGCTGCCGCTGACGAAAAGCTCGCTCAAAGGCTGAAAATGGTCGAAAAAATGGCGGCCGACGCCCAGAATGAAATGAGGGCGCTGCTTTTGCATTTACGACCTGTTACCCTTGAAGGGAAAGGTTTAAAAGAAGGGCTTGCAGATCTTTTGAAAGAATTTAAAGCGAAACAGTCGGTCGACATCGATTGGGAGATCGAGGATGCAGGCAAACTTCCGAAAGGTGTGGAAGACCACCTGTTCAGGATCGTTCAAGAAGCGCTCTCAAACGTGTTCCGGCATTCAAAAGCGACAAAAGTCACCGTCAGACTGCTGCTCAGGAACAAGCAGCTCCAGTTGAAAGTCATTGACAACGGTGAAGGATTTATGATGGACGCCGTCAAAACATCTTCATACGGGCTGAACTCGATCAAGGAAAGGGCCAGTGAAGTCGGAGGAGTGGCCGAAATCATTTCATTTACGGGAAAAGGAACACAGGTTGATGTAAAGGTTCCGATTTTTGAACAACAAAAAGGAGAGGCTTAAAAGGTGATTCGAGTATTGTTAATTGATGATCATGAAATGGTGAGAATGGGGCTGGCCGCTTTCCTGGAATCCCAGCCTGATATTGAAGTGATTGGAGAAGCATCAGACGGGAAGCGCGGCGTTGAATTGGCGCTTGAAACCAAACCCGACGTGATTTTGATGGATCTTGTGATGGAAGGGATGGACGGAATTGAGGCCACGAAAGAAATTTGCCGGCAGCTTGCCGATCCGAAAATTATCGTTCTGACGAGCTTCGTTGATGATGACAAGGTCTATCCGGTCATCGAAGCCGGAGCGCTCAGCTATTTGCTGAAAACGTCGAAAGCGAGTGAAATCGCCGATGCGATCAGGGCTGCGAGCGTTGGAGAACCAAAGCTTGAAGCCAAAGTCGCAGGAAAAGTGTTGTCCAAGCTGAGACATTCAGCCGGCGAACAGCCCCTTCATCAATCGCTGACAGCGAGAGAATTGGAAATTCTCAAGCTTGTAGCAGAAGGCAAAACGAACAAAGATATTGCCGAAGAATTATTTATCACCATTAAAACAGTTAAAACGCATGTGACAAACATCCTTTCCAAGCTTGAAGTCGACGACCGGACACAAGCCGCAGTCTACGCCCACCGAAATAAACTTGTCGACTGACAAAACAAAAAACAGCTTTCTCAAGAAAGCCGTTTTTCAGCCGTTCCAATATTTTCGGTCCTCATCTGCAGGAAGAGTGAATGAATCTGTTTCAACCGTGCGGGCGGTAAGTTGGGCGGTCTCGTTTTCCTCGCGTGCATGTTCGCCCGCTGTGCCGTTTTGGCAAATGATGTTGAGCCGCTCGGTTACTATGGCATTGTGCTTCTCCTGCAAGTCGATCAATTTGCCGATGCCTAGCAAAATGAATCCGCCGATGAAGCAAAAAAACGGAGTGGTGAGGTATGTGCCGATCGTAAAGAAAAGCATCGACTGCGAATCCTCCATAAACGGATCATAAGCGACATCGCTGATAATGAATCCGGACAAAATGACGGCCGCTGCAATCAAAAAAATGCCTGTCATGTGCAATATCCGCTTCAAGCTCATCACCCTTTCACACACATTTTATCAGAAAAACGGGCCGCTAGCTGCTTTTTGTCGCACCTTTTGTCCCAAAGTCCTGAATTGTCGCTTTAATGTGAAAGTCGATATCGGCTTCGCTGAAGTGTTTATCCCAATTGGATCTGTCTCTTTCCCATTCCTTCGGAAAAGTGATTCGGGCATTGTCGGAAAGATCGGTGACGTCCGTTTTGATTTCGTGCTGCAGGACATGGATCAGGCGTTCAACCCGCTTTTCGATGTCTCTTTGAACCGATTTCTCAATATTTTTAATGTATTGATCATTAAAAGAATCCTCCCCAAGATACCAGTCTTCTGACAGCCTTCCTTTAATATTGGCATTGATGACAAATTTGTACTTTCCGTTCTGCCTCATCGCCCGAACGCGGTGTGTCATCGAAAACACTTCATACGAGAATAAATGGCCATCATGCTTTGAGTCGATCACCCCTCCGTTTACATGGCCCGTTAATAAATTCAGCGCTTCGATCTGAGGAGGCGAAAGGTTTGCATGATATTTGTTGTTTTTGATCACGGCGCCTCCTTCAAGCTGCAGCTGCCCCTTTTCGACGACAACCTTCGGCATGATAAAAGACAAATCGGACTGCAATTTGATTGAAATGTCGCCCAATGTAACAGGATCGAGCAGCTTGATCGTTGATGCTCTGTTTTCAGAGATGTTGTGGATCACGTCAGACGCGGGATCTCCGGCATCATCAATCTTCAAAATGCTGCCGGCCGCCCCGGGCGTCATATAGACCTCACTGCTCCTTCTGATGCTGTTGTCCCGGATAAACTGATTGATCAACGCTTCCAGAGAAATATCGGATACAAGATCCTCCGAGAAAATCAGGACTTGCAGATGCTGCGAGAATACCGGGAAATTTTTCAAAGCGGTGGAACGGATGGTTTGATGAACCGTATTTCCAGAAGTGGACACCACTTTGGTCGGATCCTGAGCGCTGCCGTCTTGTCCGATCTTTTTAGGAACGAGAAACTGATACGTCAATTTCACCTTTTTATCATCCTCACCTTTATCGAGGGCAAGGCCGATGGCGATGCTGAGTTTTTCAATCTGCCTGCTGTCCCAGCAGCCTGTTAAAAGGAGAAGCAGGGACAAGACTGCTAACATTCCCTTTTTTTTCACGAAGACGTAAACCTCCTTTTGACGGACACGAGCAAAAAGATCAGAAGCGGTAGCGCACAGAAGACAACGATAAAGATATACCCGAGGTAATCGCTGAAGGCGCTGACCTGGTTGGCGTCCCGCGGAACAAGAGATGCCAGATAAACAATGGCGCCGACAAAGAGGACGTTTTTTTTCACAGGCCATCCGAATACGTTTTCAAGTCCTGAGGCGGCAAAGTACGTATAGACGACAAATGTTGTGAAAAACTGGATCGTCCAAATGACGAGCAAAAAAGATTCGAACCTTTCGATGAAAATCCCTCTTATCTCAAAAGACTGAAATAACGAGATCGTCGGCCATGTCATTGTCATAACCTCAGTCGCTGTCAGCGCCCCGACAACGACCGTGAAGGTGAGAATATATAAGAAGAGCGGGATCCCAAATCCGATCGCGGATGCTTTAAAGAGCTTTTCTTTGTTTTTAATGTATTTCGGCAGAAACATCATCAGCTCCACCCCTAAAAATGAAATGGAAACCACCGTCAAAGCTCTGCTGACCGGCTCCAATCCAAGGCCGAGAACCGGACGCAAATGGTTCAGCTGAAACATATTCATGCTCAGTCCGTAAACGATGAGAAGAACGACGATCGTAATGGACAGAAAGAACGGAAATAGCTTGGACATATCGCTGATACCGCCGATGACCAAATAAATTGCACAAACGATAAAAGCAAAAATTGTCACGCCCATTGGTGTGAACTGAAGAAGGAAAAACTTTGCCATTTCAGCCATTGCCCTTGCTTCAAAGCTGGCCACGCCCATGAAGTATAAAACGATTAAAAGGTTGAGAATATTCCCGATCATAAAGCCGCAGCCTTCTCTTGTGTAATCAAAAAAAGACAGGACGTTGTGCTTTTTAACGATTTTGGCATTGATGTAGATAATGAGAAAAAAGACGAGCCCCTCTACAATCAATACGATCCATCCATCTGGCGACAGCGTCTTTTGCGTCAGCGCCCTCGGCAGCGTTAGCAGGCCTGCCCCGAGCATTGTGCTCGTAATGATCGAAGCGGCTTCATATGTGCTAATCCGATCGTGCTGATTTCTTGGAACCATTTTCAGGGTTCACCTCCCGGTCTTTTGTTGGCAGACGAATGATGGCTTCATCGGTATGTTTTAAGCTGAAAAAATGGTTCGGGTTAAAATACGGGATGCCGAAGCTCCTTTGCCTGACCAAATGAGTGAAGATGACGAGCATGCATAATATGATCCCGTAAAGTCCGAACACGGATGCAGCTATCATGGAAATAAACCGCAGCACGCGAAACGACAGGCCCATGCCGTACTGCGGCACAGTAAATGACGCAAGGGCGATAATGCTGACGATGATTACCATCACGGAGCTGACGATATTGGCTTCGACCGCCGCCTGGCCGATGACGACTCCTCCCACGAGGCCGATTGTCTGGCCGAGCGGATTGGGAAGCCGCAGTCCTGCTTCCCTTAAGAGTTCGATCGTTACTTCCATAATCATCGCTTCAAGGAGCGGCGGAAACGGCACATTTTCGCGCGTGCTTGCAATCGTAACAGCGAGTGCTGTCGGCAGCATCCCTTGATGAAAAGACACAAGCGAAATATAAAACGCCGACAGGAACAAGGTGATGAAAATCGAGCTGAACCGGAGAAATCTAATTAAGGTCGCGGCGATCCACCTTTCATAAAAATCGTCCGGGGACTGCATCACCATTCCGAAAGAAGCGGGAACGATCAGGGCAAATGGCGAGTAATCGACAAAGATGGCGATCCGTCCATTAAACAGCGCTGAAGAAACCTTGTCAGGCCTTTCGGTGTTCTGAATCTGCGGGAACGGCGAGTACTTATTATCCTCGATTAATTCTTCAAGAACCCCGGTATCCTGAATGTCATCCAGCCGAACCTTCTTGAGGCGTTTTTTTAGATCTTTAATGACCGAATCGTCCGCTTTGCCCTGGATATAGATAATGGTCGCGTCTTTAAACTTGTTCTTGCCGATCGGTATTTTTTCCACGGTCAGTTCTTGATCCGGGACACGCTGCCTGACCAGGGCCACATTTGTATCGACATCCTCGATAAAGCCGATTTTCGGGCCTCTGACGACGTTTTCCGTATCTACGACTCCAAGACTTCTTTTCTTTTTCTCAGATGTTGGCAGCGCAAAAATAACATTCATGCCATTGATCAAGAGCAGGCACTTTCCTTTGAATATCGCGTTGATGGCGTCTTTTTCTTTTGTAACGGGTTCCGCATTCAGCTTATTTAAACGGAGACGGACATCCTCCAGTGAATAAGAGCTGTCATCCGAGACCAGCAATTTCGCCGCTTTTTGGATTTTCTTATCATCATTCAAATCTTTAAAGTACAAAAAGTAAAAAATGATTCCGTTTTTCAGCATTTTTTTGTTTTGAATCAGATCATCGTTGTGCTCAAGATGGGGAAGAAGAATTGCGAGATTCTCATGGATGTGTTCCTTGAATTCCGACTGAGTCATGATCGTCACCTGCCTGGTGTTTCTGGAATTTGATATAGGTTATCTTTTCCTGTTAAAAAAACAATATACTGTGTTACAGTAGTGTTTGGTGAAATTTTCATTGAACAGAGACGGAGTGAGAAAAGTTGGCGCAGATCAGGCTTACGGGGAAACCGGAAGAGATTGAACGCATTATCCAATCTTTTTCTAAGCATTATGAGGTTTCATATGTATCGAAAGAATACGGCAAGACAAACCCGAAATATAAATATGCAAAAGATTCCCGAGTTTATATTGAGCTAAAATTAAAATAAAGATAAAATTTAAATGGAAGGGTTTTATCGATTTTTATCGAAATATAGATTATTGCAGATTGAGAGAAGGAAGGGATTCGAAAGTGGATTACAGAATTGAAAAAGATACGATGGGTGAAGTCAAGGTTCCCGCCGATAAGTTTTGGGGAGCTCAAACCCAAAGAAGCAAGGAGAACTTTAAAATCGGTTCTGAGAAAATGCCGCAGGAAATTGTGTATGCGTTTGCAATCCTAAAAAGAAGCGCCGCGATTGCCAATGAAAAGCTTGGCAATCTTGAAGCGGAAAAAAAGGAAGCGATTGTTTCCGTATGCGATGATATTTTAGAAGGAAAGTATGACAGCCATTTTCCGCTGGTCGTCTGGCAGACCGGGAGCGGAACACAGAGCAACATGAATATGAATGAAGTCGTGGCAAACAGGGGAACGGCTTATTTGCAGGAAAAAGGCTCAAGCCTGAAGATTCATCCGAATGATGATGTCAACCGCAGCCAAAGCTCTAACGATACATTCCCGACAGCGATGCACGTGGCTGCTGTCCTCGCGATTCACGATAAACTGATCCCGGCGATTGACCGCTTGAGAGGCACGCTGCATGAAAAAGCTGAAGCGTTCAAAGACATTGTCAAAATCGGCCGCACTCATTTGCAGGACGCGACACCGCTGACATTGGGACAGGAAATCAGCGGCTGGGTATACATGCTGGACCGTTCTAAAGAGATGATCCTTGAATCGGCTGACAAAATCCGCGATCTTGCCATCGGCGGAACTGCCGTGGGAACAGGCATTAATGCTCACCCTGAATTCGGAAGCACTGTTGCCGGAGAGATCAGCGCCTTGACCGGACAGACATTCAAAAGCTCGCCTAATAAGTTTCATGCGCTGACAAGCCATGATGAACTGACACACGTTCATGGCGCACTTAAAGCGCTTGCAGCAGATCTCATGAAAATCGCCAATGATGTCAGATGGCTTGCAAGCGGACCGCGCTGCGGAATCGGCGAATTGATTATTCCGGAAAATGAGCCGGGAAGCTCGATCATGCCTGGAAAAGTAAACCCTACGCAAAGCGAAGCGCTGACAATGGTCGCATCCCAAATCATGGGGAATGACGCAACGATCGGCTTTGCCGCGAGCCAGGGGAACTTTGAGCTGAACGTCTTTAAACCGGTGATTATATACAACTTCCTGCAATCCGTTCAGCTTCTTGCCGACGGCATGAATTCATTCCATGACAAGTGTGCCGTGGGAATCGAGCCTAATCGGGAAACAATTGAAAAGAACCTGACCAATTCTCTCATGCTGGTTACGGCTTTAAACCCGCATATCGGATACGAAAATGCGGCGAAAATCGCGAAGCTGGCCCATAAAGAAGGGCTGACGCTGAAAGAAGCGGCGCTCAAACTGAACCTTTTAACAGAGGAGCAGTTCGACGAAGTTGTAAAACCTGAAGAAATGGTGAAACCGAAAGCATAATCAACAAACCGGCTGCATGTATTGCAGCCGGTTTTGTTTTGCGAATCATCCGTGCGGATGGTGCATGTCTTTTTTGATCAATTCAGCGAGTTTGTCCGTTTCTTTTCGAATCGCATCATATTCCTTCAAGTTGGATATCATGCCTTTGATGATGGCGTTTTTGCGCTTTTCTTTTCTAAGCTCTTTTTCCAGAATATCCAGGCTTTCGGCAAGGTCGGCAGGAGGAGCCCCGTTGTACTGCTTGTTCGCTTTGATCCGCATTTCATTGAGGAGGGCGTCCTTCAGCGGATCAAATGTGTAAAAGGGACCGAACCACTCGTCTGCTTTTTCGAATGAAATCAGCGGCTGATCATTGCGCTTGATCATCCCCTTTGCCAAATCGTCGAGGCGGTTCAGCATGTGGTCGGCGAGAGACTGCAGGTCGAACGAATGGTGCAGCAAAATCATCAGCTCAAGATAGACATCGCTCATTCCGTTGATCATAAAGCACAGTTCGGCGCTGTACGGTTCAATGTCTTTGCCGTAAATGTTCTGGATGTTTTCGATGTGCAGCCTGAGCGTGGTTCTCCGCATTTTTTTCGCGAACGCTTCAATTTCGTCATTGATCGGCATTGACCGCTCATTAAACTGCATCGTGATAAACTCTTTGTGCTCCAAAATGTTTTCGAAAAAAACGACGAGCTGCATCCGGTACACATCGCGCGGATGGTCATGCTCCGTTTTGATTTTCTGAATTCGGGTAAAGATTCTTTCATAGTAGTAGTGAAGGACTGAAAGGAGGAGCGCTTCCTTTGATTTAAAATAAATGTAGAAAGCGCCTTTTGACATTTGGCACTCTTTTGCAATCTCCTGAACTGAAGTAGAGCTGTATCCTTTTTTTGCGAAAAGTTTGATGGCTGTTTCAATAATGACTTTCTCTTTTTGTTTCATTGCTTTCACCTTCCTGAAAGATCGAACCCGAAAGCGGCTTTCGGCGGACCGTGGTGACTGGCGGGTCACTTTTTCTGCTCCGTTATATTTTTAACTAGATTGTAACTTGTTTTTTTGTTTGATATTATTTATATTATAAAGTAAGGTGACCGAGTGGTCAAAATTTGTGGAGAAAGGGTGAAGGTTGATGAAAGAAATCGATGATATGATCAGGCGTCTGCGCAGCAGGGGAATTAAGGTGGACAAAGTCAAATATCCAAAGCATGTCCTGTGCGAAAAGAAATGGATGAAAAAGCCGAAAAGCACGATGAAGCCCAGCTATCGGGATTTCAACGGCTATTCGTTTATATGAAAAAAGACTGCAGCGTCTACAGTCTAATTTCGCGGAACGGATATTGAGTAGCACACACCGGTTTGATCATTCCGAATGGTCATGTCAGCATGGTGGAGCGTCAAGATTCGTTTAACGATGCTGAGTCCAATGCCGAATTCGCCTTTCTTCCCTTTATTAAAAGGCTCATACAGGCTGGAAAGCATCTCTTCTTCAATGTGTGGTCCGTCATTTTTAATGGTGATCAACGTATGTTTTTTCGTCGACCTGACGCTGATTTCAATGCATGTCTCCGCATAGCGGATCTGGTTTTCAAGAACGTTTTCCAACAGCTTGCTCCATTGTTCTTGATCGCCCGTCAACATTGTTTCCTCTTCAAGATCAATCTTCCAGTTCAATTCTTTTTTGGACCATTTCAAGCGTTCAACAACTTCTTTAATGACCTCTTGTATATCAAAAGTTCCGTACTGTCTTTCTTGTCTCAGCAAATAATCAAGCTTTGTCAGATAAAGAAGATCCTTGATTTTCTTTTCAAGTTTTTCAGCTTCGCCTTCAATGACTTCAATCGTGTTTTCCAAATCTCCTTTAGGGTAGATGCCGTCTTTGATCGATTGGGTATACCCGCGGATGACCATGACCGGCGTTTTCAGATCGTGGGAGATGTTTTGCAGGAGGGTGCGTTCTGTCTCATCTTTCTGGATGAGCTTTTGCCGCATGTCCTCAATGGTGTGTCCGAGCTTGCCGATTTCGTCTTCCCTGTCGACAATCACGGGATCATCCCAGTCCTGTTTAGAGATTTGTTTGACGTGTTTTTCAAGCGTGACGAGCGGTCTTGATAAATATTTCGCCAGCCAGATGGAAGGAATCCAGCTCAGCAAAATGACGACAATCAAAATAAACAGCAGCTGCTTAAACAGCGTATGGGACAAATCGTCCCTGTATGAATCAAGCGCATAGGACAATAGCAGAAACGTCTGGTCCTGGGTCTGGATTTTTTTGAGCACAAAGAAAATGTGCTCTCCGTTGACATTCTCCGAATACCTTTTTGAGGACTCGTCCTGTCTTTTGCCGAGCTTCTGAACCTTCTCGATAAATGAATCAGGGAGAATCTGCGGGCTTTGGTAGACGGTTCCTCTCTCAGGCAGCAGGACGTGCTGAACGTGGCGGTTTGTGCTTCGTGAGCCGCTGCTTCCGCCGAAGCCTCTTTCCGGTGAATCGGAAAATCCGTATTCTGTCAGAACATGCTGCTCATTTTCAATGTTCGTATAAATTTCGTCAGTAAAAAAGTTCTGCAGTGTTGTCGAGAATAAAAACGTCAGCAAAATCGAGACCGTTAACAGGATGCCGCAAATGACACTCCAAATTTGAAAGGCGAGCGACCTGTTCTTCATGATTTCAACATCCTGTAGCCGAACCCGTAGATGGTTTCCACTTTCAGTTCGGGCATTTTCTTGCGCAGCCTTCTGACAAGATCGTCAACGACGCGGTCGGTTCCGAAGTAATCGTCTCCCCAGACGCTGGTGAGGATATCCTCCCTTGAAAAGGCGCGGCCTTTGTTGTTTATAAATAGAAGCAGAAGATCAAATTCCTTTGACGTCAAATTGATCATGCTGCCATTTTCATAGACTTCTCTCAAGTCTTCATAGACTTCATAGCAGGAAACCGGCGTTCCTTTTTTCATTTCTCCCGGTTCTTCTTTATATATCAGCTTGAGCAGCTTTTGTACGCGGATGATCAGTTCCCTGGGGAGAAACGGCTTAGATATATAGTCACTGCTGCCCAGCTCAAGCCCCAGCACTCTGTCAATATCGGCATCGCGTGCAGAAATAAAAATGACGGGGACTTCCGGATCATGATTTTTTATTTCTTTTATTAGCGTATACCCGTCGATATCTGGTAACATGATATCGAGAATCCATAAATGAGGTGACTGGCCTATTTTTTGCCTGGCACTTTCACCGTTTAGAAAAGAAGTGACGTGCCAGCCTTCACTCTCTAAGTATTTTGTCAGCAATTCATTTAAATTCTCTTCATCTTCAACTAGATAAATGGAGTATGACAAGGGCGGTTCACATCCTTTCTACGTCATTATACTAGTTTTAACATAAGTCTGGTCAATTTTCATAATTTCACATATTCTTTTCATTTTTATCCCACAATGTTTTCGTAACATACTCATCAGGGAAGAAAGGGAATGAAAACAGAGTGAACGACGGCCGGGTCTCTTTTTTTGTGGATGTTAAAGCTTTTATGCCATTTGCGATAGTTGAAGACAAGAAAAATAAAGGAAGTGTACGCTTATGGATTTTAGACGCGATGACGAACAAAAACATGCAAATGAAGAGCAGCTTCGCGAAGAAGCGCAGACGCCGCAAACGGCAGGTTCTGAGGAGCAGCAGTCAGAACAGCCGGCAAAGGAGCCCGAGCTGATTTTAAAGAAAGATACAGATGATCAGTCAGATCTTACGAATAAAGAAACCGCTGCAGCCCTGGAAGATGCCAAGGAAACGAGAGCGGCAAAAGAAAAGCGGCGTAAGGCTTCGTGGCTGAGCCCGATTTTGGGCGGCATCATCGGGGGCGGTTTAGTGCTTGGAATCTCTCCGTATCTTCCGGGCGATCATCCGAGCGAAACCGCCGGAACCGAACAGACAGAGCCAAAGCAGTCGCAGAATTTCAACACAAAACCTGTCACAAACGCAGATAACGTGCCTGATATGGTGGAAGATTTGGAGCCTGCAATCGTCGGCGTTTCAAATATTCAAACGAGCTTCGGCTTCTCTGAGGACGACGTGGAGGAAAGCGGCACGGGATCAGGCGTCGTCTTTAAGAAAGACGGCGGCAAGGCCTACATTATTACAAACAACCATGTCGTTGAAGGCGCTTCGAAGGTAACCATCTCCTTATACAACGGTAAGACAGCGGATGCCAAGATTATCGGCAGTGACGCTTTGACTGATCTGGCTGTTTTAGAGATCAGCAGCAAAGGCGTTGATAAGGTTGCAAGTTTCGGAGATTCCGCAAAACTTCGCGCCGGTGAAAAAGTAATCGCGATCGGGAACCCTCTTGGCCTTCAATTTTCAAGAACGGTTACAGAAGGTATCATCAGCGGTGTCAACCGGACAATTGAAGTCTCCACATCTGAAGGGAATTGGGATATGAACGTCCTTCAGACAGATGCGGCGATCAACCCTGGAAACAGCGGCGGCCCTCTGATTAACAGCAGCGGGCAGGTCATCGGCATCAACAGCCTGAAGATCAGCCAAAGCGGTGTTGAATCACTTGGTTTCGCGATTCCGAGCAATGATGTTCAGCCGATCGTTGACGAGCTTTTGCAAAAAGGAAAAGTGGAGCGGCCTTTCCTGGGTGTGCAAATGATCGATATGCAGCAGGTGCCGGAACAGTATCAGCAAAATACGCTTGGCCTTTTCGGAGACCAGCTCAATAAAGGCGTGTACGTCGATAAAGTATCGCCGAAATCGCCTGCGGCTGATGCTGGCATGAAAGCCGGCGACGTCATTACCAAAATGAACGGCAAAAACGTCGAAACCACTTCAGATCTCAGAAAAATTCTTTATACTGAAGCAAAAGCAGGAGATACCGTCACATTTGAGGTGCTGAGAAACGGAAAGCAAACAACAATGAAAGCAAAGCTTGCGAAAAGCAAATCATAAATAAAAGCCATGGCGTCTGCCATGGCTTTCAGCGTGTCGCCAAACCCTCGCATTCGTTGTCAAGCCTGCGCGTCGGTGCTCACGAATAGAGGAAGGATCGGCGGCTAACCGCCCAGGCGTCCTGCCTAAACGCCGCCGTCATCACATCCTGTGAAAGTCAGCTTCCGATGCTCGGCTTTCCTAGACTGCAAGGGTTGAGGGTCACGCTGAAAGGATGACAAAATCCCAAAACTAAAAGCCGTTTTGGGATTTTGTCAACAATCTGAAGCCATGGCGTCTGCCATGGCTTTTTCATATTACTTGTCCAAAAATGAACTAAGCATCCAAATTTGCTTATCAATTTCCTCTGTCAGGGCGATATAAAGGTCAGCGGTAGAATGGTCTGATTTTTCTTCCGCCAGTTCTATGGTATGCTGAATTTCATCGCGGATTTGACGGTAATCGCTGACAAGTGCGGAAACCATTTCTTCGGCCGTTTTTTCGGATCCGTTTTCCTCGATTGTGCCGTGGTCAAGGTATTCTTTCATTGTGGCAAGCGGCTGTCCGCCGATGGCCAGCAAGCGTTCCGCGACCACATCTGCCGTTTCTGCGGCATGGTTGTAAAGCTCTTCGAATTTTTCATGAAGGGTAAAGAACTGCGGCCCTTTTACATACCAGTGAAAACGGTGAAGCTTCGTGTAGAGAATGAACCAGTTGGACAAATTCGTATTCATTGAGTTTTCAAGTACAGGATTTTGCTGTTTTAATTGTTGAGAGATCATGTGATATTTCCTCCTCGTGTTTTCATTTGTTAATTATATTATAACAAATATAAGATTAAAATCAATACTAAATTATAATTATTTTAAATAACCTTATTTAAACAAATTTTTAATGACCGCGCGTTCCCAAATCCTCCATGGCAGGGCGCTGTGGAGGAGGATCATGAGGCGGACGCCCCTGCCGATCGGATAGCGCAGCCTGTTCAGCCGCTTTTTTACAGCGAGGCGGCAAATCAGTTCAGCCACATCATCAGGGTTTCCGTAATGTTGGCGGTTCGCCGCAATGTAGGCGGAGATTCGCTCAAAATATGTACTGTACCGTGATTCGGCTTCAGGTGCAGTGACCTGGGCGGCAAATGATGTCTCCCAAATCGCCGTCTGATACGATCCCGGCTGGACGACGGCCACATCGATTCCGAATGGGCGGAGTTCGAGGCGGAGGCTTTCTGAAAAGCCTTCAACCGCATGCTTTGATGAAGCATATGCCGAGAAAGCGGGGAAAGCGATCTGTCCGCTGATACTGCTCAGATTAATGATTTTGGCGCCGCTGTGTTTCTTCATATAAGGAAGGATCGCTTTCGTTACCGCCATCAGGCCGAAAACATTTGTCTCATACTGTTTTCTGTAGTCGTCAAGAGAAAGCTCTTCAGCAAATCCGCCGTATGCCGTTCCTGCATTATTGACGAGAACGTCTATCTGTCCGTACGGTTTCAGCTCTTCGGTAAATGTTGAAATCGATTGTTCGTTTGTGACATCTAGTTCAGTGACGGCAATCGATGAATCGATCGAAAGCTCCGCTATGCGGTTCCGTAAAGCTTCCGCTTTTTCGGGATGGCGCGCCGTTGCGATGACGAAATGAGTGCCGGCGAGTTTTAAAGCGGTCAATAAACCAAATCCGCTCGTCGCGCCTGTTACGATGGCGATTTTATTATTCAATGAGTTTCCTCCATTCAAAATTTTGGCTTGTTGACAAAAAAAGGCTTGTCAGCGGCAGTTTATCATTGATAAAATTTAAAAAGTGCTAAAAGACCTATTTTTTATAAAAAAACGCAAGAGAGAAAGAAGGCAGGGTGACACGATGAATGTTAAACGATCCCTCCTGTTCATTATTGTACTATGTCTGACGCTGTTTTTTCATAGCTCGGCTCAAGCAGGAGAAAAAAACAAACCGGAAATTAAAAGTGTTTCCGCCATATTGATCGATGGGAAATCGGGGCAGGTTCTCTATGAAAAAAACAGCCGCAAAAAAATGTACCCGGCCAGCATTACAAAAATTGCCACGGCGATTTATGCAATAGAAAACGGAAATCTAGAAGATCGTGTGAAAGTCAGCAAAAATGCTGCTCAAACGGAAGGATCAAGCGTATATCTGGAAGCGGGGGAGTCGGTTCCATTAAAACGGCTGCTCCAAGGGCTGCTGATGAATTCGGGAAATGACGCCGGAACGGCGATCGCCGAACATGTCAGCGGAAGCGTGAAACAGTTTGCGGATGATTTGAACGCGTTTATTGCTGAGCATGCCGGAGTGCATGACACTCATTTTGTGAATCCTCACGGACTGTTTGACAAAAATCATTATACGACGTCCGCCGACATGGCGAGAATTACCGAGTACGCAATGAAAAACAAAACGTTTCGAGCGCTTTTTTCGGAAAAGCAAACGTCATGGCACGGACAGACGTGGGACACGACGCTGAAAAACCATCACCGAATGCTGACAGGTGAGATTCCTTACAAAGGAATAACCGGCGGCAAAACAGGATTTGTGGATGAATCAAAGCATACCCTTGTCACAACGGCAACACGGGGCAGCCTTAATTTAATCGCCGTCATCATGAAGGCCGATAGCAAGAAAATGATGTACAGCGATACAAAAACGCTTCTGGATGAAGGATTTCACAATTACGAGACACAAGAACTCAAAAAGGGAGAGGCGTTTACCGACCAGAACGGGACAAGCCATGAACTGAAAAACCCTTTATACGTGACGAAAAAGAAAGGCGAAGCCCTAAGTGAAAATGTAGACAGCGACGGAATTCTGAACATTAAAGGGGAGGACGGCAGGCTGCTTCAGGCCCTGCAAATCGCAGAACCATTCAGCGCGGAAATATCAAGCGGCACAGATGCTGTTCAAGGCCCGCCGCAAAGTAAAGGCGGATTGTATTTATTTGTGTTCGGCCTAATCGGTTTATTGACGGCCAGCTATGCGGTCAAACGGATGAGGCAGCTGTAATATGATCAGGGAAGAGGCGTGCCGGCTCACAAGCCGGCCGTTTTTTATTTGCCCTGAAAAGCCAAATTTATCTTATAATGGAAACAAGCCAATGAAAGGGGACGGGAACAATGACATTTCATCAACTTAAAGATACGTGGGATCTCGAGGTTTTCTTTAAAGGCGGGAGCGGCTCCGTCGAGTTCCGTCAATATTTAAATGAAATTAAAGCGCTGCTTTCAACTTTTAAACGCTCTGCCGAGGCTCTTACCGTCTCAAAAAGCGGTCTTGATGAATTGAAGGAAACACTGGCGCTTTTTGAAACAATTGATGTTAAAATCCGCGAAGCAGACGCTTTTGTCGGATGTCTCCAAGCGCAGGACACTGCGGATTTAAAGGCGAATGCCCTTAATTTTGAGGTCACCCAGCTCGCTGCCAATGCTCAGAAGGCGCTGGTCGTGCTTGACAGCAAATTTGCCGTTGTCTCAAATGAAGAATGGGAAGCGATCCTTCAAGAAGCAGGCATTTCCAATATCGCTTATATTTTGAATGAGAGAAGGGAGCGGGTAACGGAAAAGCTTGGTTCCGAACAGGAAACATTGATTCAAGGTTTGTCTGTTGACGGATATCATGCTTGGGGTGATATGTACGACAGCATCGTCGACCAAATTCAAATCCCGTATGAAGAAGATGGCGAGACGAAAATTCTGTCTGTCGGACAGGCGCAGAACCTGACATCTAAACCTGACAGAAAGATCCGCCGCTCCGTATCGGAAAATTTGGACCACGGCTGGGAACAGCACGCTGATTTGCTCAGCAGCACGCTGAATCACCTCGCCGGTTTCAGACTGAACGTCTATGAGGCGAGAGGCTGGGACAATGTATTAAAAGAACCCCTGGACATCAATCGCATGAAGCAGGAAACCCTTGATGTCATGTGGCAGGTCATTATTGATCATAAAAAGCCGTTTGCAGACTATCTTTCCCGGAAGGCGTCTATGCTTGGGATGGATAAACTGAGCTGGTATGACGTCGAAGCGCCGATCGGTTCAGCGGCAAAGGAATATTCGTATCAAGAGGCAGCCGCTTTTATTACCGGGCAGTTTAAAACGTTTGGAGAAAAGCTCTCCTCCTTTGCCGAAAAAGCGCTCAGAGACAGATGGGTTGAAGCTGAGGACAGGGGAGGCAAACGCCCGGGCGGCTTTTGCGCCAATTTTCCTGACAGCGGGGAATCGAGAATATTTATGACATTTGCAGGAAGCCAGTCAAACGTTTCCACGCTGGCGCATGAGCTTGGCCATGCCTTTCATCAGGAATCCATGCTGGACGTCAGACCGCTAAACAGGGCGTACGCGATGAACGTGGCGGAAACCGCGTCTACTTTTGCAGAAATGATCGTGGCTGATGCGGCATTAAAACAAGCCGGTTCAGACGAAGAAAAACTCGTCCTTCTGGAAGATAAAGTCCAGCGAAGCGTCGCCTTTTTTATGAACATTCACGCGAGGTTTCTATTTGAAACCCGCTTTTACGATGAACGAAAAAACGGCGTCGTATCCGCCGGAAGACTGAACGAGCTGATGGAAGAAGCTCAGAAAGAAGCGTTTTGCGGCGCGCTTGGCGAGTATCATCCGTATTTTTGGGCATCAAAGCTTCATTTTTATATTACGTCTGTCCCGTTCTACAATTTTCCTTATACGTTCGGCTACTTGTTTTCGCTTGGCATTTACGCGCAAGCGCTGAAAGAGGGGGCGGCGTTTGAAGAAAAATATATCGCGCTCTTAAAAGATACAGCCTCCATGTCTGTTGAGGAACTGGCGATGAAGCATCTCGGCGCCGATCTGACGAAGCGGGATTTTTGGGAAGCGGCCATTCAGCCGGCTGTCCGTGATGCAGAAGCATTGTTAGAGATGATATAAAGGCTTCCGCTGAGAGATTGAATGAGTTTCCGCAAAGTGGACATAGCTAAGGATAATGTGCATAGAGGAGATGAACGGTATGAACCTATTTCGGATGGCCGTTATCGCTCTCGTCATGATCCTGATGACCGGCTGCCGTTCAATAGCGGAAGAACATGCCGAAGGCAAGGAGGCCGTTCCCGATAACGCTCCTGTTTCAGATGTGGAAAGCGTGCCTTACGCTGCATTTGCATTGGAAGTGAACTATGGCCGTGGAAAGCACAATTCGTTTACAGCCGTATACGACAAACAGGAGCGGGAAGAAGCATCGATTAAAGACCACCTGAACGGAGCGGACCGCGAAGGGGAAGAAGCTTTAAACGAAATGAAAATGGTTTTAAGCGAGCTTTCGATCGCCAAATCCGATTCAAAGCAGGACGTGATCAGCAATGTGCTCGAGGCTTTCAATCTTGATGAGCGATATGACCTGTTTCATCTGCGGGTGAAATGGCCGGATGGTACGTCAAGAATCTATCACGGAAAATAAACAAAAGAGCATTTCCAACGGCGGAAATGCTCTTTTTTGCTTACGATTTTAAAAAGTATTTTTCGATGTCATCAAGGAACAGATACGCTGCTTTGACACCGCCGGCCGTCGTCCAGATCGCATCGTCGACTTCGTGGGCGTTTCCGGTTTTGACAGCGTTCAATTTTTTCCAAAGCGGATCGCTTGTCCAATCGTTTTGCCATGTTTCGGCCTCTATTTTGCTTTCGGCAGGTTTATATGTGAAATAGAACAGGACATCCCCATCCATTTCAGGGATCGATTCTTTATTTTCCGTCATAAAAACAAATTTGTCGTCTTGTTTTTCAAACAGTTTTTCCTGTTTTTCCGGATACTTAAAACCGAGCTGATCCAAGATGATTCCCGGGAAAGAATCTTTATAGTAAATCCTTGATTGGCCGGCCATAAATCTGACAACCGACACCCGTTTCTTTTTCTGGTCGCCGAGCTTGTCGCTTAATTCGCTGACTTTTTTATCGAAATCTTCTAAAACTTCTTTGCCCTTTTCCTCTTTGTTTACCGCTTTCGCGTAGAGGGAGAAGTTGTCTTTCCATTCGCCGCGCAGCGTTTCAGAGAAGACAGTCGGAGCAATTTTTTCAAGCTTGTCGTAGATTTTTTCATGTCTCATTTTATTCCCGATGATTAAATCAGGCTTTAGCTCGGCTATCGCTTCGATATTCGGTTCGCCTTCGAGCCCGACTTGCTTAACGCCTTTCATATCGGCTTGAATATGCTTATACCAAGGATCGCCTGTCCAGGATTTGACTGCACCCACAGGTTTGATTCCGAGTTCCAAAAGCGCTTCGGTTCCTTCATTTGTTAGGACGACGACTCTTTTTGGGTCTGCAGGCACTCGTTCTTCCGTACCCATTGCGTGTTTAACGGTGATCGTATCTTTATTCTCTCCGCCCTTTGCAGAGTCATCCTTGCCTCCGCCGCAGGCTGCAAGAATTGAAATCGCTAACAAAGCGATAAATCCAACAATTGACCATCTCTTCATGTGTGTCCTCCTTAGGTATGTAAGTCATTCATCCTGATCATAATTTTTGATCAGAATTTTGTCAATTGTTAATTGAAAATGATTTTCAAGATCAATGTTATCTGATACAATAACCAGTAGATGTTTCAGTCAAACTAGGAGAATTTTAATTTATGCTCTTAAGAACGAATAAATATAGAACAATCGCACTACTGTCTTTTATTTTGGTGTTGGTTGCCGCCGTTTGCGCTAGTATCGTATACGGTTATACGAATACGTCATGGTCGATGGCCTACAAGGCTTTTACCGGCTTCAGCGGCTCTAATGAACATCTTGTCATCAAAAACGTGCGTTTGCCGCGCGCGCTGATTGCTGCAACTGTCGGCGCTTCCCTCGGAGTTGCCGGCGCTTTAATGCAGGCGATGACCAAAAACCCGCTTGCTTCCCCGGGAATTTTCGGCGTGAACGCGGGTGCCGGTTTCTTTGTTGTTGGAGCGCTGTTTTTCTATCACGTCAGTTCGCTTCAGACGATTGCATGGATCTCGTTTTTTGGTGCAGCGTTTGCCGCGCTTGTCGTCTATTTTGTCGGCTCTCTCGGAAGGGAAGGGCTGACGCCGGTCAAGCTGACGCTTGCAGGGGCGGCGATGTCAGCGCTGTTCTCATCATTGACGCAAGGCATGCTTTCCGTTAATGAAGCAGCTCTTGAGCAGGCGCTGTTTTGGCTTGCGGGCTCTGTCCAGGGGCGCGACCTCAGCCTCTTGGTCTCCGTCCTTCCATATATCGTGTCGGCATTCATCATCAGCTTTTTACTCGGGTCGAAAATCAATGTCTTAACGATGGGGGAGGAAGTGGCAAAAAGCCTCGGTCAGAAAACGTGGCTGATCAAAGCGTTGATGGCGGTTTCGATTATCCTGCTTGCCGGGGGATCTGTCGCCGTCGCCGGGCCGATCGGTTTTATCGGTATTGTTATCCCGCATTTTGCAAAATTTATCGTCGGCCACGACCATCGCTGGGTTCTTCCGTACTGTGCCGTGCTGGGAGCCATCCTGCTTGTAACCGCAGACATTGGCGCAAGGTACCTGATTATGCCTGAAGAAGTGCCTGTCGGCGTCATGACAGCCATCATTGGGACACCCATTTTTGTCTATATCGCGAGAAGGGGGTTCCAAAAATGAAAAATTACCGCACGCTGAGAATCGGAAAAGGCGGCATTTCATTGTTGATCGGCAAAAAAGCGCTGTTTTCGTTCGTGATCCTATTGGTGTTGACGGCTTGTGCAGTCATCCTCAGCGCCGGCATCGGTGAACGTTTTATTTCTCCGGGCGCCGTCGCGAAAACGTTTTTGGGCATGGGGGATCCGGGCGATGACCTGATCATTATGTCCTTCAGGATGCCGCGGATTTTGGTCGCTCTGTTTGCCGGAATCTGTCTGGCGGCAGCCGGATCGATCCTTCAGGGTCTGATCCGCAATCCGCTCGCTTCGCCGGATATTATCGGTGTGACCGGCGGGGCTTCAGTCGCCGTTGTCTTGTTTTTAATGCTGTTTTCCAATAAAAACAATGCGCTTACGGTCAGCATCAGCTGGCTCCCGGTTGCCGCATTTATCGGCGCGGCTCTCGCCGGAATGCTCGTTTATTTTCTTTCATATAAAAACGGCTCTTCGACTTTCAGGCTCGTTTTGATCGGAATCGGATTTTCGATGCTTGCCCAGTCGCTGACGACATTGTTTATGATAAAAGGACCGATATACAGAATGTCTCAGGCGAACGTCTGGATTACCGGATCAGTATATGGATCGAACTGGCAGGATGTGAATATTTTAATGCCGGCTGCGCTTGTCCTTTTGCTGATATCCGCAGCCGCCGCCAGAAACGTCAACATTCAGACGCTTGGTGAAGAACTGGCGACAGGAGCGGGCAGCTCGGTTCAGCGGAACCGCTTTTTGCTCCTTCTGCTGAGCACGGCTTTTGCCGGAATTGCCGTTGCCTTTGCCGGAACCGTCGGATTTGTCGGTTTGATGGCCCCGCATATCGCAAGAAGGCTTGTCGGTTCATCATTCGGCGCCCTCTTGCCGGTTGCAGCGTTGATCGGAGGATTGCTTGTGTTGATTGCCGACATCATCGGACGCACGCTTTTTTCTCCCGTTGAAGTGCCTGCCGGTGTGTTTACTGCAGCGATCGGCGCCCCTTACTTTATCTACTTGCTGTATAAAAGCAGAAACCAATAAAAGGAGAGATTTCATTTATGAGTGCCATTTCAACAGAAACGTTAAGCTTAGGTTATGGAGAAACAATCATTATTGATGAGTTAAACTTAACGATCCCAAAAGGTGAAATCACCGTATTTATCGGCAGCAACGGCTGCGGTAAGTCGACTCTCCTTCGGTCTCTCGCACGTTTGATGAAGCCAAAGGGCGGTTCAGTGCTTCTCGAAGGCAGCTCCATCGCCAAACTTCCCACGAAAGAAGTGGCAAAGGAGCTGGCCATTCTGCCTCAAGGCCCTTCGGCTCCGGAAGGCCTGACCGTTCTCCAGCTCGTTAAGCAGGGGCGGTACCCTTACCAAAACTGGCTGAAGCAATGGTCGGCGGAAGATGAAGAGGCCGTGCAAAAGGCTTTGAAAGCGACAAGAATGGAAGAACTGGCTGAGCGCACAGTCGATTCCTTGTCAGGAGGCCAGCGGCAGCGCGCCTGGATCGCGATGACGCTCGCCCAGGAAACGGATATCATATTACTGGATGAACCAACGACATACTTGGATATGACGCATCAAATTGAAATTCTGGACCTTTTGTTTGAATTAAATGAACACGAAAAGCGCACGATCGTGATGGTGCTGCACGATTTGAACCTTGCCTGCCGCTACGCTCACCACCTCGTCGCGATTAAAGATAAAAAGATATATGCCGAAGGCCGGCCTGAATCCATTATCAACTGCAAGCTTGTGCAGGACGTTTTTGAAATGGACTGCGAAGTGACGAAAGATCCGCTTTTCGGCACGCCGCACTGCATTCCGTACGGAAGAGGAAGATGCATCGTCCAGCAGGTGGTTCAGTCCCATGCTTAATTTAACAAAAGAGGAGCTTGAGTCATTGCTTCGTTTTCGCCTTGGAACGAAGCAGACCGGCTCCTTATTCTCTGTTAAAGGAAACAAGCTCCTTGATGAGGATTTTTTAGAACGTTATGTAGAAGATATTAAAGACAGGCTGAACGCTCCGAATCAAAAAGTTGCGGCTTCAATGCTCGTCAAGCGCAGCGGGATGCTGGCTGCGCTGCATTTCTATCTGTTTACGGTTTGGGGAAAGCGCTTGCCAACCGCTCCTGCTTCCGTGTCATGGGAGATAGAAGCCGATGATCGAGGGTGGATGCCGTCGTTTTATTTTCACAAAGGTGCTGAGCTTATCGAAGCGGATCGCACCGAAGAACTGAAAAGATTGACTGAGGATATCTTCAGGTGCCACCTTGGCGGCCTGATCGCGGCCTGTCGGCGGGTATTTTCGATTTCAAAGCATATTCTTTGGGAAAATATTGCCGTTTATCTGTATTGGATGTATGACACGCTTCTGGAAGATCCGAAACTCAAGGCGCGGGCGGCGCAAGATTTTCATTTTCTTCTTTATGAAGCTGAGCCCTGTCTTTTTGAAGAAGGGGCGGACGAAAACCCTCTCAAAAGGTTTTATCCCGGACAGCATGCGGAGGACCGGACACGCACGACTTGCTGTCTGTATTATGCAACAGACAAAAACGGTGTCAAATGCAGGACATGCCCGAGAAATAAACGTAAAGAAAGGGTGTCGTGAGTGGAAAAACTAAAGGAGCAGCTGGATGGACTTGTTGAGAAATATACGGAGCTGCTTTTAGGCGAAACGGACGAAGAACTGAAAGAACAGGTGAAGATGTGGATCATCTACAGCCATATCGCCAAAAGCATGCCGCCCCTCGCCAAGCATTGGAACGGAGCTTATCCGGATGCGAAGCAGGAGATAAAAGAAGTAATCCGTCAAATTAAAGAACGAAATGAAGCGCACCGAGCGGCTAATCAAAAAAAATAAGCAGGGAGACTCCTCTGCTTATTTTTTGTTTATTGGTTTTGCTGATATGGCGACTGGTCTTGCAATGTAGAATGGAACTGCTGATAAGACTGCTGGATTTTCTGGGCATCTTCTGCCTCCACCTTGTACCATCCGTTTTGAAACATCACCTGGTACAATCTGCGCTGTACGTTTTGCGCCTCGTTAAACAGCGGCTGAACGGCTTGGTAAAGCGACTCATGGCTTAATTCATTAAGCGCTGTCGAGTATGCTGCCGTCATGTATTTTTCGGTTGTCAGCAGTTCGTTGACAAAATCCCTGTCATTCATCGCGCTCGTTTTCGGGACAGGAGTTTCCTGATTGCCGATTTTCTGTTGGTTTTGCTGATTCATCATTAACCTCCTATTGCATGTATGCTGACGGGTTTTGCGTTTGATTTTGTCGAAGCTGCTCCAATATCACATTGTAATGGTGATGGTGCATTTGTCCGACCCTGTCGAGTTCTGTTTTAAGAGACTGATCCTGGCACTGGTCCGCCATAAAATGCGCTTTTTTCATTGCGAGCAAGTTCCAGTTCAGCATATCCTGCAAATACAGATGATCCTTTGTTGAAATGACTGGCGGCGGTGTTGTCATTCCTTGCTGTTGCTGCATGAGTCTGCCTCCTTTTAGCGTTTATTTTTAGATTTCCTAACACAGCGGAAATTTATACCGGATGCTTAAAGGGGGCTTAGTGATCTTCAGGAACATCCATATTATGCTTTTTATATTGCTGGTTTTGGCTTGTCCGTTTTCCGCCCGCATCCGCCTTTTTATAATCCGGACCTGCATTGCCTTTTATGCTTGCGGCGCTGACTGCGGCTGAAGATGGATTTTTTCTTTCACGTACCAAGGCCTTCACCTCCCTCTCTATTGGTTTGTCCCAAAAGCGGGGAAACATGTAACCGCGGCAAAATAATACCCGCTGAAAAAATTTCAGAAATTTTGCACCAAGTTATTGAACTCGCTTCCAAAATCTTTTAAGATGAAAGAAGACAGGAGAGTTTATTTTTTTGGAGCAAAAATGAATGAGTATTCATTCAAAGTAGGGGAGGATCTTTCATGGTCAAGCATATTCGTAAAGCCGCCGTTATCGGTTCCGGTGTAATGGGTTCCGGAATCGCGGCTCACTTAGCCAATATCGGGATTCCTGTGTTACTGCTCGATATGGTGCCGCGTGAATTAACAGATGAGGAAAGAAAAAAAGGCCGCACCCTTGAAGACCCGGATGTGCGCAACCGGCTGGCACAGTCAGCCGTACAAAAGCTGCTAAAGCAAAAACCGGCTCCGCTGACATCGAAGAAGAATATCAGCCGTATCAGCACAGGGAACATGGAAGACGATTTTGAAAAAATTAAAGATGCCGACTGGATTATTGAAGTGGTTGTCGAAAACCTGGAGATCAAGAAGCAAGTGTTTTCAAAGGTCGATCAATACAGAAAACACGGAAGCATCGTCAGCAGCAATACATCAGGCATCTCCGTCAGGCAGATGGCGGAGGGAAGGTCCGCTGATTTTAAAAAGCACTTTTTAGGAACGCACTTTTTTAACCCGGCCCGCTATTTAAAGCTGCTTGAGGTGATTCCGATTGATGAAACGGATCCCGGGGTGCTGGACTTTATGAAGAAATTCGGCGAAGACGTCCTTGGCAAAGGGGTTGTTGAAGCGAAAGACACGCCAAACTTTATCGCCAACCGCATCGGAACCTACGGCTTGCTTGTCGCGGTTCAGGAAATGCTGAAAGGCGGCTACACGATAGGCGAAGTCGATTCGATTACAGGCCCGCTGATCGGACGCCCGAAAAGCGCAACTTTCAGAACGCTAGATGTCGTCGGGCTTGATACATTTTCGCACGTTGCCAAAAATGTCTATAACCAAGTCACTGGCGAAGAAAAAAACGTTTTCCGGCTGCCTGAATTTATTGAACAAATGCTCGAAAAAGGCTGGATCGGAAGCAAAGCGAAACAAGGTTTTTACAAAAAAGAAGGAAAAGACATCCTTGAGCTCGATCCGATGACGATGACCTACAGCAAACGCCAAACATTAAAAACATCGGGACTTGAAGCGGCCAAGCAAATGAAAGGCGCAGGAGCGAGATTGAAAGCGCTTATTTATTCAGATGACAGAGCGGGAAGCCTTCTTTGGAACATGACAGCTCCGACGCTTGTCTATTCGGCTGAGCTGACAGGGGAAATCGCTGACAGCATAACGGCGATTGATCAGGCGATGAAATGGGGGTTCGGCTGGTCGGAAGGTCCGTTTGAAATGTGGGACAGCATCGGTGTGAAAAACGCGGTGCAAAAGCTTGAAGCAGAGGGCTGGAAAGTCGCGGACTGGGTGAAGGAAATGCTCGCAAAAGGACATGAGACCTTCTACCTTAGAGAAAACGGAAAGACGTTCTGCTACTGTTTTGAAAGCGGCGAATACAGGGCGCTTCAAGAAAACAAGAAAACGATCCATTTGTCGTCACTCAAAGAAACAAAAGGCGTCATCAAGAAAAACAGCGGGGCAAGTTTGATCGATTTAGGCGATGATGTCGCACTGCTCGAATTTCATTCGAAAAGCAATGCAATCGGCCTCGACATCATCCAAATGCTCAAATTCGCTCTTGAGGAAGTAGATGCCAATTATAAAGGACTTGTGATCGGCAATCAGGGCAAAAATTTCTGCGTCGGAGCCAATCTTGCGATGATGCTGATGGAAGCCCAAGACGACAACTATATGGAAATTGACATGATCATCCGTCAGTTCCAGGAGACGATGATGAAAGTGAAATACAGTACCAAGCCGGTCGTCGCTGCTCCGTTCGGGATGACGCTTGGCGGGGGGACTGAGCTTTGTCTGCCTGCAGCCCGTGTTCAAGCTTCAAGTGAATCATACATGGGCCTCGTTGAAACAGGCGTCGGCCTGATTCCGGGCGGCGGAGGCAATAAAGAGCTTTATTTAAACTACTTGAAGGGGCTGCCTGAAGGCGTTAAACCGGATATCCAGGAGGCCGCCATCAAAACGTTTGAGACAATTGCTCTTGCAAAAACGTCGACTTCGGCTCAAGAAGCGAAAGAGCTGAACATCTTAACCGCAGAGGATCAAATCAGCATCAACCAGGATCACTTGTTATACGATGCTAAGAAACTCGTCCTGACACTTTCCGAAAGCGGCTACCGTCCGCCGGTGAAAAAGAAAGTTCCGGTGACAGGCGAAACCGGCTATGCGGCGCTCCTGCTCGGTGCGGAATCGTTAAAGCTGTCCGGCGCCATCTCTGAACACGACATGAAGATAGCGAAAAAGCTGGCGTTTGTCATCGCGGGCGGGAGGGTTCCGTTCGGCGCTGAAGTAACGGAAGAATACTTGCTCAATTTGGAAAGAGAAGCTTTCCTGAGCCTTGTGAGCGAACCGAAAACGCAGGCGAGAATGCAGCATATGCTTGTAAAAGGCAAACCTTTGCGTAATTAAGGAGGGAAAATAATGAAAGAGGCAGTTATTGTATCGGGAGCGAGAACCCCGATCGGAAAAGCAAAAAAAGGCTCATTGAGGACTGTCCGTCCCGATGATTTAGGCGCATATGCAGTGAGAGAGACGTTGAAAAGAGCTGGTGGTTATGAAGGGAATATCGATGATTTAATCATCGGCTGCGCTACGCCGGAAGCCGAACAAGGGTTGAATATGGCGCGCAATATCGGCGCGCTTGCCGGGCTGCCGCACACAGTTCCGGCCGTTACAATCAACAGATATTGTTCTTCAGGACTTCAATCGATCGCTTACGGGGCCGAAAAAATCATGCTTGGAGCTGCCGACACGGTCATTGCCGGCGGCGCTGAATCGATGAGCATCGTGCCGATGATGGGACATATCGTCAGACCGAACGCGGCGCTCGCGGAAACAGCTCCTGAATATTATATGGGAATGGGCCATACGGCTGAACAGGTTGCCGTTAAATACGGCGTTTCCAGGGATGATCAGGATGCATTTGCCGTCAGCAGCCATCAAAAAGCAGCCAAAGCGATCGCGGAAGGAAAGTTCGAAGATGAAATCGTCCCGGTGGACGTCACCGTCAGAGAAGTGGATGACCATCACAAGCTGAAGGAGCGGACGTTTACTTTCTCTGCCGATGAAGGTGTGCGCCCGGGGACAACGAAAGACGTTCTGTCAACGTTAAAACCGGCGTTTTCGGCGGACGGTTCTGTTACGGCAGGGAATTCATCGCAGACGAGCGACGGGGCGGCCGCAGTGATGATCATGGACAGAGAAAAAGCGGATGCGCTTGGGTTAAAGCCCCTCGCAAGGTTCCGTTCGTTCGCAGTCGGCGGCGTTCCGCCGGAGGTGATGGGCATCGGTCCTGTTGAAGCTGTTCCAAGGGCGCTGAAGATGGCAGGACTTGAGCTCTCTGATATCGGTTTATTCGAATTAAATGAAGCGTTTGCATCACAAGCGATCCAGGTGATCAGGTCGCTTGGCATCGATGAAGAAAAAGTCAATGTCAACGGTGGAGCGATTGCGCTCGGACATCCGCTCGGCTGCACGGGCACAAAGCTCACGCTGACATTGATCCACGAAATGCGGCGGAGAAGCGAGCAATTCGGCGTTGTAACAATGTGTATCGGCGGAGGTATGGGAGCAGCAGGGGTATTCGAATTAGTTTAATCACAAGGGGGATGGAACAATGGAACAAACAAAAGACCATATGAAAAAAGGCGGAGCCTTTCTGATCGAAGAGGTGACGGCTGATCAGCTGTTTACACCGGAAGATTTCACAGATGAACATAAAATGATCGCCAAAACGACTGAAGATTATATTCTCGGAGATGTTTTGCCATACATCGACGAAATTGAAGAGCACAATTTCGATCACTCTGTCAGGCTCCTGAAAAAAGCTGGAGAACTCGGGCTTCTCGGTGCTGACGTTCCTGAAGAGTATGGCGGACTCGGGCTCGATAAAATCAGCTCGGCGCTGATTACCGAAAAATTCTCAAGAGCGGGAAGCTTTTCATTATCGTACGGGGCGCACGTCGGGATCGGCACGCTTCCGATCGTATTTTTCGGAACCGAGGAGCAAAAGAAAAAGTATCTGCCGTCCCTTGCAACAGGGGAAAAATTTGCAGCCTATGCCTTAACAGAGCCTGGCTCCGGATCTGATGCATTAGGGGCAAAAACAACGGCCGTTTTGAATGAGGCGGGAACCCACTATATATTAAACGGTGAAAAGCAATGGATTACAAACTCAGCTTTTGCCGATGTTTTCATCGTCTACGCGAAAATAGACGGCGAACATTTTTCGGCCTTCATTGTGGAAAAAGATTACGCAGGTGTTTCCACAGGGCCTGAAGAGAAAAAAATGGGCATCAAAGGCTCTTCGACCCGTACGCTCATCTTAGACCAGGTTCAAGTTCCGAAAGAAAACCTTTTAGGCGAACCGGGAAAAGGGCATGTCATCGCCTTCAATATTTTAAATATCGGCCGCTATAAGCTTGCTGTCGGGACAATCGGCGCTTCCAAACGGGTCATCGAGCTGTCCGCTTCATACGCCAATCAGCGCCAGCAATTTAAGACGCCGATTTCAAAGTTCAGCTTAATCGGGGAAAAAATCGCCACTATGTCAGCCAGACTTTATGCGATGGAAAGCTCTGTTTATCGTACGGTCGGGCTGTTTGAAGACAAAATGGGCACCTTGAGCGAAGAAGAGCAAAAAGACGGGCGCCAGGTCGCGAAATCGATCGCTGAATATGCAATCGAATGCTCCCTTAACAAAGTATTTGGATCTGAAACGCTTGATTATATTGTTGATGAAGGCGTCCAAATCCACGGCGGTTACGGATTCATGCAGGAATACGAAGTGGAGCGGGCTTACCGCGATTCACGGATCAACCGGATTTTTGAAGGCACAAATGAAATCAACCGTCTCATCGTCCCGGGCACATACTTGAAAAAAGCGATGAAAGGCGAGCTTCCTCTGTTTGAGAAAGCGAAGGCGCTTCAGGAAGAACTGATGATGCTCATGCCTGAAGAACCAGGTGACGGCGTTTTGGAACAGGAAAAGTATCTGCTGAGAAACGCCAAAAAAATCGCGCTAATGATCGCGGGACTCGCCGCGCAAAAATATGGAAAAGCGCTCGACCAGGAGCAGGAAATCCTCGTGAATATCGCCGACATTGTCAGCCAGGTCTACGCCATGGAAGCAGCTATTTTGCGTACAGAAAAAGCCATCAAGGCAACCGGGGAAGACAAAAACGCCCAGAAAATTCTTTATACGCAGATTTTTGCACAAGTTGCCTTTCTGGAAATTGAAAGCCATGCAAAGGAATCGCTCATTGCGATGGAATCAGGTGATTCGCTGCGGATGATGCTGTCTGCGCTCCGCAAATTGACGCGCTTTACGCCTGTCAATGTCATTGAGAAAAAGCGCCAGGCAGCCAAGGGAGTCTTTGAAGCTGAGAAATATATCGTTTAAACGAAAAGCCCTGCTTAGGCGGGGTTTTTAGCTGTTATAGAATGGAGCACGGTTTTAGGTTTTTCATTCGATCTGTGTTAAAATTACCTCGATTAAATGAGAGGGGTGTGTATGTATGGCTTTGGATTTTTACTGGTATCCGAAATGCGGGACATGCCGCAAAGCGAAAAAATGGCTTGAAGACCATGGCAAAGAAATCAATGGGATACATATCGCAGAAGAGCCGCCAAGCAAGGAAAAACTGAAAGAGCTCTACGAGAAAAGCGGGCTTGAATTGAAGAAGTTTTTCAACACGAGCGGACAAAAATACCGTGAACTCGGCTTAAAAGACAAGCTGCAAAACATGTCTGAAGATGAGCAGCTGGAACTGCTGGCTTCGGACGGTATGCTGATCAAACGTCCGATTGCGACAGACGGCAGTAAAGTAACGGTCGGTTTTAAAGAAGATCAGTTTAAGACATACTGGTTATAACCCATCAAAATATGATATCTTCAATGTAGGATCGATTAAAACACTTTATGGAGGGGTTAGCATGAGCACACCGAAAGAGTTGCGTTATTCAGAAGAACACGAATGGGTGAAAACAGAAGGAGATAAAGTCAGAATCGGCATTACAGACTTCGCCCAATCCGAACTTGGAGACATCGTATTTGTCGAGCTTCCTGAAGTGGGAGACGAAATCAAAGCGGACGAGCCTTTTGGCAGCGTTGAATCCGTAAAGACCGTTTCTGAGCTGTATGCCCCGATCAACGGAAAAGTGGTCGAAGTGAACGAAGATCTGGAAGACAGCCCTGAATTCGTCAACGAGTCTCCGTATGAAAAGGCTTGGATGATTATCGTCGAGCCGTCCGATGCTTCTGAAATCGAAAATCTGATGACAGCCGAGCAATATGAGGACATGATAAAAGAAGACTAAGGATTATTCAGGATAGCCATGTGTCGTTTGGATACTCTATATCAAGAGGGGGTGTCCAAATTGACGCTGAAAAAAGAACGTATTGATATTACAGAACATGTGGAAAGCCGATTAAAAAACGGCGGAATGCAGCTGTACCATGAGAATGAGCTGATCGGCCGAATGACCGGAAAGGATCAATACGAGTTGAAATCTGGATATTCATTCCAAGATGAGAGATTTTACAAAACGGCGGATACCGTAAGCGGTCCGGATGCTAAATATGTAGACTGTGATGACCACCAAGGCTGGTGTTAATCAAGTCAGGCGGTGAATATTCACTGCCTTTTTTTACAAGTAAATCTTTAAAGGTGATCCATATGCCGGAAAATGAAAAAGTCATGATCGTCGAAGGGAAATCAGATAAGCAAAAAGTGAAGCATGTCATCGAAGAGCCCGTGGATATCATTTGCACAAACGGAACGATCAGCCAGGCAAAACTCGATGAATTCGCCGAAACGCTGTTTGATAAAGACGTTTATATCCTGGTGGATGCCGATGAATCAGGGGAAAAGCTCCGCCGGCAGCTGACGAGGGAGCTCCCCCAAGCTTCGCATCTATACATCGATAGGGTATACAAAGAAGTCGCTTCCGCCCCGAGTCAGCATGTTGCAGAAGTATTAATTCGTTCAAACATCCGGGTACATACAAAATATTTATTATAAAATGTATTGAGGTGCGGTTCAACAGATGCAAGAACTCCAAGAAAAAGAGCTAAAACGGCTTGAACATGAGACCTGTCTTCTATATGTATACACGCCGTTCTGCGGAACGTGTCAGCTGGCCGGAAGAATGCTGGAAGTCGTTGATGAAATGATAAAGGACATTCCTTTTTATAAAAACAATCTCAATTATTCCCCGGCATTTGCCAAGCAGCAGGAAATAGAAAGCGTTCCATGCTTTATCCTTTACAAAAACGGGGAAGTCGTCAAAAAAGAATACGCTTTTCACTCCGTTTCCTACTTATACGATACGATTAAACAAAATGTTGTGGATTAAGGGCGGTTTTGACATATTTCTCGGGAAATAACCAGCAAAAACTTGTCGAGCAATTCCTAAAGGAACTCCTGCGGCAGACAGAGAATCTGTAAGTATGACCAATTTACAGGAGGTTATACAGTTGGAGAAAATGGGATTGATAGAAAGAGAGGACAAGGCTCTTTTTTTAAAACCTCTATTATCGACAACGGCTTTGCTGATTACGTTTCAAGGCGAGAAAGAAGCTTTTACGTTAGCGATCAACGAAAAAGGAGAAATGGAAAAATCTTCTCTTGCAGAGAAAGCTCATTTGACCTTTTTTGGAGAGCAAAGCGAGATTATTGACCTTCTTCACGGCGATATTTCATTGCAGCATCTCGTACAGCGCGGCACTGTTCAAGTAAAAGGCTCATTCAGAGCTTTATTGAAGCTTGAAGCGATTTTATGGCTGACAGACGGCTTTTTTAAAAACAGCGATCTTTATTCAGAGACATTTTAAAAATTTGAAAAATCGGCACATTCCGTGTATAAGTCGGACAGAGACGAGCGTTTACGTTCGTCTCTTTTCGCCGTAGGCCGATTGTCTTACGAAAAATAGTTGACAACTATTTTTTCGCATGATATCCTACTTTAAGAATTCCGATCATAATAATCAAAAAATAAATATATGATTCTCTTATCCAGAGAGGTGGAGGGAAGTGCCCTATGAAACCCGGCAACCATCAACACGTGTTGAAATGGTGCCAATTCACACGAAGCGTTATGCTTTGAAAGATGAGAGAAAGGCCCAGACTATTCAAAAGCCTTTCTGCTCATGTGTGCAGAAAGGCTTTTTTCATTGTTTGATCAGGAATTTAGACAACTATGAGAATTGAGCAAGAAAGCAGGTGATGGCTTTTGATAAATCTTCAAAATGTTTCAAAGATTTATCGGTCAAAGCATGGAGATGTCAATGCTGTCCAGGATGTCACCCTTACGATTAAAAAAGGTGAAATCTTCGGAATTATTGGATATAGCGGAGCTGGAAAAAGCTCCTTGATCCGTCTTTTGAACGGACTTGAACAGCCGACTTCAGGCACGGTTGAAGTAGCCGGCAGAACAATCAGTGAGATCAAAGGGAAGAAGCTGAGGAATGCAAGGCAGGAAATCAGCATGATTTTCCAGCACTTCAACCTATTGTGGTCAAGAACGGTCCGCGACAATATTGCGTTTCCGCTGGAGATCGCCGGTGTCAGCAAAGCAAAACGTCTGAAAAGAGTCGCTGAACTGATAAAGCTTGTCGGACTTGAAGGCAAGGAAAATGCCTACCCTTCACAGCTTAGCGGAGGCCAAAAGCAGCGCGTCGGCATCGCTCGGGCGCTCGCAAACAATCCGAAAGTTCTCTTATGCGATGAAGCGACATCAGCGCTTGATCCGCAGACGACTGACTCGATCCTGGGTCTTCTGTCCGATATCAATGAAAGGCTCGGACTGACCATTGTCCTGATTACTCATGAAATGCATGTCATCAGGAAAATCTGCCACAGAGTGGCCGTCATGGAAAACGGAAAGGTCGTGGAAGAAGGCGATGTGCTGAACGTATTCCTCAAGCCGCAGGAAGAAATGACAAAGCGCTTTGTTCAGCAGGTAACAGAACCGGTGGAAACACAGGAAACGCTGAAGCATTTCCTCGAAGAAACGACATCGGGGCGGACGATCAAGCTCACCTTCGTCGGTGAAGCGGCCGAATCGCCGCTGATCACACAGATCATTCGGAAGTTCGATGTTGAAGTCAACATCCTTCAAGGCAAAATCTCGCAAACTCAGGACGGCGCATACGGTTCATTGTTCATTCATGTCGACGGATATGAAAACGAGGTCAATGATGTGGTCGATTTCATCAAGAGCCGTCAAGTAGAAGCAGAGGTGATCACGAATGTTTGAAAAACTGTTTCCAAACGTAGATATGGAGCAGCTGTGGGAAGCTACGTATGAAACGATATATATGACAGGAATTTCCCTATTGTTTGCTTTTATCATCGGAGTGATTCTCGGTATGCTGCTGTATCTGACTTCAAAAGGAAACATTTGGCAGAATCGAGTCGTGAACGGTGTAATCTCGGCAATCGTCAATGTGTTCAGGTCTATTCCTTTTATTATATTGATTATTTTGCTGCTTGGTTTCACAAAGTTTTTAATGAACACGATCTTGGGGCCGAACGCCGCACTTCCGGCTTTGATTATCGCATCCGCTCCGTTCTATGCCCGCCTGGTTGAAATCGCTTTGCGCGAAGTTGATAAGGGCGTGATTGAAGCGGCAAAATCGATGGGAGCCAAAACATCGACGATCATATTTAAAGTGCTCCTGCCCGAATCGATGCCGGCCTTGATCTCTGGCATTACGGTTACGGCGATTGCACTGATCGGTTCGACGGCGATGGCCGGAGCAATCGGTTCAGGCGGACTCGGGAACCTTGCCTATGTAAACGGTTTTCAGATGAACAATCCCGATATTATACTCATCGCCACTATTTTCATCTTAGCTATTGTGTTTATCATCCAGTTTATCGGGGATTTTATAACAAATAAATTAGACAAACGTTAGGGAGGACATCAACATGAAAAAAGGTTTATTAACAGCTTTATTCATCATTTTTGCAGGCGTTTTAGCCGCTTGCGGATCTTCCAGCAGCGAAGGGGATAAAGACAGCAAAGTCATCACAGTCGGAGCGACGCCGACGCCTCACGCTGAAATCCTTGAAGAAGCAAAGCCACTTTTGAAAGAAAAAGGCTATGAGCTTAAAATCAAAAATTTCACGGACTACAAACTGATCAACAAGGCGCTTGCAACGAAAGATCTCGATGCGAACTACTTCCAGCACGTCCCGTATCTTGAACAGGAAATGAAAGAAAATAAAGACTACGATCTTGTTAACGTCGGCGCGGTACACCTTGAGCCATTCGGCATTTACTCTAAAAAGTATAAATCTTTAAAAGACCTTCCTGACGGTGCAAAAATTATTATGAGCAACAACGCCGCTGAACAGGGCCGCATGCTTGCAATGCTTGAAAATGCCGGACTGATCAAGCTGAAATCAGGCATTGAAAAAGTGGATGCGACAGTAAAAGATATTACAGAAAACAAGAAAAACCTCAAAATCAAAAATGATGTGGCGCCTGAAATGACGGCAAAAGCATACGAAGCCAATGAAGCTGACGCAGTGTTCATCAATGTGAACTACGCGATCCAAAACAAGCTCAATCCGAAAACTGATTCAATCGAGCTTGAGTCTCCAAAAGACAATCCTTACGCTAACATCATCGCCGTCCGCAAAGGCGACGAAGATTCTGACAAGGTGAAAGCTCTGATGGACGTATTGCGCTCTGAGGACATTAAAAAGTTCATCGACAAAAAATATGAAGGCTCTGTCATTTCTGTTTCTGAGTAAATGAAAGAACACCCCGGTTTTGGAGAAAACCGGGGTTTTTTTCGCGTATTTTTTGAAAAGAGGCTCATAATAAAAAAAGACTACCAACTGAAAATGGAGGAACAAAACGTGAATCAGCATGAATCAGAAAGCATTATCGAATCCGCACTGCATGAATATAAAGCAGGGATCGGCATCTTTTCCGAAAAAATGCCCGGAATTGCCGCCAAATACAACGAATTTACAGAGGAATGCTTTAAAAAAGGCGCGCTCAGCGAAAAGGATAAGCAGCTGATCGCACTGGGCATCAGTGTTAATACACAGGATGAATATTGCATTATTTATCATATCAAGGGCTGCCTGGATTGCGGAGCGTCGGAGGAAGAAATTCTTGAAGCGGTCGGCGTAACTGCGGCATTTGGCGGGGGCGCGGCCATGAGCCAAGCTGTCACGCTCGTTCTGCAGGCGATGGAAGAATTCCAGCAAATGAAGCATTGATTTTTCATTCGTGAAAGCATATTGAAAGCACACACATCTTTGAAGAGTTTGTATATAACTGGTACTATGAAAGAAAATCTCTGAAAGGATGATTCATTATTTGTTCAAGCCAAGATCAGCTTGACCTTGAATTCACGGCCGAAATGGAAAAAGCGATGCACAAGTCGCATGGAATGGGGTACGAGGAGTACAGCAGAAGCCATGTGAACCGGCTTGAAGTTGAGAAAAGGCGCGAAGAGCAACATCAAAAAAGCAAGCAGATCGTATCAAATTTACCCATGATCGGATAAAATGAGGGGGGCGGATGTCAATCCGTCCTTCTATATGTCTTTAGAATCCGCTTGACCATAAGTGAAGGAAAAGGTAAAATTTAAATATGAATATATGATCATATATTAAAAGGAGGATTTATGATGGCTCATTCTCACGATCACACAGGTCACAGCCACCATGGCAGCCGATCAGCCAATCAAAAAGCGCTCTACATCAGCTTCGGTTTAATTTTTACTTTTATGATCATTGAAGTGATAGGCGGGATATTGACGAACAGCCTCGCTTTGCTGTCGGATGCGGGACATATGCTCAGCGACGCTGCAGCGCTTGGTTTCAGCCTCTTGGCGTTTAAAATTGGGGAAAAGGCCGCAACTGTGAGCAAAACATTCGGCTACAGGCGCTTTGAAATTTTGGCTGCGTTTATCAATGGCATCACCTTGCTTTTGATTTCACTTTATATCTTTTGGGAAGCGTACAACCGCTTTTTCAGCCCGCCGGAAGTCGCCGGCAGTGGCATGCTGGTGATTGCAACGGTTGGTTTGTTCGTCAACATTGCTGCAGCCTGGATATTAATGAAAGGCGACACAAGCGGGAATTTAAACATGCGCAGCGCATTTTTGCACGTCATCGGTGATATGCTGGGATCTTTCGGCGCGATTATCGCAGGCCTCCTCATGCTTTTCTTCAATTGGAATATCGCCGATCCAATCGCAAGCGCCGCCGTCGCGGCTTTGGTTCTTGTCAGCGGGTGGCGGGTGACGAAAGACTCGGTGCATATATTAATGGAAGGAAAACCGAAAGACATTGATGCGGAAGCGCTTAAAAACGGCCTGCTTTCCATTCCGTCAGTCAGAGAGGTTCACGATCTCCACATTTGGTCGATCTCATCTGACATGCCGTCATTAAGCTGCCATATCGTGGCAGACGAAAACAGTGACAGGGATAGAATCTTAAAACAAGTATCAAAATATCTAAGGAAAGAATGCAACGTGGAGCATGTGACGGTCCAAATAGAAGGGGAGCGCTGTTCCCGTCATGAATCGTGCAGCCTGGGATCAAACCGTTCCCGCTCGTAATTCCCGCTGTTTTTCTATAGCTTGTTGATTGTAAGGTACACATCTCTCGTCCGGGAAGTTTTCTTGTCCCAATCTCTTTAAGAACAAAACGTTTTTTGTTAAACTTGAGAACATGTACACGAAAAGATAGGAAGACTATTGTTGTATTCACTTTTCATTTGTTATAAAATTAGAATGAGAATAAATTGAGAATGATGATTATATATATTGGAGGTATATTTCATGGCTGCTTCGACATTAACAATCAAAGATCTTCACGTTGAGATTGAAGGAAAAGAGATTTTAAAAGGTGTAAACCTTGAAATAAAAGGCGGGGAATTCCACGCTGTAATGGGACCGAACGGAACGGGTAAATCAACTTTATCCGCGGCGATTATGGGGCACCCTAAATACGAAGTAACAAAAGGAAGCATCACGCTTGACGGCAAGGACGTTCTGGAAATGGAAGTGGACGAGCGCGCTCAGGCCGGCCTGTTTTTGGCTATGCAGTATCCGAGTGAAATCAGCGGTGTTACAAATGCCGATTTTCTCCGTTCAGCGATCAACGCGCGCAGAGAAGAAGGCGACGAGATTTCTTTAATGAAATTCATCCGCAAAATGGACGAAAACATGGAATTTCTTGAAATGGATCCTGATATGGCGCAGCGCTACTTGAACGAAGGTTTCTCAGGCGGTGAGAAAAAACGCAACGAAATTCTTCAGCTGATGATGATCGAACCGAAAATCGCGATTCTTGACGAAATCGATTCAGGTTTGGATATCGACGCCCTTAAAGTCGTTTCAAAAGGAATCAACAAAATGCGCGGCGAGGACTTCGGCTGCCTGATCATCACGCACTATCAGCGCCTCTTGAACTACATTACGCCTGACCACGTGCACGTCATGATGCAGGGCCGCGTTGTGAAATCCGGCGGACCTGAGCTGGCGCAGCGCCTTGAGGCTGAAGGATATGACTGGATTAAGCATGAGCTTGGAATCGAAGACGAAACTGTCGGTCAAGAAGCGTAAGCGTTAGGGGGATAAACATGACATTGGAAACAAAACTATCTGTAGATCGGGAATATGTCAAAAGCTTCTCTGAGAAGCACCAGGAACCTGCATGGCTGCAAGATCTACGCTTAGAAGCGCTTGAAAAAGCAGAAGATCTGCCGCTGCCGAAACCTGATAAAACGAAAATTACAAATTGGAATTTTACACGGTTTGATAAGCATACTGTAGAAAATAAACCGCTTGATTCTTTGGATGATCTTTCAGATGAGGTCAAATCGCTGATCGATCTTGGAAATGAAGACAAAACGCTTTATGTCCAAAGAGACCAGACGCCGGCTTACCTTTCTCTTTCAAAAGAGCTGCAGGATAAAGGCGTCATCTTTACAGATATTCATACTGCGTTCCGCGAACACGGCGAGCTGGTCAAAAAATACTTTATGAAAGACGGCGTAAAAGCCGATGAGCATAAATTAACGGCATTGCATGCAGCCCTCCTGAACGGCGGAGCCTTCCTTTACGTTCCGAAAAACGTCGAACTGGAAGCGCCGGTGCAAGCTGTTTATGTCCACGAAAGCAATGATACAACGCTTTTCAACCATGTACTTGTCGTTGCTGATGACAACAGTGCAGTCACATATGTAGAAAACTACATCAGCACTGTGAACCCTAAGGAAGCGGTCTTTAACATCGTGTCAGAAGTGATCACAGGCGCGAATGCCCGCGTGCAATACGGTGCGGTCGACAACCTTTCCGCAGGGGTGACGGCTTATGTCAGCCGCCGCGGAACTGCACTCGGACGCGACAGCAAAATTGAATGGGCGCTCGGTTTAATGAATGACGGAGACACCGTTTCTGAAAACACGACAAATCTGCATGGAGACGGCACATTCGGCGATACGAAAACGGTTGTCGTCGGCAGAGGAGAACAGACTCAAAACTTTACAACGCAAATCATTCATCACGGAAAGCATTCAGAAGGCTATATTTTAAAACACGGCGTTATGAAAGATTCCGCATCTTCGATCTTCAACGGCATCGGAAAAATCGAGCACGGCGCGTCAAAATCAAATGCAGAGCAGGAATCACGCGTTCTTATGCTGAGTGAAAAAGCGCGCGGCGACGCCAACCCGATCCTGTTAATCGATGAAGACGATGTAACGGCAGGGCACGCTGCATCCGTAGGCCGCGTCGATCCGGTTCAGCTTTACTATTTGATGAGCCGCGGAATTCCAAAAGAAGAAGCAGAGCGCCTCGTCATTTACGGCTTCCTCGCACCGGTTGTCAATGAACTTCCGATCGAAGGCGTGAAGAAGCAGCTGGTCTCTGTGATTGAAAGGAAAGTAAAATAATGAATGCCAAAGATATTCGCGAACAGTTTCCGATTCTCAGCCAACAGGTCAACGGACACGATCTCGTTTATTTGGACAGCGCGGCAACCTCGCAGAAGCCGCGCGTTGTCATCGAGACGCTTGATGAGTATTACAACTCTTACAATTCCAATGTCCATCGCGGCGTTCATACATTAGGAACGAAAGCAACGGATGGATATGAAGGAGCTCGTGAGAAGGTCAGGAAGTTTATAAACGCGAAGTCGATGCAGGAAATTATTTTTACAAGGGGTACGACAACGGCCCTGAATATGGTTGCGCTCAGCTATGCCCGCGCAAACCTCAAGCCTGGTGATGAAATCGTCATTACACCGATGGAGCACCATGCGAATATTATTCCGTGGCAGCAGGCTGTCAAAGCAACCGGCGCCACGCTGAAGTACATTCCGCTTCAGGAAGACGGAACCATTTCCTTGGACGATGTCAGGGAAACGGTGACGGAAAATACAAAAATCGTCTCGGCTGCGCATGTTTCAAACGTTCTCGGTACGATCAACCCGATTAAGGAAATAGCCAAAATCGCGCATGACAACGGCGCGGTCATGATCGTAGACGGTGCGCAAAGCACGCCTCACATGAAAATTGACGTCCAGGATTTGGACTGCGATTTCTACACGTTTTCAGCCCACAAAATGTGTGGTCCGACCGGGGTCGGGGTATTGTATGGAAAAAGAGCACTGCTTGAAAACATGGAACCCGCAGAATTCGGCGGAGAAATGATCGATTTTGTCGGTCTTTACGAATCGACTTGGAAGGAGCTGCCTTGGAAATTCGAAGCCGGCACACCGATCATTGCCGGTGCGATCGGATTGGGAGCGGCGATTGACTTCCTTGAAGACATCGGACTTGACGAAATATTGGCGCATGAACACCGTTTGGCGGCCTACGCCCTGGAGCGCTTTAAAGAGCTTGAAGGCGCGACTGTCTATGGTCCGGCCGAACGTGCAGGACTCGTGACATTCAACCTTGAAGACGTTCATCCGCACGATGTGGCAACCGTGCTTGATGCAGAAGGGGTCGCCGTCAGAGCCGGTCATCACTGCGCACAGCCTTTGATGAAATGGCTGAACGTTTCCGCCACTGCAAGAGCAAGCTTTTATCTGTATAATACGGAAGAAGACATCGACAAACTGATTGAAGCTCTTCAGAAGACAAAGGAGTATTTCACAAATGTCTTTTAATGTGAACTTGGATACACTGTATCGCCAGGTGATAATGGATCACTACAAAAACCCGAGAAACAAAGGGGTTTTAAATGACAGCATCGTTGTTGATATGAACAACCCGACATGCGGTGACCGAATCAGACTGACGATGAAGATAACAGACGGTAAAGTAGAAGATGCAAAATTTGAAGGCGAAGGATGCTCAATCTCAATGGCCTCTGCGTCCATGATGACACAGGCGATCAAAGGGAAAGACGTGGAGACCGCCCTTCAGATGTCACAGATCTTTTCAGATATGATGCAGGGCAAAGACTACGACGATTCGATCGATTTAGGCGATATTGAAGCCCTGCAAGGCGTTTCAAAATTTCCGGCCCGGATTAAATGTGCAACATTGTCATGGAAAGCCCTTGAAAAAGGCGTTTCCAAAGAAAACAGCGATAACGAATAAAGATTGGAGTGAAAATGGATGGCTAAGAAAATGCCGGATATCGGCGAATATAAATACGGTTTTGCCGACAAAGACGTTTCCATTTTCCGTTCAGAGCGGGGATTGACAAAAGAAATCGTTGAAGAAATTTCACGCATGAAAGAAGAGCCGGAGTGGATGCTCGACTTTCGCCTGAAATCTCTTGAACACTTCTACAATATGCCAATGCCGCAATGGGGCGGAGATTTAAACTCATTGAATTTTGATGAAATCACGTACTATGTAAAGCCTTCTGAGCGTTCAGAAAGATCATGGGATGAAGTTCCTGAGGAAATCAAACAAACATTTGACAAGCTTGGAATTCCTGAAGCTGAGCAAAAATATTTGGCCGGTGTATCTGCGCAGTATGAGTCAGAAGTCGTTTACCATAACATGAAAGAAGATCTTGAGTCTCAAGGGATCGTCTTTAAAGACACAGACAGCGCCCTCAAAGAAAATGAAGACATTTTCCGCGAGCATTGGGCAAAAGTCATTCCGCCGACTGACAACAAGTTTGCGGCCTTGAACTCTGCGGTATGGTCCGGCGGATCATTCATCTACGTGCCAAAAGGCGTAAAAGTTGATACTCCGCTGCAAGCATACTTCCGCATCAACTCAGAAAATATGGGACAGTTCGAACGGACGCTGATCATCGTCGACGAAGGCGCTCACGTTCACTATGTAGAGGGATGTACAGCACCTGTTTATACAACAAACTCCCTTCACAGCGCGGTTGTTGAGATCATCGTTAAAAAAGGCGGCTACTGCCGTTATACAACGATTCAAAACTGGGCGAACAACGTCTTCAACCTTGTGACAAAGCGTGCGGTCTGTGAAGAAAACGCGACAATGGAATGGATCGACGGAAACATCGGCTCCAAGCTGACAATGAAATATCCTGCCGTTATCCTGAAAGGCGAAGGCGCGCGTGGCATGACGCTTTCTATCGCTCTCGCAGGAAAAGGACAGCATCAGGATGCCGGTGCGAAAATGATTCACCTTGCACCAAATACGTCATCTACAATCGTTTCAAAATCGATCTCAAAACAAGGCGGAAAAGTCACATACCGCGGAATCGTCCACTTCGGACGCAAAGCCGAAGGCGCCCGCTCAAACATCGAATGCGACACGCTGATCATGGATAACAAATCAACTTCTGATACAATCCCATACAATGAAATTTTGAACGACAACATTTCATTGGAGCACGAAGCGAAAGTATCAAAAGTATCTGAAGAGCAGCTCTTCTACTTGATGAGCCGCGGCATTTCTGAAGAAGAAGCAACAGAAATGATCGTCATGGGCTTCATCGAGCCGTTCACAAAAGAACTGCCGATGGAATACGCGGTTGAGATGAACCGTTTGATCAAGTTTGAGATGGAAGGGTCTATTGGTTAATATATAAAAAATGTTGAGGCGAACTTTTGAAGTTCGTCTTCTTCTTTTTTTCTAAGTATTTGTTTGATCTCTCTACAGCAGTGGGGATTGGCAGGGGAAACCCTGCTTTTTTTATTCAACAACAGGGAGAATAACTTATTTCTTAGAAGTAACAATTAACTTGCAGTAGGCATATAATTGATGACTGGAAAATAATAACTTTCGGAAATTTTCTGAGGGGGAAAATTAAATGGCTTATCCATCGGTCAATTATTCAGCCAACATCAACAGTTATTCAGACATTGCACGACACAAGGAATGCATAGCAAATGAGTTAAGGTATTACTACTCAAATGTAGTGAATCATGCCCGTGCAGTTACCTGCTTAACCGATGATCACACAGTTGTGATTATGCATTTAAGAATTGATCAATATCGATTTTATGAAATTGTGGTTGTCGCAGGTCCGGATTATAATAAGATAAACCAAATTATTCCGCGGATTTGGAGCTTAATTAGCAGAGCGACTAATATTTGTGGTTAATTACAGAAGTTATTGGGAAGGTGTCTACTTAATCTATAAGATGCGTTAAAGCAATAAGACACAAAGTTGAAATTCTGTGAATTCATATCTATTGAACCTTTGTGTCATGCGGTTTGAACTTTTTTATTAAAGAAGACTTTCATTAAGGATTAAAGCGCTTTTTTAAAAATCAAGGTGGAAGGATCTATCGGCTATATCTGATTTCAATTTGATGAGACGCATCATTTTAATTGTTTATGTCCCGCGGATATAATCTATTGCCTAGAGGCATGGAGATTGTAACTGCGGCTTTTTTATTTACTTTTTTGTTCTTCCGTCTTTTAATTTTATCAACAAACAGATCTTTAATTGCTACAACCATCTTTTTCAGATTCATCGAAAAAAGGAGAGAAAACCAATCATCGAAAATGATTTATAATGGTAGGTCAAAAAACCCCTAATTATTTGAAATTTTTAAAAATGTCATTGTGAAAAATTGACCTATTATGTAAAATGATTACCAAGAAGAAAAAGGAATTTAAAGTGTCTTTGTTTTTTCTGAAAATTAATATTCTGAGTGAGGGGAAGAGGATAAGTGAGCGTAATACCCTATGATTTAGTTGCAACAAAAATGAACTTTTGGTACACCGCTTTAAAAAACAATTGGCCTGGCAAGGCAGAAGATACTAGGAAAGAAGTTGAAAGAGAATTAGAACAAATGGAAGAAAACCAGGATGTGCTTGTTTATTATAACTTACTGTTATTTCGGCACAATCTTCAACTTGATTATATGTATTCTACTCCCGGCGTGAATTTAATTAGTCGATTTGATGAGTTTAAAAAGATTCGTGATCAGAATAATCTGGAAGGGATGTTGGAGTATTATTATCATTTTTTTGCTGGGATGTATCATTTCAGACAAAAAGAATTAATACTTGCGTTGAATTTTTATAGGGATGCCGAGAAAAAACTAGATTCTTTTGATTGTGATGAACTGGAAAAAGCTGAATTTTACTTTAAAGCATCTGAAGTGTATTACCATATGAAGCAAACGTTCTTTTCAATGAATTACGCAAGTCGTGCGTATAACATATACAAAAAGTACGAAACTTACGGTGAGCGTCGAGTGCAAAGTCAGTTTATCATTGCGGGTAACTGGTTAGATCTAATGTATCCTGAAAAAGCTCTACATAATTTAAATAAAGCACTTGAAGAGTCACAGAAACAAAGCATTCAACACCTTATGGGTTCATCGCATTTAAACATCGGAATATGTTGTAACCAACTGGAAGAACTCGATAGGGCAACCGATCATTTTCAAAAGGCCCTGAACTTATATAAAGAGGAGAATCTTAATTTTTTGCCTAAAACATTATTCAACCTCGCGCATGTCAGGGCAAAGCAAGGGAAGTTGTCAATAACTGATGATTTATACTTTGAAGGCAAAGAATTGGCTGAAAGGAACAAGAATTTAGATATGCTTGCGAAGTTTGACTTAATAAAAGGGCTTTATCTTTCATTTGATCTAGATATGGTTCGAGAATCGTTCAAGTTTTTCGAAAGTAAAGGCAAGTATGCAGACATGGAGGAATACGGTCTTATAGCAGCAGAGCTTCTAGAGAAAAAAGAAAAAATTCGAGATGCAGTGGAATTCTACCGGATAACAGTTAAAGCGAGAAGACAAATCCAAAGGAGTGCTTTTCTACATGTAAACTAAATTGTTTTAGGGGTAGTTAAAGCATCTTACAGGATTAAGTATTGGCCCCAAAAGCATTATACTCAGGGCGTTATAAAACCTCAAATTTTGAATAAGGTAAGTTGCTTGAGTTTAACTTTAAGTACAGCATAGAAAGATAGGTCGATCTATGGCAAACTATTTAAAATCGAGAATCGTATCTTATCTGTTTATTCTTTTGGGAGTGGGGGCCGGATTCGCAATTTGCGAGGTGTCAATGGAAAAGCCGGATTACTCCTCAGTTTGCGCGGCCTTTATCATTGGCTTTACGATTGGGGAATGCATAATGATTAGAAAATGGTTAAGACGGGAGATTTCATGAAGAAGAAAAGACTTGGCAGGTTTTTGTCTCCATATGCTCTGCCAGCTTAGATTTCCCGTCCTGTTAAGAGTCGGGCTGCTATTCGATCGACGAGTATTTCCACAAGGCTGCCTGCGAGAAAAAGATCATCATGAAAATACCCATCTTCATCAACAATTTGTATACCTGTCTTAATCTTTTCACCTTAGCTTCATACATTTAAATCATCCCCTTTCACCCACTTATACAGTATTTGTCCATTAAAAGAAGAACAGGATCTTCTTGTAAAATATCTTTATTAGATCATATTGTCATGTATAATGAAGGGTATAGCATGTGACATTCATACTGTATAAGAAAGGATATGACCAGTGAAAATGTTGAAAAAGGCTGTGTTGACAGCCGCTGTTTTCTTGCTGGCCGCATTTGCCGGGAGTACAGAAGCCTTTGCTATGCCTTCCAAAGGCGCGGTGAAATTCAGGACGGATGCCAATACATATACGAAATCAGCCACTTCGATCGTTGTCACTGGAAAAAGTCCTGTTACGGGAACGATGATCGCTGTCCGGCTGATCAATAAAAAAGGAACTGTCCTAATCTATCGAGATGTTCATTTAACACGCGGAAAATCTCATTTTCGGGTGAGCTTCCCGACGAAAAAGCTGAAACCGGGCAAGTATGACGTCTGGGTGGATGCTGTTAAAGGAAAGAAATGGCATGGGGAATTGAAGCGCTACATTGTCATCAAACATTGAGCTCCATTATGATGAACGGAGGGCTGTGTAATGACTGCCGTGGGTTTTTGTGTATTATTATGTTCTGCATTTATCCATGCATCATGGAACTACCTTTCAAAAAAAGCCGATGGAGGCGTTCCATTTATCTGGCTGTTCACAGCGATTGCAGCCGTTGTCTACACGCCGTTGGCCATAGGTGTTGTCATATATGAAAAGCCTGAGATCGGCATCTGGCAGCTTGCCATTATCATGGCGAGCATCCTTGCACACTTGGGCTTTTTTCTTGTTCTTCAAAAAGGGTACAAAAAGGGCGACCTTTCCCTCGTCTACCCTATTGCGAGAGGAACTGGCCCGCTGCTCACCTGCGTGCTGGCGGTCGCCTTTTTTGGCGAGTCATTGACGCTGCCCGCAATAACAGGGATTCTTTTGATTGTGATCAGCATTCTTTTTTTCACAGGGGGAGTCAAGCGGTTAAAAGAATCAGGCTCGCTCACACCGGTTCTTTACGGGCTGGCGGTCGGCGGTATTATTGCCGCATATACCCTCCTTGATAAAGCAGCGGTCAGCCGGTTTCTCATTCCGCCGTTGCTGCTTGATTATTGCAATACGCTCGGCCGTCTGATCATATTGACTCCTTTTGCCGCGAAAAGCTGGAGCGAAGTCCGCTTTGAGTGGAAGCATCACCGGATGGAAGCTGTCGGGGTGGGGGTTTTTAACTCTTTGGCTTATATTTTGGCGCTGAGTGTCATGGTATTTGCTCCGGTCAGCTATGTGGCACCGGTTCGGGAAATCAGCATTTTAATCGGAACGGTGATGGGGGCGGTTCTTTTGTCTGAAGGTTTCGGACGGCTTAGAATTGTCGCGGCTGTCTTTATGGTGCTTGGCGTGATATCGGTAGCCGTTGGTTAGGTTGTGTTCCATCGATGTGATCCGTTATATTTGTAAATAAACAGAAATGAAAAAGGTGTTAATCATGAAATCTTTTATTGTAGTCGGAGCGGGCGTCCTCGGCGCTTCTGCCGCTTATCATCTTGCAAAAAAGGGCGCGGAAGTGACCTTGATTGACCGCGGAGAGCGGGGAAGGGCTACAGATGCCGCGGCGGGTATCGTCTGCCCCTGGCTTTCGCAGCGCAGAAACCAGGCATGGTACAAGCTTGCAAAAGGCGGAGCGGCGTACTACGCCGATTTAATCAAGCAGCTTGAAGCTGACGGAGAATCGGATACGGGGTATAAACGGACAGGCGCTATCAGCTTGCATACAGACGAGCGAAAGCTGGAGAAAATGGAAGAACGGGCGCATCTCAGGCGCAAGGATGCCCCTGAAATCGGCGAGATCACCCGTTTATCCCATGAGGAAACGAAGCGTTTATTTCCGCCTTTGGCAGAGGGGTACGGCTCGGTTCATATCAGCGGCGCCGCGCGCGTAAACGGAAATTTGCTCCGCCGCTCACTTGTGAATGCCGCACAGAAATACGGAGCTTCAGTTGTTGCCGGAAACGCTTCATTGCTCTATGAAGGAAACCGGGTAACAGGGATCTCCACAGCGGACAAAAAAATATACGCTGATCAGGTGCTGGTCACAGCGGGCGCTTGGGCGGACGAGCTTTTGAAGCCGCTCGGCGTGCGTTTTTCAGTCAGCCACCAAAAAGCGCAGATTGTTCATCTTCGTCTTCCGGATGCGGATACCGGCAGCTGGCCTGTTGTGATGCCTCCGAATGACCAATACATATTGGCATTTGAAGACGGCCGGATCGTTGCCGGCGCTACTCACGAAAATGAAGCGGAGCTTGATGATCTTCGGGTAACGGCTGGCGGCCTTCACGAAATTTTCTCAAAGGCGCTTGCTGTTGCGCCGGGTTTGGAATTGAGTGAGCTGCTTGAGACGCGTGTAGGATTCAGGCCGTTTACACCAGGCTTTCTCCCCGTGATCGGCTCATTGCCGAACATTTGCGGGCTGCTTGTTGCCAACGGCCTTGGCGCTTCAGGGCTCACGTCAGGTCCTTACCTTGGCGCGGAATTGGCAAGGCTCGCCTTGGGAGAAGAGCCTGAGCTTGATATCGCTTTATATGATCCGGCCGGCGCGCTTGAAAGTTGAATCATGTTGCAAAAAAAAGTTCACTCGAAGCTAGAGTGAACTTTTTTCTTGTTTACAGTTTTAAAATAGAAAATTTTTCAATATAAATCCATGGAGGAAAATTTTGAGAAAACCATCTGACTTTCTTCGTAGTGCATGCCGGTTTTTTTGAACGGCAGGTGTTCGGTTCAATCGGCCGCCTCTGATTCCCGAACAAATTTGGAAAGTAAAAGGAGGGTCGCCATGATCCAGTTTGACTTTGAGTATTACAGGCCCCAATCTGCGCAGGAAGCGGTAAAGCTCTTTCAAAGCTTGGAGCGCAAGGGGAAAAAGCCGGCTTATTTTTCCGGCGGAACAGAACATTTAATACCAGGACGGCTGAGGGTGATTCATCCAAATGCCGTTATCGATATTAAAGACATACCTGAGTGCAGAACTCTGCAATTTGAACGGCGCCACCTCGCTTTAGGCTCAGCATTAACATTGACAGAGATCACAGAAAACGGCGGCTTTCCATTGTTGAGCAAAGCGGTAAGGGAAGTGGCCGACCATACGGCGCGCAATAAGATTACGCTTGGCGGCAATATTTGCGGGCAGATCTTTTACCGCGAAGCAGTGCTGCCTTTTTTATTAACCGACAGCAAAGTGGTGACGATCGGAGACAAGGGGGAAAAGCGCTATTTGATTCACGACGTATTCGATCAGCAGCTGAAGCTGAACAAGGGAGAAATCCTCATTTTCCTTTTGATTGAAGAACGCTATCTTCATCAGCCTTTTGCAAGCATAAAAGTGAGGCAGCAATGGGATACGGGATATCCTTTGGCGACGATTTCAGCTCTTGAAATAGACGGACGCGTCCGCTGTGCATTTAGCGGTGTCTGCCCTTTTCCGTTTCGTTCATCAGAAGTGGAATCTGCGTTGAATGACGAATCGCTCCCTGTAGATCAAAGGGTGGAAAAGGCGATCAGCCGCTTTCCCGGCCCTGTTTTGGACGATGCGCAGGGTTCCGCTGAGTATCGCAAATTTGTCATCAAACATACGCTGTTTGACATTCTCGACATGCTGAAGAAGGAGACGTTTTGACAAGCGTTTGAATCCAATATTTGCAGGCGCGCGGGATACCATGAATTTGAACTGGCCCTAAAATCGGTGTGCTGAACAAAAAAAGAGAGGTTTAAAAAAAGAGCGCCGGGCAGGCGCTTTTTTTGTTCAATTCAAAACGCCTGAGCCCCAAATATCCTCCGCCCATTCAGGGTGATCAATGAATGGATTGCGGTTATGCTGGTATTGCTGATAGATGATGTCGTTCCGCTTTCTTTCAAGGGCATCGACAGGATCTTCATGGTGCCATTTCAATAAAACCGACATTTTTCCATGGTACGGTTTAGATCCGTTGTTCGTTGTGTCGTTCATTTCAAGATCCGGCTGGCCGTCGTCCCCTTCATAGCGGACCGCCATATAGAAAATCATTCTGGCGACATCGCCTTTAATGCTTTTGTCAGGTTCCCAGGAATCGCCGTCATAGCGGTTTCCGGGAGAACCGGGATAGGGGCTGCCGCCTTCGTCGAAATCAAGGTTTCCGCGGGCGGCGTTTACTTGCACATCGCTGGGCCTGAGATGATGCAAATCTGTTCCGGGTCCTTTGCTTGTTCCGAAATCACCGTGCGATTTTGCCCATACGTGCTCGCGGTTCCAATCGCCAGTTTGCCCCCCGTTCGCCTGTTTAGAGCGCGACTCTCTGGAATATAAGAGAATCACGTTATTTCGATTGGCCGGATCTTCGTCCGTTGCTTTCAGCGCTTCCCATACCTCGCTGTAAGAAAGCTCTCTATGATCGTCGATTGTGTCGTGAAGCGCTTGTTTTAAAGCTTCGCCTGTTTTGCCTTGCGCCTGTTCATAGTAATCCGCCGGAGCCGAGGACTGATGGGGCTGGACGTGTAAGGAAAACAACTGGAAGGCTTCTGCGTTTTGGGTGGGCGCGCACATCGCTGACAGCATCAAAATAAACGGTATGAGACACTTTCGGTTCATCTTTCGATTCCCTCCTTTTCATTTCTTCCATTATCCAATCTTTTCATGAAAAGGAAATATCATTTTGGTTACGGTTTTCTTACGGTCTTGTAAATGAAGCTTTCCACCTCTCGAGGGCTTCCAGGCCGGCTTTTTCTTTCAGCTGTTTTTCCGCCGTTCGGACGCCTTCTTCAATGGCCGCGCAGTGTCCGAACAAATAATAGCGCAATGCGGTATTCATGATGACTTGTTTTCTTTCGTATTCGGTATCGGCCGATTCATCTCCGGCGAGAACGGCCGTTATTTTTTCCGCCTGTTCCTCAGCAGACAGCGGTTTGTTGAGCTTTGCTTCATCTGCGTAAAGTCCGAATTTTTCCGGCTTTAATATAAAGGAATCGATCACGCCGTTTTTTATCGTAAACACAAAGCTGCCTCTGTGGACCGGTACGTCTTCCGAGCCTTCCACCCCCTGGACAATGAACACTTCTTTGTACGTCAAGTGCTGAAAAACGGGATGCATTTTCTGAATGGCCGTCCGGTGAAACGCGCCCATCATGAGCTTGTCGGCATCAGAGAAGTTGACCAGTTTTTCAGCTGTATTCAGCACGGTGCGGACGCCGATCTCTTCACGAATTTTCCTCATGCGAACAAACGGTTTGCAAAATGTTTCGGCGGATGCGAATCCGATTGAGGCCTCTTCCAGTGAGTGTGCCGTTTGCGCAGGATCAGTCTCAGAGGGGATTCCGAGTTTGCCCAGGACATTTTTTACACTCGTTCCATATTTGGGCGGCAATGCATCACTGCCGTGGAGAAACACGGGGACTCCGTTTCCTGCGAGAAGGAGCGAGACAGGAATGGTTGCTAAAAAAGAATGTCTTCCTGTGTAAGGTCCCGCAAAATCGATGACCGCATCTTTTACAGCTTTGGAAAGGTTCAATGTTTTCGAGCTGTTCCGCAATGCTTCGGTAAACGCGAGCAATTCCTCAGGGGACTCTGTTTTCATCCGCTCCGCTATTAAGAATGCGGCGGTCTGGACGGGGCTGGCATTTCCCGTAACGATCGCTTCTGCAGCCTGTTTGGCCTCTTCATAAGTTAAATCGCGGGCGCCCCTTTTTCCTCTTGCGACTTCTTTAATCCACTGTTGCAATGTGAACTCTCTCCTTTACATGCTGATCTTTCTTATGACTTTACATGAAAATGCAGAAAAGGAACAGTCGAGATTGTCGGCTTAATGCTTGATAGAAAATATGACGATTTTCTGGATTGGCCGTGTAGATTTAGGTATTTTAACTGAAAACATGCTGAAATTTAGAGGGTTTTTCAATGCGATTAATGCTGTAATCATTTAATATGTTAAAAAAGTTAACATGGAAAAGGGGATGATCGAAAATGGGAATGCCGGCTTACAAAACAGAAGACGTGAACAAGAATGAAAAACGCAAAAAGGAATTTCCGCATATTTATGTCATTCTGGCTGTCATGATTGGTCTAATGGCGCTTATGACATATGTGATTCCGGCGGGCGAATATGAACGGGTGGAGAGTCCGGACGGCAGGGAAATGATTGATCCGGCGTCCTACAAACGGATCGAACAGACGCCGGTTGATATCTTGGGGTTGCTTACGGCTGTTCCGAAAGGGATGACAGAAGCGGCTCCGATTATCGTGTTTACATTTGTGATTGGCGGCGCTTTTGCCGTTCTGCGGAAAGCGTCTGTCATTGAGCTCGGTGTCCGTCTGCTGGCGGATCAGTTCAGGAACAAACCGGTTTTCGTTACACCTGTCTTAATATTCGTTTTTTCCGGCATTTCCTGTTTTATCGGGACGCCTGAGCTTTCCATCGTTTACGTCCCTGTCATTCTTCCTCTGCTGCTGTCTTTCGGATATGACCGGATGACAGCAGCAGCAATTGCGTTGTGCGGGACGATCGCCGGCTTTACGAGCGCTTTGACAAACCCTTTTACCGTAGGAACCTCACAAATGATTTCCGGTCTCCCGCTTTATTCAGGGATGGGGTACAGGGCGGTCATCTTTGTTGTCATTACGGCGATTGCCGCTGTATATGTGCTCAAATATGCGGAAAAGGTCAGGGCGCATCCTGAAAAAAGCCTGACGGGGAAAGAAGCAGTAGAAGCGGTGCCTGCTTTTAAAGCAGGCAGACGGGTGAAATGGGCCGGTATCGCGGCGCTTGGGTTGTTTGCCGGCTTGATTGGCTGTGTCATTTATTTCAGGTGGGATATGCTGACAATGGCGGGCTATTTCCTCGCGCTCGGCATCATTCCTGCTTACATTGCCGGCATGAGCTCGAGAGACATTGCCGAGTCCTTTAATGAGGGCTTTAAAGAAGTGCTCGTCGGGGCGATGATTTGCGGCATTGCAAGAGCTGCTGCGGTCGTTATGGCCGACGGACAGATCATGGATACGATTGTTTACGGCTTGTCTCATGCGGTCTCACAGCTTCCTTCTTATTTAACCGTTACGGCGATGCTTTTCACACAGATGCTGTTTAACTTTTTTGTTCCAAGCGGAAGCGGACAGGCTTTAATAATGATGCCGATTATGGCGCCTTTGGCTGATATTGTCGGAATTACGCGGCAGACGGCAATTCTGGCTTTCCAATTCGGCGACGGTTTTTCAAACATCGTCTTTCCGACATCGGGTTACTTTATGGCGACGCTTGCGATCAGCCGGATTGCCTGGAACAAGTGGCTGCGATTCATCCTTCCGCTGTTTTGCCTCTGGATGGGAGCGGCCGTGCTTTTCCTGCTGTTTGCTAACGCTGTCGGCTGGTCGTAAATGGATAAAAAGGCGGGGGAATCCTCCGCTTTTTTATTTTCCCATCATTCCTTCAGAAGAAAAAATATGCAAAAATATGAAAAAACTAGACTTTGAACCTATCTGTGGATATACTAATTTAGTAATTGATCGAATTTAAGATTGTCCGGTATTATCGGGCTTTAAGGAAGGTATCCGCGGATGAAAAAAATGGCCAGATTGTATATTCTCATGCTGAACGTGTTCATCGTTATGCTTGGTATAGGCTTGATTATTCCACTCATGCCTACGTTTATAGAAGAATTCGGCGCGTCAGGCAGCACGCTCGGGTTGCTGATTGCGGCTTCGGGTATTACCCAGCTGCTGTTTTCGCCCGTTGCCGGGGAAATGACCGATAAATACGGAAGACGGAAAATGATCATTTTAGGCATCGGTGCGTTTGCGGTTTCCCAGTTGCTTTTCGCCTTGGCGAGCCAGATGTGGCTGCTGTTTGTTTCCCGCCTTCTCGGCGGAGCGGGAGCGGCGTTTTTGGTGCCGGCCATGTTTGCCTACATCGCCGACATCACATCGGAAAAGGATCGAAGCAAAGGGATGGGGCTGATCAGCGCCGCGATGTCTCTCGGCTTTGTCATCGGTCCGGGAGCCGGCGGATATTTGGCTGCGTACGGGCTCACTTTTCCGTTTTACGTGTCAGCCGGATTAGCCGGCTTGGCGACGGTTTTATCGCTTTTTGTCCTCCCGGAAACGCTCAGTCAAGAAAAGATGCTTGAAAAGCGCCGCTCCGCTCAAAAGCGCGAACCGCTTCCTAAGCAAATGGCGCGCGCGCTGCGATCGCCGTATGCTTTTCTGTTTGTCCTCGTGTTCATCCTGAACTTCGGGATCATGAATTTTGAGGCGGTATTCAGCCTTTATGTCGATCATAAGCACGGCTTTACACCGGGAGACATTGCCTTTGTCATTACAGCGGCAAGCTTGATCGGCGTGTTCGTCCAGGCGGTGGCCCTCGGGATGCTGACGAACCGCTTCGGCGAAAAAAAGCTGATGAACATGACGCTGATCGGTTCAGCCGCAGCGCTTGCCGTCTGCTCGATTGCCGGTTCGTACTGGCTCGTTTTCGGTGCAACAATTGTTTTCTTCATGCTGACGTCCATCCTCCGTCCGGCGATTAATACGCTGATTTCAAAAATGGCCGGTGATGAACAGGGCTTTGCCGCAGGCATGAACAATGCGTTTATGAGCCTTGCCAACATTGTCGGACCGACGGTGGCCGGTCTGTTATTCGATGTGAACGTGGAAATTCCATATATTTTTGGTGCGGTCGTTCTCGTGCTCAGCTTTTTGGCGGCAGTCAGCTGGGGGCGGAAGCAGCAGACGCGCGCAATTCCCGAAAAAGTATAAGGGAGCCGGCACATATGCCGGCTTTTTTCTATGGTGAATGTCTAATCATCAGCAATGCCGGTATGGCTTAACTTTCTCCGGTTGCTGCTGTTGGAGTTTCTCACAATCCAAGCAGCATTTGAATTCTGAGCGCCAGTCTCAAGCGCAGGGTTGTGTCCGCATCTTTCAGGCTTTTCCCGAGCAATTCTTCGCATTTTTCAAGCCTGTAGATGACTGTGTTTCTGTGGACATACAGGCGCTTGGCCGTTTCAGAAATCTGACAGTGCGTTTCCAGATAGACGGACAATGTTTCCAGGAGCCCCTGGTCATCCTTCGGCAGGCTGGCAAGCTGATGCAGCGCATGCGTGTAAAATGTCTTCAAATCATCAGCCGGAATCATGCGCAAAAGCTCAGAGACGTCTTTCATATGATACGTCTGGATGAACTCGGTGCTGCCGGACAAATGGCCGGAGTGGAGCGCGTCGACGGCTTCTTTGCAAATGTGCGGAACGTCGCTCAGCTGATGGCTGAGGTTGCTGATTCCGAAAGAGATTGTCCGCTGAAAGTGCTCCGCTGCATGACGCTGAAACGTCTTTAAAAATCCGCCGACGTCTGCATTCAGTTCAGCCCAGCTGTCCGTCGCTTCGGCCAGCAGGAAGCAGACGTTTCCCTTTGTGAAAAGGTGCGGAGGGAACGGAAAGTCAACCAGCTCTTCTTCCAGGCGTTCGAACACGGAATCTGATTCAAGCTGATTTTCCGTGAAGCTGAGCGATTTTTCGCGCCGGTCCAATTTGCCCGCAATGCACACATATTTTTGATCCCACTTGAGCTGAAATTCTTTGGCCCGGTTTTTAATTTCTTCAGCAGAGGAAAAGGCGCCGTCCAAAAAATTGCTGAAAAACTCGTTCCGTGCTCTTCGCAAATATTGTTTGAGCGCATTTTCCTTCAGCAGCTCAAAGGCGATGACATTGGCGGCTTGTTCGAGGGTTAACAGCAAGCCTTTGTCTGAAGGGGAAATCATCCCGCAGACAACGAGGAAGCCGCATTTTTTTTCATGAGTATAGATCGGAAATACCGAATAGGTTTGTTTGTCGGGAAGCGTTGAAAAACAGGTGAGCCCCGTCCTGTTTCCTTTTTGAAATATTCCTTCATAATGCGACAGCGTCCCGGCGGCATCCGCTTTTGAGGAGGCGATCGGCTTGAGATGCTGATTGAAAAGAAGAACGGGAAGCTTCAAAACAGCAGAGACGTTATGCAAGAGCGATTGAATGCTTTTTCCGCTCATAATATGGGTTGTGAACTTTTTTTGGGCGGTGATGGCCTGTTCGAGTTCTGCCGTCCGTTTGTCCAAAATATGGCTCAGTGTATGATTGACAATATCACCGAGGCGGACATCTTTATTTAGCTCGATGATCGGAAATGACCGCTCGTCGGCAAGCTTGATCACCTCGTCGGGTATTTTCTGCAAAAAGCGCGTTTTGATGCCGAGTCCGGCGCAGCCCCGCCTGATCATCCTTTCAATCAATTCCTTCAATAAAAAAGGCCGGTCCTTTAAATGGTATGCGGTCGTGACGAGGAGCTCGCCGTGATGCAGATAATCGGCAATATCTGGCGCATCCATCATATTGATGTGTTCGATGTTCCGGGTCCCTCCCGTTTTTCCGGCGGCAAGCGTTGCGCCTTTAAACACGGGGAGTTTCATCATGTCATAGATATTCATTGATCTGTACAGACCTCCTTTGTCATTTTAGTCATTATCAACAAAAAATGAGCGGATTTGTGACATTTATGCCGATGTTTATTTTTCATGTTACCAGTAAACTTGTATTTATATAGAGAGTTGTAAAGAAATATAACAAGAAAAAAGAAAGGAAGTTTCTTCACATGACAATTGGCGAAATGAATATTCCGAAACGGACAATTATGACTCCCGGTCCTGTCGAGGTTCATCCGAGAGTGCTGAGGGCGCTTTCCTCACCTGTACTGGGACAATTCGATCCTGCATTTACAGACATGATGAATGACGTCATGGCGATGCTCCGGCAGATTTTCCGAACGACAAATAAATGGGCATTTCCGATAGACGGGACATCGCGGGCCGGGCTTGAAGCCGTCCTTGCCAGTCTCATCAAACCGGGGGACCGGGTGCTCATTCCCATTTTCGGACGGTTCGGCTATCTGCTGGCCGAAATTTGCGAACGGTACCGGGCTGATGTTTATACAATGGAATGCCCGTGGGGAGACGTTTTTGAACCGAAAGATATCATCTCCGAAATCAAACGGACGAAACCGGAGATCGTCGCGGTTGTGCACGGCGAGACGTCAACGGGATGCATTCAGCCGCTTGAAGAAATCGGCCGGGCCTGCCGGGAGCTTGATGTGCTTTGTGTAGTCGATGCGGTCGCTACGATCGGCGGCACGGATGTCAATACGGATGAATGGTGCCTTGACGCGGTCGTCGGAGGTACGCAAAAGTGTTTATCCGTTCCTTCCGGGATGGCGCCGATCACATTTAACAGCCGGGTTGAAAAGCGCATCAATGAAAGGAAAAAGGTAGAACGTGGCATTGCCACAAGAGAAGATATCGAGCTTGAAACAGGACGCTTGCCGATTTCCAGCAATTATTTTGACCTCGGCATGCTGATGGATTATTGGAGCCCGAGGCGCCTCAATCATCATACAGAAGCGACTTCGATGCTGTACGGTTTGCGTGAAGGAGCGCGGGTCGTTCTTGAGAAGGGGCTCCGCGAGCGGTTCTCAAGACACCGGCTGCATGAAGCAGCGCTAATCAAGGGCATCAAAGCGATGGGTCTCGAATTGTTTACGGAAGGCCGGAAAAAGCTGCCGACCGTCACTTGTGTGAAAGTGCCTGATCGGGTTGACGCGGACCTTGTCAGGAAGATGATGCTTGACGACTTCGGCGTCGAAATCGCCAGCTCTTTCGGACCGCTGGCGGGAAAGATATGGAGAATCGGGACAATGGGGTACAGCTGCCGAAAAGAAAATGTTCTTTTTACATTGGCTGCTCTCGAAGCGGTTCTCATTCGCACAGGTGCTTCAGTATCGCCGGGAAATGCGCTTCAGGCGGCTCTGGATTTCTATCATGAGTAGGCTAATCTCATGAAAACGTTTGACTTGCTTTTGAAAGGCGCTTCTGTCGTGTGCCCGGAAGGCGTAAGGAAAACCGATATCGGCGTCAAAGACGGGATGATTGCTGTGCTGGGCGTGCTTGACGGCAGTGCGTCAATACATTTTTAAGGCAGACGAAAGAGAAGCAAAAGCGGTTCACTGAAGCGCAAAAAGCAGCCTGTGATCAGGCTGTTTTTTGTGGGATGACCAGAAAAAAACAATTTTGCGACATCCGTGAGAATCTAAAACAAGAGAATTAATCAAAAAAAGCAGGCTGAGAGGCCTGCTTTTCCGTTGTTTTGTGTAAGTCTCTTTTGGTGCAATCCGATCGATCTGTGTCTATTCCAACGATCTTAAATAACCGGCCAATACAGAATCGATCATTTCAGCCGTCAGCCTTTCAGGGGCCATGATCAAATGAAGCGCCAGCCCGTCGACAAGGGCGTACAGGTGCTCGGTTTCCTTTAGAACATCGATCCCCGGTTTGGCGCCGGTATTCACCAGCATTTCAACAGCCGATTTACAGGCTGAATAAATGCCTTCATTCATCTCCTTTCTTAACGGTTTGAGCTCCGGATCGCTGAGCGATTTGGCCGTAAATGCATACCATGCCTCCATTTCCAGTTTTCGCTCCTCATCAAGAGGCATAAGCTGAAAAAGAAGCTGTTTGACGTTCTCAGCCGGTGTACCGTTAAATGTCATGCTCTCAATCCGCGTTTTGACCCGGTTTGCCACAAGCCTCATTGAATAAATGAAAAGCTCAGACTGTTGGGGAAAATAATGGCGCATCGATCCGGCCGAAAGCCCGGCTTCCTTAGCGACATTTCTGACGGTGCAATGTTCAAGTCCATCTCTGTGAATCACATTCCACACCGCTTCGGCAATTTTTTCTTTTTGTTTTTCGTGATCAACTATTTTTGGCATACACACATTATAACACGGGTGTATTATTTAATACATATGTGTTATAATTTTTTAGTACAAATGTGTTAAAAAGAGAGGCGGATAAAAGGTGATTGGTTTATTGATTATAGCTTGTGAGATCGGTTTTTGGATTTTTATTCTGCTTGGCCTTATGTTTCGCTATATGGCAGGCTGGAAAAAGGCTGGTTTGATCATGTTTGCATGCACACCGGTTTTGGATTTGCTGCTTTTGGCTGCAACGGCGCTTGATCTGTACAATGGGGCGCAAGCGGATGTTTTGCACGGCCTCGCCGCCGTTTATATCGGCGTCAGCATCGCGTTCGGAAGCCGCATGATCAAATGGGCGGATGAAAGGTTCGCCTATCGCTTTGCCGGCGGTCCGAAGCCTGACAAAGGCCCGCAGTACGGCAAGGAACACGCCAAAAAAGAGCGCAAAGGCTGGTTGCGGCATTTTATCGCATGGCTGATCGGGGCGGCGCTGCTGGCCGGGATGCATCTGTTCATCGGCGACCCGGAAAGAACGGAACCGTTAATCCGCATCGCTTCTTTATGGTCGATCATCCTTGCCATCGATTTTCTGTACAGTTTCAGCTTTACCCTTTTTCCGAAGAAAGCCCGTTAAAAGAAGCCGGACATCCGGCTTCTTTTTCATGTTCAAGTATTCCGCCGCTGAAAAAGGAAATGCTACAAGCAGACCTGGATCAAGTTTTCGAAAAAAACCTGTGATAAACTAAAGGAAGAGGTGAACTGCATTGATTTATATTGGATTAACAGGATGGGGGGATCATGACAGCCTGTATCCGCCCAAGACAAGCAGTCAAAACAAGCTGATCCACTATTCGGCGCATTTTCCGATCGTCGAGCTTGATGCGAGCTTTTACGCGATTCAGCCCGAGCGGAACAATGAAAAATGGGTGAAGGAGACGCCGGAAACCTTTCAGTTTATCATTAAGGCATATCAGGGAATGACGGGGCATCAGCGCGGGGAAATCCCCTTTGAAACGAAAGACGACATGTTTGCTGCTTTTAAGCTTTCGTTAACGCCATACATAAAAGCGGGCAAGCTGGCGATGGTCCTCTTTCAGTTTCCGCCATGGTTTGATTGCAAAAAAGAAAACGTCAATTACTTAAGATGGGTAAAAGAGAAAATGGGAGATATACCGTGTGCGCTTGAATTCAGGCATCGGTCATGGTTTATGCCCCAGTTTTACGACAAAACGCTCGCTTTTATGGAGGAACAGCAATGGATTCACAGCATTTGCGATGAACCCCAGGCGGGCGAAGGCAGCATACCGACGGTTCTTCATGCGACTGACAGCAGGAAAACGCTCGTCCGTTTTCACGGCCGCAACAAGGAAGGCTGGTTAAGGCCGTCTTCCGGGCAAAATTGGCGTGAGGTCAGATATTTATATTTATATAATGAACAAGAATTAAAAGACTGGAAGAAAAACCTTGAGCTGCTTGAACAGCAGTCGAAAAACGTTTACGTGCTGTTTAATAACAATTCAGGCGGTGATGCGGCTCAAAACGGGAAGCAAATGAAGGAGCTGCTCGATATTGAATACAAAGGGCTTACGCCAAGGCAGCTCGATTTATTCAGCTAGAAAAGAGGACTTATTTTATGGAATATCTTATTTTGCTCATACTCGGATTTATCGCGGGAACCATCGGCAGTCTTGTCGGGCTCGGCGGAGGGATCGTCATCGTTCCCTCGCTCCTTTTTCTGGCGGGGCTGCCGACGCTCTTTGACCATGTGACACCGCAAATGGCGGTCGGCACATCGCTGGTTGTCATCATATTTACAGGGCTTTCTTCAACGATTGCGTATATGAAGTATAAAACCGTAGATTATAAAAGCGGTCTTATTTTTTTCATCGGCTCGGGGCCGGGCAGCATCGCAGGTGCCCATGTATCGACATATTTCAGCTCAGACTCGTTTTCTCTATGGTTCGGGATTTTTATGATTCTCATTTCCCTTTCCTTAATGATAAAGAAAAGGGTGAAACCTGCCGAGAAAAAGCATACGGGCGTTATCAGAACGTTCACAGGGGATGAAGGACAGGAATATACGTATTCATATCATCCTTTAGCCGGAATCGCGATCGCCTTTGTCGTCGGCTTCCTCGGCGGGCTTTTCGGCATCGGGGGCGGCTCGCTGATGGTGCCGGCGATGATTCTTCTGTTTTTATTTCCGACAAGGGTCGCCGTTGCGACATCGATGTTTATTATTTTCCTTTCATCTGTCGCCGGCTCTGCCGGCCATGTCATCGCGGGCCATGTCAACTGGCTTTATGCGCTCGCATTGATCCCGGGCGCCTGGTTTGGCGGACAGCTCGGCGCCTACATTAATAAAAAGATGCAAACAAAGACGATCGTATTGATCATGAGGTTCGTATTGATCATCATCGGAATCAGATTAATCTATCAAGGCGTGTTTAGTTAAACGTTAGGGAGAGATTTGCATGACGGAAAAGCTCCATATTTACCATACGAACGATTTGCACAGCCATTTTGAAAACTGGCCGAAAATCGTCGATTATATTCAGACACAAAGACAAAAACATGAAGAGCAGGGAGAAGAAGTGCTTTTGTTCGACCTCGGCGATCATGTCGACAGATTCCATCCGATATCTGAGGCCACCTTCGGAAAAGCGAATGTGGAGCTGTTGAACCGTCTGCAGTATGATGCTGCAACAATCGGAAATAATGAAGGAATTACACTGCCGCATCAGGAGCTGAATACACTTTATGACAACGCACAGTTTCCTGTCGTTGTTTCCAATTTGTTTGACGAAAAAGGGAAGAGGCCCGGCTGGGCAGCACCGTATGTGCTCAAAAAGGTGAAGAGCGGCGCAACTCTTGCCATTCTCGGTGTGACAGTCCCGTATTATCCGATCTACCGGCAGCTTGGCTGGACAGTTGCAGACGCATTTGAAAGCATCGGCGAGATGCTCAGTGAAATCAAAGAAAAAGCCGATACTGTCATTCTTCTTTCACACCTCGGCATTTTGGATGATCAGCGCGTCGCGGAGGCTTTTCCCGAAATCGACCTGATTCTCGGTTCCCACACCCATCACCTGCTTGAAGAAGGGATGATGAAAGACGGCGTTATGCTGGCCTGCGCTGAAAAATACGGGAACTATGTCGGTCATGTTGAACTGACGTATAACGGAACGCTTGAGAACATCACAGCAACCGTTATGAAGACGGCAGAATGGAACGAAGAATCAGAGGAGACGATTCGTTTTCTGAAGGAAAAAGAGAAAGAAGCCGGACATCTGCTTGAAGAAGAAATTGCGACATTGGACAACACCCTTGAAACCGCCTGGTTCCGCAGAAGCGCCCTTCCGCAAATGCTGGCAGACGCCTTAAAGGAATGGTGTGAGGCGGAAATCGGAATGGTCAACTCAGGCATTGTACTGGAGTCTCTATCACAAGGCCCGGTGACGAAAGCGGATGTTCACCGCATCTGTCCGCATCCGATTAATCCGGTCAAACTGAAGCTGACGGGACGTGAGCTGAAAGAGGTCATCTTCCATGCATCATCGGAAGAAACCGAGAAACTGCGAATTAAAGGGCTCGGTTTTCGCGGCGAAGTGATGGGGAAAATGCTCTATGCCGGCCTTGACCCGGAAAAGCTCTCTGTCAACGGAGCGGACATTGAAGATGATGCGTTCTACACGATCGCCACGATTGATATGTTTACACTCGGAACGCTGTTTCCGGCGATCCGCGATGCGGAAGATATCGAGTACTTTATGCCTGAATTCCTGCGCGATCTGCTCGCCTGGAAGCTTAAAAAAGCAAACCGGTTCTAATACAGATGCTTTAAGATTCGGGGTAAACCGGAACATGTCTCCCGCTTTATCATACATTAATGGTAAAGGAGGGATCGCGATGGTAAATTTAACTCCGATTATGATAGAAGATCAGCCGTTTACGGCTGTAACGGTCAAACTGCCGAAAACGAACTTTATGGCGGTAACCAATGACCATGGATATATTATGTGCGGAGCGCTTGACGTCGCCCTGCTGAATGATAAATTAAAAGAACGGAAAATCGTCGCCGCCAGAGCCGTCGGCGTGCGGACGATCGATCAGCTTCTCGAAGCGCCGCTCGAATCTGTAACCGATGCGGCCGGAGAGCTCGGCATCCATCCCGGAATGAGCGGAAAAGAAGCCCTTTTAAAAATGGTGAAATAAAGTTGTCTGATTGAATCGTATATCCCCTCTTACAAGCATACACTTGTGATGTAAGGGGGGATTTTGCTTGCGAAGATTTCGCGGCCCTCTGTCAAAAAGAGGACCTTTGCCTTTTCGATATGTCATGCTGCTTTCGTTTGTATTTTTTATTTTTTCAACGGCCATCAGCCTGTTGATCATCAACTCATCCATCAAACCGACGCTTCTGAACATCGCTGAAATGGAAACGAACCGGATTGCGACGCACGTCATCCAGGAAGCCGTCGAGGATTATATGAGCCAAGATGAAAATGTGCAAAATCTAGTAGAAATGAAGACGAATGAAAATGGAAAAGTAACAACAATTGATTTCAACTCTCATGGTCTTCGTGGTATGCATTCGAAAATTACGAAACAACTTCACGAAAAGCTGAAGGAAACAGAAACCGAAGAATTTAATTCTTCTGCGAAAACTCCCGAAGGTAAGAATGATGGTGTAATCTATAATATTCCTCTAGGTCAGGCAACGGGAAACACGCTTCTTGGAAACCTAGGGCCGAAAATACCTGTACGGCTTAATGTTGTGGGGGATGTCTTTACAGATTTTAAACATAGTGTCGAACCATATGGAATTAATAATGCTTTAATAAATGTCGGTGTTCTTGTCGAAGTCAAGGTCCGTGTCGTCATACCGTTTGCGACAAAAACGGCGGTTGTTAAAAATACGATTCCGGCAACGATTCAAGCCGTGCACGGCGAAGTACCCGACTTCTACAGCGGCAACGGCAGCCAGACGGCGCCATCGATTCAAATCCCTTCAAAGGATGAAAAAACAGAACAAAAAAAGGAACAAAATAAGCAATGATTTCCAGGCGTTCTGCACACATCAGGCAGAATGCTTTTTTTTGCGTCCTGGAAACAGAATGTGTCTATTTTCTTAAAAAAATACTTTGACTTAGGCAAAAAGACTGTATATACTATTCAATAATAATAATTATTAGAAAATTCATTGTTTTCAGATGTTTCAATAAGGTAAAGGAGGAAGCTTATGGATAGTCGTCCACAATGGGGAACAAGAGCGGGTTTTATTTTAGCAGCTGTCGGTTCTGCGATCGGTTTGGGGAATATATGGAGGTTCCCGGCTGTAGCTTATGAAAACGGAGGAGGCGCGTTCTTTCTGCCATATTTGTTCGCGCTTTTGACAGCAGGAATCCCTCTTCTCATCATGGAATTTACAATCGGCCATAAATACAGGGGCTCAGCCCCGCTATCCTATGCCCGGATGGGGAAAGGAAAGGAGTGGATCGGCTGGTGGCAGGTCGCCATCTCATTTGTCATCTCGACGTATTATGCCGTGATCGTGGCATGGGCCATTTCTTACACTGTCTTTTCTTTCAATTTAGGCTGGGGTAAAGATACAGAAAATTTTCTAATGACTGAATATTTAAACAGAGTTGATATTGGAGGAGGAGCCATCGGGCAATTCGGAGGCTTCGTGCCGGGCGTCCTGATTCCGCTCGCGATTGTCTGGATTGTTTCCTTAGGCATTTTATTTGCCGGAGTCAAAAAAGGAATCGAAATTGCGAACCGCATTTTCATTCCGCTGCTTGTGGTCTTATTTTTAATCATCGTCATTTATTCGATTACACTTGACGGGGCTGCTCAAGGGCTGAATGCGTTTTTCACGCCTGATTGGAGCCAGATAACAAACGGAAAAGTTTGGGTGGCGGCATACGGCCAAATTTTCTTCAGTCTGTCGATCGCGTTTGCCATCATGATTACGTATTCCAGCTATTTGCCGAAAAAATCCGATGTTACAAACAATGCGTTCATCACCGGCTTCGGGAATTCGTCGTTCGAGCTGCTGGCCGGGATCGGGGTATTCAGTGCGCTGGGCTTTATGGCCGCGCAGCAAGGCGTTCCAGTTAAAGAGGTCGTCTCTTCCGGAATCGGTTTGGCGTTCGTCGTCTTTCCGCAGATCATCAATGAGTTTCCAGCGTTTAATGTGCTTTTCGGGTTTTTATTCTTTGGTTCGCTAGTTTTGGCAGGTCTGTCGTCTCTCATTTCGATCTCTGAAACATATGTTGCCGCGATTCAGGATAAGTTCAACGTTCCGCGGCGGAAAGCCGTCCTGTTCGGCGGAGGGGCTGCTGCATTGTGTTCGCTCGTATTTGCGACAAAAGGCGGACTGTTCTTTCTCGATGCAGCCGATTACTTTATCAACAATTTCGGAGTGGCGCTTGCCGGATTGATCGAAGTCGTTGTGATTGCATGGTTTGCGAAAGAGCTGAAAGCTTTGCAGGCTCACGCCAATTCGGTTTCCGACATTCAGCTCGGCGCCTGGTGGAGAATCTGCCTGAGCGTCGTCACGCCGATTGTTCTGGGGTATATGATGTTTGATAATATCAAGACGAATATCACAACGGCCTACGGTGATCTGCCGGTAGAGTTTCTCCTGAAATGGGGATGGTGCGTCGCTGTTGGAGCGATCGCAGCCGGATTTATCCTTTCACTTTCAAAATGGAAGAACGAATTGAAATATACGCCATTTCAACAGGACAAGGAGGTTTCCTCATGAACGGCGCATCTATAACAATGATGGTTATCGGCATCGTCATTATTTGGGGAGGCTTGGCCGCAAGCATCATCAATGCGGTTGTGAAAAGCAAGAAAAGCCAAGCCGGTTAATCTCTGAAAAGAAGACATCCCTATTCTTCTGAAATAGGGATGTCTTTTATTTTTTCTTTCGAAGCTCTTTCCGTTCCCATGCCCTTAAATGAGGATAAGGGTCAAAAGACCATTCGGTTCTTCCGTTGTCTTTATACATGCCGTAGTGAAGATGGGGCGGGAATTTTCCCGATGTCCCCGGCGGCCCGTATCCCGTTGCTCCGACCGAGCCGATCACTTGGCCGGGTTCGACGATTTCTCCCACTTTCAAGCCTTTTGTGAATCCGTTCAAATGAGCGAAATAATGGTACGTATTGTTGATATCTCTGATTCCGATCCGCCAACCGCCGAAACGGTTCCAGCCTTTCATTTCAACAATACCGTAGCATGTCGACCGGACGGGGAGGCCATAATGGGCGAACAAATCCGTCCCTTCGTGAATCCGCCTGCCCCCGAATCCGCGGGCATCTCCCCATGTGCTTCTATAGCTGTAATCTGATCTTACGGGAAGAGGAAAGGCGTGCTTGCTCAAATCAATGTGGCCGTATTTTTGAAAAAGCCTGATAAAGCCTGATATGATGCCGACCGTCTGATCCCTTTCGTAAAACTCCCACAGGCCGATGCGGATATTTTCTATGTCTCTTCCGTATGTCAACAAGTATTGTCCAAACGTATAAAGGACGTCTTCATCCTGATCCGGTTCCGCCAGTCCGTCTCCGTTTCCGTCCATTCCAATTCCGTCAAAAACCTTGATGCTGAGCGGCGATGTATCTTTCGGGTTGGGGTTTTCAGGTCCGCTCCACACGCTTTGCGGAATATATATCCCGGTGTGCCCTTTTTGCTTCGGCAAGTCCTTGCGGTTTTTGCGGATGTTGATTTCGTATTGGTCGACAGCCGCGAAAACATACCAAGGAATATGGGTTGCAGCTTCTGTTTTATGATAAAGGGCCATTCTCTTTTGCAGATCGGGCTCTTTTTTCTCCTTTGCAAGAGCGCACGGCTGCGATATGAGCAAAAGGAGGATGAGAACGGATAATACAGCTTTCACAGTGTCCTTAGCTCCTTTCAGTTTGAATACGGTTAGTTTGTGACATCTGCGGAAATCGATAATAAGAAAATGTTAGAAATTCCATCTTGACTAATCAAGCTCTTGTTCACAAATCTGTACTATGTTAAAGTGACTAAAGATGAAGATTTAGCAATTTTAATTTAAGCGGTTCCAAAGCAGAGGGACACATCCGGCGCTATGTCACAAATTTCGTATTGAACATGACTACAATCCACAATGGAGATGATGGAATTGGCAAAGAAAGACGAGCACCTAAGAAAGCCCGAATGGCTTAAGATCAAGCTGAACACAAATGAAAACTATACGGGCTTAAAAAAATTAATGCGGGAAAACAACCTCCATACGGTCTGTGAAGAGGCGAAATGCCCGAACATCCACGAATGCTGGGCCGTCAGACGTACCGCAACCTTTATGATTCTCGGATCTGTCTGTACGAGAGCCTGCCGCTTCTGTGCGGTGAAGACGGGGCTGCCGACAGAACTTGACTTGAATGAGCCGGAAAGAGTCGCGGATTCTGTGAGCATCATGAATCTGAAACACGCGGTCATTACAGCCGTTGCCCGTGACGATTTAAAAGACGGAGGAGCAGGGGTATTCGCTGAAACCGTACGCGCCGTCCGGAGAAAAAGCCCGTTTACAACAATCGAAGTTCTCCCGTCTGACATGGGCGGAGACTATCATAATTTGAAAACGCTGATGGATACGCGTCCGGATATTTTAAACCATAATATTGAGACGGTCCGCCGCCTGACGCCGAGAGTCCGTGCGAGAGCTACATACGAAAGATCATTGGAATTTTTGCGCCGCGCCAAAGAGATGCAGCCGGACATCCCGACGAAATCCAGCATCATGATCGGCCTCGGCGAAACAAAAGAAGAAATCATCGAAACAATGGACGACCTTCTTGCGAACAACGTCGACATCATGGCAATCGGCCAGTATTTGCAGCCGTCCAAAAAACATATTAAAGTACAGAAATATTACCATCCTGACGAGTTTGCCGAACTGAAAGAAATCGCCATGGAAAAAGGCTTCAGCCACTGTGAAGCAGGGCCGCTCGTCCGCTCTTCATACCATGCCGATGAACAGGTGAATGAAGCGTCTAAAAAACGCCAGGCACAGGCATAACATTGGATGAAAAAACGCCAGCCGTTTGCGCTGGCGTTTTTCTTATTTTCAGGTCAGGATTCGGTCGCTTTTCCTTTTCCGTCAAGGCCGTTTTCATCTGTACCTGTCGTTGTTTTGCCTTGCGGTGATTTTTGCATTTCCTTAATCGTATCGGCCATCAGCTGATCAACGTTTCTTGAATTGGCTCCAAGCCGGCTGAAGTTGGCGACGGATTGCATCATATCCGGATCATCGGAAATATAGATGTGGTAATACCTCGGAATGACGGATGCCGCCGTCTTTTTAACTTGGTCAGCCGTCTGTTCGCGCTGCCCAGAGTCCGTTTTGTACACGACAAGCGCTTCTTCGTCTGTCACAAGTGCTGAGGCATCTTGAATATTGGGAAGCTGAACCGTTAAACTAGATATAATATGCGCCATTTCTTCCCGATCAATTTGAGGCGCCTGCATTTCTTCCTTGTTTGCGACTGGAGTTGCCTGATGGCGCGCATATCCGAATCTGCCTTTCCGGTTGTCATTTCTGAACTTTTCATGATATTGAGGGTTCTTGTCTGCAACGTGAACGGTATTTCCGTCTTCGTCATATATATTGTGTTCGGTATCATTTAAGGCTGTCTGGCATCCTGCTAAAGGCACCGCCAGCAGCCCTGCTAAAAGAATTTTTTTATTCATTCTGCTTTTCCTCCTCATTTATAGCTTTTCCAACGGGGAGGATTTATTCTTAGCAATTGATGGCGGCACGGGTTTGAATTATCATATAAAAGAGGTGAAAAGAATGATTGTCGTTCAGAACGCTGCATTTGAAGTCGTCAAAGATGTGAAAAACGGTTTTAACGAAGAAGCGTTTAAAGCCAGATACTCCGACATTTTAAATAAATATGACTACATCGTCGGGGATTGGGGATACAGCCAGCTGAGGCTGAAAGGCTTTTTTGACGATCAAAATCAAAAGGCCACATTTGATACGAAGATCAGCACGCTTGATGAATATATTTACGAGTACTGTAATTTCGGATGTGCCTACTTTGTTTTAAAACGTCTGCGAAAATAAGCGATCATAAAAGGGGATGCTCTGATGATGTATTTTGTCGATCGACACAAAATCGAAAACACGCTGAACTTTCTGGAAGAGGAGCTGCGGCTTTATCAAACACAGGAGGAATGGACTTCCGACGTCGAAAAAAAAGCGCTCGAACGAATCGGCCACACGCTGATCGAATGTATATTGGATATAGGGAACGATATGATTGACGGCTTTATTATGAGAGATCCGGGAAGCTATGACGACATTATGGATATACTGACCGATGAAAAGGTTGTCAGCCAAGCGGAAGGCGACAGTCTGAAACATTTGATCGCCTATCGGAAGACATTGGTTCAAGACTACTTGAATGTCAACCATGAAGAATTGGACATGCTGCTCAGCAGGCATGCGGAAACGCTTGAGAAATTTCCGGCGCGGATCCGCGATTATTTAAACCATGAGCTCGGTCCGGTATCCGCATTCAAACCGCACTAAACAAAACTGGAGTGTACAACATGAAAACATACAAAGGATACTTAATTGATCTGGATGGAACAATGTACAAAGGGACGGAAAAAATCGAAGAAGCATGCGAATTCGTAAAGAAGCTGAAAGAACGGAGCATCCCGTATCTGTTCGTCACAAACAACTCGTCGCGCACGCCGAAGCAAGTGGCGGACAAGCTTGTTTCATTTGATATTCCGGCCGAAGAGAGCCAGGTATTCACAACCAGCATGGCAACCGCCAATTTTATCGCCGAACAAAAACCGGATGCTTCCGTATATGTGATCGGTGAGGAAGGCATCCGCCAGGCCATTGAGGAAAAAGGACTGGCATTCGGCGAAGAAGACGCCGACTTCGTCGTCGTCGGTATCGACCGCGGCATTACATACGAAAAGCTAGCCGTCGGTTGCCTTGCCATCCGCAACGGCGCTACATTCATCTCGACTAACGGCGATATCGCTATTCCTACAGAAAGAGGACTATTGCCGGGCAATGGTTCTCTCACGTCAGTATTAACCGTTTCTACGCAGACAGAGCCTATTTTTATCGGCAAGCCGGAGCCGATCATCATGGAGCAGGCGATGAAGGTGCTCGGCACAAATATCAGTGAAACGCTGATGGTCGGTGACAATTATGATACGGATATTATGGCGGGAATGAATTCCGGGATGGACACGCTTCTCGTTCATACGGGCGTGACCAAAAAAGAACACCTTGAAGCCTACCAGGAAAAGCCGACATATGTCATTGATTCTTTAACAGACTGGATGGATCGCATCTAAACCGCAAAAAAACACTTGTCTTTTAAGGACAAGTGTTTTTTAATGGCTTATTCCGCATCTTTTGCTCGATGCGCCAGTCTGCTGGATGCGGCTGCCGCAATCGCTCCGACGATATCATCCAAAAACGTGTGGCATTCGCCTGTTGATTTATCGTTTAAACGTGCGAGCACTCCCGGTTTGATTTTATCGATATATCCATAGTTTGTATAACCGATTGATCCATACAAATTCACAATGGAGAAGGATAAGATTTCATCGACGCCGTACAAGCTTTCATCTGTCTCGATTAAGGTTTGGAGCGGTTCCATGAGCTTTCTTTGCTCACCCAGCATATCCAATTGAATCCCTGTGATCACGGCGTTTTGAACTTCGCGTTTTTTCATGACCCGGTTGACATTCTCTTCACATTCTTCTTTTGTCAAGTTTGGATGATATTTCTTTTGTAGTACGTAGACAAGATCAGCAATATCCGAAATCTTGACGCCCCGTTTCTCAAGCCATTCTTTTGCTGCTGTTTCGATTTGATGCATGCTGTTGTTTTCCGGCATCATTTTCACCCAATCTTTTTTTACTTAGTGTATACAAACAACCTTAAAAATGTAACGATTTTAGAACTCTTTTTCCGAATCGATTCATAATCGAATCCCTTCATGATTACGATGTGTAGAAGGAGAAAAATTTATCAGGAAGTGATGTCCGTGAAGGAGCTGATCAAAGAAAAATTCGGAATCCATATTCGCGATCTTACTTCATACTTGTCTTATCAGGCTTTTCATACCCCGAATTCAATGTTTTTGATCGTCCCGGTATCCCACTTGAGTCAGGATGAGCTTGCGGAATTGTTTAGTATGAGTCAGTATTTGCAAGAACAGCGCGACCCATACGTTTCATCTTTTATATTGACAAAGGATGGGGAGATGACATTTGAGGACAATGGCGCCTCATATGTACTGCTTCAAGCTGCTCCCCGCATGACAAACAGGTCCGTTTCATTTGGGGCGGAGCTGGCTGAATTTCATCAGAAGGGAAGAGGATACCCTTATGAGGTAAAAGAAACCTCGCGGATTGGGCAGTGGAAAGAACTTTGGGGGAAACGGCTCGACCAGCTGGAACAATTCTGGATCCAAAAAACGCAGGCAAGACAGCTGCAGCCTTTTGAAAAACATTTTATCGAATCGTTTCCTTATTATCTCGGTTTAACCGAAAACGCGATTCAATATTTGGCCGATACCGAATTGGATGATCAGCCGCAGGCCGCCGACTCCGGGACGATTTGCCAGCAGCGGCTCACCTGCGAGGCTTTAAGGCGCGAGCCGCTTATTAAAATCCCGATGGAATGGGTGTTTGATCATGCGGCCAGGGATCTTGCGGAATATGCCAGAAGCTTGTTTCACGAAAGGAAAAACTTCAATGACATCGCATTGTTTTTTCAGCAATACGAACAAGCCGCGCCGCTTTCCTCATTTTCTAAACGGCTGGTGTACAGCAGGCTTCTGTTTCCGCTTCACTATTTTGAGACGGTTGAAGGGTATTATATTTCTCCTGAATCAGAGCACCATTATTTTGAAAGCAGACTCGACCATTTATTGTCTCGAGCGCCGGCTTATGAGCAATTTCTGAACGGCTTTCAAGAAATGGCAGGCATGAGAGCCGCAGGATTTATGAGCATGCCGCCTATCAATTGGCTGAAAAGGACACCATAGACGCCGCGGTGTTCTTTTCTTCATGTTAACATTTCCGGATTTTTTCGATATGCTTAGATTGGAAGCTACTCTTAGAAAGGAACGAGGCAGCATGGACAAACCGTTTGTATATGTAACGAGAAAATTACCGGAAGAACAGCTTTCTGCGTTAAAAGAAGAAGCCCGTATTGAGATGTGGGAAAAGGAAGAAGAACCGTGCCCGCGCGCCGTTCTGGTGGAAAAAGCAAAAAAGGCGCACGGACTGTTGACGATGCTTTCCGACACAGTTGATGAGGAGCTTTTAAAAGGTGCGCCGCATTTAAAAGTGGTGGCCAATTTGGCGGTGGGCTATGACAACCTCGATGTGGAGGCTGCGAAAAAGCATGGCGTCATCTGCTGCAACACGCCCGGCGTGCTGACAGAGTCAACGGCAGATTTGACGTTTGCTCTGCTGATGGCATCCGCGCGCAGAATCGTCGAGGCAAGCGACTGGATTAGACAAGGTAACTGGACGGGCTGGGGGCCGCTGCTTTTGGCCGGAGCGGATATCCATCATAAAACGATTGGCATCGTCGGGATGGGGAGCATTGGACAAGCCGTCGCCCGGCGGGCGAAAGGCTTTGGCATGGAGATTTTATATCATAACCGTACCCGCAATCCCGAGGCGGAAGCCGAACTGGGGGCAACTTATCTATCCTTTGGCGAACTGCTCGAACAGGCGGATTTTGTGGTATGCCTGACGCCTCTGACTGAGGAAACGAAGCATCTGTTTAACCGCAGCGCATTCAAAAGGATGAAGCGCTCCGCTATTTTTATCAACGTCTCAAGAGGACAGGTTGTGAATGAAGACGATTTATATGAAGCCCTGATCGAAAAAGATATTGCCGGCGCAGGACTCGACGTCTTTGCGGAAGAACCCGTGCAGCAGGATCACCCGCTCGCCAATCTGCCGCAAGTGACCGCGCTGCCACACATCGGCAGCGCCACTGTCGAAACGAGAGAAGCCATGATGAGGCTTTGTGCGGAAAATATTGCGCTTGTCCTGGGAGGGAAGCCGGCAAAGACCGAGATTTGATGTTTCTTCCGGCCGGCCTGACGGGTCGGAAGATTTTCTCACGAAAATATTTCTGAATATATAGAATCTTATTATATCAATGTATAAAGCGTTTTCATGATTTGTTTTTCAGCAAATGTCATCTTGTCAAAAAAAGAATCCCCCATTATAATGTTTGTAACTTAAATGTCTGCGTTGTGTTTACAAATGTCCTCAGAGAGAGGACGATAAGAGAGAGAAAGGTGGAATTTCATTGAAGGCGATACGAGTGGGGCTGCTAGGATTAGGAACAGTCGGGAGCGGTGTGGTGAAGATTATTCAGGATCACCAGGATAAGCTGACACACCAAGTCGGATGCCCTGTTACGATTCAAAAAGTTCTTGTAAAAGATAAAGATAAGAAGAGGGATGTCGACCTTTCCAAAGATGTTCTGACGACGGAAGCTTATGATGTCATTCAAGATCCGGAAGTGGATGTCATCATTGAGGTCATCGGGGGAATCGAGGAGACAAGACGCTATTTGCTTGACGCGCTTCAGGCGAAAAAACATGTCGTGACAGCGAATAAAGATTTGATCGCCCTCTATGGATCGGAACTGACGGCTGCCGCGAAAGAAAACGGCTGCGACCTTTATTTTGAAGCGAGCGTCGCCGGCGGAATTCCGATTTTGCGAAGCCTGGAAGACGGGCTGGCTTCAGACCGGATTACGAAAATGATGGGTATCGTCAATGGAACGACCAACTTCATTTTAACGAAGATGAATAAAGAAAACGCGCCTTATGCTGATGTGCTGAAAGAAGCGCAGGAGCTCGGCTTCGCCGAAGCGGACCCGACAGCTGATGTTGAAGGTCTTGATGCGGCGAGAAAGATGGCGATTTTGGCCAGGCTCGGTTTCTCAATGAATGTCGATCTTGACGATGTCAAAGTGAAGGGCATTTCCCAAGTGTCTGATGAAGACATCAATTTCAGCAAACGGCTCGGCTATACGATGAAGCTGATCGGCATCGCCCAGCGCGACGGACAAAAAGTCGAAGTGAGCGTCCAGCCGACATTGTTGCCGGAGCATCATCCGCTGTCTTCCGTCCATAATGAATTCAATGCGGTTTACGTGTATGGCGAGGCCGTCGGGGAAACGATGTTTTACGGGCCTGGCGCAGGAAGCATGCCGACTGCGACCGCCGTCGTATCAGATTTGGTTTCCGTCATGAAAAACATGCGTCTCGGCGTGAACGGCAGCAGCTTTGTCGATCCGCAATTTGAAAAAAAGATCAAGGCACCTTCTGAAATCTTCGCCCAGCAGTTTTTAAGAATTCATGTTAAAGATCAGGTCGGTTCGTTTTCAAAAATCACATCGATTTTTTCGGAAAGAGGCGTCAGTTTTGAAAAAATTCTGCAGCTTCCGATTAAAGGCCATGATGACCTGGCTGAGATTGTCATTGTGACACATCATACGTCAGAAGAGGATTTTACGGATATCTTGCAAAAGCTGAATGATCTTGAGGTTGTTGATCAGGTGAAAAGCACTTATCGAGTAGAAGGGAACGGTTGGAGCTAATGTGGAAAGGACTCATCCATCAATATAAAGAATATTTGCCAGTAACGGACAAAACACCGGAATTGACGCTGAACGAAGGAAATACCCCGCTCATTTATCTGCAAAATCTTTCGAAAAAGCTCGGAATCGAGCTTTATGTCAAAACAGAGGGTGTCAATCCTACAGGCTCCTTTAAAGACCGCGGGATGGTCATGGCGGTCGCCAAGGCGAAAGAAGAAGGCAATGATACGATCATGTGCGCTTCGACCGGCAATACGTCAGCTGCTGCTGCGGCTTATGCGGCCCGCGCCAACATGAAGTGCATCGTCATTATTCCGGACGGCAAAATCGCCTTCGGAAAGTTGGCCCAAGCCGTCATGTACGGCGCTAAAATCATTGCGATCGACGGAAACTTCGACGATGCCCTGAAAATGGTGCGCAGCATTTGCGAGAAAGAGCCGATTGCACTCGTCAACTCTGTGAATCCTTACCGGATTGAAGGACAGAAAACCGCTTCCTTTGAAATTTGTGAACAGCTGGGCGAAGCGCCTGACATCCTTGCAATTCCTGTCGGGAATGCCGGAAATATTACGGCTTACTGGAAAGGCTTTAAAGAATATCATGAGAAAAACGGCACAGGCCTGCCGGTCATGAGAGGTTTTCAGGCGGAAGGCGCGGCCCCGATTGTCAAAAACAAAGTAATTGAAAAGCCGGAAACCGTTGCGACAGCGATCAGAATCGGAAATCCGGCAAGCTGGGACAAAGCGGTCAATGCTGCAAAAGAATCGAACGGAAAAATCGATGAAGTGTCAGACGAAGAGATCCTGCACGCTTATCAGCTCCTGGCAAGAGAAGAAGGCGTATTTGCAGAACCGGGATCGTGCGCATCTATTGCCGGCGTACTGAAACAGCTGGAAACGAAAGAGATTCAGCCGGGGGCGAAAGTTGTCGCCGTCTTAACCGGAAACGGCTTGAAAGATCCGAACACAGCCGTTGATGTGTCGCAGATCAAACCTGTCACACTGCCGACAGATGAAGAAGCCATTCTCGAACACTTAAAAGGAGCCGCTCGTGTATGACTGAGGCTGACATGCTGTTTTCCGTTACGGTTCCCGGAAGCACGGCCAATCTGGGCCCGGGCTTTGATTCAGTCGGCATGGCGCTGTCCCGTTATTTGAGACTGTCTGTTTTTCCTCATGATGAGTGGCGTTTTGAGGCTGAAACAGAAGTCGTAGCGGGAATTCCTGAAGGGACGGATAATTTAATTTACCAGGTGGCCAAACGGACCGCTGCACACTTCGGAAAAGACATTCCGCCAAGCCTCGTCAAAGTGTGGAGCGATATTCCGCTGGCGCGCGGTCTCGGCAGCAGCGCAGCCGCAATTGCCGCTGCGATTGAGCTGGCGAACGAACTTGCCGATTTAAAACTCTCTGACCGCGAGAAACTCCATTTTGCAAGCCTTGAAGAAGGCCATCCTGACAATGCCGGAGCATCGCTTTTCGGCGGGCTTGTCATCGGACTTCATGAAGAAGATGAAACAGAGATGGTTTCGATGAAAGACATCGATTTGGATGTCGTTGTCGTCATTCCTTTTTATGAAGTGCTGACAAAAGATGCGCGGGATGTTCTTCCCGAAAGCCTCTCTTATCCGAAAGCGGTGGAAGCAAGCGCGGTCAGCAATATGCTCGTCGCCGGACTGATGGCGAAAGATTGGAAGCTTGTCGGCCGCATGATGCAAAAAGACCTCTTTCATCAGCCTTACCGAAGGGCGCTCGTCCCTGAGCTTTCTAAAGTGGAGCATGAAGCAGGCAAAAACGGCGCGTTTGGGACCGCTTTAAGCGGAGCAGGACCGACGATCCTTTCCTTTATTGAAAAAGGAAAGGGAGACGCGCTGAGAGATCAGCTTGCTTCTAAGTTTCCACATTGTGAAGTGGACTGCCTTCATGTCCCGGATACAGGCATTATCGTTGAAAGAAAATCAGTAAACAGTGTTTAACGATAAAAGAGCTTTTTCGGCTCTTTTTTTGTTTGCCTTCAAAACAAGGATTTTTATTTAGAAAGTCGAAATAGTATGACAAACATATAGAGGAGGAGAAACGAACATGAAGCAGCTGATAACCGAAAAAGACCTCATCAAGCTTGTATCCATTACCGACCCGCAGTACTCGCCTGACGGTGCAAAAATCGCCTACGTACAAACAAAAGTAAACGAAAAACAGGACTCTTATGATTCGCATATCATGGTCTACGACCGCAAACAACAAGCGTCAGTACAATGGACGTTTGGAAAAGGAAGAAACCAGCATCCGCGCTGGTCGCCCGACGGCAAATCCCTTGCATTTACGTCTAATCGCGAGGAAACCACACAACTTTACGTAATAAGCGCCGCCGGAGGAGAAGCGAGAAAAGTGACCGATATTCCCTATGATGTATCACAGCCTGAATGGTCGCCTGACGGCAAGTCATTGCTTTGTTCAGTGAGGCTGACGAAAGAGGAAAGCGTCGACGATGAGAAAAAGACGGAGATTGAAGATCACGAACCGCTGGAAGTCGATTCTTTGTCGTATAAATTAGACGGCCAAGGGTTTAAAAGGGGAAAGTATACGCAGCTTGTCCTCGTTCAAGTGGAAACCGGGGAGATAAAACAGCTGACCGATCTAGAACGCGACCATTTCAGCCACGCATTTTCACCGTGCGGAGGCAGGATTGCATTTTGTGCCAATCAGACGGATATGCGTGTGAACGATGTCTATTTGATGAACCTTTCGACAGGTGATTTGAAGCGCCTGACAGGTCAAAACGGCGTTTTTTCTTCACTATCGTTTTCTCCTGACGGCAAACACCTTGCATTCATCGGAAACGAAAAGGAATTTCAAAACGCCACGCTTGATAAAGCATGGCTGTATAATATCGAAACAGGAAAACTAACGTGTCTGACGGAAATGCTTGATGTCCATCTCAGCGATGCAGTGGCAGGGGACAGCCTTGTCGGAGGCGTTCTTCCGAAACCGGCCTGGACCAAAGACGGAAACGGCTTTTATGTCATTGGATCTGACAAAGGTTCGACAGGCATTTACTACATATCAATCGAAGGTCTTGCTTATCCGGTCCGGTTGGAAAAAGAGCATCTGAACGGATTCAGCCTGCATCCGGATGAAAAAAGTTTTGCGGCATCGATAGCCCTGCCTGTCCGGCCGAGCGAACTTTACCATCTCCCATTGGGTGAAGAAACAGCGGAGCGATTAACAGATGCCAACCAAGCGTTTACGGAAGAGCATATCATATCGGAACCGGAGGAGCTTCAATTTCAGACAGCGGACGGTTTGACAATTCACGGTTGGCTGATAAAGCCTGCTCAATATGAAAAAGGAAACACGTATCCGCTCATTCTGGAAGTGCACGGCGGTCCTCACGCCATGTATGCGAATGCTTATTTTCACGAATTTCAAGTGCTGGCCGCAAAGGGAAGCGCCGTTGTATATGTCAATCCGCGGGGAAGCCACGGCTACGGACAGGATTTTGTCAACCGGGTGAGAGGCGACTACGGCGGGGGAGATTTTAAAGATGTAATGGCAGCTGTTGACCACGCGCTGGGACAATATGATTTCATCGATCAAGAAAGGCTCGGAATCACAGGAGGAAGCTACGGCGGCTTTATGACAAACTGGGCTGTCGGCCACACGAATCGGTTTAAGGCCTCGGTGACGCAGAGGTCCATTTCCAATTGGATCAGTTTTTACGGGGTAAGCGATATCGGCTATTTTTTCACAGACTGGCAGATCGGAGCGGACCTTTTTGAAAATCCCGGCAAACTGTGGGAGCATTCGCCGCTCAAATATGCGGACAAGGTGGAGACTCCTCTTCTCATCCTCCATGGCGAACGGGACGACAGGTGCCCGATTGAACAGGCGGAGCAGCTGTTTACGGCATTGAAAAAAATGGGGAAAGAAGTAAAACTCGTCAGATTCCCGAATGCGTCGCACGATTTATCAAGAAGCGGGCATCCGAAGCAGCGGATCAGACGGCTTGAGTATATTGCAGGCTGGTTTGAAGCGTATTTATAAAAAAGAAAAGGCTGCCGTAATGAACGGCAGCCTCAGCGTGTCGACAAACCCTCGCATTCGTTGTCAGGCCTGCGCGTCGGTGCTCACGAATAGAGGAAGGATCGGCGGCTAACCGCCCAGGCGTCCTGCCTGAACGCCGCCGTCATCACCTCCTGTGAAAGTCTGCTCCGATGCTCGGCCTTCCTAGACTGCAAGGGTTTTCAATCACGCTGAAAGGATGACAAAATCCCAAAACTAAAAGTCGTTTTGGGATTTTGTCAACAATCGGCGGCTGCCGTAATGAACGGCAGCCGCCTCAAATTAAAATACTTGTTCAACTTCAATGACGCCCGGAACTTCTTCTAAAAGGGCGCGCTCAATTCCAGCTTTAAGGGTGATCGTGGAACTTGGGCAGCTTCCGCATGCGCCGAGCAGGCGAAGCTTGACGATGCCGTCTTCAACATCGACGAGTTCACAGTCACCGCCGTCGCGGAGTAGAAATGGACGAAGTTTGTCCAGCACTTCCTGTACTTGTTCTTTCATTTCGACCTCTGTCGTCATTCGTATCGCTCCTTTCAAATCATACAACCATTATATTCAGTCGAACAATAAAAAGCTATTGTTTGGTTTCAACTCGTTTTCCCACATATTATATCATATTTGCCGGCAAAGACAAAAAGCGATTTTCATTTCAATATGGAGCGAAAGGACAAAATAGAATAAAATAAAAGACAAAGAGAAAGGAGCTGCCGCTGATGAAAAAACAAGCCGAGCTTTTTGTTTACGGTGCCGACGTTCTTTGTCCAAGCTGTGTCAACCTTCCGTCATCAAAAGAAACGTATGAGTGGCTCGAAGCCGCCCTGAAAAGAAAATATCCCGACCAGCCTTTCTCGATCACGTACATTGATATCCATCAGCCGCCGGAAAACGATCCTGAAAAACAGGAAATCTCCGAAAAAATCCTGAACGACGAATATTTTTATCCGCTCATCATGGTCGGTGATCAAGTAGTCGGCGAAGGAAATCCGAAGCTGAAAGACGTGTATAAAGAAATGGAAAAGCAAGGTTATAAGCCTGCATGATAAACAGCAAGGGACAGATCTGTCCCTTGCTGTTTTATTTTTTATGATTGTACTTTTCTTAAAGCGGACAGACTAACTACCAGCCGAATCGTCAATAAGGAGGGATAGCCAGCATGTCCAGCATTGAGGGTCAAATCATGTCAGGCGATTTTGATGACGAAATGAATGTTTTTTCGTTAAAGAAAATCAAGCAGTTTCAAACGCAGACCAGCTTGAAAGAAAACCAGCTCAGGGCTTTGCAGCAGTATTTAAGGCAGCATGAGCATGACGAGGGAGGACAGATCATCACCCTCTACGATCAAATGCTTGTCCCTTTATCGCAAGATGATATTAAAGCCTTGCTGCATGACTTAACAAAAGTCCAGTCATTATATCATTAATGAAAAGCCCTTTTCCCATTTATACTCGTTTTCCGGCTCTGATGTCATCCGTCATTCCGGGATAAGGGGCTTTTGAAATCAGATCTTCATTATCGATTCCGGCATTTTCAATGAATGTGATATCGGCGAATTCCGGTACGACATATTTTGGATACGTCTCATATTTTTCGCGCGATTCTTCCATTAAGTCGATGTGGTCATTTTGATAGCAGACTGTGATATCAGGGCGTTCATGAACCCATTTAGGGAAGAAGATGATGCCGTGCATCCGCTTTTCATTGGGCATGAAATTCAAGGAAACGTCAGTCCCTGTCGGTTCTGTCCATGATACTTTATAGACGCCTTCAGTCAGCTTGACGATATCGGCTTTTTGATCGCGAACCCAGCGTCCCCCGACCATTCCGCTGTGAATGCGGTAATCAATGGTATGGTCATTTTTAATGTAGATTTCATATTCCCATCCGTTTTCATACGTATAGATCATATGGCTTCCGACAAACTCTTTGACATCTTGATTCATATGAACCGCTCCTTATTTGTTTATTGTAAGATCGAACATGTTGATATTTACATATATAATTATAAAATGTCATCAAAAACAATGTCAAACGAAAATACTTTCTGAGAGATTTGCAACAATACAGAAAATGGTTACGATTGATGTCAGAATTTTGAGTTATTTTAGGAAATTAAGCCAATATTTAGAAAAGTGATTGTCAAAAAATAAGCGATTCTGTAAAATGAAAAACAACCCATAAAAAGGAAGAGACATGGGAGGAAAGGAAGGATAAACGATTGAAGACAAAAATTGCTTATGAGGAAGTCGCGGGAATGCTTAATCAATGGTATGTCATGATCAAGCGCCATGAAGTGGCACAAGCGGTCTCGATTAAATACGACATTGAGCACCGGCTGCCGAATATGGAAGAAAATCAAGATCTGCTTCTTTATTTTAATCTTTTAGACTATCGGCACAAACTGCTGACAGAAGAGTTTGCAGCTTCCACCAAATTGTTCGAAGATATTCAGGAGCAAAAAGCAGATATGCAAAGCACAGATGACATGATCGAATATTATTATTTCTTTTTCGCAGGCATGTACGAATTTCATAAAAAGGATTATACAAATGCCATCAATTATTATAAACTAGCCGAAGAAAAGCTCAGAACAATCCCCGATCAAATCGAAATCGCCGAATTCCATTACAAACTGGCTATCGCCTACTATCAAATCAAACAGAATTTCCTCTCCTTAAACCATGCAAAAACAGCTCTAAAAACCTTCAAAACACATGATGACTATATTCAAAAAGCGATCAGCAACGATATGCTGATCGGAGCAAATAAACTCGATTTATTTCGTTTTGATGAAGCCGAACAGCATTACAAGCAAGCCCTAAAAGACGCGGCACTGATCAAGCACCACGTTCTCCTCGGCATGGCTCACCACAACTTAGGATTGAGCTATGTCAATCGCAATCTCCTCACCTTGGCCGAACATCATTTCAAAGAAGCGCTGCTTATCAAAGAGCATGAAGAATCGGTTTACGGCATCCACTCCATGTTTGAACTGACACATGTGCTATACAAATCAAATGTTGTCAAAGAAGCCCGCAAATTGTATGAAAAAGGATTTTTCCGCGCGGAAAAAGCAGGAGAAAGGGAATATTTGTCGAAATTTAAACTTATTCATGCTCTGTATGATGAACAGGATCCACTTACGGTTGAACATGCTTTAGAATATCTTAAAACGATCAATCTCTGGACGGATGTAGCGGAATTAACATTTGATATCGCACTTTACTATAAAGAAAATGGAGATGCAGACAAAGCTGCCGAATATTTTGAAGAATCTCATCATGCAAGAGACCAAATTCTTAAAAGAACGGAGGAGCTAAAGTGAAAAAGATGATTGCCGTTGCGTTGACTGCCGTCTTTGCCAGCCTTGTCGTTTTAAGTTTTTCGTCTCAGCCGAAGGGAAATGCCGAGTTTGCCGGTCGCGCCATTTTTCTTGACGATAAGCCGGCCCAGCTGATGGCGGGCAGAGCGATTTTTCTCGACAGCTTTGATGGTAAAGCGCCTGCAGCTTTGCAAAAGACTGCATAACCTGATTTGTTGCCGTACAAGCTGTTAAACTGGCGCCGAAGGCGGCGCCCTTTTTTTATGCAGCAATGAGAGACAAGGAGTCAGAACATGATACATATTCAAAATAAATCCGATACAGCGGTTATCGTGCTGCACGAAATATACGGGATTAACCGGCACATGCACGATGTTTGCCAATTGATAGCTGAGCAGGGCTTTGATGTTATTTGCCCCAATTTGTTAAATCGGGATCAACCGTTTGAATACGCTGAAGAAAAAGCGGCTTATCTTTTTTTTATGGAAAACGTCGGTTTCCCCGGTCTTTTGCGCAAAATAAATACAATCATATCCAAGCTGGATCGTCAATATCGCAAGATCATCTTACTCGGGTTCAGCGTCGGAGCAACCGCTGCCTGGCTTTGCAGCGAAGATGAGCGTGTCAATGGGATCGCCGGATACTACGGCTCCCGGATAAGAGACTATCTGAACATATCGCCTTCATGTCCGGCACTGCTTTTTTTCCCGGAAAAAGAGCAGTCCTTTGACGTTGCCGCGTGTATATCCCAATTGGAATCAAAGAATGTCAAAACGGTGAAGCTGAAGGGTGAGCATGGATTTAGCGACCCGTATTCCGTAAAATACAACCGGCAGTCCTCGCAAATTGCTTATGAAACGATGATGGAGTTTTTAATAGCTTTATAAAAAGCGGACAGGCATGGAAACGCTATAATAGGTATGACGCTCAATTCAAGAAAGCTCGCCGATGACAAGGGGGCTTTTTTGAGTAGAATCTTATCTGGGGGAATTCGAATGAAGCTGTTCCAAGGATAGACTTATTACAAAGGGTTCATTTGCGAAACAAAGTTCTAGCATCATTTTAATTTTAGGAGGGAGCAACATGGAAGCTTTTGCAGAATATTTAGAAGGAATTGATCACCCGGAACATCGAGCCCGGATGGAGGAAGTGTTGAATTGGACAGCGGAGACATTTCCAAATTTAACGCCGAAAATCGCCTGGAATCAGCCTATGTTTACCGATCACGGCACTTTTATTATCGGTTTCAGCACAGCGAAACATCACCTGGCTGTTGCCCCTGAAAGCGCGGGAATTGATCGTTTTTCTGAAGAAATCGTGCAGGCCGGCTATGATCATACGAAGCAGCTTGTCCGTTTCCCGTGGGATCGTCCGCTTGATTTCTCATTACTTAAAAAAATGATCGAGTTTAATCTTGCGGATAAGGCGGACTGTTCAACTTTTTGGCGGAAATAAAAAAACGCAAAAATAAGGGCGTACTCTCATTGAAGGCGAGAGAGCGCCCTAATTAAAAAACGCTAAGGTTTCGAGTAATCTTATCCGTTATGATGCTTATACATCCAAAGCAAGCCGGATTTCAGCAGGCGAGGCACTCTGCCGATCAACGGCCGTTCGGCAACTAAACCGAAGCCGGCTTTTTTGCCGAGTGAACCGAGCACGCCTTTCAGCTTGAATTTCGGCATCGCTTCAGGAAGAGGTTCGCCTTTCCAGCGCAGTTCAAGCACTTGGACGATTTGTTCCGCCTGAGCTTCGGCCAGCTGTGCGCTCGGCGCGTGAGGCAGGCTTGCGCAGTCGCCGACAACATACACGTGTTCGTCTCCCGGCAGGTTATGGTGCGGCGTCAGGACGACGCGCCCTTGCGGATCTTTTTCCACATCGAGATCCCGAACGATTTGGTTCGGCTGTATCCCCGCTGTCCAGACGATGGCGTCAGCTTGTATCGGATCGTCATGATTGTAGACGATGCCTTCTTCCACCTTTGTGATGTTGGCGCAATTAATAATCTTGACGCCGTGCTCTTCAAACCAGCTTTGAACATATTTGCTCAAACGCTTCGGGAAGCTCGACAAAATTAATTCTCCCCGGTCAAAAAGGACGATGTTCAAATCTTTTCGGCTTTCCCTCAGCTCGCTCGCAAGCTCAACGCCGCTCAGTCCTGCCCCGACGATCGCAACGGTGGCTTCCGCATTTAAGTTGTTGAGCGCCTGGTAAGTGCTGCGTGATTGATCAATTGTCTGAATGCTGTAGGTATGTTCAGGCGCGCCGGGAACGTTGTGATATTTATCTTCACAGCCCAGCCCGATGACGGCGTCATCATAAGATATCGGCTCCCTGTCATGAAACAAAACTTTTTTTCCTTCCAAATCAACAGACGAAATCGTCCCGTATTCAATCTTTAACTTCGGGTGATCCGGGAAGGACACTCTGATATGATGATCGGAAATCGTCCCCGCAGCCAGTGCGTAGTACTCCGTTTTCAAACAATGGTAAGGGTTTTTGTCGATTAAAGTGATCATCACATCATCTGGCAGCTGGTTAGGCAGTAAACGATGAATGATCCGCATATTTCCGTACCCGCCGCCGAGCAAGACTAAATTTCTCATTGGTAATTCCCCTTTTCCCCTCAGATTAAGAAACTAACCTTTTTCATTGCAAAATTAAAAAACTATGTAAATACCCTCTAGAATTATATCTAATTTGATGTAAAATCACAATATTTCTCGGGAAAATAACCTACATATCCGCCTTGAATCGATAATTAGTAAAACCCTTTAAGGTATTAATATGTTACAAAAGCTTTATTCCTCAGCCTAAAACTTTGACTATTGAAACGTAAATAGGGTACGATAAAAAAGCGATGTGAGGTGAAATAAAGTGTTTCCAATCGTTGAGTTTTGCGTCAGCAATCTTGCCCAAGGTTCTCAGGAAGCAAAAGAAATATTGGAGAAAGATCCGAATCTGGACGTCGTCGAATACGGCTGCCTGAGTTACTGCGGACAATGCATGCAGACCATGTATGCTCTTGTAAACGGAGAAATGGTGACAGCGAATAATCCGGCTGAATTGGTCGAAAATATATACAAGTTCATTGATGAAAATGAACTTATTTAAAAACGGGGTCATCTTGGTGATCTCGTTTTTTCATGCAAAGCCTTCGTTTGAAAGGGTTTACATAAAAAGAGAAAAAATTCTTAAAAATTTTTGTGGACAGGCCAATCATTAATTGTTATCTTAATAAAAGTTTAAAAAATAATAAGAGGTGTGGTCATGAACATTTTATGGGGACTTCTTGGTATTCTGGCGATTTTCGCGATTGCTTTTCTGCTTTCTGAGCACAAGAGTAAAATTAACATAAGAACGATTTTAATCGGTTTGGCGATGCAGCTCCTGTTCGGATTCATCGTTCTCAAATGGGAAATGGGGCGGGAAGTGTTTCTTTCGTTTACGAAAGCCGTTCAGCATCTCGTCAATTATGCGAATGAAGGAATCAGCTTTCTCTTCGGGCCTCTCTTGCAAGTAGGCGACAGCGCTGCCTTCGCTTTAAGCGTTCTTCCTGTTATCATCTTCTTTTCATCGCTGATTGCGGTTCTTTACCACTTACGGATCATGCAAGTCATCATCCGCTTTATCGGCGGCGGATTGGCAAAACTGCTCGGAACAAGCAAAACGGAATCTCTTTCTGCAGCTGCCAATATCTTTGTCGGACAAACTGAGGCGCCGCTTGTGATTAAGCCGTTTATTGCAAACTTAACAAAGTCGGAGCTGTTTGCCGTTATGACAGGCGGACTCGCATCAGTGGCCGGTTCTGTTTTGTTCGGTTACGCCCTTCTTGGGGTTCCTCTCGAATATTTGCTTGCAGCGAGCTTTATGGCTGCACCCGCGGGCTTGATTATGGCAAAAATGCTTATTCCCGAAACTGAAAAATCGAAAATTGAAGAAAAAGATATTCAAATGGCTGAAGACGAAGACGCAGCAAATGTCATCGATGCCGCTGCAAAAGGGGCATCAACAGGTCTTTCTCTTGCTTTGAATGTCGGTGCGATGCTCCTTGCATTTGTTGCTTTGATTGCCGTTTTAAACGGAATTCTTGGAGGAATCGGCGGATGGTTCGGTTTTAAAGACCTTTCGCTTGAATTCATTCTCGGCTATGTATTTGCACCTCTCGCCTTTGTCATCGGCGTCCCTTGGGATGAAGCAGTTCAGGCCGGAAGCTTTATCGGTCAAAAGCTCGTACTGAATGAATTTGTCGCTTATTCCAATTTTGCTCCGATGTTTGATCAGCTTTCCGTCAAAACCGCTTCGATTATCAGCTTTGCGCTGTGCGGTTTCGCAAACCTGTCTTCTGTGGCGATTTTGCTCGGAGGATTGGGAGGAATGGCGCCGAACCGCCGTTCCGATATCGCCCGTCTCGGCTTGAAAGCCGTTGCTGCCGGAACATTGGCCAACCTTACAAGCGCGGCGATCGCCGGTATGTTTATCGGATAACATGATAAAAGCTCCCTGCAAATGAACGCAGGGAGCTTTTATGTATGAAAAACGGGGGATAGCCATATTGTATCCATCCCTTTCAGCTTTTATACTAGAAGAAAGTAAAAAAATGTGGAGGCGGCTATGAATTCTTTTCGTTTTACTAAAATGCACGGCTTAGGAAACAGCTATATATACGTCAATCAGTTTGAAGAACATCTCCCTGAGGAGCTGTTGTCAGATTTGGCCGTCAAAGTGTCTTCCGTTTACACCGGAATCGGTTCAGACGGAATGATACTCATCTGTCCTTCAGATCAAGCGCCGGTTAAAATGAGGATTTTCAACAGCGACGGATCTGAAGGCAAAAACTGCGGAAACGGTTTGCGCTGCGTTGCAAAATACGCGTATGAACATAAACTGGTGAAGGAAACATCCTTTTTAATTGAAACTCTTTCAGGCTTGGTAAAGGCTGAGATTGAAGTGAAGGAAGGAAAAGTTGTATCGGCTACAGTCGATATGGGTGAACCGCGTCTTCTCAAATCAGATATGCCAATGCGTGGTGAACAGGGGTCGGAGACGATCAATGAAAAGATGATATTCGGCGGCCGGGAAATGAAAGGTACCGCTGTATCCATGGGCAATCCCCACATCGTCTTTTATTTAGACGATATTGAAAAAGCGCCGCTTACGTCGATGGGACCGCTCATTGAAAAAGATGAAAGGTTTCCGGAAGGGGTTAACGTAGAATTTGTTGAAGTCGAAAACGACAAAGAACTCCATTTCCGTGTATGGGAAAGGGGTTCAGGAATTACCCAGGCATGCGGAACGGGCGCCTGCGCAGCCGCAGTGAGTTCGATACTCAACGGCTATTCCAAACGAGACACGGACATTATCGTCCATCTCGCCGGCGGCGATCTGATCATTAATTGGAAAAATGACGGTCGTGTCATGATGACAGGACCCGCTGAAACGGTATGTGAAGGCGAGTTTTTTATATCATGAGTCGGTCCGTTTGAGAAATCGGACGTGCGACTTTATAATAAAGTACACATGAGCTTTTAGGAGGTGTGATGTTATGAGCGAAAAAACAGTTACGGTCACGGAAGCGGCTGCTCTTCATATCAAGGATATGATGAAAGAGCATGAAGAGGAGAACGCATTCTTGAGAATCGGAGTAAAAGGCGGCGGATGCAGCGGTCTGTCATACGGCATGGGTTTTGAACACGAAAAAAACGAAGACGACAATGAATTCGTCCAGCATGGAATCACAGTGCTTGTAGATCAAGAAAGCCTGGATATTATGAACGGTACGGTCATTGATTTTAAACAATCGATGATGGGCGGAGGCTTCACCATCGATAATCCAAATGCCATCGCTTCATGCGGCTGCGGATCATCATTCAGAACCGCAGTGAATGCAGGGAAGCCTGAAGAGTGCTGACATATTGGCATCAGGTCAACGATATGGAATGAGAAAAACGCCTTTCATTGCGATGCATCATCGTGACGAAAAGGCGTTTTATTATGATCTGGGGGGAAAGAAATGAAACTCGTATCAACGCTCGGCTTGTCAAAAGCGGACGTTACCGCGTTTTTTCATAAGCATTGGGGAAGTCCGGACATGGTCAATTCACACGGAACATTCCGCTGCGATGAATTGGAAGGATTCGCTGTGACAGATGAAAAAGGCGATATAAAAGGCCTGATTACGTACTTCATCGCCGGAAACGAATGTGAAGTCGTCTCCTTGGACAGTATTGCCGAAAACAAAGGGATCGGCTCACTCCTTTTAAACGAAGTGGAACGTGCTGCAAAGCGAAAACAGTGTCAATCGATTAAACTGATCACGACGAACGATAATATGCGGGCGTTTATGTTTTATCAAAAGAGAGGCTATACAATGGCCGAGCTGTATGTAAACGCAGTTGAAGAAGCAAGAAAAGTAAAGCCTGAAATTCCCTTTGCCGCTGATAACGGCATTCCGATTCGGGATGAGATTCTTTTGGTAAAAGATTTAACATAATCTGTTTTCCGCTTCGCTCGGGAAATGCCGGAAGGAAGCAATGCAGCCACCCCGCTCAAGTGCTGAGCAAGGTTTTTGCAACGGGGCTTCCGGAACAATCGTGTTTATTTCTGGTTAAAGATTCGGTTGAGATTGCTCGTGTTGTTGGTGATTGAGGTGATATAGCGGCTTCCGCTTACCATTTCCTTGTTGCACAGAGGGCATAGAGGGCGATCGCTGCTCGTGAAATTTTTTCTCATCCATCCGTTGCAGTCCTCAGCGGTACATTCCCACGTACTGATATCTTCCTTTGGCAAAGGCTCTTGATTGCGATTGTTGTAGTAAGACATATCGTCACTTCCTAACAAGGGTTTTTTGGAGTTCATTTAAGAATATTTTGTGAATCTTAAGACATTCTATTCGTCAATTTGTTATTCTATACTGGACAGGTTTATTTAGAGTCCAAGCCCAGTAAAGAAAAGGGGTTCAACCATGGAAAAAATCAACTGCAGAAGCTGCGGCGGGCTTACGCCTTACGATTCAAAAGTCTGTGAAGCATGCGGCTGCGAAAAACCGCTTCCAAAAGCACAGAAAATTACGGACCGGATTGTCTTGACTGCGGCGGGAGTGGTCGGTATCTTAACGATTGTGCTGATTTTGGGAACGATCTTCTCATATTTGAATATCATATAATGAAAAGGAGCCGGTGTCAGGCTCCTTTTCATTTTTATTTGTTTTCAAACATGCTTGTAGAGTGCAGCGGCTGCACGCGCGCTTTAGGATCCATGTAAGCTTTTGCATTATTGACAGCGGTCGGTGCTTCTCCAAATCCGCTGGCAATCAGCTTGACTTTTCCTTCGTATGTGCAGATGTCGCCGGCTGCATAGAATCCCTCGATGTTCGTTTCCATTGTGGACTTGACGACGATCGAATTTTTCTGGATTTCAAGCCCCCAGTTTTTGATTGGTCCGAGAGATGAAACAAAGCCGAAGTTGACGATCACATCGTCGACATCGATGATTTCTTTTCTCTCGCCTTTCACTTCCTCGATGACGATCTGTTCAATCCGCTCGGCGCCGATCAGTTCGGTCGGAACAAACGGTGTCAGCACATTGACTTTTGAATTGTGCAGGTTTTCGACGCTGTGTTCATGTGCGCGGAATTTATCGCGGCGATGAATAATTGACACCTCTTTAGCGATCGGTTCCAGCATGAGCGCCCAGTCGACGGCGGAGTCGCCGCCGCCCAACACCGCAACGCGTTTGCCCGCAAATTGATTCAGATCATCTATAAAGTAATGAAGGTTTGCATTCTCGTATTGAGCCGCAGATTCAAGCTCGAGCTTTCTCGGCTGGAATGCTCCGTTTCCGGCAGTAATAATCACCGTTTTAGAATAGTGGATTTCTTTGTTGGTGACGAGCTTGAAAATGCCGTCTGCTTGTTTTTCAACGCTTTCGACAGCTTGTTCCAGACAAACGGTCTGATCAAATTTCGCCATTTGCTCTTTTAAATTGTCGACCAGCTCCTGAGCGCGGATTTTAGGGAACCCGGCTACATCGTATATGTATTTTTCGGGATACAAAGCGGACAGCTGACCGCCTAGCTGCGGCAGGCTTTCGATAATTTTGACGCTCGCTTGCCGCATTCCGCCGTAAAATGCGGTAAACAAGCCGACAGGGCCGCCCCCGATAATTGTAATGTCATATACTTTTGAGTCTTCACGCATGAAAATAATGCCCCCTAAATGAAAATTGTTCTTAATTATATCATATCACATAAAATAAATACGAGCGCGTCTGTTTTTTTAAGATCGGAAAATATTACCGTCTGATCTAAAGTCTGCCGCCCGAGCATATTTAACCTTGAAAAAGCAAAAGCGAGCGGCTATGATGTAGTTGTGAACATTTTGTTAAAGATTCGTGAATATTTTTCGACGCACAGCCGAAAAACATTCCGTTGTTCGGCAAATTAAAGTGAAGGGTTTCACAAACTTTTTTTCATAAAAAGCCTGAAGCCGGCAGAAGATAACCCAAAGGCTATTTTTAATCCGGCTTAGCAGTAAAATACAGAAAAGGTGGATGTGATTCCGTTGAATAAGCCAAAAGTAGTAGTATTAGGTGCAGGTTATGGTGGATTAATGACCGTTACGAGACTTGTTAAAAAAATCGGCGTCAATGAAGCGGATGTTACGCTTGTCAACAAGCACAATTATCATTATGAGACAACCTGGATGCACGAAGCGAGCGCAGGTACACTTCATCATGACAGATGCCGCTATCAGATTAAAGACGTCATCAATACATCCCGTGTCAATTTCGTTCAGGATACGGTAAAGAAAATCGATAAAGAAGGAAAGAAAGTCGTCCTTGAAACCGGCGAGCTTAGTTACGACTATCTTGTCGTAGCGCTGGGGGCCGTCCCTGAAACTTTCGGAATTTCTGGATTGAAAGAGTATGCTTTCTCCATTTCAAACATCAACTCGTCCCGGCAGCTTCGCGAGCACATTGAATATCAGTTTGCGACGTATAACACAGAAGCCGAGAAGCGCCCGGAACGCCTGACGATCGTTGTCGGAGGAGCGGGTTTTACCGGCATTGAATTTTTGGGCGAATTGGGCAACCGCATTCCTGAGCTGTGCCGCGAATACGATATCGATCGCCAGCAGGTTCGTTTAATATGCGTGGAAGCCGCGCCGTCCGTTCTCCCGGGCTTTGATCCTGAGCTTGTCGATTATGCGGTCAACTACCTTGAAGGAAAAGGCGTTGAATTCAAAATCGGCACGGCTGTGAAAGAATGCACGCCTGACGGAATCATCTGTGGAAAAGACGATCAGACCGAAGAAATCAAAGCAGGCACTGTCGTATGGGCCGCAGGTGTCCGCGGCAACCCGATCATAGAAGAATCAGGCTTTGAAAACATGCGCGGCCGTGTGAAGGTAAAACCTGATCTGCGCGTTGAAGGCCATGATGATATATTTGTAATCGGAGACTGCTCGCTGATCATAAATGAAGAAACCGAAAGGCCTTATCCGCCGACTGCGCAGATTTCCATGCAGCAGGGCGAAACGTGCGCAAACAATTTGGCCGCACTGATTCACGGCAAAGAAACGGAAACGTTCTCATTCGATAATAAAGGCTCTGTCGCTTCTCTCGGCGAACATGATGCAATCGGCGTCGCATTCGGGAGAAAGATGACGGGAACGACGGCGTCCATGATGAAAAAAATTATCGACAACCGCTCGCTGTTCCTGATCGGCGGGCCGGGACTTGTTCTGAAAAAAGGAAAGTTTAAATTTTTCTAAGCGGAATCGAAGCCTGCAGCGGAAGCTGCGGGCTTTTTATTCGGGGTTAAAAACTTCAAAAACGAAAGAAAAAGGAAGAAAGCTTAGCTTTTAAGCGCTTACATCAAATGATCTGTTATATTTTCTGACTTTATTATTGACAATGTTCATGATATATTATCAGAAAATTAAGAAAAAGGTGAGTATCTAATGAAGACGACATCAACCCATCGCCTTGAATCAACCTGTCCATTTTGTTCGGGAAAAGGCTATTTTCAGCTTCTGCTCGGTGGTTCGGAAACGTGCAACAACTGCAAGGGAACGGGAAAAGACCGCTGATCGCCGCTTTCCAATGATTGACTCAAGTTCCTTCCCCAATGTACACTAAAAGAGGTGAATTGGGGGTGGAGGCTTTGATTAGTTTACCAGTTGTCATCATTTCAGTTGTCTTATTTTTCGTCCTGTTTTTCGGCATCGGTTTTCTGCTGAATATGCTGCTCAGGATGTCATGGATCATGGCTGTCATTTATCCAATTGTATGCCTTTTCATTGTGAATAAAGAAAAGCTGATTCGCTATGTAGAGGCGCCGGGAGAGGCATTTTCCGGCCTTTTTGACAGAGTGGCTTCATTGGCTGCTGCCGATATCATCATTTTAGCCAGCGGAATGGCGGGAGCCCTGTTGTCGGGTGTTACGATTAAAGCGTTGCGAAAAAGGGGATATCAAATGTTTTAAGCCTTCTTCTTCAAGGGAGAGGGTTTTTTTGAATTTAATTTTTTCACTTTTCTTAAAATTTTTCCGCCATCTGAATATTTCTGTTTCCGCTTGGAAACAACTAGATGGTGAGAGGAGTGGAAGATTTGAGAAAAGTGATGACAATGTTCCGGCGTTTCTTGATGACAGTTTTGTTTGTCTTTGCTTTTATGACGACCTTCTTTGCCGTTTCAGGCGTGGAAGCACAGGACATATCCAGCTGGGCGAAAGAACGCGATCTGTCCTTGAAACAGCTGATGCTCACCTTTAAATCACTTCCGAAAGAAAAAGCGGAAAAAACGTCTCTGTCTGCCGCAGAACAAATTAAAAACAAACCGAAATCGCTTGAAGATGCCTTTGACTGGACCAAGTATCCGAAGCAAAAAGTCACCGCGACCGGATATACAGCAGGGGCGGAATCGACGGGAAAACAGCCTCATCATCCAGATTACGGGATTACATATTCGGGAGTCAAAGTTAAAAGAGATTTATATTCAACCGTTGCTGCCGACCCGTCGGTCTTTCCGATCGGCACGATATTGTTCATACCGGACTACGGCTATGGCGTTGTTGCGGACACCGGATCAGCCATCAAAGGGAACCGGCTTGATTTGTACTATGAGACGGTTGAAGATGTTTATAAAGAGTGGGGCAAAAAAACACTTGATGTGTATGTCATTAAAAAAGGAAACGGCACCATTACCGAAGAGGATCTCCTGAAACTGAATGAAAATAAATCGATGCAAGTATTCAGACAAAAATATAAAATGGCGAAAGAATAAGAAAAAACGTTTAAGACCTGTGCGTCTTAAACGTTTTTTTGCTCTACATCAATAAGTAATCGAGAAGCAGCGTCAGGGCAATGCCGGTCAAACCGCCGAAAAAAACTTCAATCGGCTGATGGCCGAGCAGTTCCTTCAGCTTCTTCTGTTTTTCTTCCTGATGGCTTTTAGGGAAATCCTTCGCTTCGTTGACAAAGCGGTTGAAATCGCGGACAAGCCGGTTGATCACTGTTGCTTGTTCTCCGGCATGTCTTCTCACTCCGGTTGCATCAAACATCGTAATAACGGCAAATATTGCGGAAACGGCGAACAAAGAAGAATCCATCCCGTGATCAAGAGCCACGCCGGTTGAAAGCGCCGTAACGGCTGCTGAGTGTGAGCTCGGCATTCCGCCAGTGCTTGTGACGAGCCGCCAATCCCATTTTTTAGAGACGACAAAGTAAATGGGCACCTTGATAAACTGAGCGAAAAAGATCGCGGCAAAGCTCGCCAGTAAAGGAAAGTTTGTGAGGATTTCCATTTTGCAGAACATCCTTTCTATAAAGAAAATAGAGATGAATTCAAAAAAGCACGCAGTTATTTGCTAAAATATATAATATGAAACCCCATCGGGAAAAAATGTTTTTCCTATTATAACATTGTTGTTTCAATTTTACTCACTTTGCTGATAAGGAGCTGTGAACGCATGTTTTATGCCTTTAAAGACTTCGAAAAAAAAGAAACGCTTTTAATCGGACTGTTTAAAAAAAGCCAGCTGTACGGGAAGGCGGAAGAAATCGACCGCCTTTTGGACGGCCAGCTTTCTCAGCTGCTGAAAGACGGGGATGTATCTTCCAAAAAAACGAAAGTGTCTAAAATATTTACCCCTTCCCTTCAGGGAGTCAAACGCATCTATATCGTCGGATTGGGCCGTGAAGCGGAATTTACCTTCGAGGATGCGAAACAGTGCTTTGCCGAAGCTGTTCAGCAGATTCACAAAGATCGAAAGCAGGAGTTAACCGTCATGCTCGACAGCTTCGTATCTGAAGAGGTACCAGCCGCTGACGCCGCGCATGCATTGGCTGAATCGTGCATGCTGTCATGCTATGAAGTGCAGGATTACAAGCACAGAGCAAATGTACCTGATCAATGCCTGCAAAGCGTCTATGTTTTGACAGACCATGACCTGAAGGAAATTCAGGCGAGTCTGCATGTCGGGCAGGTGTACGGAAATGCGACGAATTCGGCGAGAACCCTCGTGAACATGCCGGGGAACATGCTGACAGCGGCGGATCTCGCGTCATACGCCGCTGAATTGGCAGCAAAATACGAATTTGAATGTGAAATTCTCGAAAAGGCTGAAATGGAAGAGCTCGGGATGGGCGGTCTCCTCGCGGTCAACCAAGGATCAGAAGAGCCGCCGAAAATGATCGTCTTAAAATATCAGGGAAAGGAAGCATGGGATGATGTCATCGGTTTAGTCGGCAAAGGGATCACGTTTGATACCGGCGGCTATTCGATTAAGACGAAGAGCGGCATTGTCGGCATGAAGTCAGATATGGGCGGAGCCGCCAGCGTTTTGGGAGCGATGGAAGCGATCGGTGAATTAAGGCCGGAACAAAACGTGCTTGCCGTGATCCCATCGACTGATAACATGATTTCGGGAAGCGCAATGAAGCCGGACGATGTTATCGTTTCCTTGAGCGGCAAGACGATTGAGATCTTGAATACGGACGCCGAAGGAAGGCTGGCGCTCGCTGACGGACTGACATATGCAAAGCACCACGGAGCCTCCGTGTTGATCGATGTCGCGACACTGACCGGAGGTGTCGTCGTAGCTTTGGGAACGGAAACGACAGGCGCGATGACAAATCATGATCCGCTTTATCAGCAGGTGAGACAGGCGGCTGAAGAAGCGGGAGAAGCGATTTGGCAGCTTCCGATTACAGAAAAAGACAAAAAAAGAGTAAAAAACAGCCAAATGGCCGATCTTAACAATTCACCGGGCAGGGAAGGCCATGCGATTATGGCCGGAACGTTCCTCGGTGAATTCGCCGAGCGGACGCCATGGGTTCACCTTGACATCGCCGGAACGGCAACGACATCTCAAAGTTCATGCTTTGGACCGAAAGGCGGAACGGGCGTGATGGTAAGGACGCTTGTCACGTTTGTCGAGCGGTTTTCGGATCAATTGTAGGTTTTTATCCCCTTTGACAGAAGGGGATTTTTTTTATGAAAAATACAGAAGAGCCTCATTGACGCATTCATAAAACATGTGGTAATATACGTTCATTACTTTAATTATCTACTACATTAGCAAACTAAAGCGTTTGTTCGGAGGTTTCAAATATGAATGCAGTTGTGATTGCTGTTATTGTCATGCTTATATTAAGCCTGCTGCGAGTCAATGTTGTTCTTGCCTTGATTGTGGGCGCTCTTGCAGGAGGTCTGACGGGCGGTCTCGGTCTCGGCCAGACGGTCAGCGTATTCACGGAAGGACTCGGCGGGAACGCAACCGTCGCTGTCAGCTACGCGCTCCTCGGCGCATTTGCGGTCGCTTTGACGAAAACGGGTCTTCCGGATGCCATGGTTGAAGCTGCTGTCAAGCTGATCGGCAAAGAAGGCGATACAAGGCGCAAAACCCTTTCAAAAGCGCTGATCGTCTTCGTGATTTTAATCATTTCTTGTATGTCTCAAAATATCGTTCCGGTTCATATCGCATTTATCCCTGTTTTAATACCGCCGCTATTGAAAATTTTGAATGAGCTGCAAGTGGACCGCCGCCTGATTGCGTGTGCGATGACATTCGGATTGACAGCTCCGTATGTTTTGCTTCCCGTCGGCTTCGGTCAGATTTTCCAGGGGATTTTGAAAGACAATATGAAAGATGCCGGCCTTTCGGTCACATTGGCTGATATTCCGATCGCCATGATCATCCCGATCGCCGGGATGATTGCCGGTTTGGCTGCTGCTGCTTTTGTGTACCGCAAACCGCGCACGTACGAAATGAAGGAAATCGCCGGTCAAAAATCGGCGGCTTATACGAAAAAAAGCCTTTCGATTGCCGCTTTGGCCATCGCTGTATCACTAAGCGTACAGCTTTATTTGTCTCAAAGTTTAGACGTCGACGGAATGATCTTCGGCGCGCTCAGCGGTTTGGCGGTCTTGTTTTTAAGCGGAGCGATGAAGCGCGGCGAAGCGGACGAATTGATCACAAACGGCATGAACATGATGGCGTTTATCGGATTTGTGATGCTGGCCGCAGCCGGTTTTGCCAATGTGCTTGAGAAAACGGGCGATGTCAAAGCCCTTGTTGAAGCGTCAACAGGTTTCATCAGCAATAATCAAGTGATCGGCGCATTGCTGATGCTGATTGTCGGTTTATTGATCACAATGGGGATCGGTTCATCATTTGCGACGATTCCGATTATCGCAACGATATTTGTGCCGCTTTGCATGCAGCTTGGCTTCAGTCCGATGGCGACCATCGCCATTATCGGGACGGCAGCGGCTCTCGGAGACGCCGGTTCACCTGCGAGCGACAGCACGCTTGGCCCGACATCAGGATTAAATGCAGACGGACAGCACCACCACATTTGGGACACTTGTGTTCCGACATTCATCTTTTATAATATTCCGCTGATTTTGTTTGGCTGGATCGCGGCGATTGTTCTTTAAAAAAATTCCCCTCACTTTGAGGGGAATTTTTTTCTATGTTTGTTAAAATAAAAAGAGAACCGCACCGCCTGCTCTTAATCAATAGGTCGGGTTTCTTCTGAAGCCTGCGCCTTTTTGAACCGCCCGGAAAACCTTTGAGGTGAGCGCGGCGAGCAGAACGGAGAATGCCAAGTCTTTCACGAAGAACCAGGTCATCATCTTCCAAACGGCTGAATAAGACAACGGTGTATTGAGCCAAGTTGAAAACGCGAGATACGTATAATTGACGCCAATCAGATAAATGATTAGTGTACCGATCAATGAAGCTGTGAAAAAGTGGCCTGTTCTCGGTTCTGATACTTTGTCCGTGATCCAGCCCGCGGCATATGCGGCAGGAATGTAGGATAGAATAAATCCGGCGCTTCCTTTGAAAAGAACGGAAATACCGCCTGAAAAAGAAGCGAATACAGGAGCGCCTACAAAGCCGACTAACGCATAAACGATCATGGATAGCGCACCTAATTTGCGGCCGAGCAGAAGCCCGGCAAGCAGACAGAAGAAAGGCTGCATCGTAAGCGGAATACCGCCGATTTGCAGAAACGGGGCAAACGAAGTGATATTAGCGCCGATCCCCATGAGGGCGGCAAACATTCCGACAAGCGCCATATCAGCGGCGCGAAGTTTCTTTTTATTCATGATCTTTGTTCCTCCTCAGTGATTCAACACAACCTTATCGTAAGAGATCGTAAAATAGTTTGTCAACCGCTTTTTGAACAAAGTTAACAAAGGGGGGTCTTTCGTGTTTTTTGGAAAAACAAAACCGCACAAGTCCGACAGGGTGCCTCCAAACCAAAATGTCACGACATCTTTTCCTGTTCTTCATGCAGGCGATGTTCCGGAATACAAAGACCTCTCAAAATGGAATTTGCAAGTCTACGGACTTGTCGAACAGCCGCTCCTGCTGTCTTTGAATGATCTGCATGACATGCCGCAGAGCGAAGTGTCCAATGATATTCATTGTGTAACAGGCTGGTCCAGGCTCGATAATGTCTGGGAAGGGATCAAAACAAAGGAGATCGCTGAAAGAGTAAAGCCGCTTCCCGAAGCCAAATTTGTCATCTTGCATGCAGAGGAAGGCTGGACGACGAATGTTCCGCTCGAAGACTTCTTAAAGAATTCGTCTCTTTTGGCTCATTCCCACAACGGCGCCCCGCTCACACCGGAGCACGGTTTTCCGCTCAGAGCGGTCATGCCGCATCTGTATTTTTGGAAAAGCGCCAAATGGCTGAGGGGCATTCAGTTTACAAAGGAAAACCATCCGGGCTTTTGGGAGAAAAACGGGTACCATATGAGGGGAAATCCTTGGAAAGAAGAAAGGTACAGCTTTGATTAACGGGGGGAGGATGAAATGTTTTTCGTACAGCTGCTCATATTTTGCATGCTGACCGTATGTTTTTGGCTTTTGATCGCATCATTCAAGAAAAAGGCTTTTGCTGTTTTATTTGCGCTGACAGCTGCGGCGGTTTTGCCGCTGTTTGCCGCAGCCGGCGATGCCTCAGACAGGACGCTGTGGAGAATCGTTCTGTTTGCGGCGATCCCTGTTTCTGTGATTACCGCAAAATTGATTCAGGATCGGCGGAAAACGGAATAAAAGAAAAAGACAGAGTCTCGGAGCTGTTTCCCGAGGCTCTGTCTTTTTGATGCTATGCACCGGTGGTTGACGACGAATTTTCGATCGCAAGCTCTGCCGGAACGTAATCATAGTTTAAGTCTCTGGCTACGGCTTCATAAGTGATATGGCCGTTTGCTGTGTTTACGCCGGCTTTTAGCGCACGGTTTTCAAGTATCGCTTTTTCCGCGCCCTTATTTGCGATTTCAAGCGCGTACGGAACCGTTACATTCGTCAGTGCGACTGTGGATGTCCGCGGAACGGCCCCGGGCATGTTGGCAACGGCGTAATGGACGATTCCGTGTTTGACATAGGTCGGATTGTCGTGGGTTGTGATGTGATCCACCGTCTCGACGATGCCGCCTTGATCGATTGCGACGTCAACGATCACCGAGCCCGGTTTCATCTGTTTGACCATCTCTTCCGTCACCAAAGTCGGCGCTTTGGCACCCGGGATCAGCACCGCGCAGATGAGGAGATCGGCTTCAGCGACGGCATCAGCGATGTTGACCGGATTGGACATCAAAGTTTTGATTTGGTTGCCGAATTGATCATCAAGCTGGCGCAGACGTTCCGCGCTTAAATCGATCATCGTCACGTCGGCTCCCAGACCCGCCGCGATTTTTGCCGCATTTGTGCCGACAACGCCTCCGCCGATGATCGTCACTTTCCCGCGCGCGACTCCTGGTACCCCGGCCAATAGTATGCCTTTTCCGCCTTTCGGCTTTTCAAGGAACTGGGCGCCGATTTGAGCGGCCATCCGCCCGGCTACCTCTGACATCGGCGTCAGTAAAGGAAGGGAGCGGCCGTCGCTGACCGTTTCATAGGCAATGGCTGTCACGCCTTTTTGCTTTAATGCTTCAGCCAGGGAAGGCTCTGCGGCCAGATGCAGATAAGTGAACAAGATAAGCCCTTCTCTAAAATACGGATATTCTTCAGGAAGCGGCTCTTTGACTTTCATCACCATATCAGCTGCTTCCCAGACGGCTTTCGCCTGTTCTGAGATCTCCGCTCCCACTGAGACGTAATCTTCATTTTCAAACCCGCTTCCAGCCCCCGCGTCTTTTTCGATGATGACGCGGTGTCCTGCCGCGATCAGTTGAGAAGCTGCACCGGGAGTCAAGGCAACACGGTTTTCATTGTTTTTGATTTCTTTCGGTACGCCGATAATCATCCCATCATTCCTCCTTTTTCTGTAAAAATGCTGTTGTTTTAGTTTATACTGACTTTTTAGAATTTTCTTTGTTTGGATCGAAAAATAAAAAAACATGCATTTGTGGAATTTCACAAATGCATGTTGCGAAGCTTGATTTCCAGATAAATCGTAAATTTTTCATTGATGTTTTTTAAATCGATTTCGGCGATTTTACTGATGCGCTTCAGCCTGTAGTTCAGCGTGTTGACGTGAATGTTCAGCTTTTTGGCGGCGGTGTTGACGTTGCTGTCGCATTCGATAAACTGCTCAAGCGTCTCGACAAGATTGGAGTGGTGCTCCTTGTCATATGCTTCAAGCTGCATTAAAGAATAGTTTGGATAGCTTGCGTGTTTTCGTTTTTCGCTGAGCACGTCGAGATACTGATAGATGCCGAGTTCTGAAAAGCTGACGAGCTGCCTTGTTTCTTCGGGAAAACGCTCCTTGACCTTCAGCGCCGAGAGCGCTTCCTGATAAGACTGGTGTACAAGGGTGATCAAGCTGTACATTCCGCCGATCGCAATCGTGCAGTTGTTCAGTTTATAGCGCTCTTCAAGCTGCTTTTGTATATTCGCGGCAAATTGCTTTAAATCATTGAACGGCTGTCCCTTTTGCCCCGTTTTTGGCGAAGCGAGGACAATCAGCTCATTATAATCGATTGTAGCCAGAAGAATTTGCACCTGCTGCGTCGTCTCCAGCAAGTAGTGGAGCTGTTTTTCGGTTTTTTCTTCGATTTCGTCTTTCAGCCGGATGATGATGACCGAGTAAGTTGAAGGTACCCCGATACCAAGCTGATGAAAGCCGTCGGAGATCTCCTGATCTTCCGAAATATGCCCGGTTAAGAGCTTCCAGAAAAATTCCTGGCTGCGCTGTTCATTTTTTCTTTTTCGGACTTGATAAGGCAGCAGCTTGTTTTTGACGGAATCCGCAGCCAGCTTCAAAAGATGAAGCTCGTCTTCCGACAGCGTTTTTTGGCTTTCCAGCGCCCAGATAAAACCGATAACCTCGCTGTTTTTCCAGATTGATATCGCCACGCGGCTCGACAAGCCGACTTCATCGATTTGCTCAACCCTGATCGGTTCGTCGGTTTTCATCAAGGCGGGAATCGTTCCATCTTTCCAAAGCTTGTTGATGACCTTTTCCGGCACGCGTCTTCCGATGATCGTTGACGTTCTCGCCGGGTCCGTGTAGTCGCTGTGGGTGCTGTAAGCAAGGAGACGGTGGTTGATGTCTTCTATTGTAATCGGACAGTCCAGCACCTCGCTGATGTGATCTGCCACATCTTCTAAACGGTCATATTGATATTTAAAAGGATTGTTTCGATTGTTCATAAAAAAACCCCTACTTTTATGTTTGCATGAAAAAATTTTGACATATACCCATCTTACTTTTATTATGAATATAGTTGTTTGTTAAAATCAACAAAAAAGTCGCTGACGATTTATTATTTTTCATAAACGTAGCGATGTATTACACCAAATTTAATTATTCTGAAATAAGAGGAGTAGGAACATTGGCGATTCTAGAGAAAATCAACGGCTTTTTATGGGGAGTCCCGGGCATCATTCTGCTTGTGGGAACCGGTTTATTTTTGACGTTCATCCTGCGGGGGCTTCAATTTAAAAGATTGATATATGCATTCAAACTTGCATTCGGGAAAGAGAAAGAATCAGCCGGAGCAGACGGTGATGTCAGCAATTTCAAGGCGCTGATGACGACGCTTGCCGGAACGATCGGAAACGGGAATATTGCCGGTGTAGCCACGGCGATTACGGTTGGAGGTCCGGGGGCTTTGTTTTGGATGTGGCTCGTCGGTCTTTTAGGGATGGCTACGAAATACAGCGAAGCATTGCTCGCCACGAAATACCGCGTCAAAAATGAGCGGGGCGAATATTCGGGCGGACCGATGTACTATGTCGAAAAAGGGCTCGGGAAGAAGTGGAAGCCGCTTGCCGTTTTATTTGCATTGTCAGGTGTGCTTGCCTCTTTTGGAATCGGGGATTCCGTCCAGTCCAACACGATTTCGGAAGTCGTCACACACAGCTTCGGAATTCCAGGCTGGATCATCGGTCTTGTGCTCGCGATATTGACAGCCGCGATCATCTTCGGCGGTTTTCAGCGTGTCAGCACGGTGGCGAGCATTTTCGTGCCGGTCATGGCGATTCTTTATATCGGCGGCTCACTGATCATTATTTTCCTTCATTATGATCAAATCATTCCGGCGTTCCAGCTGATTTTTTATCACGCCTTCAATCCGGTGTCAGCCGCTGGGGGCTTTACAGGTGTAGTCGTGTCTGAGGCGATCAGAAACGGCATGTCGAAAGGAATCTTTTCAAATGAAGCGGGTCTTGGTACCGCTGCTTTGATCGCAGGAAACGCGAAATCCGATCACCCCGTCAAGGCTGCATTGGTTGCGATGACGGGAACATTCATCGTCACATTGATCGTATGTACAATGACCGGGCTCGTCCTCATTATTACGGGATTTTGGGATCCTTCAGGCGGTCTGCTTTCTGGTGTTGCCCACGATACATCGCTTGACGCCGGCGCGCTGACAAACGCCGCGTTTGCTTCTTCGCTCGGAGCCGCGGGTAAATACATTGTGACGTTTTCAGTTATTTTCTTCGGCTATTCAACCATTGTCGGTTGGTATGTATATGGAGAAAAATGTCTGGAATATTTAGTTGGTTTAAAATGGGTGCCGGTTTACCGTGTCGTTTATGTCATCGCTGCATATTACGGTGCAGTCGCAAGCCTCAATACTGTATGGGCTTTTGCCGACATGGCGAACGCATTAATGATGATCCCGAACTTAATCGCCCTTGTGCTCTTATGGAAAGTCATTCGGGCGGAAACTGACGATTTCTTTTTGCACCATTATAATAAGGAAAAACAAAAATCAGCCGGCTTGAAAGCGGGCTGATCGAGACAAGCCTGCCTCTCTTAGAGGCGGGCTTTTTTTGCGCTTATGCAATCCTTCCTTTATCCTATGGAAACGGTTCAGACTCAAGTGGGTAAACAGAACCATGCCATTTGATTCAAATGTTACGAGAGAAGAAAATTGAGATAATTTTACTAGATTTCTATAATTTTTGCTGGGTGGAAATAGAGGAATGATAAACCTTTAGACTCATTTTGTAAAATAACAACAGATTTGTTTGACTGTGCCTCAATCTTGTTTTTATAATAAAAGCGTTCAAAAAAATAAGTTATTTAGCCCATATCTAGGGCGAATAGCGCAGGAGGTATAAGGAATATGTCAGGAATCATTCGTGTTACGCCGGCTGAATTGCGGCAAATGGCTGACAGATATCAAAAAGAAAGCGGAGATGTGACTGAACAGGTCAATCAGCGCCTTGATCAAATGATCAACCAGCTTCAAGATATGTGGGAAGGTGAATCAAGCCGTGCGTTCTCAGAGCAATATCAAGAGCTAAGACCTTCTTTTATTAAAATGGCTGAACTTCTAAGCGACGTTTCTAAACAACTTCATCAGACTGCTAACACTCTTGAAAGCACTGACCAAGACATCGCTAGCCAAATCCGCGGCTAATTTACAGATTAGAAGAATGAGAGAAGCGCCTAATTCAAAAGAAGATGACGGCGCTTTTTCTATTGAGAGGTGATGAACTGGTGTATGTTGACATTACCATCGATTTAAAACATTACGACGGCAGCGCCTTTGACCTCAGACTGTCAGATTACCATTCTGTTAAAAAGGTAATCGACATCGCGTGGCAAGCCAAAAGCATACCGGTACCTCCCCGGGAAGGCTACTGGGTAAGGGTGACAAATAAAGATGCCGTTTTTTCAGGCGAATATACATTATCGCAATGTGGAATTACGACAGGTGACCGCCTGGAAATTTTATGAAAGGATCTGGGTGAATGGCAGAGAAAAAGAAAACGTATCTCGAAGACCAATTAGAGGCCGTCATGACGAAAGAAGACGGTTCATATATCTTTCGTTTTCAAAGAGAAAAGATCAATCTTGTGAACGGCTTGGAAGCAAACGTCATCAAAGAAGTCGATCCTTCCTTTAATAAAGAAACCGTCATGACCGATGATGAAGTCCAAATTTTGATTCAGCCTCCTTCCGAATATAAAGAATTTCGTTATATAAAAGGAAAAAATAAAAAAAGCAAATGGCTTTTTGCGTACCAGCTCGTGAAAGCCGTCGAAGAACATTCAATTAAAAGGCTGCACCTGATCGCTGCGCCTGAAAACATTGTTTTTGACAAAGGATTAACACCTAAATTTTTACATTATGGAGTGAAAGAAAGCATTCCGCCATATGAAGACGACGAAGAAAGACTTTTCAATGAAGTGAAAGCCGCTGCTGCGCTTGCTGTCGACGGGCAGTTTACTTTTGAAGAGTATTTAAAATACAGCGAAACCATCAAGTTTTCAGATCAGGTAAAAGACATCATCACAAGCGGGACGTACGGCGATTTGAAAGCCGTCATTCAAAAGAGGATCGATGAACTGGATGCCGAAGAAAAAACGCTTGTCCATCTTCCGAAGAAGAAATGGAAGATTCAAAGGTACATAGGGTTAGGACTTATTTTATGCTTAATACCGGCTGTTTTATTTTCCTTCTACTCATTATTCTTTGCACAACCGAAACAGCAGGCGTTTATCGAAAGCAACCGCTACTTCTTAAATAAACAGTACAGCAAAGTCATCAGTACGCTTGATAAATATGATGCCGGCGAGATGCCTGATTCTGTTCAATATCAGCTGGCTTATTCGTATATCATCGTTGACAATGTACTGAAGGAAGCGGATTTACAGGAAGATGCTATGAAGAGCCTGACGCTTCAAGTCGATCCGAATAACTTCCTTTATTGGATTCAGATCGGACGCGGCGCCAATAAAGAAGCGCTTGAGACGGCCCGTAAGCTGGAAAACAATGCACAGATTATGTTGGCACTTATGAAATATACAGATGACATTAAAGCTGATGATAAATTGTCCAGTGATGAGAGGCAGAAACAGCTGGAACCGCTCGAAAAAGAACTTGAAGAATTGAAGCGGACAGCAGATGAACAGAAAGCTAAAACTGATGAAAACCAGCAGGCAAACACCGAGCAAAGCCAGGCGGACGTAGAAGCCGCAAAGGCTGAAAAGGAGAAAGCCGAGCAAGAGCAGGCGAAAAAAGAAAATAAAGAAAAGGAAGACAAAAAGAAAAAAGATGATAAATAAAAGCGAAAACACCTGTTGTTGGCAGGAGGCGGGGAAATGAGTCTGTTATGGATTTTTTATCATAAAAACTATCAAAAAATAAAACTGGATGATCAGAACAGCCGCACGCTCACCATCGGGCCGGATTTGAAACATTCTGTCACGATCAAGCATTTTTCGTTTGAAAAAGGCCCGGTGGTACTGGAAAAGCAGAAGGACTCAGACGCTTTCAACGTGCAGCTGGGAGGGGAGACTGTTTCTTCTTTAAAGCTTGGCGGAAAGGCGTCCGTCCAAAGCGGCGCTGAACAGCTGACACTTTTTTTAGCCGAAGAATCCGACAGCGTTCCCGCCTACTATTTAGGAGAGAGACAGGAAGTCGTCATTTCTTCCCTTGATCAAGAAGCGGATGTTTATTTCAATGAAACGGATTCATTCTTTGGAGAAAAAGGTACATTCTCCTTCATCCGCCTCGACGGGCGATGGAATGTCCTGCCGAATGGCGCCAAAATTTATTTGAACGGAGAAGAAGTGTCCGCTTCGGTCTCCGTGCAAAATGGAGACGAAATCGCATTTGGACTGAATATTCTTCGCATCATTGAAGATGACCTCTTGGAAATCGAGGGGTTCGGGCAATATGATACGTCTTTGGAGAACATTCTCAAGCCGAGCTCGGAGACAAAAAATAAATATCCGCAATACCGCAGGCCGCCGAGAATGATTTACGATCTGCCGGATGAAAAGATATCCTTCAGCTTCCCGGCACAGGAAAGCGACGGAGACAACAGAGGCTTATGGCTGATGATTCTGCCTCCGATCGTCATGTTGCTCGTCATGGGGATCGTGGCGCTCATTCAGCCGCGGGGAATTTTTATCATCGTCTCCCTTGCGATGTTTATGATGACGCTGATTACGTCAACCGTGCAGTACTTCCGCGACAAAAATCAGCGTAAAAAAAGAGAAGAAAAAAGAGAGCGGGTCTACACCCTTTACCTTGAAAACAAAAAGAAAGAGCTGCACGAACTTGCAGAAAGGCAAAAGTTCGTCCTTGATTTCCATTTTCCTACATTCGAGAGAATGAAATATTTAACAAAGGAGATCAGCGGACGGATTTGGGAAAAATCGATTGAAAGCGCCGATTTTCTGCAAATCCGCCTTGGAACGGGAAATGTTGCATCTTCATACCAAATCAATTTGAACGGCGGAGATTTGGCCAATCGCGATACAGACCATCTCCTTGAACAAACGCAAAAAATGGAAGAGGTCTACAGAGAACTGAAAAATGCACCGATCACCGTGAATCTTGCTGAAGGCCCGATGGGCGTCGTCGGAAAATTGTCCGTCGTCAAAAATGAAATTCATCAGCTTGTCGGCCAGCTCGCATTTTTCCACAGCTATCATGATTTGCGCTTTGTCTTTATTTTTGACGAAGCCGAGTATCAAGAATGGGAATGGATGAAGTGGCTTCCGCATTTTCAGATGCCTCATATTTATGCGAAAGGGTTTATTTACAACGAACAGACAAGAGATCAGCTCCTTTCAAGCATATATGAAATTTTGAGAGAACGGGATTTAGATGAAAACAAAAAGAAAACTTTGTATAAGCCGCACTTTGTGTTTATCATCACAAATCAGCAGCTCATCGCGGAACACGTCATTTTAGAATATTTGGAAGGCAAGCAGAAAAACCTCGGAGTGTCGACAATCGTGGCGGCAGAGACGAAAGAAAGCCTGTCCGAAAACATTCATACTCTTGTTCGTTATATTACTGAACAGGAAGGCGACATTTTGATCAAGCAAAAGAAAGCCGTCCAGATCCCGTTTCAGCTGGATCACCACAACAGGGAAGACAACGAACTGTTTTCCCGGACGCTGAGAACGCTTGACCACCAGACGGGCATGACGAATTCGATTCCTGATACCGTATCGTTTCTCGAACTGTTCCAAGTGAAGGAAGTCGATGACATCGGTATTGGCCAAAAATGGTTGACAAGCGAATCGGCCAAATCTTTGGCCGTACCGATCGGCTATAAAGGAAAAGACGACATTGTTCATTTAAATCTTCACGAAAAAGCCCACGGCCCCCACGGGCTGCTTGCCGGAACGACCGGTTCGGGTAAAAGTGAATTTTTGCAGACTTATATTTTGTCTTTGGCCGTTCACTTCCACCCGCATGAAGTCGCATTTTTGTTAATCGACTACAAAGGGGGCGGAATGGCGCAGCCGTTCCGGAACATCCCGCATTTGCTCGGAACGATTACTAACATTGAAGGCAGCAAGAACTTCAGCAACCGGGCGCTGGCGTCCATTAAGAGTGAGCTGAAGAAAAGGCAGCGGCTCTTTGATCAGTATAAAGTCAACCATATCAATGACTATACAAAGCTTTACAAACAGAAAAAAGCGAAAACGGCGATGCCGCACCTTTTCTTAATTTCAGACGAATTTGCCGAGCTGAAAAGCGAAGAACCGGAATTTATCCGCGAGCTTGTCAGCGCGGCAAGGATCGGCCGAAGTCTCGGGGTGCACTTAATCTTGGCGACGCAAAAACCGGGCGGCATCATCGACGACCAGATTTGGAGTAACTCCAGATTCAAGGTCGCCTTGAAGGTTCAGGATGCGAATGACAGTAAAGAAATCCTTAAAAATGGGGATGCGGCTACCATCACGGTAACGGGCCGCGGTTATTTGCAAGTCGGCAACAATGAGGTGTATGAACTGTTCCAGTCTGCATGGAGCGGCGCCCCTTACATGGAGGACGGCTACGGCACAGAGGATGAAGTGGCGATCGTCACAGACACCGGTTTAATTCCTTTGTCAGACGTTGACGCCGATCATACTGCGAAAAAAGAGGCCGTAACGGAAATTTCCGCAGTCGTCGAACAAATTGAACGGATTCAAGAGGAAATGGGAATCGAGAAGCTTCCGAGCCCTTGGCTGCCGCCTCTTGAAGAGCGCATACCTAAAACACGCTACCCGTCTGAGGAAGCGGATGCCTTTAACTTTGCTTATATCGATGAACCTGAAAAGCAAAGCCAGGAGCCGATCAGCTATCGCATGATGGATGACGGCAATATCGGCATCGTCGGATCGTCAGGCTACGGAAAATCCCTGACCGCTACGACGTTCATGATGAGCTTTGCCGAACAATATACACCGGAAGAATTGCATTACTACATTTTCGACTTTGGCAACGGAACGCTGCTTCCGCTTGCAAGGCTTCCGCATACCGCGGATTATTTCTTGATGGACCAAACGAGAAAAATCGAGAAATTCATGATCCGGATCAAGGCGGAAATCGAGCACCGGAAAAATCTTTTCCGCGCAAAAGAAATCAGCCATATCAAGATGTACAATGCGCTGAATGAGGAAAAGCTGCCGTTTATTTTCATAACGGTCGACAACTTTGACATCATTAAAGACGAAATGCATGAACTTGAAAGCGAATTTATCCAGTTTTCACGCGACGGCCAGTCGCTTGGAATTTATTTAATCCTGACCGCGACAAGGGTCAATGCGATCAGACAGTCGCTCTTGAACAACCTGAAAACGAGGGTTGTCCACTACCTGATGGATCAGTCTGAAGCATATTCGATCATCGGAAGGCCGGAATTCAGCCTTGAACCGATCCCTGGACGCGTCATTATCAATAAAGAAAACCAATACTTCGCACAAATGTTTATGCCTGTGGAAGCGGACAATGATATCGAGCTGTTTGAACGGATCAAATCCGACATTCAGGCGATCGCAGAACGGTCGGAAGGCATGAGAAAGCCGGCGCCTGTGCCGATGCTGCCGCTGGAGCTTTCCGTTACGCAGTTTGTGAGAGATTATCCGCTTCAGCCTGAAAGAGGCCTTATTCCAATGGGACTCGATGAAGAATCTGTCGAACCGGTATACTTTAACCTTGAGAAAAATAAGCACTGCCTCATCATGGGTCAGACGCAGCGCGGAAAAACAAACGTCATCAAGATCATGCTCGAGCACCTGCTTGACCATGACACGAAAAAAATTGCCGTGTTTGATTCGATAGACAGAGGGCTTTCTCAATATGCGACAGAGGATCAAATCAGCTATCTTGAAACAAAAGACGACATTATGCTCTGGCTGGCTGAGACGGAAGAAATTTGCCGGACAAGAGAAGCGATGTATTTGGAAGCCGTTAAACAAGGCGAAATCGCCAACCTTGATTTTTCACCGATGGTCTTTATCGTCGACGGACTTTCACGGTTCCAGCAGACGATCGACGCATCTATTCAGGATAAAATGGCGATGTTTATGAAGTCATACGCCCATTTAGGCTTCCACTTTATACCTGCCGGAAATCACAGCGAGTTCACAAAAGGCTATGATTCGCTGACAAGCGAAGTCAAGCAGGTCAGACACGCCATGCTATTGATGAAAAAATCCGAGCAGAATTTGATTCAGCTCCCATATGAACGCCAGGAGCCGGAAATTCTCCCGGGCTTTGGCTATATCGTTGAAAACGGCAAAGAGAGGAAAATTCAAATTCCTTTATGTGCCGTAGAAAGGAAGAAAACGAAATGACGGAACAACAAAAAAGCACGCTGAAAATTATCAGCGCCTTCGTCACGATCATCTTGCTGCCCGTCTTGTTCTTTCATTTCATCGGTGAGAACCCGACGAAAAAGGTATCGAACGCGACAAGGGAAATCGCTGTCGTCAATGAAGATACCGGCATTTTGAAAGATGACGGAACCGTTGATGAAGATGCGCTGCTGGGGAACGAAATCTCGGCTTCCCTGGTTGACCGTCCGGACTATAAATGGACGGTCGTCAACCGGAGCGCAGCAGAAAGCGGACTTTCGGAGAAGCAATACGATGCGATTGTCTACATTCCGTCGGACTTTTCGCAAAACATTTTAAGCTACAACCATGAGCGTCCACAAAAAGCGGAGCTGGAATTTAAAATTCAGGACCAGCTTGACGCCGTCAACAAGGAAAAAGTCCAGCGCGAACTTCAAGACGCGCAAAAAACGGTGAGCAAAAAAATGTCTTCCCTGTATTGGCGCTTTGTCAAACAGGGAGTCAAAAAGGTCAGAAAAGAGTTTGACAGCATCGTAAACAAAGAATCAGAGTTCCAAAACGCGATGTACAATTTTTACAAGCCGAGCTCCAACAATTTAGCGGGCGAAGTAGAAAGACAAAAAGAGATGATCGACAGGCTAAAAGAATCGATCAATGAAACAGAAGGCACATCAAAAGAGCGCAACGCAGGCGTAGAAGAATCCAAAAAACAATTGGACAGCTTCGTCGACAACGTCAATCAGTACAAACAATATCAAGAAAAGCAGTCGGAACTGCTTCAAGCTGCACAAGCGGACAGTGAAAAGCAAATTCAAGACGGCCTTACGGTGATTAAGGAAAAGCAGTCCAGCGCAACGAGCCGTTTCAATGAACAAATGAGCGGCATGGCCGCTTCATTCAACGGTTTGCAAAATCAATTCAGCCTGACTGCGAACTCTTTTCAAAACCTGCAAACGACGCGTGAAAATCAGGTGCCGTTACAAATGAGCGGAATTGACAGGATTCAGAATGAGTTGATCGATGATTATCAGGCCCAAACGAGAAGCTATAATCTGAGCGTGCTTCAACCTAAATTAATAGAGAGGCGCTCAGTGTTAACCGTTCCACAGGAAGATCCAGGCACCACAAATCCTGGTGATGATCAAGATAACGATGATGAAGATCAAAATGACGACGAAGAACAGCCGAAAGATTTAAAAATCGATCTTCAAGAACAGCAAGATGAATTGAAGAACATTGCGGCTGATCTTAAAGAATTATCGGACGGGCTAAAGGATTCCTCAGGGAATGATGGCGGCAATTCAGGAGATCAAGAACCATCTGCCGGAGAGCCGAATCAGGGTCAAGAACCTTCTCCTGAAACCGGGGAAAACGGTCAGCAGGACGGTTCAACTTCTGCAGATGATGCAGGCGATAAGGGAACAGGCGAAGACGGCCAAACGGAGAACCCGGGAGACGAGCCTGAAGACGAAATTACCAAGTTAAAAGCACAGCTCAATGAAGCCGCCGCTAGAATTGAAAAGGTGGAAACAGATCTTCGCGAAAAACAGGAAACGCATAATGAAGAGTTGAAAAAACAGCTAGAAAAATTTGATGATAAAGTCGCTGAATTAACGAATACGATTAAAGACTTAAATCAAAATGTCGAAAAGCTGAACGGGCGAATTACAAAGCTTGAAGAGAGCCAGAATGAAGACTTTAAGACGATTTACAGTCAAATCGAAACACTTGAAAACGAAATATTAAGCTACCCGATGGGTACTGAGAGAAAAGAAGCATTAAAAGAGGCTTTTGCTTCTAAAATCAATACAAGAGATGTCCGCGACCTTCTCAGATATCATAATACGTTGTCTGTATATAGAACAACGCTATACGGATCAGTAGATTATTCAATTAAGAGCAATGTTATCTCCGCGCAAAAAGACAGCGTGGATACCGTCCTTAAAATCGGTGAAACCGAAGCGGAAAAATGGAGCAATTTAAAAAATAATATGCTGTCTACAAATGAAGACATTGAAAATTACACAACAGACATGACCGATTTCGTCAAAAGCTACGGCGATTTCATTAGTGAGAAGCAGACTGACGTGCTGAATGAACTCAGCACGATTTCAGAACGAGCAAATGCCGTATCTGAACAGCTGCGCAATCCGGAAGGCGCCGGAACAACGGTCATGCAGGGAGACGCGACAGATGGAACGATGGTCATCAGCATGCAGGATACGCTCGGAAATGACATTTTGCAGCTGTCTAACATGCTCGGTTCCTTGTCGGAAACGCAATCAGGCGTCATCGAGTACACGGGCAATATTCAGGAAAGTGTGAACGATGTTCAGAAAAAAGCGGATACCCTGAATTCAAATTGGGGCCAAAATGTCGCGACGACAAAGCTGATCCGCGGAGACGTGTACGGCATTCTCGGCAATGCGTTCGGAGGAAACGACGGATATGTATACGATCATCTGGCAAGTCCGGTGAAAATCAGCGGGGATGTTCCAGAGTCGAAAGCGCAAAACGTACCGCCGGTCGTCATTCTCGTGATTGTGATGCTTTCCAGCTTGCTGATCGGATATTTCAGCCACCATTATCAAAATGCTCCGCTCTTAGTCAGAGGCGCGCTGTTTGGCATTTTGAATATTATTGTCGGACTGATGATCAGTCTGTTCGGTTTGAACATTTACTCACTCGCAGACGATCAGGCTGTCATGTGGTCGGTCTTTACGATCTTGCTGCTGGTCGCAAGTTCAGCCATCATCCGGACGGCGTTTATGCTGGGATCGATCGCAGGCGGAATCGCAACAGCCGCTATGGTGCTGTTCTATGTAGCGCCGCTGCTTGACTTGGCGATGCCGAACTTCAGCTTTAACAATCCGGTATCAACCGTATATATGTCGATTCAGTACGGAACTGGAAGCCAGTTTGCACTCGGAATCGGAGCATTAATTTTAATCACGATCATCGCGATTGCTGTTCCTTTTATTATCGATTTTGCAAAATCAAGAACAGAAGAAAGCGAGACTGACCATGATGCTTAATGCGAAATGGGGAAAGAAGGGGATCATGGCAGTCATGCTCTCCTTCTTTCTTTTCACTCCGTTCGTGAAGGCGGAGGAAACCGATAAAGTCGATGTAAAGCCAAACGAGTATGAAAAGCAGGATATTAAAATCGAGACGGACTATCTTCAGGAAGAAGAGACGGAATACAAGGAAGAAATATCAATTCCAGAAGAACTGAAGGAATTCTCATTTACAGATTCGAAAAAAGAAGATGCCATCGAAAAGCTGAAAAGCCTGTCCGGAAGCTTCACGAATGAAAGCAATTCCGTGGCGTCAAAGCTGAAGCAGCTTGACCTGTCATTCTCGGCAAACCCGTCCTTATCGGGACGGGAAGATGACGCTGCGGAAAGTCGGCAATCCATCTTCCTGCCCATCTTATACGGTCTGCTGATCCTCTTATGCATCGCAGGTCTGTTCTTTTTGATTCCGAAAGTCAGCGGACAGCAGAAAAAATAGGAGCGCTCAACAATGAAAAATCCGAGGTTCTATAAGGTGCTATCTGCATGGTTAGCTTTTGCATTGGCGTCGATTTGGTTATTAATGCTTGTGGCAGTACACGGGCTGCTCATATTAGAATCCATTTTCTATTACATTGTGGTCATCTGCACATTAGGCATCATTTTACTGATATACCCATCGATGAGGGAGGGACACGATCAGGCAATGGCGGACTTTGTCCACTACGGTTATGGCTTGCTAGGCTCGGGTGTAGCACTCGCCATCATGATCTTTGCTTTGATTCGCATTTTAAAAGGGAAATGCGGTTCATGGACGCAAGGTCTGCTTGTTTTTGGGGCAGCTCTCCAGCTGATTGTGTTCGAATGGTTCAGTTTACTGACGGCGGTTTTTTACGTGCTCGCCGCGTTTCTTCCGGAACAGAAAACCGCTGCACTTGAGAAGCAGGCTGATGAATCAGTACAATAATGGATAAGGAGGGACGCCGTATGCATTTATCCATTGTTACCGGAGCGTCAAAAGGGCTTGGCGCCGCGATTGCCGAAGGGCTTTTGCAAAAAGGCCATATTGTTCACGCTGTCTCAAGGACCAAGTCTGAAGTCAGTCATGAGAGGCTGATCCGGCATGAGGCTGATCTGACACAGCTCGCCGAAACAGAAAAGTGGTTTCGGCAATTGACAGAATCTGTCCAAGCCCGCGATTTTACTTCGATCACCTTGATCAACAATGCGGGTATGGTGACGCCGATCAAGCGCGCCGGTGAAGCTGAACCGGAAGAGCTGAGGCTGCATTATGACTTGAATTTGTTAGCTCCGGTGATTCTCAGCCAGCTGTTTACCAAATGGCTCAAGCCATACAAAGGCAAAAAATCGATTGTCAATATATCATCAGGTGCGGCCAAAAACCCTTATAAAGGATGGAGCGCCTACTGCAGTTCAAAAGCGGGGCTCGATATGTTCACGAAAACATTCGGCTTTGAACAGGAAGATCAATCTGATCCGGTGAAAATGATTTCTTTCTCACCGGGGATCATGGATACCGGCATGCAAGAGGTAATACGTTCATCATCGAAAAAAGACTTTCATGAAATTGAACGATTCAAAACCTATCAAACAGAAGGAAAGCTGAGAAGCACGCCTTACGTCGCCGGCGTTCTGCTCGATCTGCTTGAGACCGACTTTGAAAACGGCAGAGTGTATGACATTAAAGAGTTTTTGTGAAAAATAAAAAAACAAGCACATCAAATCGATTGTGCTTGTTTTTATTTTATTATGGCGCCGGCTCATATAGCGGAATTTTAAATATGATGTGTCAGATCAATTGAGATTTACATGAAAATATGTTAGGATTCTAAAAATATATAAAGGAGGGGTTTACATGAGAAACGTAACATTAGTGGATGTATTCACCCATCCAATCGCACAAAAATATTTAACACGCTCCGGTGTAGCTCATGCCGTAGCCTGCGCTTACCACGCATACCGCCTGGCGGTGCGAGCGGGAGTAGACCCTGATATCGCGACAAAAGCGGCTTTGCTGCACGATATCGGTCATTATGAATGGTATACCGACGGGGAATGGGATTATGAAAAATACAAGCAAAACGACATTCACGCGATAAAGGGTGCCGAGCGCGCTCACAAGCTGCTGATCCGCCTCGGCGAAGATCGGAAAGCGGCAAAAGAGATTGCTTTGGCGATTTTGCTTCATACGGATTCCTATTTGCCAGAAGGGGACCTCGATAAAAACAAGCTGCAGGAAATCGTCAAAAAAGCGGATGAGCTGGATGAAGAGCCGGGCGGAAACCACCATTACCGCAAAATTGATCATAAGCTGGCGCTTGAAAAGATCAGAAAACTTGACCGCATGGTCGATGAATCTTTATCTCCCATGAAAAGAACGGTTTAATCGGACAAAGGGCTGTTTTCAAACTTCTCCCCTTTGTCATTTACATAAATAGAGCGGATGATCGTCCTGTTAAACGGCGAGTTGTCTGCCGTTTTTCCTGAAAGGTCGATCGTCACCGAATACAAGCCCGCTTTTTTGAATGACAGGCTGTTTTGCAGCGCATTGATGGAAGCTGGTTTCAGCGACTTTTTCTCGGCCTGTTTTCCGTTTTTATAGCGGATAGAACGAACGGACGCCTTAACATTCGCAAGATTTGCCGATTCCCTGGTGACTGCGTTTTTAATTTGCTGGTTCAGAGGAGAATCGAACGTCACAATGAACAAAAACGCCTCTTTTTGTTTGACAGATGATGCGATCTTCCATGTACCTGCTGCCGGATTTTTAATGGCAGCGGAATGGACGAATCCCCCTTCAAAAACATCCGCCGTCTTTGCTATTGAAAAATCTTTGAGCGGCTTGCCGTGCGGATCTGTCAATTTGATATTTCCCGAGGAATGATTGCTCAGCCAGTGAACGGTTATTTCCTTGACGCCTTTTTCAACGGCGAATTCCTCTTCTCTCAATCCATGATTTTCCCCTCCTCTGATGAAAGGGTACGATAGGTTTTCCTTGATGGCCGCTGTTTCATTTGCATATGCCTGAACCGTCAATAAAGGCATAAATACAGGAAATGTGAGGTTTCCTTTAATAATCGAGAAGTGATCCCACTTCCCTGTATTCAGGTTTGTGGCGTAAGGGAGTCTCGCATTTTTTTCGGTGACGGCTCCGTCATTTTCGCCAAACATGTTTAAATAGACGCCTCCAAAAAATAAAACGCTGCCGAACCCGCCGATTTTATTGCCTGCCAAGGTGAAATATTTGGTTTTCGATCGATTGGGATGATTGTCGGTCTGATCGCGGAACGATTTCATAAACCCTGTTTGGAGAGAGTAAACGGCGTCATTTTTCTGGCCTAAAATATCGGCGAGCCATCCTGCCCAGCTGCTGTAGGCAAGGTCTGCCAGCTGCGAACCGTGATGGGGGGTTCCGAGCGTAATCAAGCGCTCGACATAATGGTATGCGTTGTGATGAATCAGCGCCGACTGACTGTCAATTCCGCCTTTGCTGTAGGAAACGAGAATGACCTTGCGGCCGAAATGCTGGTAGATTTCGCGCAGTTTCGCGGCCAGCATCGCTCCGTTATCCTGCATGTCTTTATCGGGGTGGAGATCGATAAAAGCCGCATCATATCCGTTTTTCCACGCCTGCTCCGCCATGTCATTTTCGTCAAACCAAGCGCTTGAAGAGCCGTTTAATCCATGGACAAATACAATCGGCGGTTTTGCGGGATCAGGATGTTCAACAGGGTCTCCCGCGAACCAGTGACCCGGATCGCCTCCTCCTCCTTTAAATCCTCCCGCTTTCGATACATGCGGATACACGACCAGCAAAACAAGCATGAGCAGTACCAGTTTTTTCATCGTTGTTCACCTCATGGTTTTGTTGTAAGCGTTTTCATCTTATTTTCTGAAGGTGAACTTTATACCGATATACTGAAAAAAATTTAGAAAATATTCATAAAAGATAGGAATATACACTGAAAGGCCGGATATCCGGCCTTCAATGTTCATGCTTTTCCATGTTTTAAATGTTTGCGGAAGAACGATTTGACGATGTCAAGGGTATGAGCCTGGGTAAAACCGTTATGTCCGGCCCCGTTTATTTTATACATAAGGGCTTCATGGCCTTCTTTTATTAAGGCTTCAAACAATTGGACGCTTTGTTCATAAGGGACGACATCGTCCTGATCCCCGTGCATGATCAGAATGGGGGGCGCGTCCCTGTGAACATAGCTTATCGGACTCGCTTGTTTCGCCTGTTCTCTGTTTTCTTGAACAGGTCCGCCGATCAGCTTGGATTCCGGTGAATTGGGTGAATCATGGTCGAAGATGGACGGATACTTGCTCATGGACAGAAGATCAACCGGGCCGAACCAGTCCGCAACCGCATCGACTTTGCTCGATACATGACGGTGTTCGTCCTGGCCTTCTAATTCTTCAATTCCTTCGGTCAATCCAAGCAAAAGAGCCAAATGGCCGCCTGAAGAATCCCCCCAGACTCCCACTCTATCAGGATCGATGTTATAGCGGTCGGCATTTGCTTTTAAAAAGCGGACAGCTGTTTTCACATCATGAAGCTGAGCCGGAAACACCGCCTCTCCGCTGCCTCTGTATTGAACGCTTGCCACGACATAGCCTTGCTCGACAAATGGAACCAGCTGGGGGATAAAGGCGGATGTATCCTGTTTTGTCCACCCCCATCCGCACCCTTGCAGATAAATAATCAGCGGGTATGTTTCTTGATTGCCTTCCCGGTTAAATAACGCATCCATTGGATTGCGGCGCACCAGCAAATGTAATGTCAAAGAAGTGTCTTTCACTTTTGTGTACTCAATATTCGGTATGAGCTGAATGTAAGAGTTGGTGTTTTGCTCCCAGTTGATTTCTTTTATATGATTCGTCATGTTAAGTCCTCCCTTAATGTGTTGAAAATCCGAATTCGCCTGTGTTGATCACATGGTACCCACCGTTGTAATGAACAATATTACAACGAGGCGAAAAAATATAATGCAAGACGCCTGTTGTAAGCGTGGGTGTTACAACAAGGTGGAAAAAATCATGCCTCATTGAGAAGCATTCTTTTTTTGGATAATCAGATCAGTCAATTCTTTTATAGAAATTTCTTTGAGTATAGTCTCCATGGCTGTTTGCGCTTTTAATAAAATAAGCTCAAGAACCTGGTGGATATTCGCGCCAACCCAGCAATCAGGATTGGGATTTTCGTGAGTGTGAAACAGTTCGCCTTCACCGACAACTTCGACGGCTTTATAGACATCATACAAAGAAATGGCGCCGGCATCCCGTAATAAGTGCGCGCCGCCTGTGCCGCGCTTTACTTCAATCAAGCCCGCTTTTTTCAGCAATCTGCTGATTTGGCGGATGATGACCGGATTGGTATTGACGCTGTCTGCGATTTGCTCTGATGTCAAATGGTCGCTTCGGACTTGCATCAAGGATAACATATGTACGGCTATCGTAAATCTGCTGCTGATCTTCATCAAATCACCCTTCCGTTGTAATTATTGTATTTACAACGGGTGAAGCTGTCAATCTTTTTTGCTCAAAAAGGTGTTGAAATGAAACCCTGTCAAAGCTTTTTCGTATGAATGGAAGGAAAACAGTTGACAGACGTTAGTGGGAATAGTAGTTTTTAGATTAATGAAAAAAGCCGGGAGGAAACAAAGCTTGTTTAAATCAAAAACCCATTTTTGGACGCTGCAAATTTTATTGGTTCTTCTTATTATTTATGTGTCGACAAAAGTGTCTTTTCTTTTCGAACCGATCATTGTATTTGCATCGACTTTATTTACTCCGATTTTAATTGCGGGAATCTTGTATTTTATATTCAATCCGATCGTGCGGTTTCTTGAGAAAAAGCTGCCGAGAACGCTGTCCATTCTGCTGATCTATTTAGTGTTTGTGGCATTCATCGGGTTTGTGCTGTCAGCTGTCGGTCCTGTGTTTACAAAGCAGGTGACCGATCTGTTTAACAGCATCCCGTCCTATGTGAAACAGATCCAGATTTTCATTAAGCAAATGTCGAATTCGCAGTGGTTCACTTGGATGATGAATCAGGACTTCGTATCGGTTGCCAAAATCGAAAGCTCAATCGGCGAATATCTGACGAGCCTGCCTGAGAATATTACAGGGAGCCTGTCTTCTGTATTCGGTGTTGTGACCAACATTGCGATCACGGCTGTTACCGTGCCGTTCATCCTGTTTTATATGCTGAAGGACGGCAACCGTTTCCCGAATTTGGCTGTCAAGATTCTGCCTGACAAGTACAAAAATGAAGGACTGAAAATTTTTAAGGATTTGTATGAGACGCTGGCGGCTTACATTCAAGGACAGTTGATCGTTTGTATGTTTGTCGGAACGGCTTGCTTCATCGGTTTTTGGATCGCCGGTGTGAAATACGCGCTGATTCTCGGCGTGATTATTGCCGTGACGAATATTATTCCATATGTCGGACCGTTTCTTGGAGCGACACCGGCTGTCATTATCGCTTTTCTCGACTCGCCGACGAAAGCACTCATCGCGCTGATCATCGTCGTTGCCGTTCAGCAGACTGACGGAAATCTGCTGTCGCCGCTGATTATCGGCCGCCGCCTGAATACGCATCCGCTGACGATCATCCTTTTATTAATCGGCGCCGGAAGCTTCGGAGGCATTCTCGGCATGATCCTGGCCGTTCCGGCTTATGCCCTGCTCAAGGCTTTTACATTGAATATCGTCCGCCTTGTCCGTTTAAGGCAGAGGTATAAAAAAGAAACGGCGGAAAATGCTGAAGTCTGAACGTTTTGCCCATTTTCACATATGATGCTAATAAATTGAATGGCGGAGGTGTGAAGATGCCGGCGATCGTCGGACCGATTTTTATCAGGCAAGTCGTTGATGACAGCGCAGCCTTCTTTGGAGATGTGTTTGCCATTTCCCCGAAGTGCACGGATGTTTCCGGAGGAGGAGCGGGTACATTTTTAACAGGGGACTACGGTTTGATTCAAAACAATAGCAATAAAACATCCTTCACAGATGCGGATGTGATCGACGGTTTCAAGTCATTGAACCTGTGACAGCCTCTTTTAAAGAGGCTGTTTCTTTTTTATAGTATAATGGGAAAAAAGATAGATAAGGCAGGTGACAAAGATGAAAATAAGGAAGGCAAACATCTTGAACAAAGATCAGATGATCACAGACGTTTACCTCCATGAAAATAAAAAGGAATTTCATACGCTTGTGGCTGTGCCGCAACTGGAGTGGAGTAAGCTGATTTCTTATGAGGAAGAAAAAGCAGAGCTCGCCGAAAAGCTTGACCGGTCATTGTCGAAAGTGGCTGAAGCGGATGCGGCCGAGGAGCTGTCCAAAAAGATTGTACAATGGGTGACCGAAATGTAGCCCGGGCTCATGCCCGCTGTTTTCATGGGCATACTGATAAAAAAACGCAGCTTAAAACAAGCTGCCAGCAAGATAAACTGGAGGGTCTAAGACGTGAGCGACCAATCAATGGATCAATATTTACAGCAGGGAATGTATGGACCACGCGAAACGAAGCCGGATGAACGCAGACTGTTTTTAGGCTCGCTGAGGGAACGGGTTATCATCGCATTGACGAAAGGACAAGTGCTGCGTCCGCAGGCATACCGCGAAGTCATTGATGCGCTTGGCTCAAAAGCGGATGCGACATTATTGCTGAACGGTGAAATCGACTACTCTCATTTATCTCCTTACATCAAGGAGTCCAATAAACAAGGTGTTCCTTTTTCCATCGTGTCCGACCAGCAATCGGATACTCCCCTTGGACTTGTCCTCGCAGCGCGCGAGGCTGTAGAGAAAGAATCGATTTATGTTCAGGACGACATCTTTGAGCAGTCGGTTTTAAACAAGAGATGAGGCACGGGTTTTCGCACGCGTCTTCCACAGGGCGTGCGAAAACCCGCGGTTTTTGTTTTTTTCTGAAAAAGAAAAAACCCGCTGCTGGCGCGGCTTTGCAGCCATATCCGCTTGATTCGCCATTCACTTGTCCGTTTAGATAAGTTATAATGTTACCTATCATACAAAAGGCGGGGAGGGCGGCAATGAAAAAAGCTCTTATATGTATAGATTATACAAATGACTTTGTCGCAGCTGACGGAAAGCTGACGTGCGGAGAACCAGGCCGGGAAATCGAAGACGCCGTGACGCGTCTCGCGGAAACGTTTATTCAAAACGGCGATTACGTCGTATTTGCAGTCGATTCACACGAGGCCGGCGATTCGCATCATCCGGAAACCCGTTTGTTTCCTCCACATAATATAAAAGGTACATCAGGACAGGATTTATACGGAAGGCTTGAAGCGCTTTATCGAAAACACGAACATGATCAGAATGTCTATTACATGGAAAAAACAAGGTACTCTGCTTTTGCCGGGACAAACCTCGAGCTGAAGCTTCGTGAAAGGGATATTAAAGAACTGCACCTCGTTGGCGTATGCACAGATATATGCGTGCTCCATACCGCAGTAGACGCTTATAATAAAGGGTTTAATCTTGTCATTCATCAAAACGCAGTGGCTAGCTTTAACCCGGACGGGCACGACTGGGCTCTTTCTCATTTTGCAAACACCCTGGGAGCCTCAGTGTCAGATTGAGGAAGGAGAAATGAAGGTTGGAACACCGTTTTACAGACGACAGTCTAGCACTACACACAGACCTATATCAAATTAATATGGCGGAAACGTATTGGCGCGACGGCATTGATCAAAAGAAAGCCGTTTTTGAACTGTTTTTCAGAAAGCTCCCTTTTGACAGCGGTTTTGCCGTTTTTGCCGGTCTTGAAAAAGCGATTGAGTTTTTGCGGGATTTCAGATTTACTGAAAGCGATTTAGTTTATTTAAAAGAAGAGCTGGGCTTCAAAGATGAGTTTCTCAGCTTTTTAAAAGATATGAGATTCACCGGTTCGCTTTATTCCATGCAGGAAGGCGAAATCGTGTTTGGAAACGAACCGATCATGAGGATCGAAGCGCCTTTGGCCGAAGCGCAGCTGATTGAAACGGCTCTGCTCAACATTGTGAATTACCAAACATTGATCGCGACAAAAGCCGCGAGAATCAAAAGTGTGATCGGAGATGAGACGGCGCTCGAATTTGGAACAAGGCGCGCGCATGAAATGGACGCGGCGATGTGGGGAGCAAGGGCCGCGATTATCGGCGGGTTCGATGCGACAAGCAATGTCCGCGCCGGCAAACGTTTTGACATTCCGGTATCGGGCACGCACGCCCATGCGCTTGTTCAAGCCTACCGCGACGAATACACGGCATTTAAAAAATATGCGGAAACCCATAAAAAATGTGTCTTTTTGGTCGATACATATGATACGGTGCGTTCCGGCATTCCAAATGCAATCAAAGTGGCGAAGGAATTCGGTGATCAAATTGAATTTTCGGGAATCCGCCTGGACAGCGGAGACCTCGCCTATTTGTCCAAGAAAGCGAGAGCCATGCTGGATGAAGCCGGATTTACAGATACAAAAGTCGTCGCCTCAAGCGATCTTGATGAGTATACGATTATGAACCTGAAAGCCCAGGGCGCAAAAATCGACGTCTGGGGCGTCGGCACAAAGCTGATTACCGCTTATGATCAGCCGGCTCTCGGCGCGGTTTACAAACTCGTTTCCATCGAAGAAGACGGAAAAATGGCAGACACGATTAAAATTTCTTCGAATCCGGAAAAAGTGACGACTCCAGGCTTGAAAAAGGTGTACAGAATCATCAATCAGCTGAACCATCATTCAGAAGGCGATTATATCGCTTTGGACTATGAAAAGGTCAATGAACAGGAGCGGCTGAAGATGTTTCACCCCGTTCATACGTTTATCAGCAAGTTTGTGACGAATTTTGATGCGAAAGACCTTCACCAGCCGATCTTTGAAAAAGGCGAGCTTGTTTATGAGAATCCGAGCATTCAGGATATTAAGCGGTATGTTCAAGAAAATCTCAGTTTGCTTTGGGAAGAGTATAAGCGGATCAGCAAGCCCGAAGAATATCCTGTCGATTTAAGCGAAGCTTGCTGGAACAACAAGATGCAGCAAATTCACGAAGCAAAAATCAAGGCGAAAAAAGGTCTGGATCAAGGTTGACTCTGTAAACGATAGTTTTTAATATAACTGGGGATTGAAACAGATAATTTCTTCGGGGATTATCTGTTTTTCAATATTAAGTTCAATATTTGGGCGGATTTTTTAAGCGGACGGGATTTGCTCATTTAATTGATATACTTAAAAGCGAAGGCACCTCAGTCGCTAGGGGGAAAAAGAATGAGGGTATTCGTTGCCAGACAGCCAATATTCAACAGAAAAGAACAAGTTGTCGCATACGAGCTTTTATACAGAGAAAGCGAGAAAAACTTTTTTTCCGGTATTGACGGTGATCAAGCGACAACAGAATTGATGATTAACAGCTTTTTAAACATTGGAATCGATAAATTGACAGAAGGCAAAAGGTATTACGTGAATTTTACCGAAGGTCTTTTGGCATCAGGGCTGCCGACTTATTTTGATCCGGACCAGCTCGTTGTAGAAATCCTTGAAGATGTGCCGATCACCCCTGAGCTTATCGAAAGGTGCAGGCATTTGAAAAGCCTCGGCTACACGATTGCCCTTGATGATTTTTGTTTAAAGCATCGCGTGGAGAGGGACTTGCTCCATCAGCTTTTGGCATCCATTGATATTTTGAAGATCGATTTTTTCAAAACGACGCGGCAGGAAAGACAGAGCATCCTTCGATCATGCCGGAACCACCGTCTGACGTTCCTCGCTGAAAAAGTGGAGACGCGAAAGGATTATGAGCAGGCTGCAAAAGACGGATTTCAACTGTTTCAAGGCTATTTCTTCAGCGAGCCCGCTGTGATTGACGGTCAGGACATTACATATCATTTCCATGCTTATTATGAGCTGCTGCATGAATTAAGCGAAGATCAGCCTGATATTGAAAACGTCACAAATATTATAGAACGCGATTTGTCGCTTTCCTACCAGCTGCTGAAGCTGTTGAATTCTCCGGCCAATCGGCCGATTCAAAAGATTAAAAGCATCCGCCAGGCTATCGTGCTTCTCGGATTTAAAGAAATCAAAAGGTGGATCTTCATCCTCTCATTTAAGGATTTAACGAAAAAACAAAACTCCAGCAAGAACGAAGTCGTCAAGATTTCGCTGATCCGCGCGAAGCTTTGCGAATTGCTGGCGAAAAAAACGAATCGTCCTCAGCCGGCTTCTTATATGCTGACAGGCATGTTTTCATTTATCGATACACTGCTTCACAAAGAACTGGCGGAAGTCATCAGCGAACTGCCGCTGACGGACGAAGTAGGACAAGCACTGCTCGGCAAAGAAAACGATTATCGAAAAATCTTGCGGCTTGCAAAATCGATCGAACGAAACGAATGGGAAGACAGCACGCCAGAAACAGAAGGCTTAACAAAAGATGAAGCGTATCAATGCTATCTTGAAGCCGTTGATTGGTGTCAAAAACTTTTATAAAAAAATTCCGGCTCCTTTTTAGGGACCGGAATTTTTTTTGCGCTAAGACCAACGCAGGAGGAGGAATATTCTGCTGCGGGGGCTGATAAGCATGATGCGGATGCCGTCGGGATCGAAAGAGGCATCAAGCTGGCTGCGGACGCCGGTTTGTCTGAGCAGGGCAAGGACGGTATTTTTTTGGTTGCTTTGGGCAGCCGTCATGATTTGGTGAGCCAAAGCACGCGATGCTGAAAGCCTGCTTAAAATTCTTTGTCCGTCAGCCATCAAGCCCTCCGCTTCTTTTGCCGAACGCGAAAAGGCGCTGGCTTCAACTTCCGGATAGACCTGCCGGCAGCGGATATGTTGGTATGGATGCATCCAAAAGCAATGAGAAGGAAGCAATATGAACACCTCGTTTCAATTTTTACGGGTCAAATTGCGGTTTTTGCGGTGTAAGGCGAAGGGTCGGTTTTTTTTAAGGGCCGAAATGCGTGTCGGTCTATTGCGTGTTTTTCGGTGGTGCATACCCGATCTGCGTTCCTTGAACAATCAAGTTTTTCTATTCCCCGCTAGTTATTACTTTAGACTCAATGTCGCAAAACGAACAAAAAATAACTGAACTTGCGGTGCTAAAGGGGTTTATTAGTGATCTTTATTTGATCCCTTTAAAAACAAACTAAAATTTTATGTTTCATTAGGAATTGAGAACTAATCGCAAGTCGTGTAGAATGGGTGTTATGGTCTATTTAAAGTTTGCGGTGTAACGCATGAATTTATATGCAACTTTTCGGTGAAAAAGAGACCAATTCCCTTTAAACTTGTATTAACAGATCAAATACCTATGACTCGTTCACTATACACAAATTGATTGATCTTCCAAAAGGAGTGTGGAATCGGTGGAAAAGCAACAAATTGAAGAATTAAAACAACTGCTTTGGCGGCTAGAGAATGAAATCAGAGAAACAAAGGACTCCTTGCGCAAGATTAACAAAAGCATTGATCAATACGATAAGTACACATATCTAAAAACCTCGTAAAAAGACTTGTTTCAGACAAGTCTTTTTTTTTTTGTAAACAAATCCAAAAAAAGGATATATTATTATATAATTGTTAAATAAAAAAATTGCTCTGTCAATCGGGAATTTGATTTAGTAAAATATTAAGAAAGGAGGGAGCACCATCTCTAAGCTTTTTTGTCTAGATCACAGTAAAATCAAGCAAAGAATGAATCATTTTATAGACGTTGAGATTCCCAACGCGGACTTAAATCGGACGCTGCACGCTTTTCTAGATGCAAAGGACCAGTTGCATTTCAGCGAGCTTGCTTTTTATCATTACCAAAGTTTCGGCGGCACGGACGCTGATGCGGCGGAAACGCTTGGAGCGGGCATAGAACTTTTGATTCTTGCGTTTGATATATTCGATGATTTAGAGGATGAAGACAGCCCCGATGAACCTTGGATGAAAATAAACCGTTCAGTCGCAATGAATGCGGCGACTGCGCTTTATACAATAAGCATTAAAGTGATCAGTTCGGTGTCGAAAGAACCGGTGTTTTTTGAAAAACTGATGGAATATATACTTCAATCGATGCAGGGACAGCATGACGATCTCAGCAACCGGCCTGCCACTGAAGATGAATGCCTTGACATGATCAAGCGTAAGTCCGGGGCGCTGACGGCTCTGCCATGCGTGCTTGGGGCGATGCTTGCCACGGGCAAATTTGACCCGGCGGTGGAGAAGTACGCATATCAGCTGGGCATTGCTTCACAAATCGAAAATGATTATAAAGCACTTTTTTATGATTCAAAAAGCGATATCGCCAAGAAAAAGCGGACGCTTGCGTACTTATATTTGTCAAGAAAATTTAACCAGCCATCGATTGATTTGTTAAAAACATTTGAAACTGAGGATAAAATTGCCGATAAAGAAATAAAATGCTATAAAGAGAAATTGAAAGCAGCAGGCGTCACTCAGTATATGTATGTTATGAATCAGCTCGCTATTCAGAAATTTAAAAAGGGAATTGGGGAGCTGCAGTTGGGGGATATGGAGAAAGAACGTTTGATGTCTGCGCTTTTAAACGAGTCTTTACGAGGAGAGTATTATGCAGGAGATCGTGAGTTTTTTGGTTGAACACCCGGAAGTGTTGGAACAGGTTATTGCTGGCAAAGCCAGTCTTATAGGTGTTGATAAAGACCAAGTTTTCAGTTTAATTGAAGGTTTTAAAAGAATTGAAGCAGGTTGGGGTCCTTACCCTAATTTATGGTTCAAATAATGAATAGTAGGGATTTCTAAATGAAGTCATATTATAACAAGGTTTCACTAGTTCTCATATTGTTAAGTTTTATTTATGTTCTCTATGTTTGCTATCTTAGTTTTAATAATAATCTAGTTGGGTTAAAGGTGAAAAATCTTGATGAATACAGTCTTGAAGTTGTGGAAGTGAAAAAACACACTTTAGCCGCTGATTATGCAGAATTAAAAGAAGGAGATATCATTCATAGAATAAATGGGCAGCAGGTTCCATTTAAAAAAGATAAGGAATATACATTGTCAAACGTTTTAACGTTAACAATTGAAAGAAATGGGAAAGTATTTGAGAATGATTCTCTGATATATTTGGATTTAGTCAGTTATGACAGTTTTTTTATATTTATCATTCCGTTGATCTTTTACTTTTTATGTTTAATTTGTGTGTATTTTATTTTTAAAGTAAACAAATCTAAAAATCTTTTCTCAGCATTTTTATTAGTCCTATTTCTGCTTATTACTTCTATAGCTTATGTTAGTGCAGGCGCAGTTGCAAGAGGTGACACTTTCAGTAGATTTGTAAATATACTTACTTTTTTAGCTGTTCCAACTAGCTACTTACATTTTATTTATCGATACTTTAAAGAGATAGGGAAAACATTTTTCAGTAATAAAGTTTTTTTACTTTATTTAATACCATTTATAAACCTCATACTTGAAGCTGGTTTATACTTATTTGAATTTGAGGGAAGTATTCTAAAAAGCATTAACTTATTGTCGTTCTTTATTTCGACGGTCATTGTTTTTATTCTGATTACATATGCCTTAATTAAATTCAAGTATTCTCAACAGTCCTACTTATTGAAAATATTAATGTTGATGAACTTCATTGCATTGGTACCTTTTTTGTTTTTCTATGTACTTCCTATGCTGGTCTTTGGCGATTATATTTTCTCGGCCATTGTTGTGTCCCCGTTTCTGTTGCTGATTCCTTTATCTTTGGTATATCAATTTATGTCTAATAAAATATATGATATTGAATTTTTAATTGGTCGATTGAAATATTATAGTTTTTTAGCGATAATTCCAACTTCTTTAATTATTACTATTTTAGCCATTGTTAAGCATCAAGAAGGAGAATTTTTCACAGTACAGGTTACAATCTTTACATATCTTATCATGGTAGGCGTTTTCTATTTAAAAGAAATTATTGATTTCCGCTTTCGGCTAAAGCGCTTTTCAGAAAAATTTAACTACCAGGATAGTATTTTTAAATTTACTCAAACCATTCGAACATTTACGTCTTTAAATCAAGTTTTAATGGAGTTAAAACAAATCGTTTTGGACGTGCTTCTTGTTAATAATATTTATATGCTCAAAGTAAAAAACGATGGATCGGTATCGATGCTAGAGAATGATGCAGAAGAAAAACCGTGGATCCCGTACGAACAAGAAGTAACCAAGGTCATCACCGACATCGGCAAAATCGTCGAAGTCGACCGCGGATTTTTGATTAAGATCGGTGAACGGGGCGGGACTTCTTATGTCATGCTGTGTTTGTCGGTTTTAAATACGCCTAGGCTGACGCGCGATGAGATTTCGTGGCTTGAGACGCTGGCGTTTTATACGAGTGTTTCCCTAGAAAACGTCTTGAAAATCGGCGAGCTGATGGAGCATCTGGAACATGTGAAAAAAGAAGGGCCGAATCCGGCGTGGCTGAATAAATTGATGTTTGCGATTGAAGAGAAGCAGAGATCTGATTTGGCCCGTGATCTTCATGATTCTGTGCTGCAGGACATGATTTCCTTGAAGCATCAAAGCGAGATGTTTCTGGCTGATTTTGAAAAAGATAAAGTCTGTACGAATCAAATCAGGCAAAGGCTCATCAATATGAATGAGCAAATGTCCACCGTCATCCAGACGACAAGGGAAACGTGTCAGGAGCTGAGGCCGCAGCTGTTGTACGATCTCGGACTGGTCAAAGCCCTTTCGAAACTGGCGGCACAGCATCAGGAGTCCTCATCGATCGATAAGATCCGCCTCAATACGGAAAGGTTCTCAAAGGTGCTCGACCTGGACACGCAGCTGAATTTGTACAGAATTGTGCAGGAGCTTTTAAGCAATGCGGTTAAACACTCGAAAGCTAATGAGGTTTTGATTATGCTTGTCTGCATAAAAGAAAAAGTTGTTCTTCATTATGAAGATGACGGCATCGGTTTTGATCCGGACAAGCTTTATCAAAACAGCGCAAGCATGGGGCTGTCGGGTATTCGCGAGCGAGTCCGCGCGCTGAACGGCAGTCTGGATATACAGACAGCAGAAGGGAAAGGCTTCAGGGTCGCCATTGAAATGGAATTGTAATGTTTAGTTAACATTTTTGCTTGGCATCCGCCAAGTTTTTTCTATAAAATGGTGATAGGGCAAGGTTACGCAAAAGGGAGGAAATTATGAGAAGATTACTTGTGATCGATGATCATCCGGCTGTCATGGAGGGGACGAAGGCAATTCTTGAAACGAACCAGGACTTTGTTGTCGATTGCCTCAGCCCTGAAGCCAGCGAACAATTTCTCAAGAAGCATGATTTTTCTGCGTATGACCTGATCTTAATGGATTTAAATTTGGGTGAAATCAACGGCATGGACCTATCTAAGAAAATCCTTGAGACGTGTTCATCATGCAAAATTATCGTTTACACAGGCTATGAAGTCGAAGATTATTTTGAAGAGGCGATTCGTTCCGGCATGCACGGCGCCATCAGCAAAACGGAATCGAAGGAAAAGATTATAGAGTACATATATCAGGTACTGGATAATAAAATTGTCGTCGATTATGATTATTTCAAGCAGCTGATTACACAGCAAAAATCGAAGTCAAACAGCCAGCAGACCCAGCACGATCTTTTGACTGAAAGGGAATGCCTGATCTTAAAAGAAGTCGAAAAAGGCTATACAAATCAGGAAATCGCTGATGCGCTTCATTTAAGCAAGCGGTCGATCGAATACAGTCTGACTTCCGTATTCAGCAAACTGAATGTAGGATCACGGACAGAGGCTGTTTTAATCGCGAAATCTGAAGGCGTACTTTGATGAAGGGACGATTGTGATGGAAACGAAACATACACTTCTTGAAGCGTTGGGAATCGAGTTGAAGGAATGCAGCAAAGAGCGGTGTGTTGCGGTCATGCCTGTCGACGAAAGAACGCGTCAGCCATTCGGTTATCTGCATGGAGGTGCGTCCGTTGCGCTTGCTGAAACGGTGGCAAGCATCGGGGCATATCAGCATATCGATCCAAAAGAGCAGGCATGCTTCGGGCTTGAGATCAACGCCAACCATTTAAAATCGGTGAAAGACGGAACGGTTAAAGCGGTCGCAACGCCTCTGCATGTAGGGAAATCAACAATGGTGTTTCAAATTGAAATACGCGATGAGCAAGACAGCCTGATTTGCACGTCCAGGTGCACGATGGCGGTCATCAGCCGCCCTTCATCGTAAACCAAAAAAACTCGCCTTTTAGGGCGAGTTTTCTTTTTATAAATAGGAATCTTCCTTCTTTTTAATCAGAAAATTTCTGTAGCCTTCATAATCGTCCTGTACGCTTTTCTTTTCCATTTTTACGCCGGTGTTATAGGCGGCCCTTGCGATCAGGTGGGCGCCTACAGGAGACGTCAGAAATACAAAGACGATACCGAGCAGCACTTTGGCCGTAATGAAGCCGTGCAGAAACCAGAAGTAAAAGAATACGCCGAGCAGCACGCTGATGATCCCCAATGTCGCTCCTTTAGAAGCGGCGTGGATTCTTGAGTATACGTCAGGCAGACGCAGCGTTCCAAAGGAAGCGGCTAACGATATCAGTGCGCCAAGAAGGACCAAGACGGCGATAAGCAATTTAGCGGCTTCGATCATTTTCGATAATCTCTCCTTTCTCAAGGAATTTAGAAAATGCGACGGTGCCGATAAAGGCCAGAATACCGATCAAGAGGATGACCTCCAAATATGCTGTCGTATTTAACAAGATGGACACGAGAGCCGTAATTCCGATCAGGTTGATGCCGATCGCATCAAGCGCCACCACTCTGTCTGGGATGCTCGGCCCTTTAATGACCCTCAGGACATACAGAAAAGTGGAGACCGCCAAAATGCCGAGTGACAATTGCAAAATAAATTCAAACATCAGCGGCTTACCTCCTTAATGGCCTCTTCAAACGAAATGCGGATATCACTGATGGCTTTCTCAGCATCATCGATATCGACCGCATGAATATAAAGAATCGAACGGTCATCAGAGATATCAACAACCAATGTGCCCGGTGTCAGCGTAATCAGGTTCGCCAATGTCGTGATTTCCCAGTCCGCTTTAAGGTCTGTCTTGAAGGCAAAGATGCCGGGCTTATTTTTTAACCTTGGGGATAAGATCGTCTTTAATACGCTGACGTTTGCGAGAACGAGCTCTTTAATAAAAATAAACAGCAGTTTAATGATCGCCCAAATGTTAATCAAGTAAAAGCGGCGGCGGAAAAAACGCCTCATCAGAAAGAGCGAGAATAATCCGATCACATAACCGACGACAAGCCCGGCAGCGGTATAGTCATTGTTCAGAAACATCCAGCACAACGCAAGAATAAAGTTCAACAATATTTGTAATGCCATGCGATCTACTCCTTCAAAACGGCTTCAATATATTTTTCGGGGTTGACGAGCGTATCAGCCGCCTGATGGAAATACGGCGCGATAAGCTCGGTTCCGAGTCCGATGGCAAGCGACAGAAAGAGCAGTACCGCTGCCGGATACATGTAGCCTTTTAGCGGTCTTTTGGCCGGAGCATCTTCCTGTTCATCCCCCCAGAAGCCGTTGATAAATATTTTCATGACGGAATACAAGACGAGCAGACTGGATAAAAGCATCAGCAGCGTAATCACGAATTCACCGCTTAGAAAGCCGCCCTCTGCAATTTTCAGTTTGCCGATGAATCCGCTGAAAGGAGGGACCCCTGCCAATGAAACAGCTGAAATCATAAACATCCAGCCGAGCACCGGATGGTTTTTGATCAGGCCGCTCATTTTTTTCAGGTTGTTTGTCCCTGTCAGAGCAAACAGCGCTCCGCCAAGCATAAACAGCGCTCCTTTAATGATCATGTCATGAATCAGATAGTAGACAGATCCTTCGATCGAAGCCGGCGTATTGGCGGCGATACCGAATAAGATCACACCGACCGCAGTCACAATATTGTAGATAATGATTTTTTGAACATCCCAGTAGGCGATCGAGCCGATGACACCGAAGATGATCGTAAGGGCCGCAAGCCAGACCATTAATTGATGAGTAAAAGCCGCGTCTTGGGTGAAAATTAAAGTAAACACCCTTGTGATCGCGTACAGGCCGACTTTGGTCAGAAGTGCGCCAAACAGTGCGGACACAGCGGCAGGCGGCGCATAATAAGAACCAGGCATCCAGAAATACAGCGGGAAGATGCCGCCTTTTAAACCGAAGACGATCAAAAATAAAACAGCGATGACCGTGATCAGCCCGGTTTGGCCCGATTCACTGATCCGAACGCTCAAATCCGCCATGTTTAATGTGCCCGTCACCGCATATAAATAAGCGACTCCGATGACAAAGAGGGCGGAAGAGATAATGTTAAAGACGATGTACTTCAGAGATTCCCGCAGCTGGATCTTCGTGCCGCCAATGACGATCAGCACATACGAAGCCATCAGGAGAACCTCAAAAAATACGAACAGGTTAAACAAGTCCCCGGTCAAGAAAGCGCCGCTAACTCCGGCAAGCAGGAACTGGACCGCGGGATAATAAAAGAAACGCTCGCGTTTTTCGCCGATGGAGCGAAACGAATAAAGAACCGTCAGAAATCCGATAATGGCTGTCGTTAACGCCAGAAGGCTGGCGAATTGATCAGCGACAAGGCTGATCCCGAACGGCGGCTTCCACCCGCCGAGATACAAGGTCTGGATTCCGTCCGTATAGACGGTCTGCACAAGAACAGCGGCCGCCGCGATCGCCGCAATGGAAGATATGGCGCTGAATGCACGCATCAGCACGATCGACTTGTTCATAAAGATGAGCAGAACTGCGGCCATTAAAGGAATCAGTATTGGCAGAATTACAAGATTATTCATGTTGATCATTTCCCCTCATTTGATCCATATCATCCATTTTCAGCTCTTGGTAGGCGCGGAAAGCCATGACCAGGAGAAACGAGGTGACCCCGAAAGCAATGACGATCGCCGTTAAAATCAACGCCTGAGGGAGAGGGTCGACATAGGTTGACGACTCTTCATTTAAAATGGGGGGCGCTCCTTTTTTTAACCCTCCCATTGTCAGCAGAAGCAGGTGGACGCCATGGCTGAGAACGGCAGTTCCGATAATCACCCTCAGAAGGCTTTTTGAAAGCAAGAGATATGTCGCCGCCATAAACAAAATTCCTACAATAAAAGACATTAAAATCTCCATTATTCTCTCTCCCCAATCGTCTGAATAATGGTCATGGTCACGCCGACCACTACGAGATAAACCCCGATATCAAACAATACCGCGGTGGCAAGCTCCGTTTTCCCCAAGAGCGGAAGGTTAAAGTAATCAAACGCGTGGGAAAGAAACTGAGCGCCGAATAAAAATGAGCCGATTCCGGTGGAAACGGAAATGAATAAGCCGACGGCCGCCACATAGATAAAGTTGACGGGCAAAATGTTCTGCACCGTTTTTAAATCATAGGCAAGCAGCAGAAGGACGAGCGAAGACGCCGTCATCAATCCGCCGATAAAACCGCCGCCCGGGTTATTATGGCCGGCAAAAAACAGATGGAAAGAAAAGAGCAGAATGATAAAGGATGCAATCTTTGTAACGGTTTGCAGGATCACATCATTCGTCTGAACCTTTTTCAATGCTCTTCCCCTCCTTTCCCCATTCTGAGCCTGATCATGCCGTATATTCCTAAAGCGGCTATGACAAGTACAGTAATTTCAAACAATGTATCAAATCCCCTGAAGTCGACCAATATCACGTTGACGATATTGTGGCCGCCTGCGAGTTTATAGCTGTTTTCAATAAAATACGATGCAATGCTTTCAAGGGAGCGCTGGCTGTTTGCAGAAAGTGCGAGCAGCGTCACAACAGTTCCGACTCCGACCGAGACAAGCGCATTTGTTAACCTGAACTTAGCCGACTTCGGCTTGAATCTGAGCTTCGGCAAATGATAGAAGCAAAGCAGGAACAATGCGACTGAAATCGTTTCGATAATCAGCTGCGTCAGCGCGAGATCCGGCGCTCTGAAAATGACGAAGAACAGCGCAAGCGTGTAGCCGATGACGCCGAGCCCGATAATCGCCGTCAGTCTTGATCTTGCGAAAACGGTGGTAAATGTTGCGGCAATCATGACGGCTGACAGAACAAGCTCATAGATGCCGATTGAAGCATTGCCTTTCACATCGTATGAAAAGCCTCCGGTAACAACGAGCGATCCGCCGATGATCACGATAAAGAAGACAAAAACATAGACGAGATAATCGCGAAGAAACCCGGTCATATACGTTCTTGTAATCTTGTTGGAGCCTTTTTCAAGCCCAGACAACGAGCTGTCGTACAGTTTGTTGAGCGTCAGTTTTTCCGGGAAGAGGCCGTAGACCTTCCGCCATTTTGACAAGGTCAAATAGGCGAGAACGCCGAGAGCAACGACGCCGATTGTCATGTAGAGTTCAGATGAAAAGCCGTGCCACATGTAAATATGAACCTTGAATTTTTCGTCTCCGTCCAAAAGGGTCGGCATAATCGACGATGCAGCCGGTTCAATGATGCTGTATGACAGAATGTTCGGGAAAAAGAAAAAAATCACCACGAGAGAGACGAGGACAATCGGCGAAATCAGCATGCCGAGTGGAGCCTCATGCGCTTGTTTTTCAAGTTTTTCAGGCTGATATTTCCCCCCGAACGTTTTAAACAGCAGAACCATGCAGTAAATGAACGTAAACACGCTTCCGATCCAAGCCAGAACAGGAAGCACAAAACTCCATGTGTCGGCGTTATACAAATTAAAATCCGTAATCCTGAGCATGCTGGTGAAAAACATTTCCTTGCTCAAAAAGCCGTTGAACGGCGGCAAACCAGCCATTGAAAACGCGCCGATCAGCGTAATCGTAAACGTAATCGGCATGATCGTCATCAGACCGCCGAGCTTGCGGATATCCCTCGTTCCCGTTTCATGATCGATGATTCCGACCGCCATGAACAGGCTGCCTTTGAATGTCGCATGGTTGATCAGGTGAAAAACGGCAGCGATCACTGCAACCATATAGTATTCAAAATTTTGATAGTGCAGAGCTGCGGCTCCGACGCCGAGCATCGACATGATCATTCCGAGCTGGCTGACCGTAGAAAAGGCAAGTATCGCTTTCAGATCAGTCTGCTTGACGGCGTTGAACGAACCCCAGAAAAGCGTGACAATCCCCGTGAGGGACACGATCCAAAACCATTCCCCGGAAAAAGCGAACACAGGGGTGAATCTTGCAACGATATAAATTCCCGCTTTTACCATCGTGGCGGAGTGCAGGTAAGCACTTACAGGCGTTGGTGCTTCCATCGCGTCAGGAAGCCAGATGTAAAAAGGGAACTGCGCAGATTTAGTGAAGGCTCCGATTAACACCAGCACGAGAGCCGGAATGAAAAAGCCGTGGCCCGAAATTAAATCAACTTGGTTGATCATTTCTCTAATCGAGAATGAACCCGTAATCGTGTAAAGAAGAATGAAGCCTCCAAGCATGGAAAGACCGCCGAAAATGGTGATAAGCATCGATTTTGTCGCGCCGTATCTTGATTTTTCCCGCTTGTACCAATAGCCGATGAGCAAAAAAGACGATATGCTGGTCAATTCCCAAAATAAATAAAGTACAATGACGTTATCAACGAGAACAACGCCGAGCATTGCCCCCATGAACATGAGCAGATAAACGTAAAACGGTCCGAGCTGCTCTCTTTCTTTAGATAGATAATAGATGCTGTAAAGGACAACCAAAGACCCTATCCCTGTAATCAGAAGGGCGAATAGCAATCCGAGTCCGTCAACGTATGCGGTAAAGTTAATGCCAAAGGACGGAATCCATTCCAGTACAGCCTTTAATGTTCCGCCATCCGCCGTCATTTTGATCATGCGGAAAAAATAAATAAATAATAGAACAGGAAGAACCAGGACAAACCAGCCTGTATGAATCTTTCTGACGTTTTTCGCCAATAGCGGAATCAAAAAGGCGAGTGCAAAAGGCGATAAAATTGCAATATGTAAAGCCGTCATATTAACCTCCCTTTAAGGTAGCATGTATAAATACATTCTGTTCCATACTAAAATTTTCAAACGTTATGTACTTTTTTAGAACTGGTGACCTAGACAAATTATAACTCAAATTTTAATCGGCTGCATGATCTCATGATAACCGCGGTTTATGCGGTCTTATGAACCTGAAAACAATTTTAACAAAAAATGCGGCATTTGTATAATGGAAAGTTTTTTTGAACAAGATGAATTTGAGGTGATGAAAGATGAGAAGGAAAGCTTTTATCAGCTTAAGTTTATTTTGTTCGCTTTTTGCGGGAGCGTTTATGATCAACAGGGAAATGACGCGTGAACAGACTCCGGGGATAGGAACGGACGAAGGCCCTCAATATCACGGGGATTATACGCCGCTTCAGACGGGAGCGGAAGATCAGTCCTTAACGGGAAAAGAAAGAGCTCCCTTTAAACCGAGAGAATATATCAGAGTTGAGAAACGCTGAAAACAAAAAAGGAATCCGATCGTATAGATCAGACTCCTTTTTGTTTTTTTATGCGGCCCTTACGAGGTGAAGAACCTTAGTAAAACGGTCGCCATAATGACGGTTGCTGCCCCGCCGAGACGCGTTGAGATTTGCGCAAACGGCATCAGCCCCATCCGGCCTGAAGCCGAAAGAATAGCCACGTCCCCCGTACCGCCGAGACCGCTGTGACAGCCGGTGACAATCGCTGATTCAACAGGGTACATGTTCATTAATTTGCCGACAAAGTAGCCTGATGTCACCATGGCAATGACGACTGAAGCGCAGACGGCGATGAAGCGCAGGGAAATAACGGACGCCACATCATCAAGCGGGATGTAAAGAATGCCGAGCCCGACCATCAGCGGCCAAGTGAAGCTTGATGACATGAATTTGTAAAGCTGGTGTGCGCCTTTTTCCATGCTTGCAGGCAGAAGCTTTGCATATTTTACGGCAGCCGCCGCGATGATCATCAGGATCGCTCCCGGAATTGCGATGAACTTGGAGACCAAACCGCCGAAAATAAAGAAGGAACATGCGATTAAAACGCCGGCACCCATTAATTTCAAATCGATTTTCGGCTCCTCTTCTTTTTGGTTGAAAATTTCATCGTCTTTTTTCGATTTGACGAGCCTGCCGTTACCATTCAGCTCAGGCCGCTTTTCGCCAAGCTTTTTCATCAGTCCGGCTGAGATGATGGCAACGACGTTTCCGATAATAGCGGCCGGAATGAGCTGTGAAACAAATACATCTGTGGATTGTCCCAAAATTTGCGAGTAAGCGAGTGACAGTGGCAGGATTCCTTCGCCGATGCCTCCGGCAATAATCGGTACAATAATAAAGAAGAAAGCTTCATAAGGGCTGTAGCCAAACAACAGACCGACGAGAATACCGGCGGCAACCGCTGCGACCGTCCCGGCCAACAACGGAACGAACATTCTCATAAAACCTTGAATCAGAACCGTGCGATGCATTCCTAAAATACTTCCCGCGACTAAACATGCGATGTAAAAATACAGAAAATTCGACGTTTTCATCAAAGTCGTAACCGCTTCCATAGATGCGGGGTTAAGCACTTTGAAAAAGACTAAAAACGAAGGAACAAACAGCGAGAGAATGGCAGGTCCGCCGATATCTTTTAAAATCGGAATGCGCTGTCCAACATCCCCGAGAATAATACCGAGAATCATAATGATCGCGAAACCGCCAAGCATGTCATTCGGCAATTCGTTATAGTAAGCTGCTAGAAAAATAATCAGCGCAAGCGCAATGTATAGCGGAAACGGAATCACGCCGATTTTCCAATTGATCAACTTCTGGAAAAAATTTTTATTTTCTTTATGACCGTGATTTGTAATCGGTTTCAAATCTTTTGCTGCTTCCATCAAAAACACCCCCATGTTTGTATGTGTTCAATTGTAGAAGAAAAGTGTCAATTCTGTGCGTTTTTTAAATTAAAATAATCGATTGATAATTAAATTAAAGCGAAAAAGAGCGGGAAAAGAGGAGGAATCTGCTTGATTTTGATCAATTTATAGGTCTTTTGGTTTATTAGGGAGTCGTATCCAGGTAAAAAAGGGAATTCCCTGTCCGGGGAGAAAGCTTTTTTAAAGCAGCAATTTAAAAAACCCCCGAAGCTGTTTTCGGGGGCTTTGCATTATGATTTTCTTTTGACAAGAGCTCCTAACGCCTCTCCCATTTTCACTTGAAGAGAGGGGTGAAGGCGCTCATCAGGAATAAAGGTATCCTTTTCAAACAGCAGGATAACGGTCGAGCCGAAAGAGAAATATGCGATTTCGTCGCCTTGACGCCATTCTTTTGACTCCTCGAGCATCACGATCGAGTTAATATACATCGCCCCGACCTTCACAAGCAGGGCGGACCCATATTGATGCTTAAATTCGGAAATCATCCGGTAGTTTTTTGTCAGCGGCGATTTTCCGTAGGTCAAACCGATTTGATTCACGGGGTAAGACGTGCTTCCCAGCGAATATTGCGTTTCAAGTGTACCGTCAGCCGGGCTGTGAATTCTGTGGTAGTCCCTCGGGCTTAAATAGATGATGATATAGGTTCCACCGATATAGCGGTTCACGATCTCGGATCGCCCGATCATTTCTTCTACGGAATAGAGCTTTTTTTTGACGGTAAATTGCTTGTCGCGCGTGATGGCGCCCATTTCTTCGATGACTCCGTCCACAGGGCTGACCAGGCTGTTTGGTTCAGCGGGAAGGGGGCGTGCACCGCTCTTTAATTTTCTGATGAACAGCTCGTGCAGGCTGTTAAAAGAGCGGACATCTTCCTGCATCTCTTCTGTATTGATATGAAAGGTTTTGATATAGGAGGGGATGAGAGGTTTGCTGAGCTTTGACTGAGCAAACTTTTTCAGCATCCGGGACACGCCCTTTTTATTCGTCAACTCGATCAAAAACCGGTAAAGCCGCTTTTTCAAGCTGTTCACTCCTTTACTGATCACACGGGATGCAAGCGGTATTTAAATCACGCCGATTGTGTATCCGATCGTAATAAAAACGAGACACCAAATAAAAGCCCCTGATCCGGCATAAATCAGGAACCTTTTCATGTCCATCTCGTTCATGCCGGACAGATAGCATGTCACATGGCGGATTCCGGGAACAAAGTAGCCGAAAAGAATCGTCCACGGGCCGTATTTTTCAAACCAGCGGTGCACGGTGTCCAGTCTTTTCGGCGTCAGACCGATCCATTTCCCGAACTTATCGAGCAGCGGTTTACCGATTTTCTTCCCTAGAAAGTAACTGATGAGCATCCCTGATACCGCACCTGAAAAGCTGATCAAAAGAGACAGCTCATAGTTTAATAGATGAATAGAAGACAGATAACCGACAAATGTCATCATGACTTCATCGGGTATCGGCAGGCCTACAATTCCGAGAACAAGCATCCCGAATATCGCAAAATACCCGTATTGGGAAATCAATTCTTTTGCCAACTCCATGAAAAACTAGCTCACTTTCTTCAATAGTTTTTTCCCCTTCAGGCTGATGACTTTGATTTTGCTGACCATGAGAAAGGACAGGAACAGCATAATCAAAATGTACGGCTTTTTGCCAAGGATCTCTGATAAAAGGTTTAAGCAAACCAGAATTGTTCCGGCTGCGGTGATCGGAAGGCCTGTAAAATAATCCTGGTTCTCTGATTGAATATTAAATCGCGCCAGCCGAAGCGCTCCGCAAACAGGGAATAACAATGTCGAAGGAAGGCCTAAGATCGGTGCATCATAAAAAACGATTGAATAGGTGATGATGGCCGGGGCGACTCCGAAAGTGATAATATCAGACAAAGAATCCAATTCTTTTCCAAACGGGCTGACGGCATTTAATCTGCGCGCGGCCATGCCGTCAAGGCTGTCCAAGATAGCGCCGATCAGAACAAATATAATGGCTAAGAATAAATACCCTCTGAATGCAAGCAATATTGAAGAGATGCCCGAAACAAAGTTTCCAATCGTAATTAAAGAAGGTATGACTGATTTATTCAATGTTTTCGCATCCTTTAAATAAAAACGTTTTATATAGAAATTAAACAATATTAAATTGTATACGATTTGCTTCCTGTCTGCAATAAAATTCCTGAAATGATTGATAACCAGACTTTTTCATCATACCATAAAAGTGGTAAAGACACTGGCGGCGTCAAAAAAATTTATATTTTGTTAAGGTAACAAAAAAATGAATAAGAGAGCAGACGCTCTCTTATTCTATCGTTCGGTTCGCGTTTTCCTTTAATATAAGCCGATATATCAGGCCAGCGCGGGAATCGTCAAACGCAAGGCGAAATCAGCATCAGACGCTTGGTATTTCTTTAAAGAAGGGAAGCGTGGACCCGATGCTGTTGATAGCTTTGAGCGAAGCCGAAGAACAGAGCGGATTCGATCGAGTTCCATTTTCCGAACCCTAAGCGCAGCGAGCGCGATAAATCCTTGTCCGGTAACGGCGGCATGCGAGAAGTCAAGCGTGACCGTCACAAAAAAACGCCCGCTGTCTTTAGGAAGCAGCGGGCGGGGAGGGGACATGTTATAGATATTGGTTAATCACGTTCAAGTCATTTGTATTTAATTTATATTGGAAAACCGGTCTGCCGATCGTGCCGTAGGCCATTTCTACGTTGAGAACTTCGATTTCCTCCAGAAACTTCAAGTATTTGCGAATTGAAACTTGAGAGATTTCCGTGTGATTGGCCAAATCTTCTGTTGTGAACGTCAAGCTGTCAAACGATCTGATGCTTGACCAAATGAGATTCAGCGTGCTTTTGGTCAGCCCTTTTGGCAAATGCATCTTTTCGGGTGCGCGTTTTTTTTGAAAAAGTTCGAAATCCAGCTCTTTTTGGCTGATATTCCGGTTGCTTGCATAAAGCTGCTGCTTCCGTTTGTAATCGGTTAGGGCGCTTTGAAACCGCTCAAATTCGAACGGCTTGATTAAGTAATCGACAGCCCCGTACCGCAGCGTTTTTTGAACAACATCCATTTCACTGGCCGCTGAGATGACGATCACGTCGACAGCTTGATTCTGGCGTCTGATCTCAGTGAGCAGCTCGACGCCGTTCCTGCCCGGCATATAAATATCGAGCAGGATCAGATCGATGTGCTCTTCCCTGAGGAAGGTGAGAGCCTCTTGAAAAGAAGCGGCAATTCCCTTCAGCTGAAATCCCTCTACCTGGCTGAGGTAACGTTTATTCAGCTCTCTTACCATCGGGTCATCTTCAACAATTAATACATCAATCATGGTCATCCTCCTTTGGTTCATACGGAATGCGGAGACTGAATGTCGTTCCTTCATTCTTTTCGCTTGTCACGATGATATGTCCATTTAAATTTTCAAGGCTTTGTTCGACGAAATAAAGCCCGAACCCCCGGTTGGAGCCCTTTGTTGAAAAGCCTTGATCAAACATTTTCTGCTGTTCCTCCTTGGATATGCCGACTCCCGTATCCGTGACTTCAATATCAAGCTGTCCGTCATGGTGGCGGAATGAAATCGAGATATTTTTCTTATCAGTTGAGGAAACGGCATCCAGGGCATTGTTGAGAAGGTTCCCGATAACGGTGATTAAATCGTGTATCACCGCTGTGTTGGCTGTATCCGGAATCCTCGTGCTGCAATGAACCTCCAGCGAGGCCCCCTGTTCCCGGATATAGCTCTGCTTGCCGAGCAAAAAGCCGGCGAGCACCGAGTTTTTAATATGGTTGATAATTTCGCTCGCTTCAGACTGCTGATAGATCGCAATGTCTTTTATATAGTTTCCAAGCTCGTCGTAGTTCTTTAATTGAACGAGACCGAGAATCACGTGGAGCTTGTTCATAAACTCGTGCGACTGCGCCCTGAGCGCGTTTGCGTACATTTTAACACCGGACAGCTGCTCAGCTAAGTGCTTCACTTCGGTTTTGTCGCGGAATGTGGCAATCGCTCCGACGATGTTTCCCTTTTTTAAGTGGATCGGAACTTCATTAAAGACAAGTTCTAGCCCGTTGATTCTAACGTCGCGGTCCAGAACGGGCTTCTGAGTATCGATCACTTGTTTCAGGCGGTTGTTTGGCAAGATGTCGGTGACATCCCGGTCGATCGGATTCTCTTCGATCCCCATTTTATGAAACAGGCGCTTCGCTTCCGCGTTGGCGAGCTTGATTTTTCCTGTTCGGTCAACGGCGAGTATCCCTTCTTTTGTCGATTCAAGCATCGCGCTTCGTTCATTCAAAAGCGTTGCAATTTCATACGGTTCCATACCGAACATAATCGTTTTTACTTTCCTCGCCACGATGACAGCTCCGATGATTCCGGCGAAGATGCTGAGGACGATAACCGTATATAAAGGGCGGAGATTTTGCTGGGTGATCTGCTCAATCTCGTTAAGGGTGATTCCGACCGCTACCGCTCCGACCTGGCTGCCCGTTTTATTATAAATGGGAACAAAAGCCCTCAGTGATTCACCGAGCGTGCCTTTTGCCGTACTAATGTGGCGGCGGCCTTTCAGCACTTCTTTTTCGTCCCCGCCGGCAAATTTCTTTCCGATTTTATTCGGATCCGGGTGGGTTTTACGGATGCTGTTCATATCCATGACAACGACGAATTCAGTCTCGGTGATTTTTTGAACGCGGGCGGTGTATGTTCGGAGCTCATCGTATTCGCCGCTTTCCAGCGATTGCGCCGTAATCGGAGCTTCGGCGACCATCTCCGCCGTCTGCAGGGCAATCTGCTGCTCCTGCTCCCGAATGTTCCTTGCGGTCTCGGACCCGACCATAAAAAACGCGATCAATAAAGAAATCAAAACGACGACGCAGACAAATATCGTTAATCGTGTCTGCAGTTTTAATGTTTTTTTCAACGGCGATTCCTCGCGATCTATTGATTAGTCAACACATAATACTTTACAAGTAAATGGCGAATTTGTGAAGAATCCTGCCCCTTTCTGCCGCGAACAGCAGAAATTAAAAATATGGAAAATATTCTTGTCAACAGGTCCTAAGTCGTACATAATGAATGAGGAACATATCAGAAAGGGACTTTTTTTATGAAAAATACGTATGTAACAGGCTTTTTTCCTTTTATCGCAATTCTTCTTTTCAGTTCATCTCTTGCGATTTCTTCCGTTATCTATGCCATGGGGATACTGTCTTCTCTCGGCATTTACAAAGGAATGCTCGAATTTTTCTCTGAGAGCGGCATCCGGATGGCTTTGTTTGCTGTGTTTACGCTGATTTTTTTCATGGTATTTTCCGCTTTGAAGCTGATTGCCAATACAGTGACAGAGCTTGCCCTCTTATTTTTCGCCAAAGATCCTGAAGGAGCGAACCTGAGGAAAATCAGGGTCGGTTCTGCCGTGTATCTGGGAGCAAGCCTTTTATCCTTTATTTTTGTCCAATATACCGCTGGAATTGCAGCGCTTTTTTTACTCGCAACACTCGTATATTTAATTTTTATCGTTTATGCGATCCACAGCACGCTTTCATTTATGTCATTAATCGGCTTTATTATGTTTGAGCTGCTGTTTTGGTTTACGTTTTTAATCGGCACGGTGTATATCGTCATCAAGCTATATAACAGCGTCATGGCGAGCCTGCCCGTTTGAGCCATGCAAAAAACCGGAGCGCGGACGTTTGTCCGGCGGCTCCGGTTTTTTTATGACAAAAATCGTTTTCTGATCTCAGGACCGGGAATGGTGCACTCGCTTTTTTGCCCAAACCATTTGTAACGGTTTTTCGCAATCACGCTGTAGATGGCGTCCCGTAGCGGTCTGGGAATGATCAAGAGGGCGGAAGCGGCCCGCCAAAGACCAGGAAGGCTTTTCACCACATGCAAGGCCGCGGTTGATTTCTGATATACCCGTCCGTTTTCGATCAAAATAAAGCTGTCAAAATGATCGGAGGGGAGCTGATATTGCTTGAGCAGCTTCCCCCCGGCATCAGATTGCAGGGAAGCGAATGAAAATAAGCCTTCTGGATCATGCTTGATGATGAATTGAACGGCTCCGTCGCAAAAGTTGCACACGCCGTCAAACAGAACGATTCGCTCAGGCATATCAGCCACTTTCAGCCACCCCTTTTTTGATTTAAGATGCGTATGCAAGCGTTCCTCTCCAGATCAAAAGTTGAGGTCCCGCGTGATGCAGGTACTCGACATTGCCTTTTGCCTCTTTTCCGACCCATACACTCATTGTGTACGTATCCGTCAATCCGACAAACCAAAGGTCTCTGTACCCGTTGGATGTTCCGGTTTTGCCTCCTACATATCCGCCGCTGAAATTCGCTTTTTTCCCGGTTCCTTCTTTGACAACCGCTGATAAGAGCTGACGCATTTGGTTGTTTGTCCGCATGCTGAATACTTGCTGCGGTTTGTCTTTCCATTTGTAAAGCGTTTTGCCTTTTAAGTCCGTCACCTTTGTGATGGCATGGCTGGATGTATAGCTGCCGTTATTGCCGAAAGTCGTATAGGCATCGGCCATCTCCAGCGGTGAGAAGCCCCATGTAAATCCGCCCAGTGCAGCAGGAAGACGGTAGTCATTTTGAACGATTTTATCAAATCCGAACGGTTTTAAATAGCTGAATCCTTTTTGCACGCCGACCCGGTTCAGCATTCGTACGGCCGGTGTATTATACGAATTTTTAAAGGCTGTCTTGATCGACACGGTTCCGTATGTTCTTTCGTTGAAGTTGTTCGGACAGTATTCTTTGCTGCAAAATTTGCTTGCGTCAATCATGCTGCCTGCCGTCGCACCCGTTTCTTCAATGTACGGCCCGTAGTCAAGGAGCGGTTTAATCGATGATCCCGGCTGCCTGTATGCCTGGAATGCCAGGTTGTAATCATACTTTTTATAGTTTTTCCCGCCGGACATGGCGACGATTTGATGGGTTTGGTGGTTGATCACCACCGCTCCGCCTTGTACGCCTTCATAAGGGAGGCGATTATTCACTTGCTGGACGACCCGGTTTTGCATCCCGGTATCGAGCGCCGTATAAATTTTGATCCCGCTCGTCGTGAGGGAGCTGATGCGGTTAGACAGCTCTTTTTCGATTTTTTTCTTTTCTTCTTTTGTTTTTGCCTTTTTCAGCCGTTCGTCAAACCCTTCCGAAGCAGACACCAATTTGGTGAATTCCTCGTTGACATAAGTCGTATAGTCGGGATAAGCGTCTTTCTTTTCTTTTACATGAAGCGTAATTTTTTGCTTTACGGCTTTGCTGTATTCTTTTTCAGTGATCACGCCCGCTTTTTTCAGCCCTTCAAGCAGCCGCTTTTGGCGGGTTTTTGTGTAGTCAAAATGTTTCAAAGGATCATATAATGTAGGGTTATTAGGGATCGCGCAAATAAACGCCGTTTCGGCAAGGTTGAGAGATTTCAAAGGCTTGCTGAAATAGAAATAAGACGCGGATCCAATTCCGTAGACCCCATGATTAAAATAGATCGTGTTTAAATATTTCTCAAAAATTTCTTCTTTTGAAAGCTTTTTTTCCAGCTGATAGGAATACAGGAGCTCTGTGAACTTGCGGTCGAAGGTTCGTTCATGGTTCAAATACAAGTTTCTCGAAAGCTGCTGTGTAATCGTGCTGGCTCCCTGATCAATGCCGCCTTTTTTGACATTGGCTGCGGCGGCCCGGGCCATTCCGATAAAATCAAAGCCTTTATGCTGAAAGAAATGGCGATCCTCTGAAGTGAGAAACAGCTGCTTCACATGATCAGGGATATTTTTATAGGGGACAAATACCCGGTTTTGGTGATCTGAAACAATTTCTGAAATCAGGGCGCCGTCCCTGTCATACATGTAGCTGTTTTGTACAAGGCCGATATCTTTTATATTGATCTTCTCATCGAGCACCTGATCGAGAGGCTTCATATCCTGAGCTTCCCGGCCGGAGGCCATTAAGGTAAAGACAAATATAGGAATTAACATCAACAGAAAAATCCATCCAAAAAATGAACGCAACTTTGTCACTCTCTTTTCGCTAAATTCTAGCCATATCGTACCATTCTTTTTCGATATCGAGAAGGATAATTTGATAGATTGGCAGTTTTTTATCCGATTTCAGCTTGCTTTTGCCTCTGATTTTTTTTGCTGGGACCTTTGGAATATCAGAAGGCATGCTCCGCCGAAAAAGAGGACGGCAGTTGCGTAAAAAGCGGAAGAAATTCCGAAAAAGCTGGAAAGAACGCCGCCGAGCACCGGGCCGATGACATTGCCCAAAAATCTGAAACTTACATTATAGCCAAGCACTTCCCCTTGAATAGGCCCCGGAGATTCAACTCGGATTAAGGCGGTGATGCAGGGAATCATCCCGCCAAGCGCGATTCCGAACAGAAAGCGGAAGAACACAAGCATTTCATACTGAGATGTAAGTCCTTGCGGGATAACGCAAACCGCGGCAGCCAGCGCGAGAATCATCAATATTTTTCCATGGCCGAACCGATCGCCTAAGACGCCCCATTTTCTCGCGGCGAGAAGGCTTCCAAGGCCGGTTGCAGAAAAAGCCAGCCCTGAGAAAAATGCGAGATTGTCAGTTCCGTGCAGCTCGCTGACATATAAGGCAAGCAGCGGCTGAACACTGAAGTTTCCCACTTGAATCACAGCGGTGAGGATCATCGCCGTAATCAGCGGGCGCTGGTGCAAAATCGTCTGCAGCACCTGCTTTCTCGTATACCCGGCGGAGGCATCGCGCTTCGCCTTCAAAGGACGTTCACGCACTCCGATAAACACGAGGAAAACGGCGCTGTAAATGGCAAATGCCGTAATGAAAAACGTATATGTAAAACCGACGCGATCGGCGAGCAGACCGCCGAGCAAGGGGCCGAATAACCCTCCTGAGACCGTGCCCATCTGCAGCGTGCCGAGCACTTTGCCAGCCGTTTTTTTCGGCGTCTGAGCCGAAATCATGGCAAGGGAAGTGGGAATGAACCCGGTTACGAGCCCCATCGCCATTCTCAAAAAAAACAGTTCGTATACGGAAGAGACAAGGGACATGAGAAGAATGCAAGTGCCGATGCCGGTGCCCGTGATCAAGAGGATTTTTTTATAGCCGTGTTTATCTCCGAACCTTCCCCAAAAAGGAGAAACCAAAAAGGCCATCAAAAATGTGACGCCGAAAACGTATCCGCTCCATTTTGCCGTAAATCCGTCCGAATAGCTGCCGAGCGTTTCGATATAGAGGGAAAGAAACGGCAGAACCATTGTAGAGCTTGCGGCCACGAAAAAATTCGCGAACCACATGATCACAAGGTTTTTCTTATAAACAGAGATGCGAATCACCTTCTTAAAAAGTTTGAATTTCCTTCATTATAAATGAAATGTGGAAGCTGTATGGAATCGCTGCTCATTGGAAAAATGAAAATTGGGTATTTGAAGGAATTTTCAACATTTTCAGAAATTAAAACCTTAAATATAGAAATATAATGATATAATAAGAGAAATATGAACGTACTTTGGAAAACATTCAGAAGGCTTTAGGCTTGGACGATTTCCATCCGCTGCGCTACATCCATAAGTTTTTTATATTGAGATAGAAAGGCAGGTGTGAAAGTTGGAAGCGAGCACCTTACTGATTATTGATTTTGAATTTACAATGCCTGAGGGAAAGTATCACCCGCAAAATTTTTTCCCGGAAATCATAGAAGCAGGGATTGTAAAGGCGGTTCATGATGAGGTGGTTGAGACATTTTCAAGCTATATTAAGCCGAAGAAGTTCCCTAAATTAACGAGGCGCTGCAAAAAATTTCTCAGCATTACGCAGGAACAGGTTGACCAAGGCATCACGTTTAACGCGTTGATTGAAAAGCTGCGGGAGCTTGATCCTGACCAAAACAGCGCCATCATTACATGGGGAAACATGGATATGAAAGTGCTGAAGCAAAATTGCATGTTCAACCATGTTCCGTTTCCGTTTAAAGGAGAGATGAGGGATCTTTCCATGGAGTACAAGGAATTCTTTGGTGACAAAACATTGACGAATTTGTGGAAAGCAGCGGAAGAGTACGGCGATTCAGGAACGGGAAAACAGCATAAAGCGCTAGACGACGCGATGACAACGTATAAGCTGTTTCGGCTCGTAGAACGGGATAAGAAGTATTTGGAAAATCCGAAACCGACGACGATCGGCGAACGGGTTGATCTTTCAAAAGTTTTTCCGCACGCCACATAAATAACCCAATCTGGCGAACAGATTGGGTTATTTGTGCGGGAAATATTCATTTTCAAGCGCATGAATAAGTTCAAGCGATTTTGCCGCGTATTCGGACGAATCGTTTTGCAGATCCGTTTTTAAACGGTTTAAAGCTGAGCGGAGCGAATCCGCATAATCCGGTACAGCTTCATCGAACGGCTTCACCATACGATGCGGGATATTTGTCTGTTCACCGAAAGCGAGCGCTTTTCGTTCATGAAAAAAAGGGACGTCTGCCTTGTTGGGATGGTGAAGATCGCCTTGCTTCGGGTGGGTCAGCACGGCGAGGATTTTGACAAGGTAGTGCATCGGTTTAACATCCGTAATTTCGCCGATGTAGACGCCTGTCTTATAAAAGCCCTTTACACGATCGCCGACTTGAAATTGGTTGTTCACTGCATCTGCCTCCTAATGGTATCATAATAAATAAATGGTAAAAAAATCATTTCAGGGAGGAAGAAAAATGGCGCCGTTTCTGATTCAGTTTATGCTCTATTTTCCTGAAGACAAAAGAGAATATATCCCTTCTTTTATTACGCTGGCCGTTTTCTTTATCATCGCAATTGTTGTATTCCGGCTGATCATTAAACATTCCAAAAAAGAAGCTGAAAAAGCGGAAAAGCTGGAAAGAGAATTGAATGAAACCATCCACAAGCGCTCTTAGAAGCGCCCGTTTTTCAGCCGGAACGCTTATGAAAAAGCGGTCTTCAGACGTCTGAGCCCGTCTTTTACAACAGAGAGCGAACATCCGACATTCATTCTGACGAATCCTTCTCCGCCCGGTCCGTACTTTGGTCCCGGCTCCAGAATCAGCTTTCCTTTATGAAGGAGAAGCCGTTTGATGTCCTGATCCGTCAATCCGAGCTTGCGGCAGTCAAGCCATGCCAAGTAAGAGGCGTCTGGCTCCATCATGCGGACCTCGGGCAGCTCCTCTGCTAAAAAGCGGCGGACTTCTTCCATATTTCGTTCGATGTAAGGGATAAGCTGATCGAGCCACGGTTCGCCTTTTGAATAGGCCGCTTCGATTGCTGCAACTGCAAATGTATTTAAAGAATGCAGTCCCTGACGCTGCATAACTTTTGCAAAGGCGGTTCTCTTCGCCTTGTCGGGTATGATGATGGCTGAGGCCTGCAACCCGGCCAAGTTAAACGTTTTGCTAGGTGCAATACATGTGATCGAAATATCCGCGAATTCCGGAGATAAAGAGGCGAACGGCGTATGGTTCAGTCCGTTCAGCATCAGGTCTGAATGGATTTCGTCGGAAACAACTGTGACACCGTGTTTAAGGCAGAGTTCGCCCAGCGTTGTCAGCTCTTCTTTCGACCATGAACGTCCGGAAGGATTGTGCGGATTGCAAAGAATGAACATCTTCACATCCGGTTCCCCAAGCTTTTTTTCAAGGTCGGAAAAATCCATTTCATAGCGGCCGTCTTTTTCGATTAATGGATTGTGTAACACAACCCGTCCGTTTTTTTCAACAATATCAAAGAACGGCGTATATACAGGCGGCTGTACGACCACCCGCTCGCCGGGCTCTGTGTACGCCTGCACCGCTTGGGCTAGCGCTGTTACAATGCCCGGGCTGAAAGTGATAAGCCCCGGTTCAGTATTCCATCCGTGCCGGCGGCTGAGCCAATCGGTGACAGCTTCGTTCGTGCCCGCGCTTGCAGATGTATAGCCAAAAACCCCGTGCTCCAAGCGCTGCTGAAGAGCGTCGATAACGGGCTGGGGGGCGCGGAAATCCATATCAGCCACCCACATTGGAAGCGCGTCATCTACACCGAATAATTCCTGTGTTAAGTCCCACTTCACAGACTGGGTCCCGCGTCTGTTATGTTCTGTATTAAAATCCATGATCTCACCTCATGTCTTTTTCATATGTTATACATTAACTGTGATAAGGATAGATTGCAATGTTTTAACCATGAAAGCTTTTATAAAGTAAAGGGAGTGGCATCCGATGGAGTGGAGCAGTGTGCCCTGAGTGGGCTTTTCAGCGTCATCTCAACCCTATGAGCTGGTATATTCGCCCGGTCTTTCTCGTGGCGCTTGCGTATTTTTGCTATAGGCGGACTTGGAAAGGCGTCATCGTTACTTTTTTGCTGATGACGAGCAGCATGTTTTGGTTTCCCGTCCCCGAGCGGATCAATCCGGAGATGCAGGCTGTTTTGGATTACGAGCAGATGCTTTTGTCCAACCCGCTTTCTGCCGTGCTCACGCTCGCTTTTATGATGGGGTTTCTCGTGTTGATTGGCGCGGCATTTTGGAAGCGCTCCTTAGGGTGGGGACTTGCGGTATTGAATGTGACGCTGATCGGCAAGGTTGTGCTGTCAGTGATGCTGACGGGGGAAAACGGCTGGGCGCCCCTCGGAAATACCGTGTTCGGATTGATTCTCGTCAACGGCATCGGGCTGCTGCTGATCGCCTGGCGGAGGAAGCGGAGACAAGCCGGCCGATAGCCTGGTGCTTTCCTTATCGACAAGCCGGCGCGTTATGATACAATAGCTTTTGAAACATTACAATGAAGCGGTGATCATGATGAAAGAAAGTCAGGCAGCAGCACAAATCATCCACATCATAAAGGAATGGGATCCGTTTCAAGCCGGACCCGATTTTTATGAAACGGAAGCGGCCGAGATTGTTCAGGCCGTCTACACGGAAAACGACGCAGAGCGGCTGGGCGAAGCTATCCAGTCCGTTTTTGAAGTATCATTTGATCAGACGCTGCCGCTGGCAAAATGCAAACAGCTGGCTGAACGGCTCCTTGCGATCAAAGACAGCAGTTCGTGCTGATCAAAATTTAAAAACCGCCAAACGGCGGTTTTTTTTATATTCATGTCAAAATGAAATCGGCAATTTTGTCTGATACATAATCCGGATTTTCTTCGGGGACGAGGTGGCCGGTTTCCCGCAGGGAATAGAAAATGGAATTGGGCAAATCCTGATGAAGCCTTTTGCCGATCTGTACAGGGACAACGCGGTCCTCTTCGCCCCAGATTAAGAGGGAAGGCGTCTCGATTTTCTTCAAATCGTCCGGTAATAAATCGCCTTCCCGGTGTCTGATGAGACGCGCGAGCGCCCTGAAAATTTGATCGTCGAGAAACGGTTTCAGGTAGCCATTGATCATCTCCTGGTCGATCAGAGATCTGTCGTAGACAACATTCATGAGATTTTTCAGGACGCCTTGTTTTGACAGCCAGCGCTTGATGTACAAATAAAAATAAGGAATATGGCTCCCGAAAATGAGCGGGCGGGGGGAACGCTTTAAATAGCCTGAGCTGCACAGCAGGACGACTTTTTTAAACAGTTCAGGCCTTTCCTTTATCGCATAAAGTGAAATCTGGCCGCCCATCGAATGTCCGACAAGCACGGCGTCTCTAATCCTCAGCCTTTCGATCAGTTCGATGACCACCCTGGCCATGTTTTGATAGGTATACACAAAGGTGCTGGATTTTTCTGATTGGCCGAAGGGAGGCAGGTCAACGGCGACTAAATTAAACTCATCCTTCAGAAGAGGAATGATTTTTCTGTAGCAAAACGAGGAAGAAAGAAAGCCGTGTATTAAAACGAGCGATTGCCTGCCCGGATTCTCGTAATGCTCATAATATATATTGACCCCTTGAATGGTTTCAATAGAAGGTTTTGTTAACAGCATGATCCAAATCACTCCGAATGTTTTTCTTTCATGTTCAAACAATCTGGCTGCATGTTGTCGCCTAAGTCCTGAGTACGTTATTTATCGTACCCGAAAAAATTTTTTTCACGCTTTGTTTTCGCTTTTTTTACCGCCTTACATTCGTTCAAAAACGTGCTATAATATTCAGAAGATTTCTTGACATATAAAAGGTGTGATAACGAGATGAAGCTAACAGAAAAAGAAACAGAAATATTGGAAATATTAGAGGAAAACAGCCGCCTCGAACCTGAAACCATTGCTAAAATGGCGAACATTTCACAGGAAGAAACAAAAGCGATTATCGAAAAGCTTGAAAAAGAAAAGGTCATCATCGATTATTCGGCAATGATCGACTGGCGAAAAGTCGACGGCCATGAAGGCGTTACAGCGATGATCGATGTGAAGGTAACACCGAAGCGCGGCGTCGGATTTGACGAAGTGGCCGAGCGGATTTATCGTTTTCAGGAAGTTGAATCCGTTTACTTAATGTCAGGCGTATATGATCTGTCTGTTGTCATCCGCGGCAGAACGATGTCGGATATTTCGCATTTCGTGTCCGAAAAATTATCGACGCTCGAATCGGTCGTGTCGACAACCACCCACTTTATTTTAAAGAAATACAAGCATGACGGTAAAGTTTTTGACTCCGGTGATGATGACAAAAGAATCGTGGTGTCTCCTTAAATGAGGACAACTTATATTTCGAAAGCAGCCCAGCAAATCAAACCGTCGGGCATCCGCAAATTTTTTGATCTTGCGTCCACAATGGAAGGCGTGATTTCATTGGGCGTCGGAGAGCCCGATTTTGTAACGGCGTGGAATGTCAGGGAAGCGAGCATCCTTTCCCTTGAACAGGGCTACACGTCATATACGGCAAACGCGGGTCTTCTTTCTTTGCGGAAAGAGATCAGCGCTTATCTGAATAAACGCTTTCATCTGGATTATGCTCCTGATGACGAGCTGATTGTCACAGTCGGAGCAAGCCAGGCGCTTGATATTGCGGTCAGGGCGATCCTTGATCCCGGAGAAGAAGTGCTGATTCCCGAGCCTTGTTTTGTCGCTTATGAAGCGCTTGTTTCTTTGGCGGGGGGAAAAGCGGTTCATATTCACACGAACGCAGCGCGCGGATTTAAAGCGAGTGCAGCCGATTTTGAAGCCGTTCTGACTGAACGTACGAAGGCCATTATCCTTTGCACCCCGTCTAATCCGACAGGCTCTGTGTATTCAAAAAAAGAACTGGAAGAGATCGCGGCTTTTGCTGAACAGCATGACCTGATTGTAATAGCGGATGAAATATACGCCGAGCTGACATACGATGAAGCGTATACAAGCTTTGCGGAAATCGCCGGAATGAAAAAGCGGACGATATTGATATCGGGTTTTTCGAAAGGGTTTGCCATGACAGGCTGGCGCCTTGGATATGTCGCAGCTCCTGCATATTTAAGGGACCCTATGCTGAAAATTCACCAGTACTCGATGATGTGCGCGCCAAGCATGGCTCAATTTGCGGCGGAGGAAGCCCTTAAAAACGGTCTCGAAGACGTCGAAAAGATGAAAAAAAGCTATCGCCGCCGAAGGAATGTGTTTGTGGATTCACTGAACGAGATCGGGCTTGACTGTCATCAGCCGGGGGGCGCTTTTTACGCGTTTCCGTCCGTTAAAAAAACGGGCATGAGTTCAGAACAGTTTGCTGAGGAGCTTCTCATCGCAGAAAAAGTCGCCGTCGTCCCGGGCAATGTTTTCGGGCCGAGCGGCGAAGGCTATATCAGATGTTCTTACGCTTCCTCGCTTGAACAGCTTCAGGAAGCGCTCGTCAGAATGAAACGCTTTGTCCAGAAGACCGGTGCAGTTCAATAAAAAAATGCGCACCTAAAAGGTCCGCATCAACATAAGGGGGGGAATACTAGAAAGCCTTAGTTGTTCTTTAGTATTCCCCTTTCAGCTCGGTTTTAAACATACAATGCTTAAAAAAGTTTTTTTGCTTAATAAAGACTTGTATGATATAATTTTTTATTGCGTATAAAAAGAGTTAAATTCATATGATTTAGGAGTTGTTAGTTATGACAGCAAAATTTGAAGTAGGCAGTGTTTACACTGGAAAAGTGACTGGATTACAGGCGTACGGAGCGTTTGTTGCATTAGATGAAGAAACACAGGGACTCGTGCATATTTCTGAAGTAACACACGGTTTCGTTAAAGATATTAATGAGCACTTGGCGATCGGTGATGAGGTGCAAGTGAAGGTTCTTTCTGTAGATGAGGAAAAAGGCAAAATCAGCCTTTCTATCCGCGCTACACAGGCAGCTCCTGAACGAAAAGAAAGCAAGCCTAGAAGACAAAAGGCTGTTCAAGCCGAAGATACAGCTGCTCCACAAGGATTCAACACGTTAAAAGACAAACTTGAAGAGTGGATCGAGCAGTCCAACAGAAAAGATCTTATTAAGAAATAATTGAAAAACTCCGGCAAAAGCCGGAGTTTTTTTATCGCATTTCCGGCTGCTTGGCGTCTTCGCCAGCAGTCTCTTCAGCCGGTCTAAATAAAAGTCCGAGGTTGATCAGACCTGCAATTCCGACAAGCGCGTAAACGGTCCGGGCTAAAGCGGATCCTTGACCGCCAAAAATGGCTGCAACCAAGTCAAATTGAAAAAATCCTATCAGTCCCCAATTGATTGCTCCAATGATTGTTAATACCAATGCAATACGTTGAAGTGCATTCATTTGTTTTTCCTCCTTTTTGAAGTCCTATATTTCACATTTATAGATTGCGACGGATTTGGAAACATTATACGCTTGAGGAGCAGATCGCTTTACAGGGCATTCGGCGATTTCCCATAATAGTAAATAAAGGAGGAGATATAGATGGATAATTTTACATATTGGAATCCCACGAAGCTGATGTTCGGCCGGGGAGAAGTTGAAAAGCTGGCAGAAGAGGTGAAACACTACGGCCGCAATGTCCTGCTCGTATACGGCGGAGGCAGCATTAAACGAAACGGTTTATACGATCAAGTGATTTCAATCCTTGAAAAGGCAGGCGCGACCGTCCATGAATTGCCCGGTGTCGAACCGAATCCGCGTGTTGCCACTGTGAATAAAGGAGTCGCGATCTGCAAAGAGAACGATATTGACTTTCTATTGGCAGTCGGCGGCGGAAGCGTCATCGATTGTACGAAAGCGATCGCCGCCGGAGCGAAATACGACGGCGATGCATGGGATATTGTGACAAAAAAACATATTCCTGCTGATGCGCTGCCGTTTGGAACGGTTTTAACGTTGGCAGCAACAGGATCGGAAATGAACTCGGGATCTGTGATCACAAATTGGGAAACCAATGAAAAATACGGCTGGGGAAGCCCGCTCGTATTCCCTAAATTTTCAATTCTTGATCCGGTCAACACATTTACCGTTCCGAAAGACCACACGATTTACGGCATTGTCGACATGATGTCCCACGTGTTTGAGCAATATTTTCACCATACCGAAAATACTCCTTATCAGGACCGGATGTGCGAATCCCTGCTCAAAACGGTGATTGAAACAGCTCCTAAGCTCATTGAAGACCTTGAAAACTATGAGCTGCGCGAAACGATTCTCTATACAGGCACCATTGCGCTGAACGGTATGCTATCAATGGGCGCACGCGGAGACTGGGCGACGCACAATATCGAGCACGCTGTTTCGGCCGTCTACGATATTCCGCATGCGGGAGGGCTTGCGATCCTGTTCCCGAATTGGATGAAGCACACGCTTTCCGAAAATGTCGGCCGCTTTAAACAGCTTGCCGTACGCGTTTTTGACGTAGATGAAACAGGAAAAACCGATCGTGAAGTGGCGCTTGTTGGAATCGAGAAGCTGTCTGAATTCTGGACCAGCCTTGGCGCGCCAAATCGTCTTGCTGATTATGACATCACAGATGAGAAGCTGGATCTGATTGCCGACAAAGCGATGGCAAACGGCGAATTCGGCCGCTTTAAAACGCTGAATAAAGACGATGTTCTGTCTATTTTGAAGGCTTCTTTATAAGATTTCTTGACGGCTCAAGGAGGACCGCCATACCTTGAGCCGTTGTTCATTTGTTATCTTTTTGACAAAACTGCGCGTGGCGGCTGAAAAACATGCATTTTTGCGCGCCTGCCTCCATCCTCCTTTTTTTCGTCACTTGATTTAACGAAGGAGTTCATATAAAGTGAAAAGGGAAGAGGCTGTCGCCGAAAATCGACATGTTTTAAAACCCTTTGGCCCGCACTCTCATGAAAATGAAAGCGCTGGCGGGTATATGGAAGAAAACAGCTAGTACTGGAGGTTTAATAATATGACGCATGTCCGTTTTGACTACTCAAGAGCATTGCCATTCTTTAAAGAACATGAACTTACATATCTGCGTGACTTCGTGAAAGTCGCCCACCATACCATTCACGAAAAAACAGGTGCGGGCAGCGACTTTTTAGGATGGGTGGATCTTCCGACTGACTACGACAAAGAAGAATTCGCCCGCATTAAAAAATGCGCTGAAAAAATTCAAAATGATTCCGATGTTTTGCTGGTTGTCGGAATTGGCGGTTCATACCTCGGCGCAAGAGCGGCGATCGAAATGTTGAATCATTCATTTTACAATGTGCTGCCGAAAGAAAAGCGTAAAACGCCGCAAGTGATTTTCATCGGCAACAACATCAGCTCTTCTTACATGAGAGACGTGATGGATCTTCTTGAAGACGCTGATTTTTCAATCAACGTGATTTCTAAATCAGGCACAACGACAGAACCGGCGATTGCTTTCCGGATCTTCCGCAAGCTTCTTGAAGAAAAGTATGGAAAAGAAGAAGCGAAACGCCGCATTTATGCAACAACTGATAAAGAGCGGGGCGCATTAAAAACGCTTGCTAATGAGGAAGGCTTTGAATCATTTATCATTCCTGACGATGTCGGTGGCCGCTTTTCTGTGCTCACAGCGGTCGGCTTGCTTCCAATCGCAGTCAGCGGAGCCGATATCGATGAAATGATGAAGGGCGCCCGCGATGCGAGCAAAGACTTCTCCACATCAGAGCTTGAAGACAATCCGGCTTACCAATACGCGGTCGTCAGAAATGTCCTTTATAACAAAGGCAAAACGATTGAAATGCTGATCAACTACGAGCCGGGCCTTCAGTACTTCGCAGAATGGTGGAAGCAGCTCTTTGGCGAAAGTGAAGGAAAAGACGAAAAAGGCATTTATCCATCTTCAGCCAACTTCTCGACGGATCTTCACTCTCTTGGACAATACGTACAAGAAGGAAGAAGAGACATGTTCGAAACGGTGCTGAACGTTGAAAAGCCGAGACATGAGCTGACAATCGAAGAAGCGGACAATGATCTTGACGGCTTAAACTACCTTGCCGGCAAAACGGTCGACTTCGTCAATAAAAAAGCGTTTCAAGGCACAATGCTCGCGCACACAGACGGTAATGTGCCGAACCTGATCGTGAACGTACCTGAAATGAACGCTTACACGTTCGGCTACCTCGTGTACTTCTTTGAAAAAGCCTGCGCAATGAGCGGATACCTGCTCGGCGTCAACCCGTTTGACCAGCCTGGAGTGGAAGCGTACAAAGTCAATATGTTCGCTCTCCTCGGCAAGCCTGGCTTCGAAGAGAAAAAAGCAGAGCTTGAGAAACGTTTGGATCAATAAACGAAAAAACAGCCTCCGGACTTATTGTCCAGGAGGCTGTTTTAATTCATATGACGGATGCTGAAGTCCAGTAGACGGATAAAATTCGTCATGAGTGTAGACGAATCCCAATTTTTCCAGTCGTTTTTGTGAAGCTGTATTTTCAGGGTGATGTCCCGCAAACAGCTTTTTTGCCCGGATTTTGTTAAATGCGTATTCAATCATGGCCTCAGCCGCTTCAGATGCATAACCTTTCCCCCAAGCCGAACGGACGAGATGAAAACCAAGCTCGTACACATCATTTTCCGGGTCATAGGGGCGAAGTCCGCAACATCCGATGAATTCGTTGTTTCCTGTTTTAAATATCGGGAAGTATTGCACACCGTGTGTTTTGTATTGTTCGATCTCAAGCAGCAAACGATTTCTTATTTCGCTATCGGTCATAATTCCGTCTGCTGTCAGATATTTGGCCACATCTCGATTTCCCCACAATGTCTTTGCCAAATTCAAATTCTCTTTAGCCCATAAAGAAAAGCAGATGCGTGTTGTTTGCAGAAAGCAGTGCTTCATTCCATTCCGGTCCCCCTTGTAAGGCAGCTGTTCACCTTATTTTAACACGGCAATAGCCGGCGGGGCTCGTTAACCTAATGATTCATCCCGTAAATCGTAAACGCGAGATAAGTCGCGAAAAAACTCCACAACACATAAGGGACAAGGAGAAGTGCTGCTCTTTTATGAATGCGAAGTATAATCAAGGCGAGCGCAAGAGCGGTCAAGGCTACGAAAAAGGAGTCGGCCGCGGCAGCAAGTACGTTTTTTTCCGTGAATTGAAAATAGCTGAATGCCTGGTTAAACAAATAGTTAATGATCAGCATGATCCAAAATGGCGCCGCTGCTTTTCTCAGATCATATGTGGCATACACAAGCGCCGCCGCTAATGAAATGAAGGCGAACAGCACGCTCCAGATGGTTCCGATCAAACGGCCTGACGGTGTCCAATCCGGTTTGTTCAATGACTCATACCATTCCCGGTCTACCGGGAATAAAACGCCCGCCAGTGAAAACAGTGCATATGTAGCAATAAACACGATGACAGCCGTTGCTATTTTTTCCTTCTTCAATAAAAGTCCCTCCCCATTGTAAGCTCATACCTTTGTCTTTCCCTATTCGTTTAAATATACTCATACCGCACAAGCTTCTGATCCATACTAAAAAATAAAACGGGTGAAGTGACATCATGTTATTTGTATTGGAAACGTTGTTTCTCATCTTAACGGGTATTGTTCTGCTGAGAATTTCGGGGAGGAAATCAATTTCACAGATGACGATAGCCACCACCGTCGTCATGATTTCCATCGGAACGATCATTGTTCAGCCGATCATTGAAGACAGCATTTTTAAAACGGTGGCAGCTGCATCGATCTTTATCATCGTCCTTCTGTTGATCGAGTATTTGAAAATGAAATTTGATTTTTTTGAAAGCCTGATTGCGGGGAAAGCCGTTGTATTAATCGAAAACGGCGAGCTTCAGAAGCAGAACCTAAAAAAGCACCGCCTGACTGTCGACCAGCTGGAAATGAGGCTCAGGACACAGGGGATTTCAAAATTATCGGACGTGAAAAACGTAACGCTCGAATCAAACGGCCAGATCGGCTACGAGTTATCGGATGATGCAAAGCCTTTTACTATGGGAGAGTATAAAAAATTCCTCCGCATGCAAAACAACCTGCAGCAGCCGGAGGACAATCTGTTTAAGGAAATCAATGAAGGGCACCTGCACGAACCTGATAAACAATTGCGCTAGGGCCCTGAAGTATAAAAACGAAAAAAGGAGTTTTTTTATGATAAGCTTACCTTCTGAACTGGAAAACCGGTCGTTTTCTCTTTATCATCTCGAACAGACGCTCAAGCCTCTCGGTTATGTAATCAGCGGCGGCTGGGAATATGACCGCGGCTTTTTTGACTATAAAATTGATGATGAGGAAGGATACTTATTTTTGCGGATTCCGTTTGAAGCGGAGGACGGACAGCTTGATTCGCAAAATGCGACGGTCAAGCTCGGTACACCGTTTTTGCTTCGCCACGTCTATCAGGAAGCGCTGGACGACTACGTCGTTCAGGGGAATTTTCGCGCATCTTTTGACCAGTTTGCTGAACCAAAAGAAAAAGACGCCGATATTCCCGGCGTCTATGAAAAGCTTGGCCAATCGTATGTAAAAGAACTCGAAAAGGCGCTTCTTTCCTAAAGTGACAGCAGCTGGTCTGTCGGCTGAAGCTTGTACGAAAATGAAGGAGACAGCACAGGCCCGTCTTTTTGGTGAATACCGATGACGAAAATGTCTTCCTTCATGAAATGGTGAATCACTTCTTGAAAAGACGCACCTTCCATCGTCTTCGGAAGCGGAACCCGATGGACTTTGAAATGAATATCGGCTTCCTTAAATAGCGGATCAGAAAGCTGATTTTTAATGAGAAAATGCTGCAGCATCGCTGTTTTTAAAAGGTCCGCCGTACTGATGATTTGGTTCGCTCCGGCGCGCTCGGCATTTTTTTTCTGCTTTTCCGTCAAGATTTCTACAACGCAATACACCGACGGGTTCAAGCCTTTAACAGCCAGCAATGTTAAGACCGACTGCATATCTGCAGATATTTCGCTTTTATGCTGATCGGCGGTAATAAAGACGATTTCAGCTTCTTCAATATTGGCTTTTTGCAGTGTGGCATCATCCGCAGCGGGTCCTCTGATGAAATGAATGTTTTCCATCAGGGGGCCTTCCTTTAGTGTTTCATCAATGAGCACGATCGTTTTGTTTGAATCGGCGGCCTGGAGCGTCCTCATCAGCTTGTTGGATTTCTCGTTCCAGCCGATCAGGATCATATGTCCCTTGCCTCTGTAGTTGACCTTGCCTTCGGCGTAGCGCTGCTGCTTGCTAAAAGCGGCCGTCGCCATCGTTGCAAAATAGGCCGTGACAAACGCTGCCCCTATTAAAATAAGGAGCATGCCGACGGTTTTGCCGAGTGCGGTTTTAGGGACAAAATCGCCATATCCGACTGAGGACACGGTGATCAGCGCCCACCATACGCCTTCAAAAACGTTTGAAAACTGCTGCGGCTCGACGAATGTGATCAGCTGGCCGAAAAGGATGATCAATAAAAGGATAATGATTGCGATGCGGACATATATCGGCCACCTCAGCCATGCGATAAATACACGGTTTGATTTCATGTTTCTTCACCGTCTTTCCGCAGGGAAAATGATAAAATCTCTTTGATGATTGCATTTAACTTTTGATTGGTGCTTACTTTCCCGTGCTGTTCAATGGCTTGTCTGATCATTTCTGCCGTTTCTTCTTCAAATTCGATCAGCTGCTCGTCTTTTTCCGATTCGTTATAGAGAAGAATGAACGCATCAAGCCCTTCATTCATTTTATCAATCGCCGTGCTTAACTGTTCTTTTTCCTGATCCGTTACTTTCACCGTGTCACCACCCGTGCTCTCCTTTTTATTCAGTATATCCCTATTTTACAAAAATTTTTCAGGTAAAAATAAACCTTCGATAACCGACAATAACCGGTAGAGCTGAAGATTTTTACTGGGGCGTCATATCGGTTCCCGTCCTTCCATACACTTTTTATAAACGGATGAGGGATGGGAGCGGAATGTCCTGTTTAATGAGGCTCTTTTTCATACTGGTCGGAGTCCAGCTGATGGCGGCGGCATCCATTCAATTCATTTTTGATTTAAACGCCGTTTATCATTCCTCTGATGAGGTATTCTGGAGGGAGTTTTTCAAGGAGCTGTCCACAAGGCCGCCTTTCTATATCATGGTGTCAGGAATGGTGCTGATCTTTATCGGGGTTTGTTTACCGCGAAGAAAAAGGTAGTGCACTTTTCTGTACAAAAGGAAATCCCTCGGGATAAAATATATTTACAATTAAAATTTTAAACGACTTATCACAAGAGGGAAGATGATTGCATGAGCATGATTTTTTACTTGTTAACATTTGCTGCATTAGGTTTATCGATTTGGGCACAATTTAAAGTAAAGAGCAACTTTGAAAAATATTCAAAAGTAGAGGCGTCAAGCGGGAGAACTGGAGCCGAAGTGGCCAGACAGATTCTCGACCAAAACGGCCTTTACGATATCCCGGTTGAACCGGTAAGAGGAACCTTGACAGACCATTATGACCCGACAGCACGCGTTGTGCGCCTGTCCGAACCCGTATATTACGGCCGTTCAATTGCAGCGGTTTCCGTTGCTTCCCATGAATGCGGACATGCCCTGCAGCATCAGGAATCATACGGCGCACTTGTTTTGAGGCATAAGATGTTTCCGATCGTGAACTTTTCTTCGGGAGTGGCGCCGTTTTTGTTTATCGGCGGAATGCTGCTCGGAAGCCTGAATCTGATCGGACTCGGCATCATTTTGTTTTCGGCGGCCGTATTCTTTCAGCTTGTGACACTGCCTGTTGAATTTAACGCAAGCTCCCGGGCAAAAAGGATCATCGTTTCAGAAGGAATGATCCGCAACACGGAAGAAAGAGGCGTCAGCAAGGTGCTGGATGCCGCGGCTCTGACATATGTTGCTGCAGCGCTTGTTTCGCTGTTTGAGCTGCTGCGCTTCGTCGCAATTTTCCTGTCCGGTCGTAATGACTAACCATTCGTCTTAAGGAGGTGGCCCCTTACCATATTTGGTAAGGGCTTTTTTTGAATATCCTGAATCTCATACTCGTCATACTTTTAATTGCAGCTACGGCTTTTTTCGTTGTCGCCGAATTTGCGATCGTCAAAATCCGCGGCACAAAAATCGATCAGCTTGTTGAAAGCGGGGATAAGCGGGCGATTGCGGCCAAAAGAGTGGTGACAAATCTTGATGAATATTTGTCTGCCTGCCAGCTCGGCATTACCATCACCGCATTAGGGCTCGGCTGGCTCGGAGAATCGACATTCGAAAGGATCATCCATCCGCTTTTTGAACTATTTGGCCTGCCTGAATCCGTTTTAAGAGTGGCTTCGATTGTTACCGCCTTTGTCATCATTACATTTTTGCACGTTGTGGTCGGCGAGCTTGCGCCAAAAACGATTGCGATTCAAAAAGCGGAAGCCGTCAGCTTATGGACGGCGAAGCCGCTCATTTTGTTTTATAAAATCATGTTCCCGTTTATCAAACTGCTGAATGGCTCGGCCCGGCTGTTAACGAAGCTGTTCGGGTTCCATTCGGTTAAAGAGCATGAAGTGGCAATCAGTGAGGAAGAGCTGCGGCTTATGCTGTCTGAAAGCTATAAAAAAGGAGAAATCAACCAGTCTGAGTATAAATACGTCAACAAAATTTTTGAATTTGACAACAGACTGGCCCGGGAAATCATGGTGCCGAGAACGGAGATGGCTACCTTGTTGGCCGATCAATCCATAAAAGAAGCGATTGAAACCGTCATTAATGAACGCTATACGAGATATCCGGTCATTAAGGATGATAAAGATCATATTATCGGAATTGTCAACAGCAAGGATTTGTTTAAATCGTATTTTCTCGACGAGACGATTCCTTTAACGGACTTAATGAGGCCTGTCATCAGGGTGATTGAGAACATACCGATCCAGGAGCTCTTGATTCGCATGCAGAAGGAACGGATTCATATGGCCATTCTTGTTGATGAGTACGGCGGAACGGCAGGACTGGTTACGGTTGAAGACATATTGGAGGAAATCGTCGGGGAAATCCGGGATGAGTTTGATCAGGACGAAATGCCGCACATTATAAAAAAAGGCGAACACCATTATATTATGGACGGAAAGGCTTTAATCGACGAAGTGAATGACCTCCTTCATATCGCGATTGAAAACGAAGAAGTCGATACGATTGCCGGCTGGCTTCTGACGCAAAAGATGGAGCTGAAAAACGGTGACATCTTCAAAACTGAGGGATGCGAATTTAAAATTCTTGATGCTGAAGATCATCATATCCGTTTCATTGAAGTGAAAAAAACGGAATTTTAAAAAGACAGCTGCGGGCGACCGCGGCTGTTTTTTAGTTCGATGGCCGTTCTTTATTTCAATAAAATGGATATCTTTTCAAAGATAAGAGGATATATCTATGGAAATTCATGACTTTTTACGAATGTACTCCGTTTCGTTCTTTTTTATAATAGGGTGTATAAATATGAGGAGGTTTTCAATACGTGAGAAACAACCATTTGCTAAAAGCTATCCTGCTATGGGGAGCTGTATGTATCATGCTGCTGACGGGGCCGCTCTCAGCGCTTGCTGCTTCGTCATCAAACCCGTCGGATAAATTGTATTTTAAAAACAAAAAATACTACATATTCAACAATGTTTGGGGAGCCGACCAGGTCAGCGGCTGGTGGCAGACCATTTATCATAACAATGATTCAGACATGGGCTGGGTATGGAATTGGCCGAGCAATACAAGCACAGTAAAAGCTTATCCGTCGATCGTCAGCGGCTGGCATTGGACTGAAGGCTATACTGCGGGCAGCGGCTTCCCGACCCGATTGTCAGATCAAAAAAACATCAACACGAAAGTCAGCTATTCGATCAGTGCGAACGGCACGTACAATGCCGCATATGACATTTGGCTCCACAATACAAACAAGGCAAGCTGGGGTTCGGCTCCAACCGATGAGATTATGATCTGGCTCAATAACACAAATGCCGGACCTGCCGGTTCTTATGTCGAAACTGTTTCGATCGGCGGGCACAATTGGAAAGTATATAAAGGCTATATTGATGCTGGAAGCGGCAAAGGATGGAACGTGTTTTCATTTGTCAGAACGGCAAACACCCAACGTGCGAACCTGAATGTTCGGGATTTCACGAATTATCTTGCCGACTCCAAACATTGGCTTTCCAAAACAAAGTATGTCAGCAGTGTGGAATTCGGGACGGAAGTTTTCGGAGGCACAGGACAAATTAATATTTCCAATTGGGACGTAACAGTCCGCTGATGGATTCACACCGCTCTTTCACAAAAAGAGCGGTGTTTAATTTATTCCAAATGTTCTTTTTTAGACGTTCGCAACTGAAATATTACGATACCATCCTTACGTATTGCCGTTTATCTTCATCCTGTATAACCACTCCAAGCTTTGCCAGGTCTTTGCGCAGAATTTTTGCTTCTTCATGTTTATTATCCAGTAAAGCTCGTTCTCTGGCTAAAAGTAGCGTATTGATATGCGAGGGAAAATCGGGGTGATCCGCAACCCAGCGTTGATACTCATTCTTAAAAGGATCTTCGTCTGCCCATTTATAGCCGTGATGTTTAAAAGCACTTTCTGCAAGGGCTCTCTTTGATTCAAGTTGTTCACGGTACAATTCAGTACCCTTATGATCAAGAACAACAAGATCCTTATTCTCAAGATAAACTGCAGAAATGTCTTTTTTCTCAATCACTTCTTCTTTCTCTTTAAACAACAGCTTCACATTTTGATCAGAGATGAACACCTGAAGAATTTCAGTGAAAATATATTGTGAAAAAAATAGGCCGGCAACGATTCCGATAACTGCAGCGATAATTGAAACCCAGAAATTGTTTAGTGATGTGATAAATTCCAAAGGCCCTTTAAAAGGAACGATTGGAATGGTCAATACCCAATCGGCTATAACAGGCAAAAACCATCCAAGAACAGCTCCTAAAACCGGTGGAATGATCCAATATAAGGTTTTCTCTATTTTAGATAATCCAATAATCGTTTCCTGATTCAAAATCTTTCACTGCCTTTCATCACATGACTGACTGCTGTTTCCCATATTTTTTTATAATCCATCTCGATTCCTAAAATCATAAAGTTACCCAAATTATCAATGATCAGGGCAAGGGAGTGTGCATTCACTTTGGTGTTTTTAGAAGAGATGACACCGAGTTCGACACCGTAAGAAAGCAAAGCTTCAAAACCTTCTAAGAATTGTTCCATGATAGATTTAAGCTTTTTCTCATACCTTGGTTTTTGTGCTGCACTTAAAACAAACTCGTGTACCACTTTTAAAGCAGGAGAGTTATGTTTATACTCTTCAAAATAGCGTATGCCGTCTGTTATTAATCGTTTTTTAAAGTTCTCCTTCGTGTACTCATTGATTGAAAAAAATTCAGAGAAATTGTGATCATCAAATACAATGTGAAATAGATAATCCACCAGCTCTTCTTTAGAAGGGAAATAATAGTAAATAGCCGGTTTAGAAATGCCGACTTCCGATGCAATCATTGAAAGGCTCGTGCCTTTTAGGCCGTGTTGGGCAATAAGAGTAAATGCTGCTTCAACAATCGCATCTTGGGTGTTCATTTTCTTTTTCATTGAAATCATCCTTAGCATAATCTGTATATTTATTTTACTTACCGATAGGTAAAAAAGCAACTGTAATTTATGCTTTACATATTCTGTATTAACAGATGCTCCGTTTCAAAAGGATTAAAGCTTCTTTCACCTACTACTTGCCATCACCCTTGCTGCCTTCAAAGGATTTATAAGCCGCAAAGCATATTTAGTATTGAGAAACGTATAATCGTTGGTATATCAAAGTTTATAGGATGTTTATGTTCGGAGTCTAAAAATATTTTATTCATACAACAAGGGGTGTTTGAATGACAAGGGCATGGTGGAAAGAGGCTGTCATATATCAAGTGTATCCGCGCAGTTTTATGGATTCGAACGGGGATGGCATCGGAGATATCAACGGGATCAGAGAGAAGCTTCCGTATATCAGGGAGCTCGGGGCAGATGCCATTTGGATTTGTCCGGTCTTTGATTCTCCCAATGCCGATAACGGTTATGACATCAGGGATTATCAAAGCATTATGCCGGAATTTGGCACGATGGACGACTTTGACGCTCTGCTGACTGAAGCGCATCAGCTCGGAATGAAACTGATCATCGATCTCGTCATCAATCATACGAGCGATGAACATCCATGGTTTATCGAATCAAGGGCAGAGCGGAATTCCGGGAAGCGGGACTGGTATATTTGGCAAGACGGAAAGGACGGGAGCGAACCGAACAACTGGGAAAGCATATTCGGCGGCTCAGCCTGGACTTATGACGAAAAAACAGAGCAATATTATCTGCACTTGTTTCACGAAAAGCAACCGGATCTGAATTGGGAAAACAGTGACATGCGAAGCGCTCTTTATGACATGATCAACTGGTGGCTTCAAAAAGGAATCGACGGGTTCAGGGTTGACGCGATTTCACACATTAAGAAAAAAGAAGGACTTCCGGATCTGCCGAATCCGGAAGGGCTCTCTTTTGTGCCTTCATTTGCTTATCATATGAATGTCGACGGGATTATAGCGTTATTGCAGGAACTAAAAGAAAATACGTTCGCCGGGTATCCCCATATCATGACAGTCGGCGAAGCAAACGGTGTCAGCGCTGAAGAAGCGGAGGACTGGGTTGGAGAATCAAACGGGATATTCAGCATGATTTTCCAATTTGAACACCTCGGTCTTTGGGGGATTGAAGGCGGAGAACTCGATCTCCCCGAACTCAAGCGGATATTGTCAAACTGGCAATCGGCTCTTGAGGGGAAAGGGTGGAACGCGCTTTTTATCGAAAATCATGATCAACCCCGGGCCGTTTCAGTCTGGGGAGATGACGGGAAATACAGAGTAGACAGCGCCAAGGCCTTAGCTGCGATGTATTTTTTGATGAAAGGCACCCCGTTTATTTATCAAGGGCAGGAAATCGGAATGACAAACGCGATTTTCTTCGATATAGATGATTATGATGACGTATCGATTAAAAATGATTACCGGATTCAAAAAGAAAAGGGCCGCTCACACGAAGACATCATGAAGGCGGTTTGGAAAAAGAGCAGGGATCACGCCCGCACGCCGATGCAATGGACGGATCGGCCAAATGCCGGCTTTACTAAAGGAGAACCGTGGCTCTGCATGAACGAAAATTACAAGCTGATCAATACGGTTCATCAGCAGCATGACCCCCGGTCAGTCTATCATTTTTATAAACGGTTGATCGCGATCAGAAAGCGGTATGACGTCTTCATCGACGGATCATATGAACTGCTCTTGCCTGAGGATCGGCAGATTTTCGCATACTTGCGAAAGCTTCGGGAAGAAACGGCCATCGTGATCGTCAACCTTAGCGCGCGCCAGGCGTTTTACCATCATCCCGCATACCCGTTATGTACGGACGGACTGCTGCTGTCAAATGCTGATATCAACGCGCACAAGCACCTTACATCTTTTGTGATGAAGCCTTATGAGGCGCGCGTTTACATGATCAGACAGGAAATCGGCGATTTATAACGAATAGAGAAAGGGTGCCAGGAAAGGAGCGGATTCGTATGTTGAAAAAAATACAGATTCAAACAAACCGGCGCGATGAAATGCTTGATATTACAAATGACGTCCAAAGATTCATTTCAGAAAATGGCGTTTCCAGCGGCACTGTTATTGTCTACTGTCCGCATACAACGGCAGGCATTACGATTAATGAAAATGCCGACCCCGATGTTAAACGCGATATGCTGAGACGGTTCGATGAAGTGTATCCGTGGGAACATGAGCTTGACCGCCATATGGAAGGGAATACCGCGGCGCATTTGAAAGCGAGCACGGTCGGGGCATCGCAACATATGATCATTGAAGGGGGCTGGCTTGTCCTCGGGACTTGGCAGGGCATATATTTTTGCGAGTTCGACGGCCCGAGGCACCGGACATGCTATTTTAAAATCACAGCCGATTGAAAGGAGAAAATAAAATGAATCAGTTCATGGAACGTCTCTCTTTATCAAAGCCTGTGATCCAGGCGCCGATGGCGGGTGGACCGACAACACCAAGGCTCGCCGCCGCCGTATCAGATTGCGGCGGCTTAGGCAGCCTTGCATCCGGCTATTTGACGCCGGAAGTTCTTCAACAACAGATTCTGGAGACTAAAAAGCTGACATCAGCCGGGTTTCAAGTCAACCTCTTCATTCCGGAAAAACGGGAAAACGTCAGACGGGAAGAATATGAAGGGTGGAAAGAGAAGATACCTTATGCGCGTTCGGCTTCACCTGTGCCAGAAGAGAAACACGATTGGGACGATTTTTACGAGAAAATCGAAATCATTTTAAGGGAAGGGGTCAGCGCCGTTTCATTTACGTTTGGCCCGCCGCCGGCCGATGCCGTCAAAGAACTGAAAGACCGAAACTGCTGTTTAATGGGCACCGCCGTTTCGGTTGAAGAAGCCTTGATGCTTGAAGAATTGGGGATGGATGTCATCGTTGTTCAAGGAAGTGAAGCTGGCGGCCACAGGGGTGCCTTTTTGAAAACGAAGGGAGAACCCGCTGTCGGCTCGATGGCTTTAATTCCCCAAGCGGCAGATCATGTGTCGGTTCCGATTATTGCAGCGGGCGGCATTTTTGACAAAAGAGGTGTTGCGGCAGCTTTTGCCCTCGGCGCACAGGGCGTTCAAATCGGCACCGCTTTTTTGACGTGCGAAGAAAGCGGAACACACCCTGCATACAAACAAAAATTGCTCGAAGCGGTTGAAACAGACACAAGGCTGACCCGTTTGTTCTCAGGGAAGCCGGCAAGAGGCATCGTCAATCAATGGATGGAAGACAGGCGCCCGGACGAAGCTGAAGCGCTGCCTTATCCTCTGCAAAATACGCTGACGCAGCCGATGAGAAAACAGGCGAAGCTTGAAGGGAATCCGGACGGCATGTCATTGTGGTCCGGGCAGGGCGTGCGGGCCTCCGTCCGGCTAACGACGGTGAAGGAGCTGATGGATCAGCTTGCGCCTGCCGATGTGCTATCTGATCATTTGTATTAATGCAGGAATATCAACCCGTGTCACTTGAGAAAGCAGATAGGCGGACGTCTGTGCATGAGGCTTTCTCAGCCCGTTCAGTTTTTCAATGATCGTTTCGCCGCTTAAGATCCCCAGACCGTGTGCCGCATAGAGATTATTTTCAAGTAAAATAGCGTTTTCTCCGCGCCACTGCGGTCTTTCGGGATCGAATTCAGGGTTCTTGAAATACAGGCAGTCTCCCGGAAGGTAGTCGTTCCCCTTATCCGTATAGATCGGCAGCCGCTCATAATGCCAATCGTATAAAATGATTCTTTGATAATTCCGGTCAAATGTCTGATCGCCGATCGTTTTGAGGAGCGCCATATAAAAAATGATGACAATCGCAGTTGCGCACTCAAAAGCATAAAGAGAGCCGCTTTCAAAAATATTTCGAATCGCCTTTGAAGCCGGCGCTCTGTACTTCAACTCCAAAGCCCCCTCAGGCGTCACCCTCCAAAACTCTTCATTCCCGTATGTCTTTGAAAAGGTGGCAAACTTTGCTCCGCTGTTGATCAGCTCTCTGGCTGATTCGACGGTATGCACTCTGAATCTCAGCTCAAATAACAGTTCTGAGATTGAACCGTATCTATATCTGGACGGCATGGCCAGCATCCGGTTGGCAATGTCTCTTTGCGTCTGACTGACATTCAGTTTTTCGATATCCTCAGGACGGAGCCAGTAGCCCGAAACACTTATCATAGGATACACCCTTTTCCCTTTTTTATTAGCGTATGCCTGATGCTTGGGCAGGAAAACGGTCTAATTTTCCGCTTTTTTTACTTAAAAAATAGACCCCGTCTCCGATAAAAGTAGAGAAAGGGGAATCACACATGAAAAAGCTTTTAAATTGGATGAAACGGCCTTCTATTTCTAAAAAATTAATTTTTTCATTTATATTCATTTTAACAATTCCGATCTTGGTTCTTTCGGCTACTTCATATTTTACGGCCAGCAGCACGCTTGAGGATGAGATTTTGAGAAGTGCGAAAGACAATATCGATGAACTGAACGACATCATTCAGCAAGATATCGGCAGCAAGGAGACTTCTATTGCGTATTTCAGCGAATGGATTGATCAAAAAGCGTACAAAGAGAAAGGGCAGACCGCCATTAAACAGCGGTTTGAGCAATTTGCAAAACAAAATCCCGACGTCGAACTCGTATTCACCGGTTCGGAGGATAGCGTTTACGCACAATATCCGAATGCTCCATTGCCTGACGGGTATGACCCGGTAGAACGCGACTGGTACAAACAGGCTGTCCAGGAAAAAGGGAAAACGATTGTAACTGAACCTTATGAGTCTGCATCAACAGGCCATATGGTCGTCACGATCGCCAAGCAGAACAAAGACGGATCAGGAGTAGTCGCCCTTGACTTAAACATTGACAAGCTGATCAAATCGGCAAACAGCATCAGCATCGGAAAAACCGGCTATGCATTCATCATCGGCGAAGGGAAAACGTATGTCGCCCATCCGAAAATGAAAGCCGGCACAGAAGCAGAAGCCGATCTGACAGAGGAGATGTTCAGCAAAGAGAGCGGCTTGTTCACATTTAATGAAAAAGGCAAAGAAAAGAAAACGGTCTTCACGACCAATAAACTAACCGGCTGGAAAATCGGCGGAGAGATGAATACAGCAGAGATTAAAGACGCTGCACAGCCTGTGCTTCACATGGCAGTCATGACATTGGCAGGCGCGATTATTCTGGGCGGCATTCTTGTTTACTTTATCGTCCGCGCGATCAGCAAGCCTTTAAATCAACTCGTCTCTTCTGCAAAAAGCATCAGTGAAGGAGATCTGACACAAAAAATCGATGTCAGCTCCAGAGACGAATTCGGACAGCTGGGCGCAAGCTTCAACGAAATGGCTGACTCATTGCGTTCGCTGATCAGCACAATTCAGGAATCGGTCGACAATGTGGCATCTTCATCAGAGCAGCTGACGGCAAGCGCCGACCAGACAAGTAAAGCGACGGAGCACATTACATTAGCCATCGAGCGGTTCTCAAGCGGCGCTGAAAGTCAAAATGAAAAAGTCGAAGCGAGCTCACAGCGGCTCAGCCAAATGAATGACAAGCTGAATGAAATCGCAGGCGTATCGGAATCGATTACAGAATCCTCGGGTAAATCGACGGAAATTGCCGAAACAGGCGGAGAGCTCGTCCAACAAACCGTCGGGCAGATGAATTCGATCAACAAGTCCGTCAGACAGGCCGAACAGGTTGTCAAAGGGCTAGAAGCGAAATCGAAAGATATCACCGCGATCCTGCGCGTCATAAACGGAATCGCTGATCAAACGAATTTACTGGCGCTGAACGCCGCCATCGAGGCAGCGCGGGCCGGCGAATCAGGCAGAGGATTCTCGGTTGTCGCTGAAGAAGTCAGAAAGCTTGCGGCCCAATCAGCAGGATCGGCAAAAGAAATCGAAGAGCTGATTCAGGATATCGTCAAGGAAATCGAACATTCGCTCAACATGTTCAAATCGGTCAACCAAGAAGTACAGTCAGGGCTCGAAATTACGGAAGAAACGGAAACGAGTTTTAAACATATTTACGACATGACGAACGAAATCGCAGGCAAGCTGCAGACGATGAACGCCGCCGTAGAGCATTTGTCAACAGGTTCTCACGAAATATCCGACGCGGTCGAAGAGATCGCCGACGTATCGCGTGAAAGCTCTGCCGGCATTCAAGACATCGCTGCTTCAGCGGAAGAACAGCTGGCTTCAATGGAAGAAATCAGCTCATCCGCTGCGACGCTCGAACAAATGGCTGAAGAACTGCGCGACTTAACGAAAAAGTTTACAATTTGATGAAAAGAGGCTGCTGGTCAGCCTCTTTTTTAAGCTCTTTTTTAAGAATCTTCAGAAATACTTTTTAAAGTTTTTTAATATGCAAAAGTAAATGAAAGCTCCGATATTAGTTTCATAATCTAGAAGCTAAAGGAGTTATATCAAATGAAAAAGGTATTGGACTGGCTTAAACGTCCGTCTATCTCAAAAAGGCTGTTTTTCAGCTTTATATTGGTTTTAACTTTGCCGATTTTGGCCTTATCCTATAGTGCGTACCAAACGGCGGGAAGCTCTCTTGAAACGGAAATCATGAGAAGCGCGCGCGATAATGTCGAACAGCTGAATGAGATCATAGACCAGAATATCGGAAAGAAAGAGCAGGCTGTTTCCTTTTTCAGCGGCTGGGTGAATGAAAAGCTTTATCAAGAAAAAGGGAACGCATCACTTGTCGAGAGATTCGAGCAGTACGCCAAGCTGAACCAGGATGTGGAAGCGATCTACACAGGTTCAAAAGACGGCAAGTTCATCCGCTATCCCGCTGAAAAAATGGCGAAAGATTATAACCCGGCGGATAGGGACTGGTATAAGCAAGCCGTTGAAAATAAAGGAAAAGCGATTATCACAAACCCTTATAAAACAGCGTCGACCGGAACGATGGTCGTTACGATTGCAAAGCAGACGGAGGACGGCTCAGGGGTTGTTGCCGTTAACATGAAAATCGATGAACTTATCAAAGCGACAGAACGCGTCAACATCGGAAAAAGCGGCTTTGCGTTTATCTCAAGCAATGATAAAAAATATGTCGCTCATCCGAAGATCGAAGCCGGAACCGAAGGCAAAGGCGACTGGGTTACAAAAATGTACGGCAGTGAAAAAGGTGATTTTCAATATACATTTGAAGGAAAAGAAAAGAGAATGGCCTTTACGACGAACAAGCTGACCGGCTGGAAAATCGGCGGAACGATGTTCACGGATGAGATATCAGAGGCTGCTCAGCCTGTCTTCCACATGGCGATCATCATTTTGGCAGCCGCGATCGTGCTCGGCGGGATTCTCATCTACTTCATTATCCGCGGAATCAGCAAGCCGTTAAGCGAGCTCGTGTCATCCGCAAAGAGCATCAGCGGCGGCGACTTGACACAAAAAATCGCAGTCCGTTCAAAAGACGAATTCGGTCAGCTCGGTACAAGCTTTAATGAAATGGCCGAATCGCTGCGCTCTTTAATCAGCGTCATTCAATCATCAGTTGACAATGTAGCTTCTTCATCTGAAGAGCTTCATGCCAGCGCAGAGCAGACAAGCAAAGCGACTGAGCATATTACAATGGCCATTGAACAGTTTTCTGACGGTAATGAAAGCCAGAAAGAAAAAGTCGAAGCAAGCTCGCATCAGCTGAATGAAATGAACGACGGGTTATATGACATGTCAAAAACTTCAGCCGCGATTACTGATGCGTCGCTGAAATCGACTGAGATTGCAGGCAAAGGGGAAGAGCTTGTTCAAAAGACGGTCGGCCAAATGAACTCGATCGATCGGTCTGTCAAGCAAGCGGAAGCGGTCGTCAAAGGGCTCGAAGCCAAATCAAAAGACATCACAAGCATTTTGCGTGTGATTAACGGAATCGCCGATCAAACGAATCTGCTCGCGCTCAATGCAGCGATCGAAGCGGCAAGGGCCGGGGAATCGGGCCGCGGCTTCTCGGTAGTGGCTGAAGAAGTCAGGAAGCTCGCCGCACAATCCGCCGGTTCGGCGAAGGAAATTGAACATTTAATTCAGGAAATCGTCAAGGAAATCGACAACTCCCTGAACATGTTCAAATCGGTCAATCATGAAGTACAGTCAGGACTTCGAATCACAGATGAAACAGAGACAAGCTTCAAAACGATTTACGATATGACCAATGATATCGCAGGCAAGCTGCAGACGATGAATGCCGCTGTCGAACAATTGACGCAAGGTTCCCGCCAAGTCGCGGGCGCGGTCGAAGAAATCGCTGATGTATCGAAAGAAAGTTCGGCAAGCATTCAGGACATCGCCGCTTCAGCCGAGGAACAGCTCGCTTCTATGGAAGAGATCAGCGCATCTTCCACCACATTGGCGGAGCTGGCTGAAGAACTGCGTGATTTGACACGGAAATTTAAGATTGAATAGCTTTAAAACATCCGGTTTTCCTCCGGATGTTTTTTTAGTTATTTTAGACTATAAAAAGTTATAAAACGCGTATAAAAACTTTTAAAAGAATCCGATATTAGAAATATAACAGAAAAGAGGAGTCAACAATTCTATGGAAAATATTATAAATTGGGTGAAACGTCCCTCCATTGCAAAGAAATTAATTCTTTCATTCTTGCTTATTTTAACCGTTCCAATCATCGTCCTCTCCTATAGCGCGTATCAAACGGCAAGCAGTACGCTTGACGGAGAAATCATGGACAATGCGCGCGAAAACGTTAATCAGCTGAACGAAATCATCAATCAGAATATTAGCCAGAAAACAAATGCCATGTCCTATTTCAGCGGGTTCATTAAAGAAAACTCTTTTAAAGGAAAAGAAAGTGACGCTTTAAAAGTGAAATTCGAACAGTTCGCCAAGCTCCATCCCGATGTGGAAGGGATCTTTACCGGATCAAAGGACGGAAAGTTCATCCGCTACCCGGATCAGGAAATGCCGAGCGGATATAATCCGGTAGAGCGGGACTGGTATAAAAAAGCCGTCGAACACAAGGGCGAAGTCATTATTACAGACCCTTACAAAACGGCGTCAACCGGAACGATGGTTATCACCATCGCCAAGATGCATGAAGACGGATCCGGCGTGGTCGCCGTCAATATGAAAATCGAAGAGCTCATTAAAGCGACAGAACGCGTGACCATCGGGAAAAAAGGCTTTGCCTTTATCACCAGCGCCGATAAAAAGTTTGTCGCCCACCCGAAACATGATGCGGGCTCAGACATCGAAGGCAGCTGGGTTGAAAAATTATACGCCAATGACAAAGGAACAATCAAATATACGTCTGACGGCGAAAAGCAGATGGCATTCGCGACCAATAAACTGACCGGCTGGAAAATCGGCGGAACCATGTATATCACTGAACTAAAAGAAGCGTCACAGCCTGTGTTGAATGCAGCTTTGATTACGTTGGGCGTCAGCATCATCATCGGTGTGCTTCTGATGATTTTCATCATCAGATCGATCACAGGTCCGCTCCGCGAACTCGTTTCCTCTGCGAAAAGCATCAGCGGAGGCGACTTGACGCAAAAAATCACTGTCCGTTCAAAAGATGAAATCGGACAGCTCGGATCAAGCTTCAACGAAATGGCCGAATCGCTGAGCTCTTTAATCAGCGTCATTCAGACATCAGTTGAAAACGTCGCTTCTTCGTCAGAGCAGCTGACCGCGAGCGCGGATCAGACAAGCAAGGCGACAGAACATATTACATCTGCGATCGAACAATTTTCAAACGGAAACGAAAGCCAAAACGAGAAAGTGGAAGTCAGTGCACAGCAGCTGGCTGACATGAACAGCCAATTGCATGAAATGTCCAAAGTTTCAGCATCGATTACAGAATCATCCATTCAATCGACGGACATTGCCGGTACAGGCGGAGAGCTTGTTCAAAAAACGGTCGGACAAATGAATTCCATCGATCATTCCGTTAAACAGGCAGAATCCGTCGTGAAAGGACTTGAAAGCAAGTCAAAAGACATTACGGCAATCCTGCGGGTGATCAACGGCATCGCAGATCAGACGAATTTGCTCGCGTTGAACGCTGCAATTGAAGCCGCAAGAGCCGGTGAAGCCGGGAGAGGGTTTTCAGTAGTGGCTGAAGAGGTGCGCAAACTGGCTGAGCAATCCGCCTCATCGGCAAAAGAAATCGAAGCGCTCATTCAGGAAATCGTCAATGAGATCGGAAAGTCGCTGGACATGTTCCAGGACGTCAACCGTGAAGTACAGTCGGGACTTACCATCACAGATGAAACAGATACAAGCTTTAAGCAGATTTATGACATGACAAACGAAATCGCGGGCAAGCTGCAGACGATGAATGCGGCAGTTGAAGAGCTGTCAGAAGGGTCACAGCATGTCGCGGGAGCGGTTGAAGAAATTGCAGACGTATCGCGTGAAAGCTCAGGAAGCATTCAAGACATCGCCGCTTCGGCTGAAGAACAGCTCGCTTCAATGGAAGAAATCAGTTCTTCTGCGGCTACGCTTGAACAAATGGCTGAAGAACTGCGCGATTTGACGAAAAAATTTAAGATTGACTAAACATCAGGCTGCCGGCGATCCGGTAGCCTTTTACGCGGGAAAAGCATTTTTAAAAAGGGACGGGGAAGGGGATAAATAGGTTTAAACAGACTGTCATCTATCGTACACTGGTTGTACAGGAGGGATAAATCATGCGACTGGAAGGCAAGAAAGTGATCGCGCTTGTCAGCGATGACTTCGAAGATTTAGAACTGTGGTATCCAGTTTTAAGGCTGAGAGAAGAAGGCGCGATCGTACACCTCATTGGTGAAAAAGCGGATCATGAATATAAGGGCAAATACGGCGTACCTGCTGTCTCTGATTATGAGCTGAAAAGTGTGAATATTGAGGAATACGACGCAGTTCTGGTTCCGGGAGGCTGGGCGCCTGACAAGCTCAGAAGATATCCCGAGGTACTGGAGATGATTCGGTGGTTCAACGAAAGGAAGAAGCCTATCGGGCAAATCTGCCATGCCGGCTGGGTGCTGATTTCCGCAGGAATATTGGAAGGCAGGAAGGTCACAAGCACACCTGGGATCAAAGACGATATGGAAAATGCCGGAGCGGTATGGGTAAATGAAGCAGCGGTCGTCGACGGTCATATCGTGTCAAGCCGCCGCCCGCCGGACCTGCCGATCTATGTCAAAGCCTTTGCCGATCTTTTGGCGCAATCCTAAAACAAATGAGCCGCCCGTTCATTCGAATCGAGGCGGCTCATTTTTTATTTTTGATCAGCGGGGAAAACGAGACCGATCTGTTTGCGGGCTTCATCCATGACAGCCAAGGTGTTGATAGAGCGTTCAAATGTGTTGAGCGAAGACTCGATCCGCCCTTGTTTAATTAAATGAATGAATTCCTCTGTTTCATAAAACATGGCCGGTTTGTCATCCGGCAGCGTAAGATGTTCAACCCGTCCGTCCCGATAGCGGATGTCGACTTTTTCAGGTCGGTGGATTTTATCAATGACGATAGAGCCTTCCTCCCCTTGAATTTCAGCAGGAGTGAAGGAATTGGAGATTTTCGAGTGCATCAAAACAGCTTCATGCTCCTTGTATTTTAACAGCACTGTTCCTTCACCGTCCGCCCCCGACTCAAGGATCAGCCCGTTTGCTTTTACTTCGAGGGGCTTGCCGAACAGGACGATCGCGGGATGGACGCAATAGACGCCGATATCCATCAGGGAACCGTTCGATAAAGCCGGGTTAAATGCGTTTAAGATGGTTCCGTTTCTATAGGCGTCATAGCGGGAAGAGTATTGACAGTAGCTGGCTGTAAAACGGCGGACTTTGCCGATTTTGTGCAGGTTGCGTTCGATGTTTTTAAAATTCGGAAGAAATGTCGTTTTCATCGCTTCCATAAATGTCACGCGGTGTTCCTGCGCTGTTTTTACCATTTCTTCCGCTTCTTTGACATGGGACGCAAGCGGTTTTTCGCACAGGACGTGCTTTCCGCTTTTCATGAATGTGACGGCCTGTTCTTTATGTAAAGAGTTGGGACTTGCGATATATACCGCATCAATAACATCGCTCTCAGCCATTTCGCTGATATCGGTAAAAACCGCCTCGGCCCCGTATTTTTGCGCGAATTCACGTCCGCGCTCCCCGCTCCTTGAATATACCGCGGTTAATTGAAAATCGCCGACCAAACGGGCCGCTTCAAGAAACCGGTCGGTGATCCAATTTGTTCCGACTACCCCGAACCGTATCATGCTATTTTCCCCTTTCGCTGTAGGATATGTTTATTATACAGTGTTTTCTTTTGCCGGCGAAAGACAAAAAGCCGGAAGCACCGGCGTATATGTATATCATCAATAAACATTTGCAAGCGGAAAAAAAGACCAATAGCAATGGTTTTATTTTTAGTATGAGGAGTAATAGTGTACAATTTAATGTATAAAACCAACGTTAATGGAGGATCGCCATGGACTCTTTGAATATGTGGGGCGGCAGATTTAAGAAGTTTTTTTTAGACAATAAATTCGTTTTGTTTCTGCTCGTTCTGCTCTTGATCGGATTGAACATCCTTGTATTTACAAAAGCATCGTTTATTTTCACGCCTTTCATCGTTCTTGTGGAAACCATCGCCCTGCCTGTCGTGCTGACAGGTGTCGTATATTATTTGTTAAATCCGATCGTTGATTTTCTAGAGCGGAAAAATGTGAAAAGGATTTATTCGATTCTTCTTCTCTATATTGTGATCATCGGTCTGATCACGATTTCGATCGTCTCCGTTATCCCGCTGTTAAGGGAACAGATCACAAGCCTTGTCGATAATTTCCCAAGGTATGTCCACATTGTGGAAGACCAAATTAAACAGCTGATCGGAAGCCAGTTTTTTAATCAGGTCCAGCAGACGCTGAACATCAATCTGACCGATTTGGCAAGCAAATTATCCGATCAGGCCACCACTATTTTAAACAGCACATTTACCGGAGTGGGAACGTTCATAGGCGCCGTGACAGAAGTTGTGATTTCGATTGTGACCGTGCCGTTTATCCTGTTTTACTTATTGAAAGATGGTAAAAAACTGCCGCTCTTTATTTTGAAGCTCGTACCGGTCCGCTTGCGGGAACAGACGTATGTGATGATGTCCGAGATGAATCACCGGCTCAGTTCGTATATCAGGGGGCAGATCATCGTCAGCTTCTGTATCGGCTGCCTATTGTTTATCGGATATATGATCATCGGTCTTGATTACGCTTCCTTATTGGCCCTTGTGGCGGCGTGTACGAGCATCGTTCCGTATCTCGGACCGACGATTGCGATCACGCCGGCAATCATTATTGCCCTGGTTACTTCCCCGTTTATGCTTGTGAAGCTGATCATCGTTTGGACTGTGGTGCAGCTGTTTGAAGGAAAATTTATTTCGCCGCAAATTATGGGAAAAAACCTGCACATCCATCCGGTAACAATCATCTTTGTGCTGCTGACGGCAGCCAAGCTGTTCGGCGTGATCGGCGTCATTCTCGCCATCCCCGGATACGCGGTCATCAAAGTGGTGGTCACGCATTTGTTTGAATGGTTTAAACAGCGTTCACACCTTTATGAAAAAAACGAAGAAGTCTGAATCCCGCTTGCATAATCGGCTTTTAAAGGCGATATAAATAGTTTATTAGAGGACAAGTTTTATGAAGCGAAAGGAATGACATATGAACATTTGGGATATTTTTGTCGCCATCATACTCGGAATTGTTGAAGGATTAACAGAATATGCCCCTGTTTCGTCAACAGGGCATATGATCATTGTTGACGACGTCTGGCTGAAATCGAAAGAACTGCTCACGCCGGAGGCGGCGAATACCTTTAAAGTCGTGATTCAACTCGGCTCCATCCTCGCTGTCGCCATCGTATTTAAAGACCGGATTCTCAACCTCTTAGGTGTGAAGAAAAACATGACGGAAGAGCAGAAATCGGGAAACCGCCTTTCCATTGCCCAAATCGCTGTAGGACTTGTTCCCGCCGCTGTGCTCGGCTTTTTATTCGAAGACTATATTGATCAGTACCTGTTTTCCGTACACACCGTTGCGGTCGGTCTCATCGCCGGCGCGGTGCTGATGCTCGCGGCCGACTGGATTAACCGGCGCATGGAGACGACAGATTCGGTTGACCGGATGACGTATAAGCAGGCGCTCGGTATGGGGCTGTTTCAATGTCTGGCGCTCTGGCCGGGCTTCTCGCGCTCGGGTTCGACGATTTCGGGCGGTGTTATTCTCGGCTTGAACCACAGAGCGGCCGCCGATTTCACCTTCATCATGGCGATTCCGATCATGATGGGAGCCAGCCTGCTCTCTTTAATTAAAAACTGGGCATATTTAAGTGCAGACCTGTTTCCTTTCTTTATTACAGGGTTTATCAGCGCTTTTATTGTCGCTCTTTTTGTCGTCCGCTTTTTCCTCAGGCTGATCAATAAGATCAAGCTTGTCCCGTTTGCCATCTATCGCATCATTTTAGGGCTTCTTCTGTTCATTTTGTTTCTGTAAAATTACGAACCGATTTCCAGCTGGAAATCGGTTTTTATTATAGGTAAAAAGAATGATATCCTATTATTTCCCACTATAAAACTGCCTGCCAACTTACTATACTAGTAAGAGGGAGGAGATATTGAAATGTTTATTATCGCATGTCTATTGATTATCTTAGGTTTAATGCCTATTTTTTATAAAGCGAACCACAATACAAAAGATGTGAAAGTCAACACGATTTCGGTCGAGCGCGTCCAGGCTCCCGCTTTAAAGAAAAAGCTGAACATTCTTCATCTGTCTGATCTTCATTTAGAAAACATTTCGATTTCACCTGAACAGATTCTTGAACTTGCCAATAAAAAACGAGTGGATCTCATTGCTTTAACAGGAGATTTTCTTGATAGGAAACGAAATATACCAAAGCTTGCAAACTACTTAAAAGCTTTGCAAAAACTAAAGCCGGCATACGGGATGTACGCTGTATTCGGCAACCATGACTACGTATTGAAAGGTGAACACTTTCGGAAGCTGAAACGTGTGCTGGAAGATAACGGATGCATCACCCTTCGAAATCAGCATGTCTCGATTGAAGTGGAAGGTGAGGCACTCAACATTATCGGGATTGATGATTACAGCACGAAGCGAAGCGATATTGCCGCTTCATATAAAGAGCTGAAGGAAGGGTACAACCTTGTATTGACGCATGATCCGAACGTTGTGCTTGATATGCAGGAATTTCACTTTGACTATCTTCTGTCAGGGCACTTTCACGGCGGTCAGATTCATTGGCCGAAGCCTTATCATCTTCTGAAGATGGGAAAGCTTGTGCGAATGAATATGATTAAAGGTCTTCACTATCATCATGACAAACCGTTTTATATCAGCGAGGGATTGGGCCAGACGGGAGCGAATATCCGCATTGGAAGCCGTCCGGAAATGACGTTCCATCACATTTCATAAAAAGAAGAGGCTGTTCCTGTTTTGAGGGATCAGTCTCTTTTTTTTGTTATTTCTGCAGATAGGACTTGAACAATTTTTCTTTCGAGATAAACAAATATTGGGAAGGAGGAATTTTACGAAGAGAAAATTGCTTTGTTGTTAAATATAAAATCGGAATCTGCGTCAGTTTTTTAAAGACTCTGTAAAACTGGTTTGCGGGCTCAACGGCTTCAAAACCGAGCCTTTCAACGCCTTTATGCAGCGTCGTAATGCCGATGATGCCTTTGATTTGGTCTGTCCGGTGATGGTTTTTAACATATTCGGCCAGGATCGGCATTGAAAAGTACGCCTTTTGATAAATGAGGATGCCTCTTCTGACAGCGCTCTCAATATTTTGAAGCTCTTTGATCAGCTTAATATTATGCAGATGAATTTTGATCAGAACATCGTTCTTCTTAATAACCGTCCCATCGTTTAACACCACATCGATCCCTTTGTACCTTGTGAGACGGACGCGAAAAATGCTCGATTTCGTTTGATCAATGAGTGTCAGTCTTGAAAAAAAATAATAAAACGGGTCAATTACACTCCAAATCGACAAAAAACAGTTTCTCAAGTCGCCACTTTCCTTTCCTGAAAAAATACACTTATATTTTGGCTGGATATTTGAAAAATATAAATGGAAAACATTTTTCTTCTGAAATGGAGGATGGAGATGACAAAGATTCTGATTTTCCCTTTTTTAAGCATTTCCACCGGTCATCATCACGTTGCCGATTCACTGCAGGCAGAACTGCTTCTCAAATCCCATCAATGTGAAAAAATCGACATTTTTTCACATGCTTATCGGCGGCTTGAAAAAGCCTCTTCTGCGGCGTATTTGTCATGGATTCAGTATTTTCCGAAAGTCTACAGCTCGGTCTATCATCTCCTGGCGTGCGGGCGCCATCAAACCGCAAAGCGCCACCTCTTGTACGAGCTGATCTTTTTGAAGGATATGCAGCAGATCATTGCGGAAAAAAAGCCTGATATCGTGTTCTGTACGCATGCATTGCCCTCCTATTTGCTGAACCGCTTAAAAGGCCGATTTCCCGACATGAAAGTGGTCAATGTCTATACCGATTTTTTCGTCAACCGAATTTGGGGAAGAGAAAAGATTGATTATCATTTTGCGCCGATCAAAGACATCAAAGAACAGCTGATCGCAGAAGGCGTTGATGAAGAGAAGATTTTTTTGACCGGAATACCCGTGCATCGTTCCTATAAAATGGAGAGAAAGCCTGGGCAGAACGGGGACAAAAAAGCGGTGTGCAACATCCTCATAACCGGCGGAAGCATGGGGGTGGGCGGCATTTTTAAGCTTGTGCAGGAGCTGTCGCCGAATGGGGATGTCGCATACCAAATACTATGCGGAAAAAACCGAAAGCTCTACCGGTATGTTCATGATTTAAACAATCCATACATTACAGCGCTGCCTTATATCGAAAGCAAAGCAGAAATGAACCGTTTATACGAGGAGGCGTCGGGCATCATGACGAAGCCCGGCGGCGTCACGATCAGCGAGTGCATTGAAAAACAGCTTCCGGTATTTATCTACCATGCGCTGCCCGGACAGGAAGAGATGAATCTCGATATTCTGAAAAAGAAAAACCTTGTCATTGAACTGAATCAGCAAAAACAGGAGCCGATTGAACAGCAGCTGCTCTCCTTTTTCCGTTCGGAAGAAGACATCAGACGCTATCAAATGAGCGTTGGTCAATATTTGCGTGAAAAATCGGACCGGGATATCAGCGACATTTTAGACGGGATCATTCATAACCGGAGCGGTTTAGGGAATGCTCACGTATAAGGAAGGAGGAAGAACGATGTCTGAGAGCCGCAAGAAATCAGTCGTCATGTTGCTGATTGATTCATTAATGGATGAATCGCTTCAAGAAGCCGTGAAAACCGGACAGGCTCCTGGTCTGCGATATTTTCTGGAAAACGGGCGCTATGTCCCTGATATGATCAGCCCTTTTCCGACGATGTCCGTCAATGTTGACAGCACATTGCTTACAGGGGCGAGCAGCGACCGCCATAAAGTTCCGGGTCTTGTGTGGTACAACGCGAAGGAAAAACGGATCATCAATTATGGCAGCCATATTCGAGAGCTTCTGAAATTAGGCATCAAACAATCCTCCAGAGACGTCTTTTACAATTTGAATCAGGTTCATTTAAGCCAACAGGTGAAGACGCTTCACGAAGAGCTTGATGAAAAAGGAATTGAAACGTGCTCGATCAATGCACTTTTGCACAGGGGGAGCCGGGACGGCTATTTACAGGTTCCTTTTCTTTTTTCAATAATTTCCGGATTAAACCAATCAGTCAAAATCAACACGTCCCAGCTGTTCTCGTACGGCGGTTTTTCCAAAGTGAATCCGGCAAACCGCTCGCTTTTCAAAAAATTCGGCTTTAATGACCGGTTTTCTGCGAATGAATTGGTTCATCTGATCAAAACAAACAAAGTGCCGCCTCTTGCACTCGTCTATTTTCCCGATCTCGACCAGCACGTACATAAACACGGGAGAAACGACGCAGCAGGGGTCGCGAAAGCAGACCGGCATGTTCAAAAGATTTTAGACAGCTTTCCGTCATGGGAAGCCGCTTTAAAAGATCACATTTGGATCGTGATGGGGGATAACGGACAGGCCTGGATCAGCGGCAATAAAAAAGAAGCATTGATTGATTTGAGAAGCCTTCTGGACGCCTTTCGCATTGTGAAATTAAAGAAAGGCGTGGCGGACGATGACGACATCGTTCTTGCCGTTAACGAAAGAATGGCGTTCATCTATTCGCTCGATAAAGCGAAGCTTCCGCTCGCGAGGATCGCGGATATTCTGCAACAGGACGAGAGGATCGACATCATCGGCTGGAAAAATGAAACGGATTCAATTGAGGTCGTTTCGGGGGAGCAGCACGGGAAGCTCACATTTCGGCCGGGAGGCAAATACACGGATGAATTTGGACAAACGTGGACGCTGGAAGGGGATGTAAACATTCTCGATTTGACGGTCGAGCAAAGCAGCATGACATACGGAAAGTTTCCCGATGCGCTGGCCAGACTGTACACTTCATTTTTTTCGCATGAAGGCGACTTTTTGATCGCCAATGCAAAGCCTGGATACGAATTTATCGGCGAAGGGTCGCCGACGCACGTCGGAGGAGCCAGCCACGGTGCATTGCACAAGCAGGACTCCCTCGTATCCATGATCATCACCGGAACCGATACAAAGCCGGCATACAATCGCCTTGTCGACGTGAAAGAATGGATTCTCGATTTAGTCAAATCACTGGGAACGGGGCAATGACTAACCCCCTCTCCCAGTGATTATGACGGCTGTCTGATGCCTTTGACAAATGCTGCAAGCGCCGAAGCGATCATCACGAATAGTGAGACTGTTTTTATGATCGCCTGTAAGAGTGCATGTTCTACGACGATATTGGAGTGCACACATAAAGCCAAAATAAATATGGCAATCAATAATCCGTATTTTTCTCTCATAACCGTTTCTCCTTTCGGGCCGTCATCCTCCAAAGAACAGGTCGAGAATGTTTCCGGCGGTTGAAGATTGTTTGTTGTACAGTTCCGAATACCCGCAGTTTTTGCAATAAACGACGAGAAAACGGTTATGCTGCACATCGAACAATTTTGACAGGCCGGTGCCGGTCGTCGCGATTTCTTTTTGCCCCGCATCTGTACTTCCGCACTTGATACATCCTTTATGTTCACGCATAGCGCTTCTCCTTTCATGATGTAAAATCCAACCAACTTCATTATAATGGAATGTTCTTCAAAAGAAAATATTTCTCAGGAAATGACCGGTCGGAAAAGAGGGGAAAACAGACTGATCCTTTTTGCTTATAAAAATCTCTCGAAGACCGGTTATTTTATTTTTTCGTCGAAAAAACAATCCTTTTAACCTATTCATTCGCCTAGGACCATCCTGTAAGATAAACCTATTACAATATCATCCACTACAGGAAAATAGTTTTTATTGACTAGGATAAATGAAAGGGGCAGCTGCTTTGAGCGAAGGTTTTTGGGATTCAGTAGGCAACTTTTTGCACATATCCTACACGGAAAATGAACGAAAACGCGACGAGTATAAAAATTTATACGACTTTTTATCTGATAAAGAAAGCGATGTTAAGACGAAATTAGCAGAAGTTGATGCAAGTTTGAAAGCATACAACAGCAATCTCCCGGACTTGAAAATCCCTTCCCACGAATTTGAGGATACACGCCATGAAAAGGATGCCAAGCTGAAGGAATTGGTCAAGCATTTTAAAGATATGGTCGATGACATTCAAAGCGCCAAGTCGAAGGCGAAAAGCAAGTGGGAGTATTATAAAGCAAAAGCTGAAGCTGAAGAGAAAAAGGCGTAGAGGAGGAACAGCCGAGTCATGGACGGATATGGATACTACAACTATCAAGCGGCCAATCCGAAAGTAAGCGGAGAGACTGTGAAAATTTCACATAATGGAACAATAAAAGCGCATTCCCATGCGAAAGCGATCGAAAAACATGTTGGCGACTCGCTGAAAAAAGCAAAGGAATTGAAAGCGTATGTTGAAAGCGGAAAATGGAGCGGAAAAACCCGCGACGCATTTTTAAGCTACCTTGAGCTGATTATCGAATTGAATGCCGATATGAAAGACGCCTTGAAAGATCATACGGCTGCATTAGATGCACTGCAAATGCACATCGACGATTTTTCAAAGCTCAGTGAAGTGCAGGAAATCAAAAACTTATAACAGGGAAGGAGAATGACATGCAGGTGAAAGCAGATACGCTGTCGGCGGCAGAACTTTATGTTTTAGCAGGAGCAGCCGGAGTTACCTACATATTCGGTCTTCCGGAACGCGAACAGCTGGCCTTGGCTGAGCCGGATTGTGCAGTAAAAGCAAAAGAGAGCCTGATTGAAAAAGGCATCCTTTTAAAGGAAGGCAAGCTGACCAAGACCGCTTTTTTTCTGATTAAGCTGCTGAAGCAATATCAAGAAAGCGAAGAATTCGTGCGCTTTAATAACGTCATGTGCGCATTTTTGCCGGACGATGAGGAGCGCGTTGTCGCTCTGACTGAAAGAAGCCAGGGCAAAGGCTACACATTAGATTATTTGGAAAAGCGCGAAGTTTATTTATCGCTTATTTCCAACGTGTCATTTTTAGTAAGAGAGCCGCGTGATCAAGACCTCGCTTTTTTGACAAAACCGATGAGCGCCGCTGAAAAAGCCGAAGTCAGGGCAATGGATCTTGATCAAAAAGAAGTTCTTGCTGTGGAAACGTTCAAGCTTGCCTCGCAGCAAAAACCGGCAGACACCGGTTTCCAGACGACAACACTTTACTTTACAAAAGGCGAAGATTTCATCTCGGTTGATCCTTTAAATGATCGATATGAATGGATCAGCCTTTATATTATGAACAACCGGATCTATGACGCACTGCACATCAATTTCAGAGCAGGGAGGGCGATGCTATGAATGCAGAAGGCGGAGCAGGAGGCGGCGGTACAAACATCCACCTCGAGTTTGAAGAAATGATCACCATTTCCAATAAGCTGAAAAGCATCTGCGATATTTATACAGAAGGAGTTCAGAAAGAAATCAAAAACCTTTCAGAATCCGATTTTTATAAAGCCGGACAGGCATCAAAAGCGATTGAAAGCTACGCGGATATTCTCGGGAAGACGATGGAGCTGTTTGATAATTACTGTATAGCTTCCCATATTGTCAGTTATGCGATGGAGAAAATGTATGAAACAGATAAAGAGCTTCAAAAACTCTACAAGATTCAGAAATAGAAATGAGGCGATCATCTAAATGGATGTGAAATACGTACCGGAAGAATGGCAGGGCATGAAAGACGGGCTCGATGCGCTGACGGGCGGACCATATGGCGGCGGTATGAAAGCCGGCCTTATCAAACTCAACGATCTCTTGGAAGATATCGAATCCAAAATCAAAGACAAGGACAGCGACAGGTCGATCAGCTTTACCCACACAAGCAAAAAAAGCAAGATCGAGGAACTGTTTAAGGATTATCAAAAGCTGGCTGACTTTTGCCTGAAAGCCGGCAGTTTGGTGGAAGATCACATTGACAGCCCTTTTTATAAAAAAATAGACGCGTTCGCCGAAAAAATGCGCGGACTGACGATACATAATTACACGACCGCGAACCGGATCGGCTCCAAGGAAACCACTTACGTCGGATACGGCATGTCCAAACAAGCGGTCGAAACCGACAAAGCGAAAGTGAGCGTAAATGATATCTTCAAAGACTCGGAATCGTTTGATCACGTACTGAGCAAAGAATTTGAAGAATTCCAGATCAACCACCCCGACATCGAATTATCGTATGAAGAATACATGAAAGCGATTGCCTCTTCCCGCGGATTTGAATACGAATCAATCGGAGATGTCCAAAAAATCAGGAATTGTGGCGGGATCTTCTGGCCGGTGCAGGCATCATCGTGCTCACCATCTTTTGTGCACCGGCCGGTCTCACGGTGGCCGTCGCCTACGGAGGAGCCAATATTTCGAGCGCCGCAACCGGAAAAGACTGGATGACACAACGGGAGTTAAACACAGACGAAAGGGTTGAAAGAGGCGTGTTCGGCGCCCTTGACATCATCCCGGGGGCAGCCGCGGCAAAAGGTACATTTAAAAGCGCAGCCACAATCGGCCAAATTTCAAGCAAAACAGAACATATGGTACAATCTTTTAAAGACAGCAAAAACATCTGGGCGAACCGCATGAAGGTGAATGGGCTGAAAGCTCAAGACCGACTCAACGACGCAGGCTTCGCCATCAAAAAACAATTCGCCAAAAGCGCCGACGCTTTGAGCGATATTGCCCGCGGTGCAGAAGCAGGAGCCGGCGGCACCCTCGTCCGAAAAGGGTCCAATTACTCCGCCCACGTCAACGACGCCCATAAAGCGTCGAAAGCGAAGATGCAGGATTCGATTCAGCGGGTTGAGAAGGAGATTGAGGCTGGGAAGAGTGTTTCAAAGGGTACGGGTAATGTAAACTTAAAAAACATTGATGAGTTTATTGATGGTACCAAAACATTTGATGATGTTGTTGATGATTTTGCCCGACTATACAGTGAAAAAATTCAAACAAACAAAACTTGGTCATGGAATAAGTCATTTCATGGTGGAGAGTATTTAACTGCCCGCCAGCGCAAACTGATAAAAGAAAAAGCAATTGCAGATGGCCTGATTCCCAATGTAAATGTTATTAAAGCAGATGGAATGAGGTATGGTTTTGCAGATTTCAAGGGTGCTGGACTTGTGGTAGAGACTAAAGATTTACCAGAAAGTCTCTGGTTAAAGTCTGACGAGGCACAATTTGAATGGCTAGATAACGCAATTGGAGGAAGACCAGAAGGTATGACATGGCACCATACTGAAGTACCAGGTAAAATGGAGTTAGTACCTTTTGGAATACACAATATAACTATTCATAATGGTGGAAGATCTACTGGAATGTGGGCAGATGCTCCGAGATAGCATTTAGAAAGGAGAAGAAATATGAAAATAAAACAGGACACTATAGTAAGGCCATTGCCTTCAGAGGAATTAATAAAGAATCATGAAAAGTTTTGGAGACTTTCATTACCACAGTCTTTCTTAGAATTTATAAAAGAAAATAATGGAGTAGAGGTTGAGGAAGCAACATTTGAGTGTAACAATCGTGGTTATGCGTTAGAAAGGTTTTTGTGTATATTAGATGATATTGAGAATCATCCAAAAGGAATTTATGATATAGATGTTGTATTTTCACAAATAGGTGAAAGGTTAACTGATAACGAAGACTTATTAGGAGCAGAGGTGTTGCCAATAGCTAGTGTATTTGCGGGTGACTTTGTATGCTTAGATTTTAGAACGGATAAAAATAATCCATCTGTGTGTGTATGGTCTCATGAAGAATCCGGTGAATTTGAGCCTGTTACGTATAATGTGGCAGATAACTTTACTGAATTTTTAAAGATTCTTGAATAGAAATAAGAAGAATTCAAGTTGAAATTACAAGAAAATAATGTGATGTTAATAATGGATAGATTAAATAACAAAGAAGAAGCACCTGATTGCCTATTAAGCAACAGGTGTTTTTATAAAAGTTTTAGATTTTGGTCAACATAGATGATTCATTAATAAAATTCATAGCTCATGATGGTTGTACCATCTGGAGTTGTATAACAATATTTTGTTATGAAAATAAGTACGGTAATTAGGTGAGACGCCATTTTTAACATACGAGTATTGTTACAGATGACAAAACAAACACTTACAAAATTAAACATTCTCATTGGTTTAGTGATAGAAATAGTAATGAACTCTTGTATGTAGCTAAATATAAAGCATTTGATTGCCTTTTAGGTAATAGGCGTTTTTGTGTTGTTGGCAGTAGCAGGGGGACGCACCCTCCTCCGAAAAGGGTCCAACTACTCCGCCCACGTCAACGACGCCCATAAGGCTTCGAAAACGAAGATGCAGGATTCGATTCAGCGGGTTGAGAGAAGGAGATTGAGGCTGGGAAGAGTGTTTCAAAGGGTACGGGTGATGTTACACCTAAAAAGAAATCTGTACCAGACTGGCTTAAAGAGCGTTGGGAAGCAGGTAATAATTTTAATAAGGAAAATCGTCCTCGTTACCCTTATAATGAGGTAGAGTTGGAAGCAAAAGAAGTAGGGGGCAAAAAGTACGTAGTTGACTCATATGCACCCAACAAGGAAATAGTATCGAGAAAATTCACTCAACTTAGTGAAGTGCAAGAAAAGACAGCTAAGAGTTACTTAAATGAAATCACAAAAAAATATTCTTCGGGTTCTAAAATATCAAATGGTACTTTTAATCCTAACGCTCTCAAAGGAGGGCGACTTAAAGGTGAATTAATATTAGAAATACCTGTTCAAAATAAACCAATTCCGCAAACAATTCTTGATGAGGCAACAAAAAACAGGATTATTATTAGGGATATTAAGGGGAAGGTGTATAATTGACTATGAAAATTTATTATTGTGACGAATGGTCGGACATCAAAAAGAAGCCTTGGAACATACTTGATGACCGTACTGCATACACATACCATCAAAAACAAGAACCATATACGGCGGTATTATTAGAGGATGAGAAACCTAAGTATATTGTAAATGTTACAAATGAATGGGTTTCGGTGGGGTTTTATGATGACCTGATTCGTAAGTATTTAAATTATGATTTTGAAGTTATGAGTGATGGTAAGATTTTTTTAAGAACAGCCATGTATTGGGAATATGATGATGAAACTGACACGGAAGTAAGTAGCTTGATTTTGGGCTTCCGAGAAGATGGCTATATAGCAATGGAAAAGAGAGATTTAAAGACCGGTTCAGTCGAGGAGCGCGAAACTAGCGATACCCTTGAAAGAAACTGGGATGCATTTCCTGAATTTGGTCATTACAATCATTTATGCAAAGAGGAAAGGTAACGTGTTTAGAGCACTCTAGTGCCTAAACTAGTTATACGAAAGGGTTTTACGTACAGGCATATAAAGCAAGTGAACTAAAATACAATTAAAATATTTGAGTTGGACAAAAAGAGCAATGATACGTTTGAAAATAGAGACTCCATGAAGGTACTTCCATCATGGAGTTTTATTTTATATAGGAATAATAAGAAAAGTACGAGAATTGGGTGATTTGACATTTTACATGGTGTGGGGACTTATGATACTGCAAAACCTACAAACTAAAGACAATGAGAAAGCTCGTAATGCTAAAGGTGGTAACGATACGGATACATAAAGATAGTGAATAATAAAAAGTGAAGATTTATGAGTGAGACAATAAGAATGTGATTTGTTTGAGAATCGAAAGCTCATGATGGTTGTACCGTCATGGAGTATCGTTTTAATACTTGGATAGTAAGAAAAGTACGATACTTAGGCGAGATGACATTTTACATGACAGCGGTAGTTATGACATGGATTGGCTAATAAACTAACGAGAATGACAAAGCTCGTGGCAATAAACAATGGATAACGTGAAAGGGCGTTCTATTACTGCTTTGGATTAAAAAAATTGGGTTGTGTTTTTACTAAAGACGGCCGTATAATACTCGCTATTCCTTTAAAAAGCGTTACATAAATTTTAATTACCGTAACGGGAGGGTGAAAAGTTGAACGTTGTTGGGTATATACGAGTCTCAACTCAAGGACAAGCAAGAGATGGATACAGTTTGAAGTATCAAGAAGACGAAATCAAAGCATATTGTAAGGAACAAGGCTTAAACTTGATTCATATTTATAGAGATGAAGGAATTAGTGGTGCCAAACTAAATGAAGAAGCATTGGAAATAGACAGGGTGGGCTTATAAGAAATGTTGGCTCACCTTTCGTCTGTCCGGATTGATTATGTGATAGTGCTGAACACAAGCAGATTATGGAGGTCGGATATTGTGAAGGTGTTGATACAGCGAGAGTTGAAGAGATATGGCTGTGATATAAAGAGTATTGAACAGCCATTTTACAGTATCCATAAGAAAGACCCAAACGATTTTTTGGTCAATGGCTTAATGGAGTTAATAGACCAATATCAACGGCTTGAAATTGCCCTCAAACTAACGAAGGGAAGAAATAAAAAGGCAAAGGAAGGTGGTTATGCAGGAGGAAGGGTAACATTTGGCTATATGAAACAAAAAGGTGAAAAAGAACTAAAGATACATAACAATCATGCAGAAGTAGTGAAACGGTTGTTTGAGCTTAAACAGATACATAGAAAATGGTCACAGTCTAGATTGGCAGAAGCATTAAATGATGAAGGCTATCAAACAACTCAAGGGAAAGCATTTACGAAAGTACAAGTGAAAAGAATTTTAGACCGAGAAAGTTTTTATCAAGGGATTTATACATACGGACAAAAACAAGCAAATGGGAAACATGAAGCAATAATTTAATAGGTTACTTAAAAAAGGGATTCATTTTCTAATAAGTTCTTATGAAGCGATGAAAATGGATAGGCTTTCGTACCAATGCGCATCGGATGGTGAACGCTCGAACTAGGTTGCCGGCATTTTCATTCAATAATTGACAACTGAATAGGAGGATGAACCATGCATGAAAAGCAGAAACACATTTATGTGGGTGTAGACTTACATAAACATCATCATGTGGCAGTGATTATTAATTGTTGGCAGGAGAAGCTTGATGAAATAAAGGTTGAAAATAAACCGTCCGCTTTCTCAACATTTTTACTAGATATTGATAAACAGACAGAAGAAGGGTTGACACCTGTATTTGGATTAGAAGATGTGGGTGGCTACGGTCGGGCACTGGCACAATATCTAACGGACCATGGACAAGTTGTAAAAGAGGTTAACCCAGCACTTTCATATGCTGAACGAAAAAGCCATGTGACCGTACAAAAAAGTGATAGCTGGGATGCGGAATGTGTGGCTAGAATATTGGTAAGACAACTTAGCCATTTGCCAGATGCTAAGCCACATATATTGGTCGATACAACAATTGGTCACTAGAAGAAATGCATTGGTGAAGGCGCAAGGTGCTTTGAAGAATCAATTGCATATTCAATTGAGTCACCATTACCCTAGCTATAAGAAGTTTTTCTCCGGGTGGATGGGAAAACAGCTTTAGCATTTTGGGAACGATACCCATCACCGTCTTGTTTAGAAGGTGTGAGTATAAAACAATTGACCACCTTCTTATTAGAAGTAAGCCATAATACTTGTTCGGTGAAAAAAGCGAATGAAATATTGAAGCTAGTAATAGAAGATGGGAACACAACAAAAGAACATCAGGAAACTCGAAACTTTTTGGTAGAAAGCATTGTGCGCCACATTTTGTTTGGAAAGCAGGAAATAGGCAAGGTGGAAAGAGAATTAAAAGAGTTAATGAGCTTACTAGACTTTCAACTAGACTCCATGCCAGGCATTGACCTCGTTACAGCTTCCGCATTAATTGCAGAGATAGGTGATGTAAGACGTTTTCCTAATGCCAACAAATTAGCACGATTTGCGGGTATTGCGCCTGTTTACTTTGGCTCTGGCGGGAAAGGCAAGGAACAAAAAAGCAAACATGGAAATCGGGCGCTACACGCTTTATTTTACAACCTCGCAGTACAACAAGTGCAAGTAGCAAAAGGAAGTAAACTACCACGTAACCCAGTGTTCCATGCTTACTACCAACGAAAACTGAAAGAAGGCAAAACAAAGGGACAAGCATTGGTATGCATAATGAGAAGGCTTGTGAACATTGTTTATGGCATGATGAAACATAAAACTACCTATAAATTGCCGATAGTACACGAGAAAGAAGTAGTTTAATAAAGTGGTAAAATGGCTGACTTTTTTATTTTTAGCTTTTAAGATTACAACATAGGGTACAGGTAAAGTATATCCAACGAGACAAATAGATTCAGTTGCAGAAGCGCATATAATTGATAGAGTGAAAGAGTTGAGAGGCAATTTAACGAGTAGATATAAAAAGTCGGGTAATTTTGCTATTGCAGAAGTTAATGTGAGTGGGATAAACAAGTCTGAGTTTTATGCTCAAAGCAGCATAAATAAACTTAAAGGAAGTCTTGAGGATAAAGTCCCTGATATTTCTTTGCAACCTGAAAATCCAATGTTTAAAGCTACCAAAGCTGTCGGCAAAGATGGAGAAAGTTATTTAAGGGATACAGATACGGAATATAAAATATTAAATGATATTGCTTCTAGACTTGGCGAGAATACACAAGCTACAGGGAAAATTAAGTTGTTTACGGAATTGGACACTTGCGACAGTTGCAGTAAAGTCATAGCAGAGTTTGCTGCTAAATATAGAAATATTGAATTAGAAGTTATACATAACAATGGTAATAGAATTATTCCTTAAACTTATTTTTAAAGTTTTATTGGAGGAGAGAAACAATGAAAGATTGGGAGTATAATGAATTATTTGATGCAATTCAAGAGACATATGAAGAGTTGTTAGACGAAGATAGGGGACATAGGTATGCAATAGCAAAATTAGCAGATGAATTTGACAACTTAGGCACGATAGAAGATGTTATTGTTGATACTGCTATTGGAGAAATTTTAATCGGTCAGGATAAAGTTTTCGTTGGGCGTATTAATGGTATCACAAACAGGCTAAGCAGGTTTAACCCACAAGAAGCAGAAGGTGAATTAGCATTAGAAGAAATAAAAGATTTATCAAGACGAATAAATAAAGTAATAGAAGGACTAAAAAATGTTGAGGTTGATTATAACCCTTCAGCAGAATAGTGATACACAATAGTTAAAAATAAATGAAGCAGTTACGGTAAACAAACTTTTGTCTTGCTTGTTCTCTATCCCAAGAGACGCTGATGATAACGATGGGGTTGATTCAGACGAATATCGATACACTTTATTTTTTTGAGAAGCAGAAAAAGCTAAGAGTTGCTGTATGACTCAAATGAGATATAATCAAAAACGCATGCGACTGAAAGCAAAAGGCAAGCTCAACGACCGTAGCTCATTGACAAAGTTTATTAAAATAAATGTGGTGGACTTTCAGTGAATATCAATCAAGCTCATAAAATTTTGAATAAGCTGGGGAAATCAACTACTCTTGAAGATAGTTGCATTAAAGAGAATGTTGCTCCGTATGAAAATTTTTATATATTAAAGAGAGACGAAGATAAATGGGCTTATGGTTTGTTTATGGTTGAAAGACAAAATAACCCTTATTTGCAAATAACAAAAGAATTTGACACTGAAGTTGAAGGGGCAAAACATTTTTTTTGGATAGTTTATCTACTTTTTATTTTTTAGAAAAGTTTCAGCGTTTTGTGATGGAACATGAAGAGTTGGATATAGGTGGACCTACATTTGATCAAAGTAAACTTTTTAAAGCCATGTCTATATTAGGGATCCCTGCTTCTTTATTTGCTTTGGGACAATCACAAGTAAGAAATAGAGCGATTATGCTAGAGATGAAAGACGAAACAAGTTCGATTGTCTCTTTTGTAAACGATAAAGGTAATGTGATTCAATCTACATTAGCCATCCGAAATCAAAGAGCATTGTTTATTGCGTTCAAAAAAATTTATTTGCTTTATCAATTTGAAAATGAAGTGAAAAATTTGTTGGAAGCTGAAGGAATAGCAAATTATTTCTCTGAAGGAGACATAAATACTTTTCTTTTATAATGAAATTTTAATCGACCATCTATCTATTATAGATGGTCGATTTTAATTGAAACTACATAAGGTTATGGAGACAGAGAGTAAATATTTTACAATTCTTAAATATCACAATGATACAATAGATAAAGGTTATATAAAAGAAGTTTCAATTACAAAAGGTGGTCTTTAGAAATGCATAATTTGTTGAAGGAAAACCTTGGTGAGGATTATGCGGTTATAAGTCATGCTGAAGAAAATAAAATAGGGGTTTATCAAAAGTTTAATAACTGTATTTATCAAGAAACATTTGTTGAACTTCAAGAAAACACGGAAAACAATATGTATTATTTAATATTAAATCAAAGGGGGAATGAATTTATTAAAGAGGAATTTGATAATAAAGAAGAGGGAATTTGTGCACTCGGTATTATGCGGTTTCAATTTTAGGTGATCGTATTCGAGATATTGAAACACAAGATAAAATATTAGAGTTAGAAGATAATGAAATAAAATCTTTAAATAAATTATTAGGTTTGAAAATTGGTGAGAATTATTTTTCAATTTTTAAAGAAAAAAAGATTGCTGTTAACTTAGAACAAACAAAAAATGGATTATATAATATTTTTTATATGACTCCTGACTTCAAAAAAGTTTATTTAATTAAAGATAGAGAAGCTCCAAGTGCATTTCTTGTATTGTATAACTTTTCCTTAAAATTAAAAGAAGTTATCTCTCTTTTAAATCTATGGAAAAACGATTTCAATATAAATATGCAGTTTGAAGAGAAGATAAGAAGATTGATTTTAGGAAAATAATATTTGATGTATAATTATTTTTAAATGAATATGATTTAAAACTAAAACGCATGGAAATCGATCTCCATGCGTTTTCAAGATGAATCAACAAAGCAGGTGTGCCAAATGAAAAGACGAACAATATCGTTTCAGTTGAACGATGATAAACATATATCTAACTTTAAAAAAAGACTGTACTCCACTATCATTGGCGGAATTATCGGTGATGCGCTGGGCGTCCCTGTGGAATTTAAAGCTAGAAACTTAAATATCACTGGAATGACAGGGTACGGGACTTATAATCAACCGCCTGGAACATGGTCAGATGATACATCACTCACTTTGTGTTTAATGGAGAATCTGATCGAAGAAAAAGATGAGACTGAATTGATGAAAAAGTTTGCTGCGTATCGGGAAGGCTACTGGACTCCATACGGCACCATGTTTGATATTGGCAGAGCCACTGATGATGCAATCGAGCGCTTCAAAAGGGGCGTTCCAATGGTACAATGCGGCGGAGCATCTGAGTTTGATAATGGAAACGGAGCATTGATGAGAATATCTCCGTTGGCTTTTACACTATGGAACGAATCCGAGTTTTCAAAAAGGCAAGCTGAGATCGAACGGTGGGCCTTTATTACACATCGTCATCCCCGATCTACGCTGGGATGCATCATTTATATAGAATTCTTAATAAATTTATTTAATCATTCTCCTAAAGAGGCATATAAACAAGCTGTTCATTCTTGTCTGGAGAATTTGAGAGGAACCGAGTATGAAAATGAGTTTTCTGCCTATAAGAGGATACTCAATGATGACATTGCGACTGTTAAAAGAGAAGACATCATGTCAGACGGCTATGTTGTGCATTCTTTAGAAGCGGCATTGTGGTGTTTCCTCAATTATGACCGTTATTCTGATGCTGTATTGGAAGCAGTGAACCTGGGGGAAGACACCGATACAATTGCCTTTATTACAGGTACGATGGCTGGAATGTATGATCAAATGGAAAGCATCCCGGAAGAATGGATCACTGCCTTGGCAAGGAAAGAAGACATTCTGGATTTGTCTGAAAGGTTTGCTCAGTTCTGCTTTGAAAAATCAGAGCGATAGATTGTCTATGTGAAAAAGAAAATGCCGGCTAACAGAGCATTTTCTTTTTCACATCAAAAACCACTTGCTTTTCTCCAAAATTCCATCTATAATAAATCATGTCTCAAATATACGGGGCATTAGCTCAGCTGGGAGAGCGCTACACTGGCAGTGTAGAGGTCAGCGGTTCGAGCCCGCTATGCTCCATCTCGGAAACCCTTGATACACCAAGGGTTTCTTTTTTTTGTGATTTATAAAAATCGACTCGAAATGAGTTGTTGGCTAACCTTTCAGTGACCGATACCGATGTTTTTAGAAACTGTTAAGTATTTTGATTAATTTAATTCATTAAAAAGGGGTAATTTCTTTATCCTTTCTTTCTGAATTACCCTAAATAATTTTTTAATCTTTCTAAACCTGTCTTGAGCTCATCCAGTGATTTTGTAGAAGAAAGGGCAACACGCAGGTACTTATTAGGTGTTGTCGAACCGCTGAGAAAGCGGTCAGAATGAAATACACGAATTCCGTGTTTTTTCAGGTCTGTTTCTATCTGTAACCCATCATTAAGATTTTTGATGGAAAGCCAGCGATAAAAGCTTAAAGGATGTCCATTCAGCTCTTTTTCTGGAAAATACTCCGAATAAATATCATTTGCAGACTGAGCAAGCTGTTTTTTTCGAGAAACAATGTCATGCGCCTTTCCTGATAAGATCAGTTCTGTTACTACCTCTGCATCAAAAGAAGATGTTTTCACATTAATGGTAAAAATAGCCTGGAGGATTTTCTCGCGTAATGCATCCCCATAGGCGATATAGGCTACTCTTAATCCTGAACAGATTGACTTTGAAGTGCTGCAAATATAAACGCTTTGTTCTGGAAGCAGGTTGAACATGGGCTCCTGATAATCAGAGATTATGCCTGCGGTCATAAATGCATGAATATCATCCTCAATCAATAGTAAACGATGCTTGCGGATGACTTCCGCGATTTCTTTCTTTCTAACATCTGACATCATAACAGTAGTCGGGTTACAGCAGGAGGGTATCAGAAAAATGCCATGAATATTGAGTTGCGTACACTGCTTATCAAGCTCGTTTGGCAGCATTCCATATTCATCTCCAAGAATCGGCACTAGCTGAATCTGGTGCATTTTTGCCAGATCAATAAAGTTTGCATACGTATATAAGTCAGTTGCAATTCGATTTCCTGGCTCAAACAATGCGGTCAATGAAACGGCCAGCGCATTTTGGGCACCGGAAACAATTGAGATATGCTCTTGGTCAGTTTGAATGCCGAGCGATTTCATCCAGTTGAGTCCTGCCGTTTTTTGATGCGGAATGCCGGTTGGATCGTTGTAATTGAGTAACTGCTCTAAATAATGTTTATTCGTAACCTGTTGAATCGCCTCAGCTACAATTTTATTGGTTTCTTCAAAAGAGGCAACCAAACCAAGATCGATACAGTTCGTAATTTTATCTCTAGAAATGGTAATAGAACGAGCGGCGCTAGGAGAAACGAAAGTTCCTTTTCCAGTGACCGCATAAATCAGCCCCTTAATCTTACACAGTTTATAAGCACGGGTAATTGTAGTGAAGTTTAAATCAAGAAAGTCAGCCAATTCCCGTTGCGGCGGCAGTTTTGTACCAGGCGCTAAATAGCCGTTTTTTATATCCTCTTCAAGCAAAGTTGCGATTGATTCATAAAACGGACGCTTCAATGCCTTCCTTTCAGGTTTCCAAGACATTGGGTAATTGTCGAATGAGTTTACTGGCATAATTCGCCTCCATTATCTAATGTCTAAACAACATATCTATCATGTGAAGCATCTAGTAATGTACTTATTTATTATACAAAAGATAATTGTAATCCATACAATTATCTAGTTTATTGTTTGGATTTCGTGTGCTAAATTATAATAAAATTTTTCATTCAAGGTGTGAATTGTATGACAGAAAGAAATCAAATATGGGCTGCATTTCGTTGGGCCTTCCCATATACGATTCCGATTTTAGCCGGTTTTTTATTTTTGGGAATTGCTTATGGAATCTTTATGCATTCTTTAGGGTTTAGCGCAATTTATCCGATCATTATGAGTTTTACAATATTTGCAGGGTCTATGGAGTTTGTTGCTGCAAATTTTTTGCTAAGCGGGTTCCATCCGTTTAATGCTCTTTTATTAACGTTTATGGTGAATGCCCGTCATCTATTTTATGGAATTTCCATGTTAGATAAGTACAGGGGAACTGGAAAGAAAAAGTTTTATCTGATTTATGGAATGTGTGATGAATCTTTTTCTATCAATTATACAGCTGATGTACCAGCGAATGTTGACAAGGGATGGTTTATGTTTTTTGTGACGTTGCTTAATCATCTATATTGGGTCGCAGGAGCAGCAATCGGAGGAATGTTTGGATCTTTTGTAAAGTTTAATACTGAAGGGCTTGATTTTGTAATGACAGCACTCTTTATTGTGATTTTCATAGAACAGTGGATGAAAGAGAAAAAGCACCACAGTGCTCTCACAGGACTTGGGCTTTCAGCAGCCAGTCTGATCATTTTTGGCGGGAACCAATTTATTATTCCTGCTATGCTTGCTATTTTAGGCGTGCTCACTGTTCTGAGAAAACCATTGGAGAAAGCTGAGGTTTCCGTATGACGATGAGCATAACGCAGCAAATGATCACCATTGCTATGGTAGTGCTTGGAACAATGCTGACAAGGTTTCTTCCATTTATCATTTTCCCGTCGGGCAAACCGACACCGAAATATGTACAGTATCTTGGCAAAGTGTTGCCACCAGCGGTCATTGGGCTTCTGGTTATTTATTGTTTTAAAGATGTGAGTTTACTTTCTGGAAGTCACGGTATCCCTGAATTGATTGGGGCAGCTGCAGTTGTACTGCTTCACTTTTGGAAGAAAAATATGCTCCTCTCTATAGCAGGAGGAACCATTGTCTATATGATGTTGGTGCAAGTCATTTTTTGATCATACCGATTCTGATTTGTGAAAATCAAGGAGGCTGCGAATCGTGCAAAAAAAATAGACGAGCATCAACTCTATGAACAAAACCATGAATTTTTAAGCAAGTAGAGAATCATCTGTACGCACAGTCGTTAGGATTTTGAATCCACGCAACTGAAATGAATTTAAAAAGGGAAGTGGCTGAAATAACTGAACTGGATTATTAAACTTCATTGCTTCACTTATGACCATTTCCATATCTTCAATTTGGGACATGTGGGGCACCGGCCTTTTCACTTTGTTCTGGCTGCTTTCTAATTCGCGGAGCAGTTCGACATGCTCTGTCAGCATCATAGCAGACCATTTCTGTCATCTATCATATTGTGAATCTCCCTGAGATGATGACGTGTTCTTTTTCCAGCGAGAAAAGGAACCCAACAGTCGAGGTTAGGTTCTTTTTCATTAAAGGATATTGGCGAAAATAACTGATCGTGAAGTGTTTGAATCCACCCTAAGTTCGGGCTTAAACACTTTAATAGAAATAAATCCAATTGAAATCAGCTTTAACATCCTTATCGATAGGACTTCCATGGTAAGGAAGAGGTCAGCGGTTCGAGCCCGCTATGCTCCATCTTTAAAACCCTTGATCATTCAAGGGTTTTTTTGTTGCCTTTTTTACGCGATCCATTTTTGCGGGGTGATGGCCTATCTGTCTGTACGGTATTTGACGACTGGCCATTTTTCTTTTCGCAGAGCGTTCATCAGCTCCGGTCCTACATGCAAATGCTCTTCAATCAGCTCTCTTGGAGTCAGCGCCATCCACTGATTTAATGAAATGTCTGCAAAGCGGCTGCTTTTGAATATTTCTAAAAACCACAGGCTTTCGCTGCCTGTATTTTGAATGTAATGCCCCATGGCAAACGGGACATACCCGACATCACCCGCCCGGTAATTAAAGGTGCGGGCAGTCCCGTTTGCCGCAAATACTGTCATTCGCCCGGTTCCTGTGATATAGTACTGCCATTCATCGTTGTTCGGGTGCCAATGCATTTCCCTCATTCCGCCGGGCTTGACTTCGACGAGCGCGGCGGCGATCGTTGTCGAAATTGGAAAGTTTGAAGAATCAACAATTCGCACCGTTCCGCCGGGTGTTACGATAGGTTTTTGTGCAAACAGCCTGTAAGCGAAGCTTTTTGGTACGGTTCCATACGGGTCGGGCACTTTTTGGTTTTCGAGCGGTCCCGGCGCTTTTGCTTGGAAGATGTATCGCTGTTTGTCGGGGATGCGGGCGAAGGCGCTTTCGTGTACACCGAAATTCGCGGCCAGAATATCTTTCGGTGTGTGTGCGAACCAATCTGTAATCGTGAAGGTATCGAACTCGGAGAAGTTCCCGTCGTCAAAAACGAGGAGAAATTCGCAGCCATCCTCAAGCCCTTGAATCGAGTGCGGTATTCCGGCGGGAAAGAACCACAAATCCCCGGGGCCGACATCGGCGATAAAGTTTCGGCCGTCCTGATCGACGGCGGTAATGCGCGCATGGCCCAAAATCATGTAAGCCCATTCCGATTGCTTATGCCAATGCAGCTCGCGCACCCCGCCTGGCGTCAGCCGCATATTGACGCCGGCAATCGTCGTTGATACCGGCAGCTCCCGGACAGTTATTTCGCGCGACCAGCCGCCATGATTTAACTGCATATGTGTGTCTGAAAAAGAAAACTTTAAATTGGGGATTGCTCCGGCATCTGTTTTTGGAGGAACGAACATGTCGGGATTCTCTAAATCCCGCATTACGTCGCGGGGCCCAAAATCAGTCGCGCCCGCACCATCGTGTCTTATTGGATGAGGCACGCGATTGTACCAAGCTGGAGTCCCGGCTGTTCTTTTCATGTAAAAAGCTCCCTTCACAGGTCGTGTATACCGAAATTTATGACAGGGACGCTTAAAATATATCAAATCGAAAAAAATCGGAGCCTTCTTAAGACACTTTTAAAAAAACTAGATGGACAGATTTGCATTTCCTTTGGCAGCAGAAGAAAACCTTCGATTTAAAGTCTGCACGGCACGGGCTCCTGCTGTTTGCCTTCCACCGCTAACGATTACTGACTGAATGATTTCGCCCGAAGCTGAATAAGAATGAGATAGAAAGCATCCGGGCAATTTTCGAACGGCTACATGAATGAATACTATGTGACAAGAAAGAAGGGAGCGTTGATGAAAAAGCTTTGCCGGGAAGTCTGGGTAGAGGTAAACCTTGATGCGATTAAAAAAAATTTGCGCGCATTTCGGCGGCATATTCCGAAGAGGAGCAAGATTATGGCTGTCGTAAAAGCGAACGCTTATGGTCACGGCTCGGTGGAAGTGGCACGCCATGCACTGGAAAACGGCGCGAGTGAGCTCGCCGTTGCCTCGGTGGAGGAAGCGGTCGTTTTGCGAAAAGCGGGGATTGACGCACCGATCCTTGTGCTCGGTTTCACCCCGCTTAGCTGTGTGAAAGAAGCGGCAGCTTGGAATATATCGTTATCAGCATTTCAAGTTGACTGGATTAAAGAAGCGAACGAGATATTGGAAACAGAAGCAACCCCTGACCGGCTGTCTGTTCATATCAATGTGGATACCGGCATGGGGCGTTTAGGTGTACGCACAAAAGAAAGGCTTTTAGCAATTGTGGAAGTGCTGGCGGCAAGTGAAAACCTTAGATGGGAAGGGATTTTCACGCATTTTTCCACAGCTGACGAACCGGATACTGAGCTAACCATGATTCAACACGAAAAGTTTATCAGCTTTCTTCGTTTTCTGAAAGAACAAGGCTTTAAGCTGCCTACGGTGCATATGAACAACACGGCCGCGGCGATCGCTTTTCCGGAATTCAGCGCTGATATGATTCGCTTAGGTATCGGAATGTATGGATTATATCCTTCCGATTATATCAGGCAGCTCAATCTCGTTAAGCTTGTGCCTGCACTAAGCTTGAAGGCGCGCATCGCTTATGTGAAAACCATGTTGACAGAACCGCGGACCGTTAGTTATGGCGCTACATATGTTGCTGAGCGCGGGGAAGTGATTGCCACGATTCCGGTCGGCTATGCTGACGGTTATTCCCGTGAACTTTCCAATCGCGGATTTATTCTACACCGCGGAAGACGGGTGCCGGTGGCGGGAAGAGTAACAATGGACATGATAATGGTCAGTCTGGGAGAGAGCGAAGGTAAACAAGGAGAGGAAGTCGTGATTTACGGCCGGCAAAAGGGAGCTGAAATTTCCGTTGATGAAGTTGCGGAAATGCTTGATACGATCAATTATGAAGTGGTATCTACAATAAGCTGGCGCGTCCCCCGCTTTTATATAAGAGACGGCAAGATTTTTAAAAAGTCGACCCCGCTGTTATACGTGTAGTTTTCCCATACTCACAGGCTGTTTTCTCGATCATAGATAAAATAGGAAAAGTGCAAATTCTTGACAAAAAAATTTATTTATGCTATAATTTACTAATTGAATATTGGTGTGTATAATAGGATTCTCCTGGCCGGGAGAATCCTATTTTTTTTGCGTTTGATGAAGGAGTGTACGACATGAAAAAAGATGAATCGAGTGTAACGTCTCTTATTTCGGCTTTTGGCAGAGCTTATCACAGCCAATATGATGAACCAAAAATTTTTGATGACAATCTAGCCAAAACGCTCATTTCCCAACAAGAATTTTCTGATATTAAAAACAGTTTCATTCAAGGTATACAGTTCTTCAACAAAGATATAGCGGAAAAATACGAGGGAGACGATGAAGAAATATTAAAATGGGTCACACAAATTCAGCTCTCTCCGACGCCGCTCGCGCGTGCCGCATATTGCGAAAGCGTGCTGCACCATGAGATTCGGTTTGGAGCAGAACAATACGTGATTCTTGGGGCAGGGCTGGATACTTTTTGTTTTCGGAACCTAGAGTTAAAAGGCAAAATTGATATCTTTGAAATTGACCATCCGGCGACACAAAAATGGAAAAAGGAAAGGCTGGACAAAGCAGGTTTTCACATCCCGGCCCACCTTCATTTTATTCCTTTGGACTTTGCCAAGGCATTTTCTTATCAAGAATTGGCTGATAAGGGTTTTCATTTTAACAAAAAAACGTTCTTTAGCTTTTTGGGCGTTTCCTACTACTTAACAAAGGAAGAAACCGAAAAATTGCTGAGACAATTAATGGCTGATCTTCCTTCAGGAAGTTCGATCGTTTTTGATTATGCGGATGAAAACCTGTTCAAAGAAAAAGGTTTCTCCAACAGGGTGGAAAATATGGTGAAAATGGCAGCGGCAGGCGGAGAACCGATGAAGTCATGCTATTCGTATCAGGAAATCCAGCATATGCTGGAGCAATCCGGACTGCTCGTTTATGAGCATTTGTCACCGTCGGATATTCAAGAGCGTTATTTTAAAAATCGAAAAGATGATCTGTCAGCCTTTGAAACGATTCACTACATTCATGCCGTGAAAAATTAAACACGAATCAAGAAAAACGCCCGGGGCCGGGCGTTTTTCCTATTTTAAGCCGCGCGATCGTCTTTCTGTTTTTCTTGGGGGAGTACAAGCTGTTTAGGAGGGCATTTGCGCTGCGTCAATTCGGACACAGCGAAGATCGTCATAAATGCTGTAACCGCAGCCAGCGTCCGGAAAGGAAAGAGGACTGTGCCGTCTTCAATCATCGGATACGGCAGAAGCGGCGGGATGCCGAATGCGGGTTCACCGCCGCCCAGCCTCAGAATGACCGCAACTGCAAATCCGGAAATTGACCCGTACAGGTTTGCTCTTTTATAAAAGAGGGCCATTGTTAACTGGGGAAAAAGAATGCAATAAACTAAATCCGATGCCAAATACCATAAAGTATAAACGCTTTTGACATTCAGCGCGATGATCGCTGCTCCCGCGCCGAACAAAATGATTGAGCGTTTGACGACTTTTTGCAGCTGTTTTTGGGTGGCCTTCGGCTTGATCAGCGGACGGTAAATATTCCATGCGGCCATTGATGATGCCGATAGAATCGATGAGTCCATGCTTGACATAACGGCAGCTGCAATTGCACCCAAACCGATGCCAGCGATAATTCCCGGCGTTAAATACGCAAGCGTTTGCGGCAAAATCATCGCCGGGTTATCCGGAGCGCTCGCTCCGAACAGGCTCCAATCCGCACTGTTTCCGGCAGCTCCGATGATCACGCACGGAATGGCGGCAATGATACAGATCACTCCGGCAATAATCGACTGCCACATGGCGGCGTTTTCCGATTTTGCCGAAAGAACGCGCTGAAAGTACACCTGCCATGCGATACCACCGAAAATTAAGAGGAGCGCATTATCCCACCAGTTCCAAAACAGGTTTCCCCATTCAGGATTTTTCCAGCCGTCCAACGGCGGAAACAGATTGGCGCTGCTTCCGAAATCGTGCCTGTAATTTGCCCATACGATATCGAATGAACCGACATTTGACAACACAAATGGGACGACTAAAAACAGCCCAAGCAAAATGATGATCATTTGGAAGACATCTGTGAAAGCGACTGCCCACATGCCTCCGGCCACCGTATAAGCGATGGCGATCATCGCCGAAAGAATAATCGACGTTTGGAAATCGATATTCAGAATCATTCCGAAAGTCGTGCCCAATGCCGTTAAGATCGCGGCGCTCCAAAACAATTCTCCTAACAGCGCCGGTATATATAAAACACCGGCCATCCGCTTACCGAAGCGCTGTTCGAGAGGATCGATAATGGTCATAAATTGATGACGGCGCATTTTTCTGGCGAAGAAAATACCGCCGATAATCAGGCTTAATGCGTAGCCCCAGGGTGCCTGGGCCCAGATGAGACCGTCGCTGTAAGCCGATTCGGCCGTTCCGTTAATATATCCGCCGCCGACCCATGTTGCGGCCATCGTCACCATTCCGACGAAAAACGGCATGCTCCTTTTTGCCACGATCATATCAGAAAAAGAATTTGATTTCTTTGCTGCGTAAAAAGCGCCTAAATAATAGGTGAAAGCAAAGAATATCATCATGGAGATAAAGCCGCCCCAATGAATGTCTGCATTCGAAATGCCGATATACGCGAGTAAGCCTCCCGCAAACAACACAAAAATACCTAATTTGATCCAGTTTTTTTTCTTCTCAGCATAATTCATGTATGCACATCGCCTCCGGTAATAATTTTTCGAATTTTCTTGAAATTAAAATGTGAAAAAAGGTTTTGCGCCACTCTGGGAAGTATGCAAACTGCTGACTTCAGAGCGGATAAAACCTTTTTATTCCTTGTTATCAATCGGTATAAACTCAAAAATCTCTCCGGATTGGACAGATTTCGCGAGTCTCAGCAGCCAGTCATAATACGGTTTTGACTGTTCCAACTGGTCATAAAGAGTTCTCGCTTCTTCTTTTATACTTTCGTCAAGCCCATCGCTTTCGACGATGTCCTCCAATGCTTTTTGAGCGTCTTGAATGGCCATGAGATTCACTTTGACTTCCCTTTCCCATTTTTGCGGGAAAAAGCTTGTGAAAAATTTGAAGAAATCCTTTTCAGCAACAAAGCTGTGTTTTCTTCTTCCTCTATGGAATGTCTTTTTGACGACGTTTAAGTCTTGGAGTTTTTTTACGCTTGTGCTCATGCTGGGCTTGCTCATTTGCAGTTCTTCCCGCATTTCGTCCAGTGTCATTTCATCCGAAAGGTACATGGTTCCGTACAAAATACCCGCACTCCGGGTAATGCCGTACAGATCCATCGTTTCTGCGATTGAATCAATGACAAGATCTTTTGCCTGTGCGATCGCTTCTTTTGCTGAAAGATCACGGGGATTGTCCATTACTTGCCTCCTTTCACAGGAGCGGAACATCAGCATTGCAGATTCAATGCCCCGGAAAAACGGGGATTAATCTGAAATCCGCGTTAAGTTTGTTAAGTTATTTCTGTATGTTCTTTATCTTAACGAAAGAAATTCAAATGTCAAAATCAAAATTTTTTTTCAAATGGCCTCAGCCCGTGTGAGTACTGTGTTCCTATAAAATTCAAAAAAAATAATCAGCCTGATTTCCTTTGACACAAAAAATGGCACATGATAAATTCAAAGTGTTCAAAACGTTAAATTTTTATTTAACAAACTTTGCGTAATGAGGAGGCTGCTTTTATGAGTCAAACACTTTTCATTGACGGAAAGTGGGTGGGCGCCAAAAAAGGCGAAACCCGCCAAATTATCAACCCTTACAATCAAGAGCATATTGAAACCGTCAGTGAAGGAGACAGAGAAGACGCTGTTCGGGCGATTGCCGCAGCGCGCCGCGCCTTTGACGACGGCGAGTGGGCGAATACGCCGGGTCTTGAACGAGGCAACATCGTATTAAAGATCGCCGAACTGATCAGACGCGACCACGAAGAGCTGGCAGAGCTTGAATCGCTTGACACCGGCAAGACGCTTGAAGAAAGCAGAGCCGATATGGATGATATTGCAAACGTATTTCAATATTATGCAGGGCTTGCGGATAAAGATGGCGGAGAAGTCATTTCTTCACCGATTCCCGATTCTAAAAGCGAAATTGTCAGGGAGCCGGTCGGTGTCTGCGGGCAGATCACCCCATGGAATTATCCGCTTCTGCAGGCTAGCTGGAAAATCGCTCCGGCTTTGGCAGCGGGCAACACGATCGTTGTCAAACCAAGTGAAATCACACCGCTGACAACCATTAAGATCTTCAAGCTGATGGAAGAAGCCGGTGTGCCTAAAGGGGTTGCCAACCTTGTTCTCGGCCCCGGAGCCACTGTCGGCGATGAACTTGCCAGAAATACAGACGTCGACTTAATTTCCTTCACCGGCGGAATTGAAACCGGAAAGAAAATCATGCAGGCTGCAAGTACGAATGTGAAAAAAATTGCGCTTGAGCTTGGCGGAAAAAATCCGAATATTGTGTTTAAAGACGCAGATTTTGACGTAGCGGTTGACCAGGCGCTGAATGCGGTATTTTTCCACGCAGGACAGGTTTGCTCCGCGGGTGCTCGTCTTCTCGTTGAAAAATCCATTCATGACGAGTTTGTCGCAGAGCTTGTCAAGCGTGCGAAAAAAATCAAACTTGGCAACGGATTCCACGAGGAGACACAGAGCGGTCCGCTCATTTCAGCTGAGCACCGCAGCAAAATTGAAAAATATGTAGAAATTGGCCTGCAAGAAGGCGCCAAGCTGGAAACAGGCGGAAAGCGTCCGGAGGACCCTGAACTTGCAAATGGCTTCTTCTATCTGCCGACAATCTTCTCGGGCTGTACATCAGATATGAGAATCGTTCAGGAAGAAGTATTCGGTCCTGTATTAACAGTTGAAACATTCAAAACAGAAGAAGAAGTTGTCTCACTTGCAAACGATACGATTTACGGCCTTGCCGGCGCCGTTTGGTCAAAAGACATCGAAAAAGCGGAACGCGTCGCTGCCAAACTGCGCATGGGAACCGTCTGGATCAATGACTTCCACCCTTATTTCGCACAAGCGCCTTGGGGAGGTTACAAGCAGTCAGGCATCGGCCGCGAACTTGGCCGCATGGGCCTTGAAGAATACACAGAAGTGAAGCACGTCTACCGCAATACGAAACCGGCGGCTGTCAATTGGTTTAAAGCATAAGAAGGAGGAAATGATTCATGACTTTAAATATGAAAGTAGAAGCGATGAACAAATTCCACACGTTTGAAATCCCGACCGTCATTAAGCACGGAATCGGAGCCGTTAAACATGTGGGCGAAGAAGTGAAAAAACTTGGCGTTTCAAAAGCGCTGCTTGTCACAGACCCCGGCATCTACAAAGCAGGAGTAACAAACCCGGTCGTTGAATCCCTTCAGGAAGCAGGCGTTGAAGTTGTCGTCTTTAATAAAGTCGAGCCGAATCCGCCTGTCCGTCTTGTCGCTGAAGGTTCCAAACTGTATGCTGAAGAAAACTGCGACGGCCTTGTAGCAGTCGGCGGCGGAAGCTCAATGGATACGGCGAAAGCGATCGGAGTCGAAGCCACTCATGAAGGCTCGGTTCTTGACTATGAAGCGGCAGAAGGAAAGAAGCCTCTTGAAAACCGGATTCCTCCGCTTACAACGATCCCGACGACTGCCGGAACCGGCTCAGAAGTTACACAATGGGCGGTTATCACAGATGAAGAGCGTGAATTTAAATTCAATACGGGCGGCCCGCTGATTGCTGCTCACTTGACTGTTATCGATCCTGAATTGCATGTATCAATGCCTCCGCACGTCACAGCGATGACCGGCGTTGACGCTTTGGCTCACGCCATCGAGTGCTATACGATGAAATTTGCTCAGCCGATAACTGACGCGGTGGCCCTTCTTGCCATCGAATACGGCGCACATTACATCCGCAGAGCGTTTGCCGATGGGGAAGATCTTGAAGCGAGATACGGCATGGCGCAGGCGGCTATGCTTGCAGGCCTTTCTTACGGAAGCGAATCTGCAGGCGCTGCTCACGCGATGAGCCAGACGCTCGGAGGAATCATTCCTGTCGCGCACGGCCAATGTGTGGCGGCGATGATGGGTCCTGTAATGGAATACAACTGGAAAGGCTACCCTGAAAAATTTGCCCGCATTGCAAAAGCGTTCGGCATTGACACAAGCGGCATGTCTACAGTGGAAGCGGCTAAAGCTGCAGTGAACTGGATGTATCAGCTTGTGGAAGACTTGGAGATTCCTAGTCTTGAAGAGCAAGGCGTATCACCTGACATGATCGACCGCCTTTCAAAAGAAGCGATGAAAGATCCGCAAACGGTCGGAAACCCGAGAGACCTGAACGAAAAAGCGTACAATTGGATTTACAAACGCTGCTTTAATCTAACCCCGAAAACTGTATAAAGAAATGCATGAATCCCGCTGTGTGAACGCACAGCGGGCTTTCTCAATTTGAGAAAAAAAGGGATGCATTGTAAAATAAATCACATCTTGAAAAAAGGGGATGGGTTGAATGTGGAAAAAGCACACGGCTGTTGCAGAGAACGTATACATAGCGGACACACCGTCATTTGTGACAGAGAAACAAGAAAAGATTGTGATTGATTATGGGGGAATACCGGGTGATCTGCATTTTGGACTGACGAAAAAAGCGGGAGCAAGGGAGCCGATGTATAAAAGAGGGACGGAGATTTTCAACAGGAGGCAGATTTCAATTGTCTCGGTCGAAGAGTGTCTTGAGATTGCCGGACGGCTGAACGTTCCTGCGGTCCTTCCGGAATGGCTCGGGGCTAATATCGCATTAAGCGGACTGCCTGATTTAACTTCATTAAGAGAAGGAAGCAGAATCGTTTTTCCAAGCGGCGCCTCTCTGTTGAGCGAGGGTGAGAACGAGCCGTGCATTCAGCCCGGAGAAGTCATTCAGGAGCAGTTTCCCGACAAACCGAAGCTTGCTTCGCGCTTTGTGCGCCATGCGATCGGAAGAAGGGGAATCGTCTGCGTCGTCGAACGCCCCGGCTTGATCCATCAAGGCGACCAGGCAGAAGTGTGGGCGTATTCGCCTGCTGCCACGAAAGACGCCAGGTCGTTTGCCTGAGCGGATGAAAAGCCCCGGGCCTCTAAAGCCGGGGCTTTCCGTGTATTATAATAGTTTCTGTTTGATTTCCTTGATCTGTTTAATATGTCTTCTTTCATGATGGCCGATGAAGTCGAGCCACTGTCTGACCGTAAGCTCTTCGAAAACCGGATGCGGCAGCACCCTTTGAAAATCTTCATCATGAAAGGCGGCGATGACTGAAGTTAATTGTGTTCTGACATTGTCGAGCTCAGCTTTGAGGGTTAAAGCATCCGCCGTTTTTCTTTCAGGCTCTGCATATGGGGGCGCCTTTCGTTTGGAGCTTCTGTCTTCCGACTGATGCACCGGTTTATCTTCGATTGTTTTGACCGGTGCATGCTTGATTTGTTCCTTTAGGATTTGAAGTGCCATCAGGTCGATTTTTTTCAGGTGGTCGATCACTTCTTGAATGCTCCATTCGTCCTCCGAGGGCCTTTTATTCAGCGTTTCGTCTGACAGGCCTTGAATCTCGCTCCAAAGTTCTTTTCTCGCTTCATTAAAAATGCTCATCATATCCCCTCCTGTTTTTACTGTACCATATCGCAGGCTGGTAAAATAACCAAAAAACACTCGATTTTCGCATCGCCATCGGATATGCTTAAGAAAAATGAATAGAAGGAAGGATTTATTTGAGAACAACATTGTACCCGTATATCGCATTAGTGGTCGGGGTGCTGGCTGTGTCTTCCTCCGCCATCTTTGTCAGACTGTCAACGGCTGACGCTGGAATCATCGCTTTTTATCGTCTCTTTTTTTCCGCTTTGCTGATCTTTCCTTTTTTCTGGGGAAAAAGAAAAGAAGTCTTGTATTTTTCGAAAAAGGACTGGCTGTTTTCAGCGGCAGCGGGGTTCTTTTTGGCATTTCATTTTATTTTATGGTTTCGTTCGCTTGAATACACCTCAGTGGCGAGCTCGGTTGTTCTTGTGACGCTGCAGCCGATTTTTTCTTTTATCGGTACATACTTTTTATTTAAAGAAAGAGTGTCGTTCGCTGGAATCATCAGTGCGCTTCTCGCGATCGGCGGAAGCGCGTACATCAGCTGGGGGGATTTCAAAGTAAGCGGCCAGGCGCTCTACGGCGACATTCTTGCACTATTGGCGTGTGCGCTTGTGACGGCATATTTGCTGTTTGGCCAGCATGTCAGAAAACGCCACAGTTTGACCGTTTACACGTTTATTGTGTATGGAATCAGCGCCATCACTTTATGCCTGTACTGTCTGTTTTCGGGCGCCGCCTTTTTTTCTTATCCTGCGTCAGATTGGGGGTATTTCTTTCTGCTTGCCGTCATTCCGACTTTGCTCGGCCACTCGCTGTTTAACTGGGTGCTGAAATGGCTGAGCACAAATATGATTTCTGTGGCGATTTTATTTGAACCTGTCGGAGCGGTTGCGCTGGCGTATTGGATTTTAGACGAATCCGTCATGATGACGCAGGTGATCGGCGGAGCGGTCATTTTTTCAGGTATTATCTTGTTCATGGCCTCGCAAAGCATGAGGAAAAACACCGTCCCGTCCGTGAAAGGGAAAACACATAAGGCGCTTTAAAGTTTGCACCTTATCCGGTCAAAATATCTTCGCTTGAATAGCGGATGTTTTCCTGTTCAGGTCTGGCCAGGGAAAACGCCAATGTGAGCGGTCCGAGTTTTCCGAGAAACATAATGAAAATAATCAGTATCTTTCCGACAGGGGTCAGGTCAGCCGTAATCCCCATTGACAGGCCGACCGTGCCGAAGGCTGATACGACTTCAAACAAAATCGCCAAAAACGGCTTAGGTTCTGTCATATTTAAAATAAAGACAGCCGCTAAAATCAACAGCACACTGATAGTCGAAATAGCGAGCGAACGAATGATCAATTGGTCTTTCAGCGTTTTTTTTGCTATCGAAATATGTTTTTTGCCTTTTAAAAAAGTGATAACCGACAGGAGAATGACAAGAAACGTCGTCAGCTTGATTCCTCCGCCGGTGGATGCGCTCCCCGCTCCGACAAACATAAGAAGGAGCAAAAGTGTGATCGTGCTTTCGTGCAGGCTTCCGATATCTGTCGTGTTAAACCCGGCTGTTCGCGGGGTCACGGCCTGAAAATAGGCGCCCCAAAGTTTTTCAGCTGGCGGAAGCATGCCGAGCGTTTTTTGATTTTGATACTCAAGCAGAAAAATAAAGATCATGGCTGACAAATTGATGATAAACGTACCGTATATCATCAATTTCGAATGAAGGCTTAACTTTTTCAAGCTCCGCTTATGCCATAGATCAGACAATACGGTAAACCCTATCCCGCCGATGATAAACAAAAAACTGATCACCAAGTTGACGAGCGGATCGCTTTTATACCGTATTAAACTGTCCGGCCAAATGGAAAATCCCGCATTGTTAAAGGCGGAAACCGCGTGGAACAGGCTGTAGTAGACGCCGCGTGCGAAACCGTATTCAGGTACCCATTTGACAGCCAGTATCAGCATGGCCAGCATTTCAATTGCGAAGGAGTAAATAAACAAACTCTTGATGAGCTTAATGATCCCGCCTAAAGAAGTTTGATTGAGAGACTGTTGAATCAACAGCCGTTCTTTCAGGCCGATTTTTTTTCCGAGCATGATAAAAATGAGCACTGCAAATGACATGATGCCGAGTCCCCCGATCTGGATGAGAACGAGGATCATGAGCTGACCGAACAACGTATAATCCGTGCCTGTATCAACGACGGCTAGGCCGGTAACAGTCATCGCCGATGTCGATGTAAAAAGCGTATCAATCCAGCCTATGGATTTAGACGTCGCTGCCGGGGTCTTCAATAAAAGAGTTCCTAATATGATGAAAAATAAAAACACCAGCACGAGCAGTTGGGACGGGCTTAATTGAATCTGTTTAAACTTCACGGTTAATCGCCCTTTTTTTCAAAGGTCTCAATATCTTTGTTTTGCCCGATCACAATCAAAATATCGTTTTCGTATATCAAGTCATCAGCGCTCGGTGCGATGATGAAATGCCCGTCTCTTTTTATGCCGACGATGTTGCAGCCGAAGTTGGCGCGTACATCGATATCCCCCAGGCTTCTTTTGTCCAGCTTTTTTGTTGCCACAATTTCGACGATGCTGTAATTTGGCGACAGCTCAACAAAATCGATCATCTTTTCCGAGGTGATATGGCTGGCTATCCGCTTGGCCATATCTTTTTCGGGATGAATGATACGATGGACGCCGATTTTATGGAGAACCTTTTGGTGATAGTCATTTTGCGCTTTCGTCCATACTTTGGGAACGCCCATTTCAATCAGCAAAAGCGAAGTCAGAATGCTTGCTTCAATGTCATCGCCGAATGATACAAAGGCGTGATCGATGTTGCGTATTCCGATTTGTTTCAATGTATTTTCATCAACGGCATTGGCGCAAATGGTGTAGGTTGCATAAGCAGAATATTCGTTTACTTTTTCTTCGGATTTGTCGATGCCTAAAACTTCCGCCCCTTTTGCGTGGAAGGCTTTGACAAGACTGCCGCCGAACTGACCGAGCCCGAAAACGGCATAAGATTTCTGCATCCGTGTTCACCCTTTTATCTGTTTTTCTTATAGTGTTTACTTTTTTAAAAGAAAAACACACAGGGATGTACAAGAATCCGGAAGTGTGCGAATCCGGAGAGCCGCCTTGAGGCGGCTTCGGTTTCAGCTGAGCGAGCCTCCGGTTTCGCGAATGTCTTTTTCGTGAAGGGCAGAGACGACGGCGGCTAGCCTCAGCCCTTCGACGATCGTTTCAAGGCTGAGGCTCGGCTCGTGCTTATCGACTGTTTGTTCGGGGAGATACGGAATGTGGATGAACCCTCCGCGGATGTTTGCCGAGGTGCGGTCTATACGGTGCATTAACTGGTAAAAAAGATGGTTGCATACGAATGTTCCAGCTGAATTAGAGACGGAGGCCGGGATTCCGTTTTTTCTCAACTCTTTCACAACGAGTTTGATCGGAAGCGCGGACCAGTAAGCTGCAGGCCCGTCTGCCGCGATCGGTTCATCGATCGGTTCCCGTTTTTCATTATCCGGAATGCGGGCGTCATCGATGTTGATTGCGATGCGTTCCGGAGTAATGTGAGCCCGGCCGCCTGCTTGTCCTACACAAATGACGATATCGGGATGGTGCTTTTCGATCGCTTTTTCCAAAACGGCCGCTGAATGATGAAAAACGGTCGGGATCTGCTCCGCCACGATAGAGACGCCTTCGACTTTTTCTCCGTTCAGCCGTTTTACAGCTTCCCAAGACGGATTGACCGTTTCTCCCCCGAAGGGGTCAAAACCTGTCAGCAGTACTTTCTTTCCCATATCGATCCCTCCTGAATATGAATATAAAGTGCAAAATACCCATTCAGAAGATGTCTGAATGGGTATTTTTTTAAATATTTTATGCTCCTGATCCCCGGGATGCCAGAAGTACCTGATCTCCTTGAGAAGCCGCTTCCGGTGCATGGTTTACGAATGAAAAGCTGATAACTGCGCCTAATACAACTGCTGTTAATAATACTTTTTTCATTTTATTCTCCTCCTCTTCCAGCGAGCTTGCTCGCCTTGTCTGTTTTAATGTAAAAGTATATGGCTTCTTCATATAACTTTTCTCGCCTGTAGTAATTCGCTACATCCATCAATAATTCCTCCAAATCTACCCAGGCTTTTTCATTTTCCAACTGGTGAACATAGTCCTTGATTATTTCCAGTTTATTCTGTGTATCAGAATATAATGTATATAAAATTTTGAATTTCAATTCGAAAATTTCGCTGTTCATTTCCCGGGATTTTTTAAAGCCCACTTCGATCCATTTAAATGCTTGTTTGTGTGCGTTGGTTTTGAAAAGAGACCTTGTGTTTTCATAAACGCAAAGAAGGTAAGCATACTTGGCTTTCGTTTCAAAATCTTTGATTGCAAAAGCTTTATTGTAATACTTTAGCGCTTCCTCCTGCTTGTCTTCCTTACTCTTCAAAAAGCCCATATTATAGTAGGTGCACGGTAAAAGGAATTGGTCGCCGATTTTTTCGGTTTTTTCGATCGCTTCCTTTAATAATACTTCACTTTCGGAGAACTTAAATTGGTCAATATAATTGAGCCCGATCAGCATTTTGCAGTTGATGACCCGCTTGGCATACCCGTCATACCCTTGAAAGATGCCGGAGGCAATGTTGATGTGATGAATCGACAGCCATGTCGCTTTTAAGTTGTAATACAAAACACCGATTTTATAATGAAATTCAGCTTTTTCAATTTCATTTTGAATGACGCTCAGTCTTTTTTCCGCTATTCTGAAAAAATTGAGCGCTTCTGTATGGTTTTGCTTGTAGTCTTCATAAATCCCTTTAAACAGGTAAAAATAATAATTCAGCTTGTCGTCCGTACTTTTTGGATCTTTGTCTTGAAAACTGATGGCCTCCAATTTTTCGGTGGAAGATTGGGAGATATCTTCAAGAAGGAGCCTTAAGCGAAAATCGAGCATTTGATAATAGAGTAGAACGTCATGATCTTCTTCCATTTTTTCAATTGCTTTATCTATGTCATCTTTCATTTCGATTGAGCCTGAAATGTCTCTTTTTTTCATCAGTATGTACCAGTCGTTGAGCATATTGGCGACTTCTTGTGAAGCCACGGCTTTGGCCATTCTCTTCCCTCCAATCTTTGTGAATTTTTTGTAAATTGAAGTTCTATTAATCATAGCATAAACTGCTGCCGTCTGTGAATAACGCTGAAATGCAAGTTCGCCGGTGAAAAGTTCATTTCTGAAATTAAATCGTCATTTTCCAAAAAAAGTGCGCGAAAAAAGCGAAAACCGCGCCAAGCGGAATACAGGAGATCATTGCGGTTCCGTTGACCAGCCCGTCAGCTCCGCTTATTTTCAGGGCTTCCCGGTAGCCTATTAAAAAGTGGATGATCGATAGGACGTAACATAAGAGCATCATATAGTAAGGGTTCATTTGCATACCTCCTCTATTCGCTTTACTATATTACATTCAATAGAGGGGAAGATTATGCCTGTTTAAACAGGAAAAAGAACAGAATATTATAGACGAAAAGATTTTCAATTACAATACATGTTTTTAAAAATATTTCCACTATAATCAAAATGAAAGATAAATTTAGGGGGTCATAAGAAATGAAAAAAAGGCTGATGTCACTATTGGTCTGCATCCTGGTTTTAGTGCCGGCAGCTGGTGCTTTTGCCGCGCCGAAACAGGCCGAGCTTCAAGAGTATCTTGAAGAAATAGGAATGACAGAAAAAGAATTGGAAGCTTATTTACAGGATACATATGATGAAAGTTTAAAAGATTTTGAGTCGGTGGAAGAGTTGAAAGATTTTTTAGGGGAAAGACTGACTAATCAACTTTTGGCATCCTATTTAAAAGAATACGGATTGAGCGAAAAAGAAGCGGCTGACCTTTTTGTTGAAAATGGCTATATGGAAAGCGGCCAAAACATTCTCGACGTGTTTATGTTTGAATACGAATTGGACGATGCGCTTTTCACTGTGACATATGAAGAAGACGATTTTCAGATCGGGAACCTGTTTCAAGAATTGGGTGTGGATGATCAGGAGTGGGAAAGGCTCGTGAATCATCTCCGAAAGGTGCGCGATAAAAATCCAAACCTTGAAAATGATTTGATGGCTCTTGGAGAACGTCTTGAAGCGGTAGCCGATTTCGAGTCTGTATCAGAGCTCTCAGCTCAGGATATCGCTGAAATGCTATCCATTTTAAACGATCTTCAGAAGACGCTTGAAGTGAAAACAAAATACTATCTTGTTAAAGACGGAAAGAAAAAAGAAGTGTCTTTGACAACGCTTGTCAGCGCGGAAGATCTGAAGGGAGCAAGCCTTCTGGTGGAAGTATACGATCTGCAAGGCAACTTCATTTTGGATGTATTGCTGACGCCTGACATGATCGGATCTGATTTAATTCATGATACAGGGTCAAAAGTGAAGCAAACCCAAACGGCTGTCAAACATGAATCAAAGCCATCTCATGTGAAAAAGACGGTTAAAGGGGCAAAGCTTCCAAAGACAGCCGGGCATTACGCGGAATGGTCGATCTTAGGCGCCGTTCTGATGTTTGGCGGATTCTTCATGATCAGAAGGCTTCGCAAAGCGGCTTAACATGTCACTTCCCATTCTAATTATGTAGAGAATGGGAAGTTTTTATAAGGAGTGAAAGGAAATTAAGGCACATCGAAAAAAAATCATCTGGCTCGCAGCTATTGTGATGGTTGTGTGCGGCGCTTATTTTACAACAACGAATGTGTTCAAGTTAATGCACGGCTACGCTCTTTTTTCATTTCAGCAGATGAAAGAAGAAGAAAAGCCTGAAAAACCTCCGATTCAGACGGCGAAAAAAGAAAAAACGGTGATTGATCAAACATTTAAAACCGGGGAGAAAATCGGCGATCTTGTCATTCCGAAAATCAATGCAAGGATTCCTATATATCACGGGACAGATGAAGACGAGCTGCAAAAAGGCGTGGGCCATTTCGCTGGTTCCGTTCTGCCTGGAGAAGATGACAACTCGGTTTTATCAGGCCACCGGGATACGGTTTTCCGAAAACTCGGCCGAGTGGGGAAGGGCGATCAGTTAATTGTTGAAGCTTCCTACGGAACTTTTACATACAAAGTGAAAAAGGTGCGGATCGTGGATGCGGATGACCGGACGGTGATTGTACCAAAGCCGAGAGCAACATTGACGGTTTCCACCTGCTATCCTTTTGACTTTATCGGTTCAGCACCGGAGCGGTATATATTGGTCGCAGATTTGATTAAATCATAAAAAAACAGCGGAATCTCAGGCGAGTCCGCTGTTTTTTTATGCTATCTCATGTCTGATCTGTTTTCCAAGAGTTTTGGCGCGGTTAGCAGCAGTAAACAAAGGACAATTGTGCAGACAATGAAAGACGGAAGCATATATGTTCCATTATATACCAAGGAATAAATCCATACCGGAGTGCCTTCAGGCGCATAGTTTCCAAAAAAGACAGCGCCGCTGATGACATGAGCGAGAAATTTCAGTCCGCTTCCGAGAAAGACGGCCAGCGTAACATAGAAAATGATCTTTCCTTTTTGTTTCTCGACTGAAGCATTTCTGATCGATCCGGCAAAAAAGCCGCCGATTCCCGCGGCTGTAGGCGCGATAAAGTAATCAAGAAAAAGCTGCAGAGGATGAACTATGTAATATCCTCCAGTGACAAACTGAAGCAATCCGGCTAAAAACCCGGTTGCCAGCCCTGCCTTCAGCCCCCATCTAAAGGAAATCAGGAAGATCGGAATCATCATGACGGCGATTGAACCGCCTTGAGGCATTTTTAAAAACATTCCGGACACCATATCAAGTATAAGTGCTATTCCTGTCATAAACGCAATTTCAATCAGCTGTACAAGTTGTTTAGATTGATTCATCATAACCCTCACTTTTGATGAACAAAGGGATACTGGACTTCTTTCCCAATAAAAAAAGCAATGCGGGGAAGGAGTAGGAAAGTTTTCCACGCACTGCTTTGGATGCAATTAGAAATGACTTTGCCACATCCCTACGCCAGCGTTAACTAACAGGTTCAAAGGGTCAGAACGGTCGTTCACTCTCAGCCTCGAGGCTCCCCTTGTGGTCATCAAGTTATTTAGTTATATTCTACTATACTAAAAAAAGAAACGGACGACAAGCTGATTTTTCGAAAAATTTTGCTTAATTTCTCCAATATGTAGCAATGCAAACATCTTTTCCTTTATAATAGAACGTATTCGTACGTACAAGATCAGTAAAGGGTTGATCTGATGAGTGAACCTACAAAATACAGCATGGTGAAAAATAAAATTAAATCGTGGATATATGAAGGCAAAGTGAAGCCGGGGGAAAAAATTCATTCGGAAAACGAATTGATGAAAATATTTGATGTAAGCAGGCACACGATCCGGCAAGCGATTGGCGACCTTGTTCATGAAGGGCTTTTATACAGAGAGCAGGGCTCAGGGACGTATTGCTCTCACCGTCTTCAGCTTTCTGAAAAAGGAAGGGAAAGAAATAAGATGATCGGGGTTATTACGACTTACCTTTCGGATTACATTTTTCCTTCTATTATAAGAGGAATCGAATCGTCACTGTCCAGCGAAGGATACACCCTTGTCGTCGCGAGCACCAATAATGACATTGAAAAAGAAAAACAATGCCTTGTGAATATGCTCGATAAAAAAATTGCTGGGTTGATCGTGGAGCCGACGAAAACAGGAAGCTTTAACCCGAATTTAAGTTACTATCTGACGCTTGAACAACATCATATTCCGTATTTGATGATCAACCAATTTTATCAGGAGCTAAATCCGCCCCATTTCATTTTGGATGATGAACACGGTGGCTTTATCGCCACTGAGCATTTGATTAAACTCGGCCATGAAAAAGTGTTCGGTTTCTTTAAACAGGACGATATGCAGGGCGCCAACCGGATGAAAGGATTTATCCGTGCTTTCAGAGAAAACGGCTTGTCGTTTTACCCTGAAATGGTCGTGACGTACACAACAGAGAACAAAAAACAAAAAACGATAGCTGAAGCCAGGAAGCGGCTTTCTTCATCAGACCGTCCGACTGCCATATTCTGCTATAATGACGAGATAGCGCTTTTGGTGTTGGATGTCGTGAGGGAATTCGGTTTGAAAGTGCCGGAAGACATTTCGATTGTCGGATATGACAACTCACATTTGAGCGAGGCATCTGAAGTGAAGCTGACGTCAGTCACTCATCCGAAAATGCAGATGGGGATTGAGGCGGCAAAATGGATGATTGCCAAAGTTGAGGGACGCAACACGAATCAGCTTGAACATTCCACCGTCTACAAACCTGAACTGGTTGTCAGACATTCGACCGCCAAGCTGAAAAGGTAGGCTGCACAATCTTTATCCGCCAACCAGCGTGAATGAAAATGAGAAGAATATATATTCTGTTACAAAGCTCCGGAATGAGGAGCTTTTTATTCAAGTAAAAGCTGATAACGGAGAGTTTAATGTCATCCTCGAAGCTTTGGACATGTGCAGCTTTAGCAAATCAATTTTTAAAGACCGCTGTATACTTTTATATAGAAGAAAGCAGTAAGAAGAAATAAATGCTGTCAACTGCCGGAGGTCGAGATGATCAGGAATCATCTGAGTCCGAATCATTTGATTATTATTTTTTTAAAAAAGCTATTGTGCAAAACGAAAATAGATGTTATATTAATATCCGCCCCTAAAAAGGAGGCTTTATAAAAACAACTTCGAAAATCTTTTAAAAAAAGTTGTTGACATTCACGATGATAGAATGTTATATTAGTAAAGTCGCTTCTTTGAGAGGCGGAAATGATCTTTGAAAACTAAACAAGACAAACGTACCTGTTAATTCATTAAATAAATCGCGCATGCGAATGTGCGTAGTCATTATCAAACTTCATGGAGAGTTTGATCCTGGCTCAGGACGAACGCTGGCGGCGTGCC